>QCJK01000001.1 GCA_003216075.1 Prochlorococcus sp. AG-409-B05
AAAATATTAGGTTTTGCTAGCAATCTCGGCAATGGATTAATTCAAATTATATTTGTAGGCACCATAAGCTTAATGGTATCAATTCAACCTATAGCCTATAGGGAAGTTTTCATCCAATTAGTACCATCATTTTACAGAAGAAGGGCTAGGAGGATCTTATATGAATGTGGGAATGCACTTAGCAATTGGATGTTTGGCTTATTAATAAGTTCTCTGTGTGTTGCTTTACTTGCTGGCATTGGACTATCACTACTTGGTGTCAAATTGGTTATTGCAAATGCACTTCTTGCAGGATTACTTAACATCATTCCAAACGTAGGACCAGTTATTAGCACTATTTTCCCAATGTCCGTAGCACTACTTGATATGCCCTGGAAAGCAGCTGCTGTATTGGGAATGTACGTCATTATTCAAAATTTAGAAAGTTATCTTTTGACCCCATCAATAATGCACCATCAGGTAAAATTACTTCCAGCATTAACTCTTACAGCTCAGCTTATCTTTACAATTACTTTTGGACCTTTGGGTCTTCTACTTGCTTTGCCATTAACGGTAGTTTTCCAAGTAATTATTAAGGAAGTTGTCATTCATGACTTACTAGATCCTTGGAAGAAGAAGAGATTAGCAAAATGAGTTCACGGGGATTATTGATAACACTTACTTCAATATTATTAGCACTTCTAACTTGGCAACTTAGGTGGGCAATATTAATAATATTTGGAGCAATTATAGTTTCAGTAGCACTTGATGTTCTGATACAGAAACTACAACTTATATTTCCACTGTCTCGTTCGTTTGCCCTAACAATAGTTATTGTATTAATTATAATTTGTGGTGGTACATTTGTCTTGCTATTGGTACCAGAATTAATCAATCAAGTTAAAGAACTTGGTACAATCCTTCCAACCTTAATTGGAAAGGTCAAGTCTATCCTTGCGGAAGAACCTAGATTAATGGGTCTCCAACAAAGCATCCCAGAAAAATTTAGTTGGGATAATATCAGTCCGTTAGGCTCTCAATTAATAGGTTTTGCAGGTGGAGCAGCTAACAGTATTATCCAATTATTTCTTATAAGTTTAATTTCGATACTTCTTGCATTAGATCCAAGTTCTCATCGTCAAATAGTAATTTCTGCAATTCCTAGACCTTATAGAAATGAAATCAATGAGCTTTTAAGTGATTGCCGGATAGCGCTTGGAGGATGGCTTACTGGCATGACGATATCTGCGACTAGTATTTTTTTACTCACTTGGGCTGGACTTTCATTATTAAAGGTACCACTTGCATTACTTAGTGCTCTTGTATGTGGTCTTCTTACTTTCTTTCCAACAATTGGTCCAACAGCAGCAACAATTTTGCCTCTAGGAATAGCACTTCTAATATCACCAGCTCTAATGTTTCAGGTTCTAATCTTAAGACTAATTCTACAAAACTTAGAGGCTTTTCTTTTGACCCCTTTATTATTAAGCAGAACAGTCAATCTATTGCCATCAGTGGCTTTAATTGCACAACTAAGCCTAGGGTTTTTACTAGGACTTCCAGGAGTGATTATTGCCCTTCCATTAGTAATTGTTTTGCAGGTTGGCTTACAAAGACTGGTAGTAAAAAAAATAATGGATACTTGGACTACGTCCTAAAAATTAATAAATAGAATGTATTGATCTAAGCAATCCGTATCTTTTAAAAATGGAGGGGCTACCTAATAAGACAATGATCGCAAGAGAATGATGACGTATTGCATACAATAAAGAAGTGTACGTGAAATGGTCAACAAGAAGCTGGACCTCAATTCTTAAATCCCAAATTGATAAGCATACAAGAACCAATGGGAAACAACGACCAAAAAAGGATCTAAGAATAAGGAAAAGGGAATGCACTTAAAAGATTTAATTTTCTATTGGTAATGAAGAATCTAAACCAGAGTTATCCCAAAGGCTAAGCAAAGAAGGAGCCAAGGCAATACTAGACCAACTTCCAACAATGACTCCAAATGCCAACGCGATGGCAAACCAATACAAAGTAAGTCCACCAAATATAATCAATGCAATTAAAGGCAACAAAGTACTAGCACTTGTATATATAGTTCGAGTAAGAGTTCTAGAAACAGCACTATCGATTTGTTCTCTTAGACTAATGGAAGGGTTTTCAAAACTATTTTTTCTAATTCGATCAAAAACAACTACAGTATCATTCACTGAATAACCAGCAATTGTTAATAGAGCAACTGCAAAAAGGCTATCAACTTCAACTGAATAAAGCAATCCTAACCAAGAAAAAAGTCCACTTACAAGAATCACATCATGAGCAAGGGCAACTAAAGATAAGAAGGCAAATCGTTTGTCAAACCGAAAACTTATATAAAAAGCAATACCTGTAAAAGCAACGAAAAGAGAGATCAAACTACTTCGCAGTAATTGTCCACCAAGGCTGGGGCCAATTGTCTCAATTGATTGACCACCACTTTTCAACGGTCCAACTATTTGATCTAATCTCTCAACTACAACTTTTGATTGTTCTGCAGAGAGGAATGGCAGCCTAATAACTATTGACTGGGAACCATCTAATAGTTGAACCCTTGCACTAGCAAGACTTTGACTTGGTAATCCATTTTGCCCTGAAAAAACTACTTCAGATAATGAATCCGAAATAAGCGAAGTTTTGAGAGGTGTGCATTTTTCAATACAGGATCTTTCTAGTTGTATTTGAGTACCACCTGTAAAATCTAGACCAGGACGGAGAGGAGCTCTTATTAATGGATTTTTCCAAGAAAGCAATAAGCCTAATAAACTGAAAATAATTGCAAACCCAGAAATCAACCAAACACGTCTTCTTTGTCTACATAATTTTATCTTTACTACACCTTTAGAGAGATCAGTAGAAGCAGAAGACATATTCATAATTAATTAGTATCTGAAGGAAAAGGAAGATATTTAGAAGCCAAGAAATTTGTAGGTTTTCGTAAAATTTGATACCCCATGAGAAATCTCAATAATACCCGCGTGCAATTAAGTGCTGTAAACAAACTAAGTACCACTCCAATTCCTAGAGTTGCAGCAAAACCTTTGACAAGTCCTGTCCCAAGCGAGAAAAGTGCAGTACAACTAATGAGGGTGGTTAAGTGACCATCAAGAATCGAAGAAAATGCCTGAGAAAAACCAGTTTCAATTGATCGTATTAGTGTGTTGCCACTACGCAACTCATCTTTAACTCTCTCAAAAATAAGAATATTTGCATCTACAGCCATACCTATACTCAGAATGAAACCCGCAATACCTGGAAGAGTTAAAGTTACTGGAATAAGTGAATAGACCGCAAGATTAAATAATGCATATAAAGATAAAGCAATAACAGCAACAAAACCAGCCAATCGATAGATCAACAATATAAATAATGCCACTAATGCCAAACCTGCAAGAGTTGCAGAAAGACTTCTTGAAATGTTTTCAAGGCCAAGGCTTGGACCAATACTACGTACCTCAAGAATCTCTACAGGCAAAGGCAAAGAACCACCACGTAATTGAACCTCCAAATCACGAGCTGTTTCGGCACTAAAATTTCCACTAATTGTTGCAGCACCTCCCGTAATTCCTGCTGTTTTAAACTGGTCTCCTACTGATGCCTCGCTAATAGAACGTCCATCTAAAACTATCCCTAATAGCCTATCTGTACCAGCAATAGATTTTGTTAGCTCTGCAAATTTATCAGCCCCTTCTTGATTAAAAGAAAGTGTAACTTCCCAGCCGGATATATTTTGCTCCTGCTGTCGTCCTGCTGTCACAAGATCTTTACCAGTAAGATAAGCTGGCTCAAAAAGATCAACAATTTCAATATTAACCCTTTCTAGTATTTCTTGAAGGGGTCCCAATTCATTTCCTATTTTATTTTTTATTCCTAATAAATTCTTTGCAGCCAAAAGTTGTTCACTATTCTGATCATTTTCAAAGGATATTAGGTCTCCATCCTCACTCAAAAGTTTGTAATCTAGAAAAGCTCTAATCTCTGACCTCATTCTTTTAAGGGCAACCATATCTTCTGCAGTATTTCGTTTCTGAGCTCGAAATTCCAGCAGAGCTGTTTGCCCTAAAACTTTAGCGGCACGAGAAGGATCTTGCTCCCCAGGAAGTTGGAGAACCAATTGAGAATCTCCAATAGTTTGAAGAATCGATTCTGCTACACCTAAACCATTAACTCTTCTTTCTAAAACAGCCTTGACTGCTTCTAGTTCTTGATTAGTAACTTGTTTGATTTGCTCAGTAGGTTGAACTTCAAGTGTCAACTGACTTCCGCCTTGGAGATCTAGTCCCAATTGAAAGGGAAAGCTTAAAACCACAGATCCTGCGGCTATAGCCAATGCAAGAATAAGCGCAAACCAACCTTGCTGACGAGCCATTCTTCAAAGCCCCTCGCGAACAAGTACTTTGGCAGTATCGACAATTTGATGAGGTTGAATAATAGTTAAGTTCTCAAGCTTGCCGTTATAAGGAGTAGGGATATCTTGGCTTGATAAACGTATAGGTCGCGAGTCAAGTTCATCAAAACATTGTTCCGTAATAAGAGAGATCAATTCGGCCCCAATACCACCTGTTTTCATACATTCCTCAACAATAATTACCTTGTGGGTTTTACTTATAGATTTTGATATCGTTTGCATATCAAAAGGTTTTAGACTAATCAAATCAATTAATTCAACATCAATACCATCAACCTCCAATTGCTCAACTGCTTTAAGGCAATGATGACGCATACGGGAATAGGTAAGTATGGTTAAATCCTTACCTTCACGAACTAAATCCGCTTGATCTAGTGCACAAACATATTCACCTTTAGGTAATTCTTCTGTCAAATTATAAAGTAGAACATGCTCAAAAAATAAAACCGGATTGTTGTCTCTTATTGCTGCTTTCATTAAGCCTTTAGCATTGGTTGGCGTGCTACAAGCAACGATCTTTATACCAGGAACAGCATGAAAATATGCCTCTAGCCTCTGGCTATGTTCTGCGCCTAACTGTCTACCTACTCCACCAGGTCCTCTGACAACAGTTGGAATTGTGTAATTCCCCCCACTCGTGTAACGCAACATCCCCATATTGTTTGATATTTGATTAAAAGCCAGCAATAGAAACCCCATATTCATCCCTTCTACAATCGGGCGCAAACCAGTCATCGCAGCACCAACTGCCATACCGGTAAAACTGTTCTCTGCTATAGGGGTATCAAGCACCCTTAACTCACCATATTTCTCGTAAAGATCCTTGGTGACCTTGTAAGAGCCCCCATATTGCCCAACATCTTCACCCATCACACACACATGTGAATCCCTCGCCATCTCCTCATCAATGGCTTCGCGAAGAGCGTTAAAAAGAAGTGTTCCTGCCACGGTTAAAGATGTAATTCCAGATAAACCGGTGTTTAGCCAAGTTATCTCAACGCGTGCTAATTATCCGCCTGCCGCAAAAGTCGCAAGCAAAAGCACTGAAAGCAGCATTCCTGGACTTAGCAACAAGATCAATAGCCCTAGGTCATGAACAGTCATCAACTACCCCTCTCAATAATGAATAAATAGATTTACCTATAAAAGCTAGAGACTATCTTGTTTCCTGCCATCAAAAAAACTACGAAAAAAGACAATAGTCAGCCCAAAACCAATAAACGAGAATGTAAATGTAGCCAAAAAACTTGTACCTATAACTAAGGTTTTAAACCCAGCCGCGGCACTCTGAGCAATTGCAGAGCTGTAATGAGGTGCATGCAGAGTGAAATATTCCACAAGTCTCTGACTAACCCCTAAACAGAGCCATGCAAGAAAACCACTAGTCAAAGCACCAGTAAAAAAGCTAAGAGGACCTTTACGTTGAGATTGCTCAGTCTCTGAAACCAAAACCTCAGAAGATTCAGATTCTTCTTTATACCCCCTTGGAATCAGATCACTCATGAATACAGCATCACACCTTTAAATCGAAGAGGGCAACACCAAGTTTGAAACCCTTCATTCTCAAAGATATTACGACTACTCTCCAAATCCAATAAAGCATTCTCATAATCTGAATAAAGAGCAAAACAACTTGGCCCAGATCCACTCATTCCAAATGAAAGAGCTCCTGGCAGATCAGCCAGGAGCTTCAATGCATTCCTAACTGAAGGCGTAGCTGACGCAACCACTGACTGAAGGTCATTACGCAAAGAGGGAGGATCACTGGCCCGCAAAGGGTTTAACCATGACTCCTTTCTAAGTTCATTACGACGATGCTCAAAATCATTCTCACACTTGAGATACCTTGAAGCATTAAGTTCTCGACAACGAGCATATGCCCAAGGAGTAGAAACGCTAATTGATGGATCCTTCACAAGCAAAATCGCCATGGAAACTTTTGAAGTATCAGAATTTATTGGCTCCAAACGTTCCCCTCTCCCAAAACACAATTGAGTTCCCCCTGCCAAACAAAAAGGCATATCAGAACCCAATTCAGCCGCAAATTTTTCCAACTGAATAGATGTCAGTTTTAGGTTCCATAAAGAATTAAGCCCTATCAATGTAGCCGCGCCATCACTAGACCCTCCTGCAAGACCTGCACCTATTGGGATCTTCTTCTCCAGTCGAATCGCCACTCCTAAATCCTTAACCCCTAGACGACTACGTAACAAATCAGCCGCTCGAATAATCAAATTATCCTTATCAGTGCTCAAAGTTGAGTCATCACAACAAAGACTTATTACCCCATCTTGCGTTTTTCTCATCTCAAGGAGATCAGCAAGGTCAATACTTTGCATCACCATTGCTAACTCATGGAAACCATCGGGTCTTAAACCAAGTACTTCTAAATGCAAATTGATCTTTGCAGGAGCACTGACTCTCAAATATTCAACTGGACTGGCAGGATTTTCAACAATGCTCATTGATGGTTACCTGAAAAATTCAGATTGATGCAACCCCCTTGCTAACTCCACCCATCCGGATGGAGAAACCTCTTGTGGTCGATCATCAAGCGTAATACCTGCTCCATCAGCCAAAATTTCTAACTTATCTATAGAAAAAAGTTTTCCAAGCGTATTTCTCAGCATCTTTCGTCTAGAAATGAAAGCGGTTTTAAGCAAAATTTCTACTCGTTTTGCCACTAAGGGCTCTAATTGAGCTTGAGGATTCAAAGGCTCAATTAGAATCACCTGTGACTGAACTTTTGGGGGAGGCTGAAAGCAACTTGGAGGAACAACACAAATTCTTTTACATTCAGCTAATAACTGTATTCGCACACTCAAAGCACTAAAACTACTGTTACCAGGTCTGGCCAATATTCGATCAGCAACCTCCTTTTGCAAAAGGATTACTAATCGTTCATACGTACTCCTAACGGGTTGTCCTAATCGCCCTAATAGCCTTTCAAGTAATGGACCCGTGATGTTGTAAGGGATATTAGCTACCACTTTATTCAAAGGAAGACCATCAGGTGGCAACAATGAAACCGACAACACATCGCCTTCCCGAACGCTAAATCGAGTTTGATCACTAAAACGCTTCTTCAACCCAACTACTAACTCCCTATCCAACTCAATTGTGTGAACAACTGCAGCCTTAGAAGCTAACAATTTCTGTGTAAGTGCACCCCGCCCAGGACCTACCTCTAACACTCGATCTTCAGATTGCAAGTCTGCAGCCTCAAGAATTTCATCCAAAATCAATTGATCTGTAAGCCAATGCTGTCCAAAACGCTTCCTTGTTCTATGTCCAGAAAAGACCATGATTTACCACCTCAATCTCACAGTACATTTCAGAAAATCATGATCCATGTCCCATCAATTACAACTTCAATTGATTCATCAAACAATTTAGTCCCCATATACTCACCCTTAACTCTCACTACAAATCAATAAAAAGCGAACAACCTCTGGAAATATTGATCAATACTGAGACAGCTCCTATCCATGAGCAACAAATACCTATATTTATATATCAACTATGAATTCACAATATCTCTTCATTTATTTAATCTAGAACTAGGATCCTAAACTTGTTCTCCCCTCTGCTCTATGCGAGCCCGCCTAATAGCCCTGGCGGCTGCCGCCCTTCTCCTCCTGTTGCCTCTGCAACCACTTTGGGCCGCCATAGATATGGCTAAAGAAAACACCAATCCAAACAAACTCGACCTTCCATCAGCCCTCGCTGATGACGACAGCTTTGATGACCTTCCTTTTGAGCAGCTTCGTCAAGCCCTAAGAGAAGAAGTCGAAAGAGGACCAAAAAAAGGTCTCTCTCCTCGTTCTTCCAAACAATACAATCTTCTGATCCGATGAGTTTTGACCCTCATAGCGTTGAACGACTTCGTCAACTAGGTCGCCAATTACCTCAAGCACTACCAAAACCAAACGAACAATCTAATAAGAGACCGAACAAAACCAGTAAAAGCCATCGAATCGAGACAGAAGAAAACCCTCATGACTTATTTCGAGAGTTAATAAAAGTCAGTAAGGATGGTACCGTTCCCCCTCATTTAATTGAGCGCCTCAAAGCAATTGAGACCAAGCAGCTTAGCCATGAAAAAGAAGATGATAAACAGTTTCAAGCATCTTCCAACGGAAAATCAAATCAAACTTCTACTTCCAAAAATTCCACTAAAGGCAAACAAAGACTACATCCAAAGCAACTTCATAATGAAGAAATGACTAACAAAAATCTTTATGCTTCCTTTGAAAGATTATTGCTAGACGATGAAGAAGAGATTGCCTAATCCTAAATTCCTACTCGCAAGTTACTCGTGCTAAATCCATCCCGTTATCGAATCTTAGCTATAGGAAAAGTACGAAAAATTTGGATAAGTAATGGATTAGATACATATATCAAACGTTTACCTGGGTTAACCATAACCGAATTACGTGACAGCAATCCTAGCAAGGAATCTGAGAAAATTCTTGCTGAATTAAAAGTCGACGAAACACTGGTAGCACTTGCAGAAGAAGGAGAGATCATGACTTCCATTTCATTTGCAAAGCGTTTACAAGAAAACGGTTCCCAACGAATTACTTTTGTTCTAGGCGGCGCCGATGGATTAGCTCCCAAAATCAAAGCCTTAGCTCACTGGCAGTTAAGTCTTTCTAAGTTTACTTTCCCTCATGAAATCGCACGCCTTTTACTAGTTGAGCAGATTTATAGAGCCCAATCAATTCTTCAAAGAAGTCCATATCATAGAAACTAAGTAGTTAATTTCCAAGCTTTACAGCTAGAGACAGCAGCCTCCTAGTCATTCAGCCAAAAAGAATCAAGGCAGCACTCCTCCAATGATACTGATGTACTATTGGAGGAGTGCTGCCTTGATTTCGTGAACCTCTCCCAATCACCGCTGCCCTTACAAGAAAAGAAAACACCTCTAGTCCTACCACTAGCGGGAGAATGTATATCAGCAGGGTTTCCCTCCCCCGCCGATGACTACATCGACATTGGTATTGACCTCAACAAACAACTCATCAAGCATCCAACTAGCACCTTCTTTCTGCGTGTTAGTGGCGATTCAATGACCGGAGCAGGCATTCAAAATGGAGATCTCTTAATCGTAGATCGTGGACTAGATCCACATCCAGGTCATATTGTCGTAGCGATACTTGATAGCAGCTTCACGCTGAAGCGACTTACGTACCATCGTGGAGTGCCCTCCTTAGAAGCAGATAATCCTCAATATCCACCAATTGATCTACGGAATCATCACAATGTGGAGATCTGGGGGGTAGCAATATATTCCATTCACAATCTCAATTGTTCTCGACTATCAAATTGACCCGTACTACTGCCTTGATTGACGGCAATAATTTCTATGCGGCCTGTGAGCAAAGCATCGATCCGTCTCTCACTAACCGTCCTCTAGTAATACTCTCCAATAACGATGGTTGCATTATCGCCCGCAGCACCGAAGCACGTGATCTCGGCATTAAAATGGGGCAACCATATTTTAAATTTCAGCAAGAACTAAAAAGACAAGGAGTAGTCGTTCGGAGTTCCAATTACTCCCTTTACGGTGACATGAGTCAACGTCTCATGAGCCTCCTAGAATCTCACTGTGAACAAGTGGAAGTTTATTCAATTGACGAAGCCTTTGCATACATAAATTTTTCAACAAATAAGGAACTGATTTCTTGGGCCCGAAAACTACGAACACTAGTTCGTCAAAGCCTTGGGCTACCAATCTCCATAGGGCTTGGTGCTAGCAAAGGACAAGCTAAAATTGCCAATCACCTTGCCAAAGCAATGCCTACTCATGCAGGCATATTCAACTTAATTACCACTAAAGATTTAGATAGCCAGCTCGCAACTATCAAAATTGAAGATGTGTGGGGGATTGGTCATAAATTATCTCACTGGTGTCGATTGCAAGGTATTAACACCGCTCTGGAACTGCGTGAAATGTCTAGTAGTCAACTATATGCAAAATGTGGTGTAGTAGGAATACGACTCCAAAATGAACTACGAGGTCAAGAATGTCTACCCCTATCTATGGCAGTAAAAGCAAAACAAGAAACCTGCGTGAGCAGGAGTTTTAGCCATCCAATCACCAATCTAGAAGGACTACAGCATGCAATAGCGAGTCATGCAGTACGTGCCAGTGAAAAATTACGACAACACAAGCAATATGCACGTGCTATCACCGTATTCGCAAGAACTAGCCGATTTAATTCATCTTTTTATAGCCAAACAGCAACTACAAAATTAGATATGCCAAGCAATGACACCAAAATCATTCTCGAAGCATGCCTAAAGCTCACAAAACAAATCTTTCAACCCCACAAAGCACTAATTAAAGCAGGTGTTCTTATGCAAGGCCTGCAAAGTGATCATTATCAACAACAAAATCTGCTCACGAGCACCCTCAATCAAACAAAAAAAAGAGAACGTTTAATGAACACTATTGACAACCTCAACCATCGATACGGCAATGGCACAATAAACTGGGCTATCTGTCTAAAAAATCAACCCTGGAATACATCTCATGACAATCTAAGCCATGCTGCTACAACACGAATAAAAGAGATTCCAATCGTGAAAGCATAGTTCCTTTACCACAAACCCCACAAACATCATCCTTTACAAAAAAATGCTGGAGTTTATTGGATTTTTAACTGCTAAAGAACAAGAAATACTCAATTTGATTTATAAGTCAGGATTTTCAGTAGAAGAAAATACTCCTCTATGTCTATTAGGCAAAGAATTCTTTGGCTTCCTAAAGAAAAGACAGCAAACAATCGTGATATGCACTGATAATGCAATGGAGATTGGAGGTTATAAACTTCCAAGAAATAATGATAATGATGATTTTGAGCCAACCGGGATCTATATAAGGCGAGCATTAAGGCATGAAGCAGTTCATGTAGCGCAAATGTGTAAGAAAGGCTTTTTAATAGATCTGACAGCTAAAACCAAACTTAAACTACATCCATACAAGCAAAAAGCGATGAGAAATTCAACAAGAGTGTCAGGCAATAGTCGAAATGAATTTGAAGCATATTGGATGGAAGACAAGCCAGAACTAATTAAAACCTCACTAAAAAAATACTGCCTATAATTAAGAACTTCAAAGAAAATTTAAAACCAATCTAAGCCAAAATAGGCTCATCTCCACCATACCCAGAACAACGTTGCTGATCTAGATATAGAATGTGTTTACGCTCACTATAATATAATTTCTGAAAATGCAAAGCATCACTATTTAACTCTTCAAACATGGAATCAATTCGAATTTCCATATCAATATTCTTATTTGGATATTGACGCTCCTCTTCAATAAGAACCTCGATACATTTTTCAAGAGTTTGTAATCGCTGGGAACTCCAAGCTTGAAGAAGATGTCTACAACGTTTGAGTGATTTCTGACGTTCAAGAACCGCAGTAGTACCGCGCAACAAAAGGAGGGGTTGACTCATGGAGGCTATCTGAACTTCTCCTGGTTTTAACAAAGATGTAAGTCGAGAAAATAATTCATTGTTCTCAATCATCAATTGATCTGAAAGTAATCTAGGTAAATCAATCTCTTGTAATTGATCACCTTCATCCTCACCTCTAATTATCATTTCCAATCGACCAGTACCAATATTTGTTTCTTCCAATTCACTTATGGCTGCCCAAAGTAAACGATGTGGTTGCAGCGCAAAATCATCCAACTCTCTCTGTCTCAACTCTCTACGTATCGCAACTCGATATTTTGAACAATGGAGATAAAGTCTGAGGATTTCAGCTTCACTACGTTCTCTTTGACTGGCCTCCTCTGGTTGTTCAAAACGACTTGAACGGCCATGCCAACGTTGTCCTTTGACCTGTTGGCGAAGATCTTCTTCAAGTTGCAAAGCGAATCGACCATGGCCTCCACTTAAAAGCCCTGCAACCTTTTGTAGATAATGTGTCCTAACTGCTGTCTTTGGCAACTTACCTAACAACTGCACCAATCCAGTTACAGCCTTTTGAAAATGATCTGCTTTATTAAGATCAAGGTTTTGAAGTATCTGACTAATTTGCCAATCAAGCCAAAGAGGTGATTGATCTAACAGAGCCTTATATTCACCAAGACTATGCTCTTGTAAGAATTCATCTGGATCTTTAGAGGATGGTAAGTGAAGCACTCGTAACTCCACTTGGCCTTGCATTGCAAGCTGCTCAACCTCACCAATCGCACGATTAGCCGCACGTATTCCTGCTCCATCAGCATCAAAATTAAGAACAATACGTTTTGATTCAGTACATCTACACAACTGAGTTATTTGCTGATTGCTAAGTGTAGTTCCCAATGAAGCAACAGAATTTTCAACCCCTGCAGTATGCAGAGCAATCACATCAAAATACCCTTCTACAACAATAGCTCTATCCTGCGTTCTTATGGGATTGGCAGCTTTATCAAGACCAAAAAGATGTTTTCCTTTCTCGAAAACTTCTGTTTCTGGAGAATTTAAATATTTTGGTTCAGAACCATCAAGACTTCTTCCACCAAAACCTATCACTCGGCCTTGACGATCATGTATAGGAACCATCACTCGATTACGAAACCGGTCATAAAAACCTCCACCTCCTTTTCGAGCCACTACAAGACCAGCTGATTCAATTAAATCAGGAGAAAGATTTTCAACTTGTTGTAAATGATTAAATAAACCATCCCATTGCAATGGGGCATAACCAAGTTCAAATCGCTCTAAACTTTTTTCACTAAGTGCTCGTTCCTGTATTAAATACTTAAGACCCAACTTACCATCAGAAGCTCGCAACTGACTGCGAAACCAACCTGAAGCAAGGGAAAGCACTCGATAAAGTTTTTCTCTCCGAGACAGTTGCTGACGGAAACGTTCTTGCTGAGGTCCATCTAATGTCTCAATGGGGAGCTGATACTTTCTTGCCAGGTCGAGCACCACTTCGCCAAAACTTTGACGTTGAAACTCCATCAAAAACTTGATCGAGTTTCCACCTGCTCCACAAGAAAAACAATAATAAAATTGTTTAGCAGGAGAAACAGTCATGGAGGGTTTACTGTCGTCATGAAAAGGACAGATCCCAACAAACTCTCTACCTTTCTTTTTTAATACAACGTGCTCACCTACCACATCAACGATGTCAGCACGTTCTTTTACGGCCTCAATAGTACGTGGGTGGAGACGAGGGATTGCCATTAATTCATGATGAGCGTCTAAATAAGACCTTTTTAGGAAGAGGTATCGTCATATCTAAAAACACAGTACTCAGTATCAATGATTCAAATTTGAACGAAAAGGAAAGAAACAAACCAATGGCTTCAACAAGGAGATCAGGGGACCTGGACGAATTGGAAACGAAAAAAGCTATTTGCGCTTTATTAGCAAGTGCATTGTCATTCAGCCTAATGACTGTGTGCATAAAATTTCTAAATGGTCGATTACCAGTCGCAGAAATTGTTTTTTCAAGGGCAGTAATAAGTCTTTTGATTACAAGGGCAATGCTAAAAAATGCAAACGTTTCTCCCTGGGGTACAAACAAAATATTGCTTTTGGTAAGGGGACTACTAGGGACGTGTGCATTATTTTGTGTTTTCAAGGCTATAGCAATATTGCCACTTACATCTGCAACAATCATTCAATATAGTTACCCAACATTTACAGCATTAGCAGCAGGAATAATATTAAGGGAAAGAATAGAAAAAAATATTTGGATCGCATTGCTTCTTGGTTGGTCAGGGATAACGATAATTGTCAAGCCAGATTGGTTGGGATTAAGTTCTGAGGGGTTACCTTTATTTGGCGTCCTAATTGCATTAGGTGGAGCACTGTTAACCGCTCTAGCTTACGTCTGCGTAAGAAAACTCTCAACTAAAGAACATCCTCTAGTTATTGTTTATTATTTTCCGCTTGTATCCATTCCTGTCACGTTACCATTTATCCTTGAAGCAGGATTATGGCCATTAGGAATAGAATGGTTGTTGCTATTGGGTATTGGAATACTAACTCAGGCAGGACAAATATGGATTACTAAAGGGCTTACCCAACTACCAGCAGCAAAAGCAACTACAATCAACTATATTCAAGTACTTTTCGCAGCATTATGGAGTATAGTTTTATTTGGAGAGACGATAGATATATCGATCATACTAGGAGCTTTTCTCGTTTTTATTGCAACACTTTTAAGTATAAGTTCTAAATAGTGAGTTAAATTTAATCTGAGATCCCCCTTAAACTTGCTATTATAATATTAACATATATCCAAAAGATAGTCCAGAAAACTAACTTTATAAAATCATAATAAAATAACCGCCTAATATCAAAGTCTCATGCCCTAATTCAATCATCATTAAATATACTCAGCATATAAATTATCATGGAAGGAAGTTGACTGAGTGAGGTAAAAAGCTTATAGAAGCAAGACAAAAATCTCAATAAAACCAAAAATAATTTAATGAATCAATAGTTCTCTTTATCATAACTTGCTAAAAAGGCGAACTCTGAGCCAAAATAAGGTCATCAGTACAAGATCCTTACAAAATCGTACCTCTCCAGAATTCACTTTTAAAGCAACTGAACCATGAAACTAGTCCTCGCAACACTTTTTGCCCTAACCTCAACAAGCACAGTCCTCGCGGGAGAATATCAGCCTGGATACTCCTCTTCTCAAACATGCACTCGAAACGAATACAAAGAAGAATATGTACCAGGAACTAAAGACTCACCAGGATATGTAAGAAGTTGGAACGAGACTGTAGAAGTTCCTTGCGATTCGTCAACAGCAAGATCACTCTCTGGGACAAGACATTCGCATACAAATCTTGATACTAATGACTGTTCAGAAGGTTCTCTTATCGGTGGACTTCTTGGTGCTGGACTAGCAACATCTAGTTCAAGAGGAAAAGATCGATGGTGGGCAATCCCTGCTGGCGCAGTTGGAGGAGCCATGATTGGCTGTCAAGTAGATGGTGGCTAAAAATAAGAGAAATACAACCAAAATAAATAACTAATTATATAAAATAAATACAAGAAAATAAGAAATTAGTTTCTTATTAATAGCATTATTTCTTGTGAACTTAATTTCAACTAAGGTTATTCTCTAGCAAATATTTAATGCTTTGTAAGAATTCTATCTGCATTCAATTACTTTATGGGAAGAGGATAGCTCATCCAAGCACTAATCTCCCCATCAATATATTCAGAAGGTCTAGCCAACCTCCAGCTTTCACCTTTAACTCCCTTCTCTAGAAATAACTCAAAAGGGGTTACTCTGTTTATTTGCCCATCATTAAAGCGAAGTTTAAAATGACCCCATACTCGTAAAAGTTCTTTGTCATTTGCATTAATAATTTCACTGCCTTCAATCTTCAAATCAGATAAATCTGAGATTCCCTCAAAATCATCAGGATACAAGCTTTTAACAGAAGTCAAAGTCCTGCTAACTTGCGCAAAAAGAGCATCTAGCAATACAGTTTTAGATGGCTTGACATTACCTGCACAACCTAAAAAAGATAATAGAATCAATAGAATAAGAAAAAAAGAAAAAATAGAAGAGCAAAATCTACGCATGTAACTCAAATAGACAAAAAACACTTCCAATCAGGCAGCATGGTACTTGTTTAGATAGGTTCAATGATCGGTTGGCTTCAAGGACAAATAATAGAGAAGTGGCACCACGGTCTAAAACAAGGTGTTCTACTAGCCTGTGGAGGAATTGGATATGAAGTCCAACTATTACAGCGTCACATACACCAGCTAAATGCTGGAGATGAAAAAATTTTTTGGATACATCAGTTAGTACGGGAAGATTGTTACATCTTGTTTGGCTTTCAAAAAAAAGAAGCCCGAAACCTATTCAGAGAACTCATAAGCGTTAGTGGTGTAGGTCCCCAAAGTGCTATAGCCCTACTTGAAGAATGTAGTGTCCATGAATTAGTCAAAGCAATTCTTGAACGTGATATTGAAAAACTTTCAAAAGCTCAAGGCGTCGGAAAAAGAACTGCAGAACGACTTGCTGTGGAATTACAAAGGAAACTTGCAACATTCCCAATGACAGAATCAGTTAAACAATCAGAAGTAAAGGAGAACAAACAGACAATTCCCCTGAAGAATTCTGAACTAGAAGAACTAGAATCCACTCTCAAAACACTTGGTTACAAAGAAGTTGAGATAAATAACGCTCTTGAAGCTATTTTAGCTAGTCAGCTGAAATCAAAAACCACAAGTCAGCATCTTCTATCTGAAGAAACTCAGAACCTTGAAGCATGGTTAAGGGCAATTTTAATTTGGTTAAATCAAAATACTGCATAATGGGCTACTCAAGGAGCTAAATTGAGACACAAACCTTTTGGCCCCCAAACTAAGCATGTCGCTCAATACAGAAGAAAAGCAAAAACTAATCAACACACACCAGAAGCATGTGACTGATACAGGTTCACCTGAAGTTCAAATTGCCATGATCAGCGAGAGGATTTCTAAGCTCAGTGGGCACCTACAAAACAACAATCATGATTTCTCCTCCCGACAAGGTTTGCTAAAAATGATAGGTCGCAGAAAGCGTTTATTAAATTATGTGAGATCTAAAAGTGAACAGCGCTACGTAAATCTTATTGAGAAACTAGGTATCAGGGGCTAATTCCTTGTAGTTTCAAACCGCATCCTTTTCTTGAACAATGGCAGATAATTTCAATCCGAATCCTTCTAAGATCAAAAGTAAAGAATCTGGCCAAAAATCATCACCCAAAGAAAATTACAAAAAATCAACTAAAAAAAGACTAAAAACAAAACGTGAATCAGGAATACCAAAAGCAGTTGCAGATAGAATGGTAAGAAGAGTTGCTTTCACCACAGGATTACCAACACTTTCAGGGATGGGGGTTTTTGTAGGTAGTTATTTCGTTGTCAGTCGAGGAATTGCAGAAATTCCACCTGGAATAACATTACTAAGTTCGGCAGGATGTTTTCTTATAGGATTAATTGGATTAAGTTATGGTTTACTTTCTGCTAGTTGGGATGAATCCCCAGGAAGTTTTATAGGGTTAGAAAATATTAGAACAAACATTGGAAGAATATTGTCAGCATTCAAGGGAGAAAAGATGCCAAGAAAGTAGATTTATTTGAGCCATTTATATATTATTCAAGCCAGCAAACTTTCACTGGAAGTAGCATTAAAGGATTGATTATTCAGAGAACTTGCAGCAGCCTTAACATCAGTAACACAGAATTGATGTCCTAGCCTCACGTAACGAACATCACGTTCATTACGTATAGCAGCAACAACTGGTACCCTTACTCCTAATTCATCTTTCATCGGTCGATGTTTTTGCAGACATTGCCTGAGTCGATGTTGAATTTCAATATCACTTGCTTGATCAGGCATCAAATCAACAAGTAAAAAACGTAAATCATCAATAGCCCTACAATCATCAACAATCAATTGCACCCGATCATCTCTTCTATCAACAGAGCCCCAAATCAAAAGACGAGATTCAAGCATAAGATGATCAGACAACCTCGCATAACATTTTGGGAAAACTACTGCTTCACAAGAACCAGTTAGATCCTCAAATTGGAGTATTGCCATTCGATCCCCCTTGCGAGTCGTAACTTGACGCATCTCAGAAAGCATTGCAATAACACTTACTTTTGATTTGTCAGGTTGCTCATCTAAACAAGAAAGACCAATCGGCGCAAGTAACTTTGCTGGTGCTGAGAGTTGCTTTAAAGGATGATCAGATAAGTAAAAACCCACTAATTCTTTTTCCAGTCTCAGTTTCTCAGTTGGCGAATAATCTGCAACGGAAGCAGATCTAGGAGCTGTACTCAAATCACCTGAGTCAGTGTTTTCGGAACAACCTTGCATTAGATCAAATAAATTGCCTTGACCACTAATACGATCACGAGCACGAGCAGCTGCCCAATCAATCAACAAATTCAAATCCGAAATTAACTGAGCTCGATTTCCATAAGAATCTATTCCATCTAAAGCACCACAATGAATTAGAGCCTCTAAAGCTCTTCTATTTAGAACATTCAAAGGAAGACGATCACAAATATCTGCTAAGGATTTAAATGAACCTTCAGATTCTCGACTATCAATTAAACTTTTGATTGCACCATCTCCAAGATTTTTTACTGCTGACAAGCCAAAAAGAATTCGATCATCTAATGGAGTAAAATCAATACCAGATGCATTTACATCTGGAGGCATAACTTCAATACCCATTGAATTACAATTAGATATATAGCGCTGAACCTTGTCAGTTGAGCCAGCATTAACTGTTAATAATGCTGCCATATATGCGATTGGGTAATGAGCTTTTAGGTAAGCTGTCTGATAAGTAACCGCTCCATACGCGGTAGAATGACTTTTATTAAAACAATATTCAGCAAATAAAACCATTTGATCAAAAAGTTGATCTGCTACCTTTAAATCAACACCTTTATTATTTGCTCCTTCAACAAAGATACTTCGATGTTTCTGCATTTCAGAAACCTTTTTCTTACCCATAGCACGTCGAAGCAAATCAGCCTCTCCAAGAGTGTATCCAGCAAAATCTTGTGCTATTTTCATGATTTGTTCCTGATAAACCATGATCCCATAAGTTTCCTTTAATATGGGTTCTAATGAAAAATGAGCAAAATCGATTGCTTCGCGTCCATGCTTTCGATTGATAAACTTTGGTATTAATCCAGCATCTAATGGACCAGGCCTATATAAAGCCAATATAGAAGAAATATCTTCTAAAGAAGATGGCTTAAGATCTCGAACAATTTGACGCATTCCACTAGACTCAAGCTGAAAAATCCCTTCGAGATCACCCCTTGAAAGTAGTGCATAAGTCTCAGGATCCTCTAATGGAATATTGTCAGGGTCAACTAATGTACCTAAACTATCCTGAACAAGATCAACAGCCTTTTCAATCATAGTTAGGTTTTTCAATCCAAGAAAGTCCATTTTTAATAAACCCATTGACTCAATATCTTCCATGAAATATTGAGTGATAATTTGACCATCATTATTCCTTTGAAGAGGAACAAAATCGTCAAGAGGATCTGCTCCTATTACTACACCAGCAGCATGTACTCCAAATGTTTTATTAGTACCTTCTATCCTGATAGCCATATCTACCCATTTTTTAACTAGTGCATCTTTTTGATACTTATCTCGAAAGTCAGTATTAGGTGAATCTTCACCTATCATTTCACATAGCTTAGTGGGCTTACCTCTAACAACAGGAATTAATTTTGCCAACCTATCCGCATCACCATAAGGGATATCTAAAACTCTTGCTACATCCTTAAGGACGGCTTTTGAGGTCATTCGGTTGAAAGTTATTATCTGAGCAACCTTATCTTCTCCATAGCGACGTGTAACATAATCTATAACTTCACCTCTTCGTTCAATACAAAAATCGGTATCAATATCAGGCATAGATTTACGTTCAGGATTTAAAAATCGTTCAAACAATAATCCATTTTCTACGGGATCTATATTAGTTATGGATAGGGCATATGCGACCAATGATCCTGCTGCCGAACCCCTTCCAGGTCCAACTGGAATCCCGTTCTCTCGTGCGAATTTAATGTAATCCCAAACTACTAAAAAATAAGTAGGAAATCCCATCTGTTCAATAACAGAAATTTCATATTCAAGTCGTTGGCTATATTCATCTTCTATAGATTCACCTTCAAGCAAACCAAGCTTTTCTCTCAAACCTTCGCTTGCAACATTCCTTAAAAAAGTAATAGCAGTATAGTCCTCAGGGATAGGGAATTTAGGCATTTTATAAGTACCTAAGATTGAATAATCCTCAACTTTATTTGCGATTTCAAGAGTATTAGCTATGGCCATATCAACAACTTCAGGTTCTAGGTGATCAACAAATAGATTTCTCATTTCCTCTTCTGATTTTATATATTCTGTGCCCGTATATCTCAAGCGCTTTTCATCACTAATAAGTTTTCCTGTCAATACACAAAGAAGAGCATCATGAGCATCGACATCATTTTTGGTTAGATAATGAGCATCATTTGTAGCAATTAATCCGATTCCAAGCTCTCTTGCAATTCGAGTAATTTCAGTATTTACAATGCGATCTTCCACTGATCCATGATCCTGAATCTCCAAATAAAAATCATTGCCAAAAACTTCCTGATACCATCTAGCTACATCTCTTGCAACATCTCCACGTCCATGCAAAATAGCTTGAGGGATTTCACCGCCTAAACAAGCTGTTGAGACAATCAATCCTTCACTATATTTCTTTAACAACTCCTTATCAATACAAGCTCTAGAGAAAATTCCACGACCTCGCATTCCTCTTAAATGACTGATACTAGTTAGCTTGACAAGGTTTCTATAACCAACTGTATTCTTAGCGAGCACAACCAAGTGGTAGCGACGCTCTTTCTTTGGCTGAGGATCATCAATAGATCCATTAACGACATACATTTCATTGCCAATTATGGGCTTAATACCTGCTGATCTACATAGCTTTAAAAGCTCTATGGCTCCATACATCACACCATGGTCTGTCAATGCAATAGCAGGAAAACCAAGTGCTTTTGCTTGCTCAACCAACATTGGAAGCTGACTAGCCCCATCAAGAAGGCTGTAATCACTGTGGTTGTGTAAAGGGACAAATGCCATTGTCCAACACTAATAGAACACACAAAAAGGGTATTGCATTCTTACAAACACTACATATAGTGCTTCTTGTCTAAGGTATTAACTCCGCTGAGGGCCTACGACTCATGACCTTTGCGGTCTGCTCATATTGATGAGAAACCTGCAAAAGCCTGGACTCATCCAAAACATTAGCTATTAGTTGAACACCAATAGGCAAACCCTTCTCATCAAAACCACATGGAAGACTAATTGCGGGAAGTCCTGCAAGATTTGCAGGAATAGTGAGCAAATCGGAAATGTACATAGACAAAGGATCATTTAAATGAGCACCAGATGCAAACGCAGTAGATGGTGAAGTGGGTGTCAAGAGTAAATCCACTTTCTGAAAAGCGTTGTCAAAGTCTCTACGAATAAGAGTTCTAACCTGTTGGGCCTTCTTGTAATACGCATCTACGTACCCTGCAGAGAGTGCGTAAGTTCCTATCAAAATTCGTCGTTGCACCTCACTACCGAAACCTTCTGCACGGCTTCTAGCCGTCATAGATAACAAACTGTCCTTATCTTCACTTCTATATCCATACTTAACTCCATCGTATCTGGCTAAATTGGCAGATGCTTCTGACGGAGCAATCACATAATAAGTAGCAATACCATCATTAAAACGAGGACAACTGACCTCAACCAACTCAATCCCCAATTTCTGCAGATGACTAGCTGCATTCATTACAGAATCCTTGACTGCGGAAGAGAGCCCCTGCTGATCAAAACACTCTTTTATTAAACCAATTCTCAAACCAGTAACTGGCTGAGATAAAGCTTCAATGTAATTAGGGACCGGAGCCTCAAGACAAGTCGAATCTCGATGATCAGCCCCTGCAATCACCTGCAATACCTCTGCAGCATCAGCGACTGTATTAGCAAATGGACCCACCTGATCTAAAGAGCTTGCAAAAGCAACTAACCCCCAACGACTTACTCGCCCATAGGTTGGTTTCAGCCCAACAACACCACAAAAAGATGCTGGTTGACGTATAGAACCTCCAGTATCAGATCCCAATGAAGCTAAACATTCACCAGAGGCAACAGCAGCAGCACTCCCTCCAGAACTACCCCCTGGAACCATTTTTAGATTCCATGGATTACTAGTAGCTCCAAAAGCAGAAGTCTCAGTTGAACTACCCATAGCAAATTCATCTAGATTTGTTTTGCCTAGCAGTACTGCTCCTGACTTCCACAGCCTTTCAGTTACGGTTGATTCATATGGGGGGACAAAATTTTTCAACATCCTGCTTGAGCAGGTCGTCTTAACTCCTTTAGTACAGAGGTTATCTTTAATAGCTAATGGAATTCCTGCAAGTGGTGGCAAGACCTCCCCAGCAGCACGTGCCTCATCTATCCGATCTGCCTCCGCACGTGCCCTATCTGCTGTAACCACCAAAAAAGCATGCAAAGAGTTTTCGACTTCTGCAATACGAGAAAGTTTTTGATCTACAAGTTCCCGAGCAGAAACTTCTCCTAGTTCGAGCTGCTTACGCCATTCAGCTATTGCCATATATTTTTGAAGTCATGTGCAAATCTGACGCTATCAGTTATAAGAGTCAAAAAGTACTAAATCGTTAGAGGCTCACCACGACGGCAGCGATATATTCGATGCTCAACTGAATGAGCACCCTCTTGAGAAAGATCTTCTACAAAAATTGAAAGGTTACTCCGAAGACTCCTACGAGTAAGGAAAGGTCCAAACCAGTACGTCACTTTTGGGTCATTGGTTTCAACTCTGGCCCACCATGTCAGCCCAAGCATATTGCCAAAGCTGCGCGCCGCCCCAATTGGGCTCATAAAGATTGAAGCATGTATCAATATTTTGCACTCTAAAGATTGAATTGCTTCAACAAAAATTGTGATCCCTGACGCGGCACAAAAGTTTTGTTCATAAGAAATGGTTTAATTAGAACAAATTTCAATTAACTAATACTTAGAAAATAAAAGTATTTGCAGTTGAAAACCAGTTACATCAACAAGTACTTTCCTGTTCTGTTTCAATTATTAAATCTTCAATCATTTATGGGGAAACATTTAGCACGAACACTCCTGGGAGAAGGAGCTTGTCCTAACAGACTTTTCATCCAACCACGACGTGCTACTTCATAAAGCAGCAATGCAGTTGCCACAGATGCATTCAAACTAGTAGTAACTCCTCTCAATGGAATTCTTACAAGCTGATCACAATGGCGTCTTGTTACAAGCGATATGCCCTTATCTTCTGATCCAGTAACAACCACTAAAGGCCCTTCAAGATCTACCTCCGAAAGGGTCAAATCTCCTTCTTCAGCTAGGCCTATCACTCTGTATCCGAATTGCTTGAGTTCTTCTAATGAGCGATTCAAATTAACTACTCGAGCAACTGGTAAATGCTCTAAAGCCCCTGCCGCTACCTTCGCTACAGACCCCGTCAAACCTGCACTACGTCTTTGAGGCAAAACCAAACCATGTGCACCTAAAGCCTCAGCCGAACGAACGATAGCTCCTAAGTTTTGAGGGTCAGTAAGGCCATCTAATGCAAGTATCAAGGGTGATTCATCTAATGCTGAACATCCATTAACTAAAGTTTTAAGGTCAAGTGTTGGTGCAGAAGCTATTTGAAGCACAATGCCTTGATGAACTCCACCATTTGTCAATTGACCTAAACGAGCCCAAGTAACTTCCTCAACCAAAACACCTCTTGATTTAACGTCTTTCAATAATTGAAGAAATTTATGAGAACTACGTAACTCAGAAGTGCACCAAACCCTATGAATAGGCCTCCCAGATTCAAGAACCGATTGGGTAGCATGACGTCCCCAAATCAAATCACTAGAACTATCCTTCTCAAAAACTCCTTCTTGCTCTCTTTTATTCAAAGGATTCTCAGAAACATATGAGGAGTTTCTTTGATAAAAACGTGAACCTTGTTTTTTCTCGGGATTAATCCATCTTTCGTCCCTTCTACTTAAAGGTTTATTTTCATTTTTAGTGCGACGAGAAAAAGCTTGAGTTTCCCTGTAGCGATATCTATCAATTCTTTCTATATCGGACCCTCGCTTTTCTCGAGCAGGCCCTTCTCTAAAAGGACCTGAATTGTCATCCATGCCTTCAGCCTGAGGGTTGGATCGATTTATTCTTCGTTCACCAGAAAAACGATTTTGGAAGGTCTGTTTTCCAGAGGGAGATAGTCCTCCATCTCTTTGTCTACCACCAAGACGCCTTCTTGAGCCGGAAGAGTTTCCAGCAAAACGATTAGAACGAGTGCTCATGAATCAATGGTTATTGCAAGTCAGAATTGGTCTTATCAAGTTGATCAAGAAGATCAGCCAACCTAGTTGGGTTCTTCAAAAATAGCCACCCAATAATTGTCTCAAACCCCGTAGCTTTTGCATAAATCGAAGGGTCTCCATTCTTAGGGCCCCTTCCAGCTCTATTACGCCCCCGCCTTACCAATTCCTTCTCACTATCAGAGAGAAATGGCTCCAAGGACTTGAGGGCATCCGCTTGAGCTGGAGCATTAACCTCTGCAACCACAGAGACATGTAAGTCTTTAGATCTTCCTGGCTTCCTACAATGCCTCAATCTTTGATGCAAATCCCAAACTGCATCTCCTAGCCATGCCAGTTGCAAAGGGCCTAATTCATCTGGAGAACCTGATGAATTCTGAACTCGAATCCAATTGGTCAAGCGGCTAGCTGGCTAAAAGCCGTTGTCAAATCTGGAGCCAAATGAAGGAATTCTTCAAGGCGAACTAACTTGATGGTCTGTACAACCCTTGCATTACCAACAACAGTAAAAGAACGTTTGGTTTCCTTACACTTCTTGGCTATCTGAACCAATGCTCCCAAGCCAGAGGAGTCTAAGAAGTCGATATTACTGAGATCAATTAAGACGGAAGAAGAATTCGCTTGAAGAACATCCAGGACATAGGTCATGAAATGTTTCTCCGAATAAGCGTCTAGCTGCCCAGTAAAAGAAAAAACCAGACATCCCCTGCGACGCTCGAAACCACCTCTTAAAGATACGGTTAGTCGTTGCAATTGTGTTATGGGACCAGCCCCCGAATACCATGGCCCGAAGTGTAGTAATCCTGAACGAAGTCAACCACAATTCATCGATATTCTTCCATCAAAGAGACAAAACGTGCGAAGTGATGATCTGCATCATGAGGGCCAGGACTGGCTTCAGGGTGGTACTGAACACCAAAAACAGGTTGTTCACGAAAAGTCAATCCTGCAACAGTTTTGTCATTGAGATTGAGCTGAGATATAAAAACCTTTTCTTTAGGTAAAGATGATGGATCAATTGCAAAGCCGTGATTTTGACTGGTGATATCTAGACGTCCTCTGGTCCCACAAGGATGATTTAATCCCCTATGGCCATAAGCAAGCTTGAAAGTCTTACCTCCAACAGCTAGTCCAAGGATCTGATGACCTAAGCAAATTCCGAATATGGGCAAATTTTTATTTTTTAATAACTCCTTAACCAAAGCAATTCCTCCTTTCACGGCCGCTGGATCTCCTGGTCCATTCGACAAGAACACCCCATGAGGTTGAAAATCAAGGATTGCTGAAAGATCAGAAGAAGCTGGGAAAATCCTTATCTCACAGCCATGAGAAACTAAGCGCTCAAGAATTGATTGCTTAATTCCAAAATCAATTGCAGCAACTTTGCATGGAGAAGAACCTGATGGCTTTAGTCTTTTGTCAAAATCAACATGACAAGTTTTCTTCCAGTCATATGGGACAGGAGAAGTCACTTGATCAGCCAAGTTCAATCCTTCCATAGAAGGAATTTTCTTTAGCTCATCAATCAATTCACTAGAAGTAAGTTTCCCTGAACTACAAATCACCCCATTCATAGCTCCTATATTCCGTAATTGTTTTACAAGTGCTCTCGTATCTATCCCACTAATCCCTACAACTTGATTCTCTAAAAACCAATTTTCCAAAGACTTTTCTGATCTCCAATTACTTGCCCAAGGTGAAACCTGGCGAACTATTACTCCTTTAACAGAAGGAGAGCTAGATTCATAATCATCAGAGTTAATACCAGTATTGCCTATCTCGGGATATGTAAAGGTAACTAGCTGACCAAAATAACTGGGATCAGTTAAAACCTCCTGATAGCCAGTCATTCCTGTATTGAAAACGACTTCACCAAATGCAGTCCCTCTATATCCAAAAGCCTTTCCTTTAAAAATTGTTCCATCGCATAAAACTAAAAGCGCAGAATTGAAATTTGACTCTGTCATTTAAAGAATTTGTATGTATTTTAAGGATTTCAATTTGAACCGTCCAGTTCTGCTTGCAGTTGTTGGAGTAAATGCCAAGGCTGCCCCTCTCTAAGTGAGTTTAAAGCCTGTATTACTCCAACTTTCAAATCATTCTGAACATCAGCAGCCCAAAGAACTAAAGCAGTATTTAAAGCAACCACATGTAACTGAGCTTTAGTACCTTTACCTTGAAGCACCGCCGAGAGAATTTGTTTATTTGTTTCTAAATCGCCTCCTTTTAAATCTTCTACAGGAGCCTGATCAAGGCCTAAGTCTATTGGGTTGAGCAATTCTGATCTCATTTCACCATTTTCTATAAACCTAACTTGATTAATACTTTCTAAAGAAGCTTCATCTAAACCACCTGCCCCATGAACTACAACTGCTTTTTTTAAATTCAATTTTTGAAGAGCTTCTCCCATTGGCTCAAGCAATTCGTTTTTTGCAACACCTAACACCTGGGCTCCAGGCCTAAGTGGATTAACAAGAGGTCCTAAAAGATTAAAAACAGTTCTTACTCCTAGTGACTTTCTTAAAGGAGCTAAGTTCACCAAAGCAGGATGCCAAAGAGGGGCAAAAAGAAAAGTCACATGAATATTTTCAATAGCATGAACCACCTTTTCCAAAGGAGCATTAAGTTTCAAATCCAGACTTTCTAGAACATCAGCAGACCCAACTTTGCCACTTGCACTTCTATTACCGTGCTTAGCAACAATGGCACCACAGGTTGCAGCGGTAAAGGCTACAGCAGTAGAAATATTGAAGGTATCAGCCCCATCGCCACCTGTTCCACAGGTATCAACCATTGGGGCAGTAGGTATGGCACAAGGGAGCGGACAGGCTTCTCTCAAGACTTTAGCCATAGAAGATAACTCGCTTCCCGTAACTCCCTTTGCTCTCAAAGCCATCAAAAACGCCCCTGTCTGCACATCTGATAACTGCTCTGAAAGCCATGCTTTCATAAGTAGCCCTGCCTCAGACTCAGACATATGATGTCCTTCCAAAAGCTTCTCAAGCATTTGGGGCCAGGTAGAAGAACTGAAAGACATCGGGTCAGAAAAAAAACCCGGGTGGACTACACTCCGGGCAGGGTAATGGGGACTTATCCACTATTACCTAAAAGGACTCAACTGGCGACAACTTATAAACATCCATTTAAGTGATGAAATTAATTTCCTTCTTGATTGGCAGTATCAAAACTCGAACCGACCACATCTCCTTTTTGATTCTTCCCAGGGCGAAACCCTTCTTCCCACAACTTTTTGGTACAAGCATTAAGAGTCTCTTGAGTTAAACCCCACAAATCAAGAACTCTCACCATGTCCTCTTGAAGATCGACTGCGCCAGGAAAACCTCTATAACGCACAAGTAGTCTCGCAAGATCGACTAAATCGTCATCATCAGGTGAATCCTTTGCTAGAAATCTGTCGACACTCTGACGATCTGTTGAGTAAAGAGGATGGTTTTGCTGATCCATGTTCTAGAGAGTCCTGACAAATCAATCAAAATGTTCTCACCTTCCCCCAAAAAACTAACTAGGTTAATAAGCCTAAATCAATAACATGGCGAAATTTCGTCTTGACCTCATCGGTCGATATCTACGGCCGCATAAAAAGACTGTGTTGTTAGGAGCACTAACCCTAGTCGCTGTAAACATTTTAAGTGTTGCAATTCCAATGGAGGTTCGTCGTGTAATAGATGAATTAAAAGAAGGCTTTGCATTTTCTATTGTATTTAATCAAGCAGTCTGGATTGTTGCGCTAGCTAGCGTAATGGGACTTACACGTCTTATATCAAGGCAACTTGTTTTTGGGGTGGGAAGACAAGTCGAAGTAGAACTCCGACAAAGATTATTTGATCATATGCTTGGACAAGATCCAGGATGGGTTCAAGAGCTAGGAAGTGGAGAAGTAATAAATAGAGCAACAAGTGATGTAGAAAATATTCGCAGACTTCTTGGGTTCACGATATTGAGCCTAACGAATACGGTATTAGCTTATTGCTTCACACTTCCTGCAATGATTGCGATCGATCCATGGTTGACCATGGCAGCGATATCTCTTTATCCATTAATGCTTGGCACAGTTGGACTATTTGGGGGGAGGATGGTAAAGCAAAGGAAGGCTATACAAGAAGCTCTTTCAAAATTAAGTGAATTAATTCAAGAAGACCTTTCTGGAATAAGTGCTATTAAAATATATGGACAAGAGAATGCCGAAGAAAAAGCTTTTTCTGAATGTAATAAAACATATAGGGATTCAGCCATTAATCTTGCAAGGACTGCAAGCACTCTTTTCCCTCTACTTCAAGGTATCTCATCTATTTCACTCTTAATCCTTCTAGCTTTAGGAAGTATCCAGCTTGAAAGAGGTGCTCTAACAGTGGGAGGCTTAGTTGCACTAATTCTTTATGTTGAGAGACTGGTCTTTCCCACTGCTTTATTAGGTTTCACACTAAATACTTTTCAAGTTGGTCAAGTAAGTCTAGAGCGTGTTGAAGAAATCTTGCAACGAATACCAAAGATAAGAAATACAAAGACTCCCCAAGTTTTAAATAAAGAGATAACAGGCAGAATACAAGCAAAAGATTTAACTATTAAATATGAAGGTAGCAAAAAAGAAACGCTAAAAAATCTTAATTTCATCATAGAACCTGGTGAACTCATTGCAATCGTAGGACCAATTGGGTGCGGAAAAACAACTCTGGCAAGGGCACTTGGTCGAATGGTGGAAGTATCTAAAGGACAATTGTTTATAGATGATTTCGATGTGACTCACCTTCGCTTAGAAGATCTAAGAAGTAATGTTGCTTTTGTTCCTCAGGAAGGATACTTATTTACTAATAGTCTTGCAGACAATATCAGATATGGAGACCCAGATGCCCCTTTGAAAAAAGTAGAATTTACTGCTTCTCAAGCCTGTCTTATAGATGATATAAAAGGTTTTCCTGACGGTTTCAATACTTTAGTAGGTGAAAGAGGTATAACACTTAGCGGAGGGCAACGGCAACGAACTGCTTTAGGAAGAGCATTGCTAGTTAAGTCATCAATACTTGTACTAGATGATGCACTTGCAAGTGTAGATAATAAAACTGCAACCCAAATACTTACATCAATACGAAAACAAAAGGACCGCACAATTTTAATGATCAGCCATCAATTATCGGCAGCTGCAGCTTGTGATCGAATTTTGGTACTAGAAGAAGGAAAGCTAGTTCAACAAGGTCATCACAATCAGTTGCTAAAAGCTCCTGGGACCTATAGGCGTCTTTGGGAAAGAGAACAAGCCGAAGAACGTCTTGAAACAGTTACGTGATTTATTTCCCTAAATACACAATTAAATGGGTAGTATAAAGATGCAAATACTCAAAACCTTTAATTATCAGTATTAAGTCCTCAACACTCACCATTATGGCAACTAGTAATAGTTACGAATTAAGCTGCAACCTCAAATTTGGTGACATCTATTTCCAAATACTTGCTTGGATGGCTGTTATCTTTGTAAGTCTCGCAGCTGGTCTAGGGCTAATGGGATCATCTCGACCAATTTTTGCCTTAGTAGGTGTAGGACTAATACTTGTACTAAGCCTGCCATTTCTATTATTTGCATTTGTTACCACTCTCTTAAACCATATCGAAATCAAACCTATTCAAACTGACTAAAGTTTATTCAATTAACAAAACATTTATGTTCTCTTCCTGGCTACATACAAATCAAAAGGGTTTCAACAACGAGAACAAAAAACATGCTGTTCTTGGTTCCATATATAAAAGTCCAGTCAAATCTGATGAAGAAGAAATCTTCTTTGCCTGTGGCTGTTTCTGGGGAGCAGAAAAAGGGTTTTGGAAGTTACCTGGCGTAACAACAACAGCAGTAGGATACGCTGGTGGAGAAATGGAAAACCCTACTTATAAGCAGATTTGTACTGGTCAAACAGGACATGCTGAAGTAGTTAGAGTTGTTTGGAAAAACTCATTAATTGACTTAAGCGATCTACTAAAACTATTTTGGGAATGCCATGATCCAACACAAGGCAACAGGCAGGGCAATGACCAAGGAAGTCAATACCGATCAGCTATTTTTACTAATAATAAAATTCAACAAGACCTTTCAATAGCAAGTAGGAATGAATATCAAATAGCTTTAAATCATGCTGGCTTTGGAACTATTACCACGGAAATCAAGATTGGAATGAGTTTCTATTATGCAGAAGAATATCACCAACAATACTTGGCCAGACCAGGAAGCCGTCCATATTGCTCTGCTATGCCATCTAAAGTGATATTAAACAATTTCCCTGGTGCAAATTTCAAGCTAAAGCAGGAAGTCTGGAAACACTTTGACTGGTCTATCAATCATTGTGTCCTACGCAGCAACAATGAACCAATCAAATGCTAAATCAAATTAAATATTATATCTTAATTATTAAATCAACAGATCAATTCGTCCTATTCCTTTATCCTTAAATAGAATTTAAGTTGATAAATAAAGTTAACCTGATCTACCAAACAAGCGCTCTTAAGATCCTGCATTATTGAACTCATGAAAGAACCATTCTCAGATCAAACAGTCATATTATGCATTATAGCAACATTATTGATAGTATTTATTCTGATATTCTCCACCAGAAACCAATCACAATTCGAACAAGCTCCAATGCAATGGAAGGATAGCGATAACACACGTATAGAAAATCTCCACTTATAGTATAAGCAATACTAAATAATGATTATCATTAATAATCATTATACTACCTAAAGAATTAGCACTAACATGTTGAGAGAAAAACAATCCAACAATCAAAAAAATAAATTTAAAATCCTACCAAGAGGAATGATCAATTTATATGGTTTACTTGCGATATTATTAGTTATAATTCCTGAATGGATTGCAGAGATGCTGATAATGATTAGTAATGCTAATACAAAAAGAAAACTACCAAAATTAAATGAAGCATGGAGAGAGCAACCTGATCTCATTTTGGCAAAAATGAACATTCGAGAACTAAGGCAACTAGCTTCGCAACTCAAGCTCAATGGATACTCAAATCAAAATAGGAAAAATCTTTATTCAAGGCTCTTAAAGGAATTAAAAAAAAACAATACAAAATCTTGAATTAAAAAAAACAGATATCCGATGTCATGTGATACCTTTATTTTTGCGGGGCGTAGCGCAGCTTGGTAGCGCACCACTTTGGGGTAGTGGGGGTCGTGGGTTCAAATCCCGCCGCTCCGATTCATTCAAGAAGCAAAGACAGAGCAAGCATCACCCTAAGCTTTATTAGAAAACCTTAATCCAAACAGAAAAGTCACAGAGAGATCCTTTAAAACAACAAAATCTATTTCATATAATATGTTTCATTTTTTTAAGAGTGTTAAGTACTTGATTTTATATTGACAGCATAAATTCATTATGGATTTGTTGAAATTATAAAAGAATAATTGACATTCTCAGGTATCCAATTATGGACTTTTATATATGGTTGTTTAGTTTCTATATACTGCAGAACGAAATTTCTATTTATCACAGAAGGCAATATAATTGACTATCGATTTCTATATAGAGGTTCAAACGCTCTACGAGCAGCCTCTACTCTTAATAAGACTTGTCGATATGAACTCACAACAGTGTGTCGTAACGCTTTGCCCGATTTAAACATTGCCTCAGAAATAGCCTTCGTTCTTAAAAGCTCTGACTGATAAGCCTTAGCAATTGCGATCTCTGCATCTTTATTTGCCAATTTCGCTTGAAGTGCAAGACGTTCAGTCTTCGACTTAGGCAAAACTGTAGGAGTAGTTTCTGAATCAGCCCATCGCCACAACCATCTAGGATTGGGTTGAGTGATTGCTGAAGATTTCTTGTTCATTGCATCTCTCTTACCTGATTTAATTATTCCCAAATTAGCCTAAAAAAGCAAAAGTGAACACTTTTAAAATTAATAAAAAAAGATCATGCCCCTCTTGTGTTCATTTTTAAATGCACAAATTTTACTGAGCATATAAATAATAGGGAAAGTTAATTGAATTTTAAAATAAATATTTTTAAAATTTGGAAGTATGATCTTAAAAACTTAAGGGATAGTTATATCAAGAATAAAAATCCTCTTGATTGTATGTCTTTCATTCTTATAGTCCGTACTGAGTTTTTTTATTCAATTAAACCGCAAGGGCAGGTGCCAATCAAAATGACCGATCAGCCAAAAACCAAAAGCTAATTTAATCCCTGTGGCTACTAGTCCCCAACCTAAGAGTTGGCTTTTTGACATCCCAAAAAGCATTTTGTTAGGAATCATGAATCTATTAATACTATCCTATCAGCAATAAATTTGGATCTCAAATTCTCACAAATAGACTTTTGTCTGTCAATTCTTCTTGATTTGCACTCAACTGGTGGCTAGTTATCTGCCCAAATATTTGATACCTAAATTCCCCTCATAGTAATTAAATGAAATGGGTCGCCTGAGATTCGAACTCAGGACCAGCCGGTTAAAAGCCGGATGCTCTACCGCTGAGCTAGCGACCCGAGCAAGTAATGCTGTTGAAGCATCAATGAAAGTTATCACGTTGCCTTACTAAAATAAAAGTAGCTCTGCATTCGCAAACCAAACCAACAAGCCACAAAAGCAACCAAAAGCCAGATATTTCCCCAGACCATTGACAGAGTTACCTTTATGACTGGGGAGAGTGGATTCTTTTATTGGGACCTAACTAGGCTGAACACAAGGACAATTAAGGAACTTTGAGCCACTTACCCTCCGTAGTCGTTATTGGTGCAGGCCTTGCAGGAACAGAAGCCGCCTGGCAAATAGCAAGAGCTGGCGTAAAAGTGAAACTTATAGAAATGCGTCCAATAAAGAGTTCCCCTGCTCACCATACAAGTGATTTTGCTGAACTCGTTTGTAGTAATAGTTTTGGTGCTCGTTGTAGTGATCGCGCATCGGGTCTTTTACAAGAAGAACTCAGGCAACTTAAATCCTTAGTCATTAAAACTGCTGATGAACACTCTGTGCCAGCTGGAGGAGCACTGGCAGTGGACAGAAGTCAATTCAGTGAATCGCTTACAAAACGACTTAGTTCTAATAGCCTAATTCAAGTCGAAAGAAGAGAATTATCACAACTTCCAACAGAACAACAAGTTACAGTTATTTCAACAGGACCTCTTACTAGCGAATCACTGGCTGAGGATCTGAAAATCTTTACTGGACTGAATGAATGCCATTTCTTTGACGCTGCCAGTCCAATAATTGAAGGTGAAAGTATCGATCTATCTATAGCTTTTCGAGGTAGTCGTTATGACAAGGGAGACGCTGATTATATAAATTGTCCAATGAATAAGAAACAATATCTTGCTTTTAGAGATGCTTTAATTACCGCAGAACAAGCAGAACTAAAAGATTTTGATAAAAATACAGCTAAATACTTTGAGGGATGTTTACCAATTGAAGAATTAGCAAGAAGAGGAGAAGACACTATGAGGTATGGACCTCTAAAGCCTATTGGTCTTTGGGACCCGCGTTGGGGTGATGTCAAAGACAAAGCATTGCGTCGAGAGAAGAGAGCATATGCCGTAGCCCAACTTCGAAAAGAAGACTTAAATGGTCGACTTTGGAATCTTGTGGGCTTCCAAACCAACCTCAAATGGCATGCTCAAAAAACAGTGTTAAAGATGATTCCAGGCCTCCAAGATGCGAGTTTTGTCCGTTTTGGAGTGATGCATCGCAACACATTCATTGAGTCCCCACAACTTTTGCTGCCTACTCTTCAATTTAAAAAACGGATAAAGCTTCTTGCTGCAGGACAAATAACTGGAACGGAAGGATACGTCGCTGCTGTTGCTGGAGGCTGGCTAGCAGGCACAAATGCTGCATTACTAGCAAAAGGCCAAAAACCAATTGAATTTCCACCTACAACGATGCTCGGAGCCTTAACCCACTTCATAAGTGGATCGGCAAAAGACATGAAAGTAAAAACAAACTTCCAACCCATGCCAGCAAATTTTGGACTATTACCCGATCTTCCAGAAAGAATTAAAAACAAACGTGACAGATACTGTGCCTATCGAGATAGAGCCATAAAAGATCTGCAAGAGACCAATCAAAAGCATCTTGGCCAGTTACTTGAAAAAAGTACGTCATAATTCAAAAAGTTTTTAATTAATACTCAACTCTCCTTTTTAAACAGTTTTATACATCAAAATGAATCCATACAAAAACACTGGCGAACAAGAAATGCTTTGGGATGCAGTAATAATTGGTTCTGGAATCGGCGGCCTTGTAACTGCCACCCAATTAGCTGCAAAAGGAGCTCATGTAATCGTTCTAGAACGCTACACAATTCCAGGCGGAAGCAGTGGAGCCTTTCAGAGAAATGGATATACATTTGATGTGGGAGCATCAATGATCTTTGGTTTTGGAGACCAAGGTTATACAAATCTCCTAACTAGAGCACTGGCAGCGGTAGGAGAAAAATGTGAAACCATTCCAGATCCTTCACAACTTGCCTATCACCTACCTAAAGGATTGGAGATCACTGTTGACCGCGACTATGAGCAATTCATTAAGAATTTGATTGCTCGTTTTCCACACGAGTCAAAAGGAATACGAAGTTTTTATGACATTTGTTGGCAAGTTTTTAGATGCCTAGATGCAATGCCATTACTTTCAATCGAAGACCCCTCGTACCTCACTAAAGTTTTTTTCAAAGCGCCATTAGCATGTTTAGGCCTTGCAAGATGGCTACCTATAAACGTTGGAGATGTAGCCAGACGTTACATAAAAGATCCTGAATTATTGAAATTCATAGACATCGAATGTTTCTGTTGGTCAGTAATGCCAGCAGACAGTACTCCTATGATCAATGCAGGGATGGTTTTTTCAGATCGACATGCAGGAGGCATTAACTATCCCCGAGGAGGAGTAGGAGTCATAGCTCAAAAGTTAGTGAAGGGACTTGAAGCTAATCAAGGGCAAGTAAGGTATAAAGCTCGGGTCACAAAAATCATTATTGAAAATAATAAAGCGAGAGGTGTAGAACTCGCCAGTGGCGAAAGAATTCTTGCCCGGAAAATCATATCTAATGCAACCAGATGGGATACATTTGGAGGAGAAGGATCTAAAAATCCATTAGTCAACCCTGAGAAAATACCCTCTACAGAAGTTAAATGGAGGAATAACTACAAACCTTCGCCATCATTTATTTCACTTCACCTTGGTGTCGACAGCAATGCAATTCCTCGAGACAGCCATTGTCATCATTTGATATTGGATAGTTGGGAAGATATGGAAACAGAACAAGGTGTAGCTTTTGTGTCGATTCCAACTCTATTAGATTCTTCTCTGGCTCCTAGCAATCAACACATATTGCACGCTTTCGCACCTTCATCCTTACAGGAGTGGGCAAATCTAACTCCTGCTTCCTATGCTGAGAAAAAGAAGTCTGATGCTGATAAACTGATAAAAAAAATTGAAAGAATTTTCCCTGGCCTTAGTACATCTATCAAACACAAAGAAATTGGCACACCACGAAGTCACCGAAGGTTTTTAGGTCGTCATCAAGGAAGCTATGGCCCCATTCCAGCCAAACGACTACCTGGACTTTTACCAATGAAATTCAATACAACCAAAATTAAAAATCTCTTTTGTGTTGGTGATTCTTGTTTCCCAGGACAGGGACTAAATGCTGTTGCCTTCAGCGGATTTGCATGTGCTCATCGCATAGGAGCTGAATTAGGTATTAATGAGTGGTCTCTGCCTGATTAAAATAAAATCCCTGAAAAAAACTATCAAAAGTTGTATTAATTCTAGGTAGGTAACGCATCTAAGCTAAAACGATATCCTTGTTGGCGCACAGTTGTTATTCCTCCACCCTCTCCGAGCCCAGCTTGTTCAAGTTTTCGTCGTAATGTCAAAACTTGTGTATCTACTGATCTTGGACCTCCGCTAAATGGTGGCCAAGCCATTCTTAAAAGTTCATGTCTACTACGGACTATTCCAGGCGGCATCAACAAAGCACATAACAACGCAAATTCACGAGGACTTAATTCAACAGGCTTATCACGCAAAGTAACTTGTCGAAGAAGCAAATGAACCTCTAGTGGGCCTACCGCAACTCTCTCTTGCAAGCCAGCTCTTCCTCTCTTAAGCAAAGTTCTACAACGCGCTGCAAGTTCTTCTAATCCAAATGGCTTACGAAGGACATCATCAGCCCCATCATTTAGAAGCGCCACCAATGGCTCAACACCAGATTGTGCAGTGAGCACAATTACAGAGCAACCCAATTGATGAGATAAACGTAGAGCCGAACTCCTTTCAATCAACTCAGCGCTAACCAATAGATCGGGCGATTGTTCCCTACAAAGATCTAAGGCTTCCTCTGCAGAGCCCACAGCAGCTGTTAAATGCCCATCCTGGCGTAACCGCTGTACCAAAACTGTACGCAAAGTTGGATGGGGCTCAACAACAAGCACCTTTGAAAGAGTTTGAGTAGTTGCCTGCATAGGAATAGAACCTAAAGAGGTTGTTGAGCGGAGCTCGTCAGGAGGCAGGTCTGAGGAAATGGACGTCACATGCCATTACAGAACCCCCTTACGCTAAAGCAACGCATCGACAAACTGTTAAAAGAGGCCTTAGTCCTCGCAGACCATGACATTCCTTGACAACACCGCCGCAATAAGGCATTTTCAATCACTTTGTGATGCATGCCAAGAGCTGATCAACCAGCATCACAGTCAGTCAGAACTTAGGCTATATGCAGATGGATATTTACATGCGCTAAGAAAATTAGATAATCTCGAAAGAAAAGACCTTGAGAAATTGGAGAACCTAATTAATCGTTGGATACTTGATCCTTCAAGTTTCATTGGTCCAGACGGGGATATCAATTCATTATTCTTTAAAAAAGAATCTTGATTAAATCAAGTTAAAAACTAATATTAAACCAATCACGAAGCCAATGCTATCTCTAGCTTCTCTCTTAGTTCCCCTGAATTGTACATCTCTATCAAAATATCTGATCCACCTATAAATTCACCATTCAAATAGACCTGAGGAATAGTTGGCCAATTAGAATAGTCCTTAATTCCTTGACGAATTTCCATATCTGAAAGCACATCAAAAGTTTCAAAACTCATTCCAAGCGAATTAAGAATCTGTACAACATTATTAGAAAATCCACACTGAGGCATTAACTTTGTACCTTTCATGAAAACCACAATAGGACTTGAATTAATGATTGTCTCAATGCGAGAAATAGTGTTGGAATCCATAATAAAATAGTGTGATAAAAGGTAATGAAATCAATTAGGTGTTGAAGTATTTAAGGCTAAAGCATGGATAGCCTCGCTATCTAATTCATGCTTAAGGGCTTCGTAAACCATTTGATGTTGACGGATTAGGGAGAGACCTGCAAATGATTCAGAAACAACATTGACCTTTAAATGATCACCAGAACCACTAAGATCTTCAACATTGACCAAGGCATCTGGAATTGCATTCTGAATAGCAGTGCCAACAGTTTCTAAATAAGTCATAAGAAAATCATTTTTTCAGGTCAAAGTCGTTCTATAAGAAACGAAACGCAAGGTTTTAAGTCAGTTTGCTTTTCTGGTACCAGCATAAGGCGTATCAACAAAACCAAGCTCCATCAAGCTCTGGTAAGCCTTTTGCCCTTCTGGTTTGGCCGGGCTCATAAGTCGTACAACCTCTACGAGTACTGGCACTGCCACTTCAGGTTGGTTTTGCCTACGAAAAAGGGCTGCCAAACGTAAATTAACCTGAGCAAACAATGAAAGTGTTTTCCGTCCCTTTTCATCCATTTCTCTAGGGATCCGAGCATCTAGTCCTCTGAATGCTCCACTTAGATCTCGATAAAAAGAAAGAAGTTGTTTTGAAACATCTCTTGCTTTGTCATAGTGCATTTTTGCTTGTTCCAAGTCCCCTCTGGAGATTGATTCATCACCTTTTTTGAGCAAACTCTGAACATAGGAAACGTTGAAGCCTCCATCCTTACTAGCGAGCACCTTATAAGAAGAAGCTGATGCCTGTGCTAAAGAATTCACCGGTGTGAAGGCAAATCCAGCCAATAGGGCAAAAGCCGTCAGAGGTAAACCAAACCGCATCTAGAAAATTTAGGCAGACAATAAACTTTAGTGCGCTTTGTTAATTCTCCCAACAGCCTTTAGGGACGCTTGTTCAGCTGCATGCATCCGATCTACAAGTTCAGAATTAAACCTGTTTGCTGCAGTTCTACCAAGCTCACCTATTGTCATAGGTTCTGAGAAGCAAATAGCAGCTCGACCAAAAAGGCTTGGAATAGCTTCGCTATAGCCAAGACCTATAGGCACAACCTGAATATCAACACCTTTTCTAAAAGCAAGTTGAGCTAAACGCGCCAAACCTTGCTTAATCCGTATAGGTTTTTCATAACGATTAATTCTTCCTTCAGGGAAAACAACAAGCTGTTGTCCAGCAACCATTAAATCAATAGAAAACCTAAGAGTTGTTAAAGAAGGCCTTAATTGATCTACGGGAAAACAACCAAGTCTTTGCAAAAACCATCCCTGTATCCCTTTCATCTCAGTTTTTGTAACCATAAACCGATTATCACGGCCAGTAACTCGGCGACCAGCAGCCATAGTGAGCATCAATCCATCCCATCTAGCACGATGTGTAGGAGCAAACAAAACTGGACCTGTCATCGGCAAATTGTCAATACCTAAAACAATGCGCTCACGAAAAAAATTCCTCAAAACAATGTCCTGAGTAGCAACCATGGCAATAGGGCTCCAAAATGGATCTACACCAAGACATAAATTTTTTTCACGGGTGGCTGGGGCCAAGGGCTCCATTCACTAGGACATTCAATACTCTGAACTTAACGGTGGAAATGAGTTTTAACCTCTAATGATTGGGCAGTTAAACTGGCGGCTAAATCATTACTAAAATCAAAATAAGGAGAATTTCGTACTCCTAAATTTCATTAATAAATCCATGCCCAGCTTAGGAGTCAACTTAGACCACATCGCAAATGTGCGTCAGGCACGTCTTACAAAAGAACCAGATCCAGTCCAAATAGCACTTCTTGCTGAGATAGGAGGAGCTGATGGGATTACCGTTCATCTCAGAGAAGATCGAAGACACATCCAAGACAGAGATGTCGAACTACTTAAAGAAACAATACAAACACGACTTAATTTAGAAATGGCAGCGACAGAAGAAATGATAGAAATGGCCCTTCAAATCGTTCCAGACATGGTCACATTGGTACCAGAAAAGCGGAATGAAATAACCACAGAAGGAGGCCTTGACGTCCAAGCCAATCTTCAATTTCTTTCAGAATCTACAAGCCGAATTCAAAGTGCGGGAATTCCCGTAAGTCTATTTGTTGATCCAACTCATAATCAATTGGAAGCAGCTGCAAAAGCCGGTGCTAATTGGGTAGAACTTCATACAGGAGATTATGCAACTGCTTCTTGGACTGACAAACCCTTAAAACTAGCCAAGCTCAAAGAAGCAACTGCAATGGCAAGAAGTATTGACTTGCGAGTCAATGCCGGACATGGGCTCACATATCAAAACGTTGAGCCTGTAGCTTGCATAAAAGGAATTGAAGAATTGAATATTGGCCATACAATCATTGCAAGAGCCCTCACTGTTGGCCTTAAAGAAGCCGTCCAAGAGATGAAGCAGCTAATTCGAACTCCTCGAGAAGAACCTCTCTTTGGGGATCCACCAAAATCAGCCATCTGATCAACTTAAAGACTTCGCTATTGTTAAAATAAACAAAGATAATTTTTTATATTGTTCTACTTAGATCATGTATATGATGCATAACAATTCAATTCATGGTATATCCCAAAGCTTCATTATTCTTCCCTGACTAAATCATTTACTGGCAAAGTTTTTTGTTAATTAATTTGCTATAGCTCCTAACAATAACCATCAAGATCTATCTAAACAGCTCGAACATTATTTCACTATTATTAAACATAGGCAAAACCTCATTTATTTCTAGAAACAATCCTATTTTGACAAATCATTTGATTAGCACCACACCAACTTAATCTTTAAAATTCATATATTTCAAATTAAGAAGTCAAGACTACTTATGAACTAAAACAAATAAGTCAATTAATCAAATCTTGAAAAGTCATGCTAACTATTCATAATCTTAAGCATAGCTTCATGAGACCGAGCTAATAAAGACCCATTGCTTTGCTGAACCTTGCTTACTGTCTATCGGAGCAACCGAGCTGAATGGCTAGCCAAAGTCCTATCAGAACAGCTGAGACTAACCCCACCTAAGCCATTAGAAACAATTGACGTAGTGGTTAACACCTGGCCAACCAGTCGATGGTTGGGGGAACAGCTTTCAAAAGTTAACAAAATAAATGCCCTGGTTAAGTTTCCTTTTCCTGGTTCACATCTAAGAAAACTTGCGCAACTGGTGATTGGAGACAACCACAACGATGAAGATCCTTGGAAAGCAAGAAGGCTTGTCTGGCCATTAATAGAAGTACTACCTGAGTTCTTAAAAAATGATGAGGCTGCGCCTCTTAGAGAGTGGCTTCAAAAACAATCAGCCATAAACGGTGAAGTAAGTCGAGCAAAATGGCAACTCATCAAAAATATTGCAGACGTTTTTGACGATTACGCTCTATATCGTCCTGAATTGCTAAAAGAATGGCAAAGCTCTACTGATAAATCATTTAAACACTTATCTCCTAAAATTTGCTGGCAACCCTTGTTGTTGGATTTACTTATAAAGCATATTGAAGTTAATCCTTTTGCTATCTCAGCCAAGCAAGCAATTCAGAGACTTATAGATGGAGAATCTCCGCTAAAACAACTTCCAGATCAACTCTACATTTTTGGTTTAAGTAGCCTTGCACCCGTACAAGTCGAGTTGATACAGGCTCTATCAGGCTTAGTTCAAGTAAAAATCTTTCTCCTTACTCCATGTCCTGATTTATGGCATAGATGTAAACACCGAAGAGAAAAATTGTGCAAAGAATGGGAGGCACCATTTGATGGAAGATGGCTACTTGAAGCATCACAATTAGAGGCCAATATTGGCCGGATGGGATCTGAATTCCAGCAACTATTAGAAGGAAGTGGTGAATGCCAACTTGGGCAATGGGAAAAAGGTGATCTATTTGCAGCCCCAGCAAATATTGCTTGTCAAGAAGGTCGAAATCCAACGCTAATTGAACAAATACAACAACAGTTAGTCATCAAAGAAAAACAAAACTGCTTGTTTCGTACTGAAGATGACAATTCTCTAATCTTTATGGCATGTCCAGGTCAATTGCGCCAAATACAACTAGTTAGAGATCATATAATTCAACTACTTGCAAAAGATGACAGTCTGGAGCCTAAAGATATATTAATAATGACACCACAAACAAAAGAACTAACACCAATAATAGCATCTGTTTTTAATGACATTTCAGCCACAGGGGTTAACCTACCCTGGTGTATTACTGATAACGACCCAATAGAAAATTCAGGAATAACAAAATACATATTTAAATTACTTGAGATAGCTGAGAAGAGATTTACGGCAACAGATTTGGATTCACTTATATCTAATAATGCCCTACAAGTTAAACAAGGTCTAAGTCAAATGGAAGTTAATAATATAAGTAGATCTCTTAATGCCACAGGCTTTCGCTGGGGATTAGATTCTGAAGAACGCGAGGGAGATGAAACTCACAGTTTGAGTTGGTGCTTGGATCGCTGGCTGCTCGGTTTAGTTCTTCCAACCACACCAGAAGTTGCTCCAAAAGGAATAGCACCTTTTGCTAACGGAATTAGCCCAGCTGAAGTAAAGAAATGGTGGGAGGTATTGTCAGCATTAAGTAATGAGATAAGACTTGTTCGCCAATCTCATACATGTAGAGATTGGATAGAGCTATTAAAAGGAATTTTACAATCCTTAGTTAAGAATACAAATCGTTGGGACTGGGAATACCAGTCACTACTAGATGTATTTTCAGAATGGTACGAAACTGCAGGAAATTGTCAATCAAACATTAATGCAAATGTTGTTGTAGACATTCTTCAAGAAGCTCTGCTGTTAGGCAAAAAACGTTTCGGCCATCGTAGTGGAAAGATTACAATTAGTGCACTTGAACCAATGAGAGCAATTCCATATCGTGTGATTATTCTAATGGGGCTAGATGCAGATATATTTCCGCGTTATCAAAACAAACCTAGTTTTAATCTTCTTTTGAATCAGCGTAGGTTAGGCGATCCAAAAAGTAGCGACCAAGATCGATATGTAATCCTTGAGGCATTAATGTCTACCCGACAGCATTTGATGATTACATGGAATTGTCGACGAGAAAAAACTGGAGATTTTATACATCCCTCAAATCCTGTTCAGCAATGGATAGATCAACTTAAAAATGAACTTAATAAAGAAAGCTTCAAAGGGTTATTTAAGAGTCCTTCACCTAATCCCATTGCAAGAAGCAATTTCCTTTCACTGGATAATCACGAGCCTATAAGTTGCGACCGTAGAAATTTTCAAGCTCGTAAATGGGCCGATAAAGAAAAGAAGCCGAGCCAAATAGCACTTGGAATTCCACTTGTCGCAAAGTTAGAGTCGAGTGAACGCTGCAGAACAATATCAAATGAATTACTTAAAAAATGGTTGATAGCCCCACAACTTGTATGGTTAGACCACCTACATTTACATCCAAGGGAATGGATTGATCCTATTAATGATTTCGATACACTAGACCTAAATGAACTTGAGCGTTACAGCCTTTTCAATGAGCAATTTGAAAATCTTATAGATCTACTCATTGCAAAAGGAACATCCACCACTAGTCAAATCGATGGAGATTGGAAATACCAATACCAAGGAAAAGGTTATTTTCCTCCAAAAGGAGCAGGTTCTCTTGAAATATCAATCTTAGAAAGTCGTTGGCAAAATTTGAAATCAATTCTTCTAAGTTTAGGTCCTTGCAAAAAATGTAGACTAGAGCTAGATGAAGGCTTTGAAGAATTTCTAATTGCTGGCGATTACGCACCTGTCATTGAAATTGGGAGACTAAAGGCCAAAAGTGTAATGAGAGGATGGTTAAATCATCTTCAAATTTGTTCATATTCAAAATCCCCAATCTCAACAATAGTTATTGCACGAAGTTCGAATAGAATAAAGAATAATAATTATAACATCGAACTTAAATGGAAAGTAATCGAAAAGGATAAAGCCAAAGAATATCTTCAAATATTAAAAGATATAGCCATTAATGGAATTTATTCATGTTGGCCAGTTCCACCTGAAAGTGGATGGGCCAGAGCAAGTAAAAGCAGTAAAAAATCAAAGGACATAACTAATCGCGCATTCCAACAGAAATGGGATGGAGATCTTCATGCCCAAGGAGAACGTTATAAGTCTGAAATGATTTTATGTTTTGGAAATACATTTGAGTCTCATGACTTTTTTGTAAATGATGAATTCCACAAAGCTTTTTCAACTCTATATGAACCAATAATCAATACACTTATTGATTGAGATATAAATTGTTACCATTAGATCATGTTGACTGGTAGGTAAAAAGAAATATGTTATTTAATAAAAATGATCAGACCGTTCATGAATGAGAATATTAGATTCAGTCCTAAAATCAAACCATGCGGAATTCATACCTGAATTCTCTACTGTCAATCTTCTCTAATTGGGGATTGAGCTGGGGAGGAGTAATAGACAATAGACGTGGAGATTGGTGGCTCATGGCACAGGTCTCGTTGATCTTGGCTCATTTATTGCCTCCCTTGCCCTCCAAGCCAATTACAATTCCTGATTTCTCGCATCCATTGACTTTGTCAGGAGGAATTCTATGTATATTAGGAGCAATATTAGCCTTTGGAGCTTTAATAAGCCTTGGCAAAAACCTCTCACCCCTTCCAGAGCCAAAGATAGACTCAATATTGATAACTAAAGGAGCCTACAAATATTGCCGACATCCTTTATATCAGGGACTTATAATAAGCTCCATTGGCATGTCATTATATTTAGGAAGTTTTTTACATTTTATATTATTTATCTTGCTAAGTTTATTACTAGTTGGGAAAGCAAAGAATGAAGAAAAAAGGTTGAAAACTAAATTCAGTAGATATTGCTCCTACATGAAATCGACTCCGGCAATACTTCCATGCTTGCCAATCTTTGACTGGCGCTCCTAATCATATGAATTGTTCTAAATTAAAAAAATAAGAACATATATGATTCAAAAAAAGTTTCCTGAGGAATTTAAATTCCAACCCAACGAATATCCACTCGAACCAGGTATTCGCTTAATAGAAGCAAGCGCAGGCACAGGAAAGACATTTGCTTTGACCCACATGGTACTTAGACTCCTTACCGAGAAAGAACAATCAATAAAAGAAATTGTTGTAGTAACCTTTACAGAAGCTGCTGCTTCTGAATTAAAATCAAGAATAACTAATCGCATAGTAACTGCTTTAGAGAATTTAAAGTCATTATCGACAGGAAATAAAATAAAGGTGACTGATAAGGTTTTGGAAAATTGGTTATTAAATATCTATCCAAACGTATCCAAGTTGCATCATTATGCTAGTTTGCTTGCAATAGCCTTAGAAGAAATTGATTGGGCAGATATAACAACAATTCATGGATTCTGTAAGAGAACACTAAATAGAGACGCGCTAGAAAACACATCAAGTTTTAATCCACTTATTGAAGGAGAGAATAATAGTATGATTATAGATGTTGTACATGAATACTGGAGAAAACATATTGTAGAACTAGAAAAAGGAGATTTAAAGGGATTGAAATCTGCTGGAATAAATATTGATACTATTTGCAGATTATTATCAACAATAGATAACAATTCAACGATAAGTTTTAACATTGATGAAAATTTAAATGATTGGAATAACTTCCCAGATAAATTCTCAAAGGTATTTAACAACTACTGGTTTGATTTTCATTCGGCCTGGGAAGATGAGGGTATCGAACTAGAGTCAAGGCTAAGGCATTTGGCAGAGGATTATAGGTCTCAAGGAATAAAAGACACAAAACCTTTTAGCCCCAAACCAACTAAAAATAGACATGAAATCATAACCAAATGGATTCAAAGTATTGAATCGAAATTTGCAATAAGCCGCAATGCATCTAAACCATCTTATGATGATATAAGAAGACAGTCTATACTTGGTAATTATTATCATCCTTCAATTTATTTTGGACTAGAAGGAAAGTATAAGCAAATAAATATAACTCCAATCAAATTAAAACTTCAAACAGCAATTGCAAAGTTGTGGGATGGTCCAGCCGAGTTTGTGTTGAAGCATGCTTTGAGCTGGACATCGAATATTCTTATTGAACGACGAAAGAATAGAGGAGTCATGAATTATGGAGAGCTTCTTACAGCATTAGACCCTGATTTAATTTTAACTAACAATCATAGTGAAATCTCCAACGATAAAACCGTCTTGTTTAAGACTTTAAAGCAGCGATACAAAACAGCACTCATAGACGAATTCCAAGACACTGATCCAGTTCAATGGCGTATTCTTAAGAAGGCATTCGGAGAAAGTTCAAACCACCTTCTTTTAATGGTTGGAGATCCCAAACAGGCAATTTATAGTTTTCGGGGTGGGGACCTAAATACTTACTTGCAAGCCAGACAAGAAGTTGATCGCATAGACAAGTTGCTAGATAATTTCAGGGCAACTGCTCCTCTAATGAGAAGCCTTAATCTATTACTTTCTAGTGGACTTAAACGATCAAATTTAAAAGTTGAACCCTTAGTTGCACTTAGTGAAGAGAAACCACTAGTATTAAATAATGAACAACACTCGCTCAAGTTACTCACTCTAGATTTAGCAGAATCAACCAATAAAACAGAAAAACTTATTTCAAAAAGTGAGTTTGAGAAATTCATTCCAACTGTTGTAACAAATGCAGTTGTAGAAGTTCTTGAAACTCATCCCAATGAAATACGACCTGAAGACATATGCATACTCGTAGGTCGACATGAACAAGCAACGAAGATCAGCAAAGATCTAATCAATGTAGGAATACCCAGCACACTTGTTAACCAAGGAGACATTCTTAAAAGTGAAGCTTCCCAAGTATTACAGCGTTTTCTTGACTGTCTTGCTAACCCTGCGGACATAAGAAATCTAAAACTTGTTGCTTGTTCTGCCCTTATGCAATGGGATTTAGAAAAAATCAATGACTCAGAAAAGAATGGTGAATTAGATGAATTGTCAATGCGTTTTAGACATTGGTCAAAAAAATTGGAACGTCAAAATCTCATAAGTTGTCTATCTGAACTCCTTGGAAGCCAAATAATCGCTGATCTTTCAAAGAGAGGGAAGCTTCTTAGTGACCTTCAACAGTGTACGCAACTCGTTGAAGAAGCAATTTATCTTGAAGGGTTAGATGCAATCGGCGCATCAAGATGGCTCAAACGTCAACGACTACATCCGATCGAACAAATTCCAGATGAACGCCAACCAAATAGCGACATAGCTGAAAGTGCTATCAATATAGTAACGATACATCACAGTAAAGGTCTTGAATATAAAGTAGTGATTTGTCCTTATTTATGGCAAGCACCTCCTACTCCTAATGGGCCACTATGGCGAGTTGAAAACAATCAACGTTGGCTAATAGCGGTTAATAGTGGTTGGGGAGAAGGAAGAGAAGCTGCACTCAGCACTTATGAAGAATCTTTAAAAGAAGCAGAAAGGCTCTTGTATGTGGCAGTTACTCGTGCGTGTGCTCAGTTGATCTTAATCTGGGCTAATGCAGCAAACCAAGAAGCAAATCCACTTAATACTTTTCTCTTTGATCCTGAATCAATTAAAAAAGGAATCAACACACTTTCAACAAATTTGATAAATGAATGGTTGAATAAGAAAAATGTGCCAATTTCAATTAGTCCAGCCCAATTTAAGAAATCATCTACCTCCTGGAAACCTCCATCTCCTGAAGGAGCTCTATCATTAGGACCTATACCAAAGCGTATTCTAGATAGAAGTTGGGGAAGAAATAGCTACTCAGGTTGGATTAAATCAGCAAACAAAATGAATGAAATTAACTACTCATACAAACTTGATTCACTAGAAGAAGATTATAAGATTGAGGAGGACAACAATGAATCTCGAAAAACAACTAAAAATGAAATTAAATACTCATCAAGTAACCTTTCTATCAATGAAGGTTATTGGTCTAACCAAGGGCCCCTCTCGCAATTCCCAAGGGGAACTACCGCTGGCAATTGTCTTCACAGGATACTTGAGAAATTAGAGTTCACGAAAGAACTTACAGACCCTCATTCAAGAAAAGTCATAGAAGCTGAGCTACTGAAGTCTGGTATAAAAGCAACCCTAAAAGACTCTGTTGAAGAAGGTCTCAAAAGAGTATTAAATACTCCATTGGGTGGTCCTCTAGGAAACTTAAAACTAAAACAACTTCATTCAAAACGGAAAATATCTGAACTTAATTTCGAAATGCCTATCGCCCAACATGGAAATCCATTGCATTCATCTGATATCTCAAGAGCTTTCAAGAAAAATCCATATTCTCGATTCTCCTCGTCATACTCAGAGGAATTAGCTTCCCTGAATATTCATAGTAGAGGATTTCTTACTGGCTCAATTGACCTGGTTTTTATGGATAATGAGGATGCTTTAACAGCACGCTGGTGGGTAACAGATTGGAAAAGCAATTGGATTGGAAGCAACGATTCAGAAGGAGGAATAGCTACATGTGGACCTGCTCACTACAATGAGAAAGCAATGGAAGAGCAAATGCTCATCCACCATTACCCATTACAAGCACATCTCTACCTAGTAGCATTACACAGATTTTTAAATTGGAGACTTCCCAATTATTCACCAAAGCAACATCTAGGAGGTTATATATATGTATTCCTAAGAGGTTTACCTAGTGCTAAAGCTATATCTGGAAATAAATATGCAAAGAATATTCCTGGTCTTGTAATAGAGACCGCACCAATTGACCGTGTTATTGAATTAGACAAATTATTTGAACAAGGAGGCAAATGAAAATAACTAATTGGCCACCAACTTTAAAAACCGCTTTATTTCAAACCCTTATTAGACATATACCCCCGAAAGTCTCATCACTTCATCTAGAAGATATAGTTAATGAGCTTATTGACGCTCTTTCGAAAGGAGAGATTCAGATAACCCTAGAAAATTCCTCGAAACCAAATGAACTAAAAGCTGATGGCTGGCCATCAGCTCATTACCAAGCGATTATAGAGAGCGGATGGGTTGACGGAAACTCTTCGCCAATTTTACTGAAAGGCAACCAATTAAGTTGGCGTCGCTGGAGCGTCGAAATGAATGAAGTAATTGAAGAGTTACTGATTAAAAACAAATCCCAAAACAAATTGTTACCTACATCAAATTTACCAAATCCAAAGAAAAATACTTACATACAAAAGTTGAATTTGGAGCAGCAAACAGCTGTTGATCGAATCGCAACACAGAATTTACTATTAATTAGTGGAGGACCAGGAACAGGCAAAACAAGTACTATTGCTCGAATACTAGAACATGCTCTTCAATTAAACCCTTTTTTACAAATTGGATTAGCCGCACCAACAGGCAAAGCGACTCGAAGATTGCAAGACTCTTTACACCAAAGTTTTGAAGAAATCAAAAGACCACAAAACGAAATCATCTCTAAGATTCCATCTCGTACTCTGCACAGTTGGCTAGGAGCCAGAGCAGGAAGGTTTGAAAGAGACGCAAAAAACCCCCTACCACTAGATCTTCTTGTTATTGATGAAATGTCTATGGTTGATTTAGGATTAATGAAAGCCCTACTTAAGGCATTACCAAAAAAGACCCAACTAATTCTTGTTGGCGATCCAAATCAATTACCACCTGTTGGTAGTGGTGCGATATGGCATAAGCTACAAGAAAAAAATATACTTAAAGATTTTGCCGAAAGTGCGATTCACCTTCGTCAGGTTTACCGCAACAATGGCGCAATCGCCGAAACGAGTAAAATACTTCGGGAAAAAGATATAAATTCTTTTTGGGCACACATTCGTACTCTGCCAAAATCAGCAAATATTAAAAAATATCATTTCCAACAAGACTTGATACCAAGTCTTGTTCTGAAAAGTCTACAAATTCATCAAAAACAACTCAATGATATTTCAGATGCATTATCAAAAGATATTTCTCAAGAAATTGAATCGTCAAATATTAGTTTGCAGAAGCATGAAATTGCGGTTAATAAGCTACTTTCCATCATAGATAATCTAATGGTTCTTTGTCCAAAAAAGCATGGGTTATGGGGAGTAAACCATATACATCAACAATTATTAGGTACTAATTTTGAGCATGATGCAGTTAATTGGCCTCCAGGGACTCCAATAATGTGTCTGGAGAATCAACCTGAACTAGGTCTTTCTAATGGTGATATTGGAGTAGTAATTGGAAAGGAAAATCATTGCCGATTGTTATTTCGTATCTCCGATTATGAAGATCGTGTAGCATCTACAAAATTAATCCATCCGACTCGTCTTAAATCATTTCAACCTGCCTTTGCTATGACTATTCACAAAGCACAAGGAAGTGAAGCTAATACTGTAATTTTACTCTGGCCAGAGCAGTCTTACAATTTTACGTCAAACAATGATTTAGCTCATAAAAGAAATAACTATGACTCAAAATTACTTTATACTGGTATTACAAGAGCACGGCACAAACTCGAACTCTTTTTGGTAGAGGAATACAAAGGAGAAAAAAAAACAAGTTGATAGACTTACAGTCTAATAAAACTAAAGAAATCAGAGTAAAAAGAAATAAATGTTCTAGGCTTATTAGTACAAGATGCTAAATTGATGTACAAACCTTTAAAAAGGCGAGTCAACACGTAACGGTTTGATGCCGGTTGGAAGTTGTCTGCCTGATTTGAAGGATCAATCAGGCCAACTCCCTAATCTTGATGACTAATACAAAAACGCACGAAAAATCTTCGTGCTCTATTGATAACAATGCTATTGAGGATAAGAATTCCCAAATAATCGTTGAGTCACAGAATTCCGACTCAAAACAAGCCAATACCTCTAATCCTGAAGGGATGCTAGAGGATACAAAGGATTCTGGATTCGATGGGTTCGGTTTCAGTGATGCACTACTAAAAACACTCTCTAAAAAAGGATACAAGGAACCCTCACCAATCCAAAAAGCTGCATTTCCAGAACTAATGCTCGGTCGAGACTTAGTAGGACAAGCACAAACTGGTACAGGAAAAACAGCCGCATTTGCCTTACCCATACTCGAGCGAATGCGCAAAGAAGAACATCTCCCTCAGGTTTTGGTTTTAGCCCCTACTAGAGAACTGGCAATGCAAGTTGCGGAATCATTTCGTGCCTACGCAGCGGGACATCCACATATAAAGGTTCTTGCTGTTTACGGAGGATCTGACTTTCGCTCGCAAATAACTGCTCTTAAAAGAGGTGTAGACGTCATTGTCGGAACACCTGGTCGTGTAATGGACCATATGCGACAAAAGACATTAAACACAACCAATTTAGGGAGTCTTGTACTCGATGAAGCAGACGAAATGCTGCGAATGGGTTTTATAGATGATGTGGAATGGATTCTTGAGCAGTTGCCCAAACAGCGTCAGATGATTCTGTTTTCAGCCACAATGCCCTCCGTAATTCGGCGTCTTTCAAAACGATATTTAAATGACCCAGCCGAAATAACAATAAAAAAGCAAAAAGAAGAATCCAAACTTATACGGCAGAGATTCATTACCTTACAAAATAGTTATAAACCTGAAGTATTAAAAAGAGTTTTAGAAGCAGTTACAGGAGAAGGTGTAATTATCTTTGCACGCACAAAAGCAATAACACTTTCGATAGCAGAATCTTTAGAAGTCGCAGGACATGATGTTGCTGTTTTAAATGGGGATGTCCCACAAAATCAAAGAGAAAGGACAGTTGAAAGACTAAAAAGTGGGAGTATCAATATTCTTGTAGCTACGGATGTTGCAGCAAGAGGATTAGATGTTGAGAGAATTGGTTTTGTGGTGAATTATGACATGCCTTTTGATAGCGAAGCCTATGTCCATCGAATTGGTCGAACTGGACGTGCTGGGCGTAGTGGTGAAGCAATTCTTTTTGTAAACCCAAGAGAAAAACGCTTTGTAAGTGGTCTTGAGAGAGCAGTTGGCCATCCAATTGAGCAAATGGATATTCCTAGTAATGACCTAATTAATCAAAGCCGATTAGAGCGACTACACAACAAACTTACTCAAGCTGCAAGAATGGGAAGAGATCACGAAAAAGAAACTATCCTTCTGGGAAATTTGATCGAGCGTCTAGAGAGTGAATTGAAACTAAGTCACCAGGAAATCGCATTGGCAGCTCTAAATCTTGCCGTGGGACCTGCTCCGATTCTTGCTCAAGGAGATGAAGAATGGATTAAATCATCTAATTTTAGAGGTCGTAAAAATGATCAAAGAGAAGAACGGTATGGATCTCGTCGAAGAACTGAACGTCCAACGAGCCCACCTGAAGAGAATATGGAACGTTTTCGAGTGGAAGTAGGTCGTAGAGATCGCATCAAACCAGGAAATCTAGTTGGAGCAATTGCAAACGAGACGGGCTTACAAGGAAAGCTAATAGGGCGGATTCAAATTTTTGACCACTACAGTCTTGTTGACTTGCCCAAAGGCATGCCTGACGAACTTTTCCAAGATCTAAAAAGATTAAAAGTAATGAATAAACAGTTACAAATTCAACGCAATACATATCAATCTCGATGATAGATAATCAAATTCAGAAAAATTATAAAGTAAAAAACCATATGCAATCGCCATAAGAAAATAAAATCAACATACACATATGGTGAGGGTAATGAGGTTAAAGCCAGCCAACTAATCACTATTTAGCTAATTTATCAGATAAATAGTAATTACTTAGTTATTAATGTAACTGCTTAATTAGATCAAGTTTTAATAATTCCGAGCCTAATGGACTGGAAATATACAACAGATTTTATAAAGAAATCATCACACATCTTTTAGGTAAAAAAACAAAGAAAGGATAAAAGAAGTTAAATACAAACTCTTTTCTCTTGTCCTTCTTATATCATGGTGTTTAGAAACGGCTTCGCTGTAGCTTGGTTGCATCAGCTCCAGCTACCAGGACCTAAACGGCACGCTCCCCAGGCTTTAGCTTCCCAGCCAAAGCTTCCAAGGACTTTCCTTTTCGGACCAAGGCTTCCCTGATCACCTCACAATCAGTCCCATTAGGAATGACCATTTACATTGGAAACCTGTCTTTCCAGGCAGAACAAGAAGACCTGCTTGATCTTTTCAATCAATACGGTGAAGTGCAAAAGTGCACTGTTCCTCTAGATCGAGAGACAGGTCGCAAGAGAGGGTTTGCTTTTGTAGAAATGAGCAATGATGCTGATGAACAAAAAGCAATTGATGACTTACAGGATGTGGAATGGATGGGGCGCATGATCAGAGTAAATAAGGCAACCCCTCGAGAAAGAACAGGGAGAGACAACAAAGGTGGCTACCAAGGTGGTGGAGGTGGTGGAGGCAATCGTTGGTAGCTGAATCCAAATATCTGAGAATTAATCACCAAAACCACTTGGTGATTGGTTTTCATAATTAATCCTCAACAAGTTCATAATTCGCTTCTTTAAGGCATATATGCTCACAAAGTTGTCTTACGTGAACAAAGTTTTCAGTATCTTTTCTGAACCCATTTCTCAATGATGGGATGTCTTTGCGCAAAAAACTCCTCTTCCTTTTCGCAGTAAAACGGTTAAATCGATTTAAAGACCGTGAACGAGTCATGCGCACTCCATGCAGCTTGTCTCCTTTCTAGCTTATTCAACTCATAAAACCTGCGTTTACTAATACTTAGCTAAATTTGAACATCAAGCTGCATATTGCACAGCTTCTATAAGCAAACCATAGCGAATAAATGAATCAACTCAAGAAAACAAGCAAGAGTTCACTTTCAAGGTTGTTAAACAACCTTGAAAGTCAGAGGGCTTTAATCCTCGCCGCGACTTCTTGTTCAATTCTGAACAAAATCTTTGATTTGGCTCCACCAGTATTGATAGGGATTTCAGTTGATGTAGTAGTTCGCGAAAACAAATCATTCCTTTCCTCGTTTGGTTTTAACTCAGTACCAAGTCAACTCGGACTTCTTGCTCTTCTCTCATTCGTAATCTGGAGTGCCGAATCCTTATTTGAATACTTATATAACTTCCTTTGGAGAAACCTAGCTCAAACGACTCAACATAACCTTCGAATCAAGGCATACGATCATCTACAAAGCCTTGAAATGGAATTCTTCGAAGAAGATAGCACGGGAAGAATAATGACAATAATCAATGATGATATAAACCAACTGGAACGCTTCTTAGACCATGGTGCGAATCAAATTCTTCAATTAGTGGTAACAGTTGTATTTGTAGGTGGAGCCATGGCATTTTTAGCACCTGGAATAGCAATATTTGCATTTCTACCTATTCCAGTAATTCTATTTGGATCAATACGTTTTCAACGAATATTGGCACCTCGCTATAAAGAGGTAAGAGACAAGGCAGGTGATATGGCCTCAAGATTAAGCAATAATCTTGGAGGAATGCTGACAATTAAAAGTTTTGCAACCGAAGCATGGGAGCTTGAACGTTTAAAGCTAGATAGTCAACAATATCGAGTCAGTAATAGAAAAGCTATAAGACTTTCAGCTGCATTTATACCATTAATTAGATTTGCAATTCTATTTGCATTCTTAGCAATCTTATTAATTGGAGGTCTACAAGCTTGGGCAGGTGAACTAGCTGTTGGCACATATAGTTTTCTAGTATTTATCACTCAACGGCTACTATGGCCATTAACAACACTTGGGCACACTCTTGATGATTATCAACGCTCAATGGCATCAACAAATCGTGTCTTAAATCTAATCGATACACCAATATCAATTGCAGGCGGATCAATAGTCCTAAATCCAAAGAGAGTTAAAGGAGATATAAACTTTGAAGAAGTTTTCTTTAACTACAAAAATCGAAACTCAATACTCAAAAATTTTAGCCTAAGAATACCTGCGGGTAAAACATATGGAATAGTAGGTTCTACTGGCTCAGGGAAAAGTACTATTGTAAAATTATTACTAAGACTTTACGAATTGGCCTCTGGAGAAATCACAATAGATGGAATTCCAATAAAAAATATCAACCTTTCAGACCTAAGACGATCAATTGCGCTGGTAACACAAGAAGTCTACCTTTTCCATGGAACAGTTCGTGAAAATATTTCTTACGGAAATACTCAAGCCTCAATCCATGAGATTAAGCACTCGGCCGAATTAGCTGAGGCATCATCATTTATAGAAAACCTACCAAATGGGTATGAAACACTCGTAGGAGAAAGAGGTCAAAAACTCTCTGGCGGTCAAAGACAGCGAATAGCCTTAGCCAGAGCAATCCTAAAAAATGCACCAATACTTATTCTCGATGAAGCCACTGCTGCAGTAGACAACGAAACAGAAGCTGCTATACAAAGATCTCTTGAAAAGATTACAGCAAATAGAACAACAATAATAATTGCTCACAGGTTAAGCACAGTAAAAAATGCCGACAAAATTATCGTATTGGAAAAAGGACATATTGTTGAGACAGGAAGTCATGAATACCTATTAGATCAATGTGGTAACTATAAGGATTTATGGATGGTACAGGCTGGTATACGCAAAAAAAAGGAAATCAATACTTAAAACAATACTTGATAGTTATATTCATGAATCAGATAAAATTATTTATTTAAATAAGGAATGTAAATGAACTGATTACGCGTCTAAATAAACTCTCCACTTTAGGCCAACGTTCCTCATTAGTACTAGCAGCCAGCGTATATAATAACCCTTTGTCAACAACTACAGTTGCCAATTCATGTCGTTTTCTATCACTTAAATAAATTGAATATTCCAAATCATAAAAGGTATGACCAGATAAATCTCTTTCTTTAGCTTCAACCAACTCAACATCCCTTCCCGTTCCTTTTGGAGCAATCACCTCAGTCATCAACCGTTCACCAACAGTTTCAGGACTACCTAGGGCTGTCAAATCAACATCCTGCCCCACTTCTGAGACAACAAGACTTAACGTCTCATCACTATTAATCAAGTCGTGAAAAACAATTTGAGGACCACCAGTAACTGCAACTCTGGACCATCCCGTTGGGTAAAAGAACAGATACCTTCCATCAGGACTTTGAAAAGAGTTCAACCCTGCCGAGCCTCCACCTGTACAAGAGCCTAAGAAGGTGATCAAGATCAGAGCCACCAAAAGACCCGCTGTAGAACGCAAAAAACGAACCATCGATAAGTTTTGGCTTATATATGTCCCTATTCTGCCGGAGTCTTCAATTACTGGTGTGAAGACAAGTGAATTTGCATTCAGAAGTAAAAAGGCTGCTTAAATTCAAGGTAATTGCAACTGAACCCTGAGCGGATTCACAAGACCATTGGCTCGGCTTATTGACCAATTTCAGCAGTTGCCTGGTATTGGTCCAAGGACAGCCCAAAGACTTGCCTTACATCTTTTGCGTCAGCCAAAGGAGAAAATCCATAATTTTGCGAATTCACTTCTTGAGGCTCATGATCAAGTAGGACAATGCAAAAAATGTTTTCATCTCAGCGCTGAATCTGAATGCGAAATATGCCGAAACAATCAACGGTCTAAACAGCTGATTTGCGCAGTTGCAGATTCTCGTGATCTTCTTGCTTTAGAAAGAACACGTGAGTTCAAAGGTCTCTATCACGTCATAGGAGGACTAATTTCTCCTATGGACGGAATCGGACCAGAAATGTTGGAAATTTTAAGTTTGGTAAAAAGAGTAGAACAAGATTCCGTAAAAGAGGTAATTCTTGCCTTAACCCCAAGTGTCGAAGGTGATACAACTAGTCTTTATTTAGCTCGACTTCTGAAACCTTTCACAAAAGTAACTCGTATTGCCTATGGTCTACCTGTCGGAAGTGAATTGGAATACGCGGACGAAGTAACTTTGTCGCGTGCACTCGAAGGACGTCAAATTATTGACTAAAACTGATTCTATTCCCTATGACTATCTCAAGTAGACAAACAAAATACAATACTATCTTGCCACAAGAAAGGCTACCTAAATGGATCAAACCAACCCTTGGGAAGGCATCAGAATTAGAAAAAGTACAAACTCTTGTCAAAAAATATCGATTGCATACAATCTGTGAAGAGGGTCGTTGTCCCAATAGAGGTGATTGCTATGCCGCAGGAACAGCCACATTCTTACTAGGAGGATCTATCTGCACGCGAAGTTGTGCATTCTGTCAAGTAAATAAAGGGAAACCTCCCGAGAAAATAGATCATGGTGAAGCAGATCGTATAGCTGATGCAATTAATAACTTAAAGCTCCGTTATGTGGTCCTTACTGCTGTCGCAAGAGATGACCTTCCCGACCATGGAGCACACTTATTCGTTGATGCCATGAAATCAATCCGGAGACATAACCCTAAAATTGCGATAGAAGTCCTAACCCCTGATTTTTGGGGAGGACAAAAAACTATTAAATCTGCCTTAAAGGCCCAAAGACATCGCCTAACATTAGTTTTAAATGCCAATCCAGTTTGTTTCAACCACAATCTTGAAACAGTGGAACGACTTCAAAAGCAAGTGCGTCGTGGAGCAACTTATCGCAGATCTCTAGATCTATTAGAAGCAGCCAGGGAAATTAATCCCAAAATACCAACAAAATCTGGGATAATGCTAGGTCTTGGAGAAGAAAAAAAAGAAATAATTCAAACCCTTAAAGATCTTCGTTCAGTTGACTGTCAAAGGTTAACTATCGGTCAATACCTTCGTCCATCGCTAGCACATTTACCAGTTCAACATTATTGGGAACCAAAAGATTTTAAATATTTTGCTGACATCGCAAAGGAATTGGGATTCATAACTATAAATAGTGGACCATTAGTACGCAGTAGTTATCATGCAGAAAGTTGTTGATGAGTCTCTAACTCTCTTGCGACATCTTCCAAAGGCGACAACTTTTTGACAAAATATCGCTACATTCTGCAGACATAAGAGTGCCCGCCCCACCCCAAATCATTCTCAAAGGTAAATCCTTAATAGATGCACCCACATCCCCAACCTTGCGAAATCCACGCATAGAGAAATAACGCACCAATCGTAGATGCTGATTTTCAGCATCTCTAATAGCTAATAATCTTGCCTTTCTACAAGGCGTTGCCTCTATAGCCCAGGCCATAGTAGATGCCCAAATGAGATGACCAATACCCAAAGGGGCCTTTGGATGCACTCGCATAGTATCAAGTTGCAAGCCATGAATCCCCCCATAAGCCCAAGCCTTCATCTCTCCTAAAATCTGAATCTTTTGTGGTTGAATTTGCCTAGCCACAACAAGTTTTATTGTCCACAAATTCAGAGGTCGCCTTACCTGAATGCGAAGCAAAAGACCCGCTTTGACCGCACTTTTTTCTAAATCGAATAATTTAAAAGTCATTCTTTTTATTCCTTCTATTTTTTTCTTTGTTCTTTCTAGAGCAATTGTCATATTGACGTTGGCGCTCAGCAAATCTAGCCCTATCTAGATCAGTGAACTTAGTTTTACAATAACAACATTGAATCCCGTGTATATAGTTCAAACTCTCAATCTGCTTCGGTGAAAGAGGCATACCACAAGCATGACAAAGCTTATATTCCCCTGGTAATAATTCATGATTCACCGCAACCCTTCTGTCAAAGACAAAGCATTCTCCTTGCCAAAGGCTCTCATTCTTAGGAACCTCTTCAAGATAACGAAGAATTCCTCCTTGAAGGTGATGAACTCCAGCAAAACCTTCCTGTTTTAAATAGGAAGTGGCTTTCTCACACCGAATACCTCCTGTACAAAACATAGCTATTCTCTTCGCTTGCCTCTCCTCTATAAGTATGCGTAAATGTTTATCTACCCATTCTGGAAATTCATTAAAACAATCTGTATGAGGGTTTAAGGAGCCTTCAAAACTACCAATACCTATCTCGTAATCATTACGTGTATCAATGACTATTGTTTCAGGATCATTTATCAATTCATTCCAATCGGAGGGTTTAACGTAATCGCCAACATTCTCTAGTGGATCAATTCCCTCGACTCCCATAGTAACTATTTCAGCCTTTCGCCGAATCTTCAGACGTCGAAAGGCCTGTTCTTTAGTCCAACTAACCTTAATTTCTAGTGACTTTTCCAAAATGGAATTTTGTATAACTTGAACCAAAGCTTCCACACCATTACCAGGACCACAAATTGTTCCATTAACTCCTTCTTTAGCAAGAAGAATGGTTCCTTTTATGTCATGAGCTAGAGCAACAACACTCAATTGATCTAAGAGAGAATTAATTATTGCCTCAGTCAGAGGAGAAAAAACATAAAAGGCTCTAATCTCTAGATAATTATCAGAGAATATTTGTCTTTGGTTATCCATCAATTATCAGGTTCCCATTCGACCTGGACTCCAGCCTGTGCAAGCAATTCTTTGTCCACTTCAGTTTGAGGATTAGATGTTGTCAAAAGGCTATCTCCATAAAAAATAGAATCTGCACCAGCTTGGAAACAAAGGATCTGAGCCTCTCTACCAAGCTGTTCCCGACCTGCACTCAACCGCACTCGGCTATATGGCATAAGTATTCGAGCTGTAGCAACCATTCGAACCATCTCCAAAGGATCAATTGATCTCAAATTTTCAAGAGGAGTCCCCTCAACAGCAACAAGAGCATTTATCGGTACACTTTCAGGGTGAGGACTCAAGTTCGCTAGTTGCCTTAATAAGGATGCTCTGTCAGTAGTCGATTCGCCCATTCCAATAATTCCACCACAACATAGTGAGATTCCTGCAGACCTCACTTTATAAAGCGTTTCTAAGCGTTCTTGATATGTTCTAGTAGAAATAATCTCACCATAATGCTCAGGGCTGGTATCCAGATTGTGGTTATAGGCAGTTAGTCCTGCTTCTGCTAAACGTACAGCTTGTTCGTTCGTAAGCATTCCAGCTGTTACACATGCCTCTAATCCAAGCGCCCTCACTCCTCGGACCATTGAAAGCATTGCTTCAAATGATTCACCATCTCGTATTTCACGCCAGGCCCAACCCATGCAAAACCTGTGTGCTCCTAAATCCTTAGCTTTCTTTGCTTTTTCTAAAACTGGCTTTATAGATAAATCAGGTTGACCAGTTACATCACTACTATTGTGAATTGATTGTGGACAATAAGCACAGTCCTCTTCACAGCCTCCTGTCTTAACACTCAATAGTGATGCCAACTGAACTTTATAACCGGGGTTTGCAGTTCGATGCACCAACTGGGCCTGCCAAAGAAGATCCATAAGTGGCAGCTTCAACAAATCCTGAACCTCATTCAAGGTCCAATCATTCCGAACGACAATCAGATTAGAATCATTACTCGAAGCATTCTTTTTAATAACTTTCATTATTCAAGAGTGAAGATGATTGGAATTGATACGATCTAAACCACCAAAACGTCTACATCGTGATTGATAATCAATAAGAGCCTCTTTAAGAGATGACTCATCAAAATCAGGCCAAAGAGTATCTGTGATATGAATCTCTGCATAAGCCAACTGCCAAAGCAAAAAATTACTAATTCGCCTCTCACCACTAGTTCTTATAAGTAAGTCCGGATCAACCTCACTTGCAGTAAAAAGTTCCGAAGCAAAAATATTTTCATCTATTAACTCAGGATTAAGTTCTCCCTTAACAGAACGTGCTGCGAGTTTTTGAGCAGCAAGAACCAATTCACGTCTACCCCCATAATTAGTGCAAACATTAAAATGTATTCCGCTATTTCTGGATGTGGAATGGGTAGCCTCATCAATTAATTCACGCAATTTGTCTGGTAACACCTCAAGGTCACCTAGAAATTTAATACATACCTGTTCCTTAATTAAGGATTCCAGTTGACTCTGAAGAACTCTTTCAAAAAGAGTCATTAAGAAGCTAACTTCATCTTCTGGCCTAGACCAATTTTCGGTAGAAAAAGCATAGACAGTTAATGCACGAATCCCCCATTCACTACATAGGCGCAATGTTGTCTTTAAAGCTTCAACTCCCGCACGATGGCCCATCATTCTTGGCAACCCACGAGCTTGAGCCCAGCGTCCATTACCGTCCATAATCACTGCCACATGAGAGGGCAGACGATTTGGATCCAAATCGTCTGGATATTTACAGACCTTTGAATTGTCTGTACTGATGGCCAAGTGGCGGCTCACTTAAGAGTTTCCTTTGGTGGAATAGAAGAAGAGGGTTTAACGTTACTGCTTGAAGAAGATTGATTCTCCATAGCAGTTGAAGAAGATTTTTGATTACTAAGGTTACTAACAGCAGACTTAGATGATGCTGATGTTAGAGAACCACCAATAAGCTCCTTCAAAAGATCTAACAACCTACTACTAGTAATTGGGCGTTCTAGCCTTCCCTGATTAGCCAAAGACAATGTTCCTGTTTCTTCTGAAACCACAACACAAATACATCTATCAAATCGTTCAGTAATTCCCAATGCTGCCAAGTGACGAGTCCCATACCTACTAATACCTTGTCTAGATAAAGGCAAAATCACACCAGCAGAAACAATTCTATTACCTTTAACCACTACTGCCCCATCATGAAGGGGGGTATCTGACGCAAAGAGATTTAGCAACAGTTCAGCTGACAATTGAGCGTCTATCGGTACACCTGAATAAAGAAAATCTTCAGGACGCAAATCACTACCCAAATCAACAACAACCAAGGCTCCTCGCCTATTTTGAGAAAGTCGTCCAGCCGCTTCAGCAAGTTGAGTAATTGTAGATGCACCCGCTCGAAATTCTTTCTGCGGATTTCCTAGAAGGACTGCGAGCCGCCCAGTCCCAAGAAGTTCCATCAACCTTCTGAGTTCTCCCTGCCAAAGAATCGCCAAAGACAAAGAACAAGCCAATACCAAAGCATCAACCAGCTTGGATGTGATTGGAAGATTGGCGTATCGCTGAACAAACCAAGCAAGAGATACTAAAAATAAATAACCTCGTAATAACCAAAGAGTTCTAGGTTCTTTTACTCTCGAGAAAAGAAGAATACCTAAACCAGTTGCAAATAGAACATCTAGAAGTATTCGTAAATCTAAGAGCGACCACAAATTCACCCTTAAATCCCGTTCTTCAACTAGATTACCTTGATAAACCGAGCAGGAAGGATGTCATATCGCAATAATTCTTCTGGCTGCTCTCTACGCTGCACCAAATCCGACTCCCCATCCTTGAGAATAACTCCAGCAGGACTAGGGATTCTATTGTAGTTTGAACTCATAGAGTTGTTGTATGCTCCAGTAGAAAAAACAACTAAGATATCACCACTTTTACTTACAGGTAAAGAAATATCCTTAAGTAATACATCTCCAGATTCGCAATGTTTTCCAGCAATGGTAACTATTTCTTCTTTTGGTCCAAAAGGTTTATCTGCAAGACATGCCGTATATAAAGATTGATAGGTAATAGGACGCGGATTATCACTCATCCCCCCATCTACTGAAACATATGTACGAATATTAGGTATACTTTTTCGTGAGCCAATCTTATATAGAGTTGTACCTGCCGTACCAACCAAAGACCTCCCAGGCTCACAAATCAACCTAGGCAAATCAAGATTTCTAGTATTACAAGCTTCATATACAGCATTTGCAATTGTTTTAACCCAATTTTCTATAGAAGGGGGGTCGTCAGATTCAACATATCTAATGCCTAAACCACCACCAACATTTAAATCTTCTACAGGATGGCCAATTTCTCGGGCTAGCTTAAGAGCTTCTGCCATCACAGAAGCCAAATCTTTATGGGGCTGAAGTTCAAAGATCTGAGAGCCAATATGTGCATGCAAACCACTCAATCTTGCCCAGCTTGAATTTTTTAATTCAGTAAGAATTTTCTCAAGATGCTCAAGATCAAAACCAAATTTGCTATCTAAATGCCCGGTACGAATATATTCGTGAGTATGACATTCAATACCGGGAGTAAATCTCAACATCAACCTTGCTGGAGTTCCTTCTCTCGGGATTATTGATCTCAATCTATGAATATCGTGCTGATTATCAATAACAATTGTCACTCCATTCTCATAAGCAAAGATCAACTCTTGGTCTGATTTATTATTCCCATGAAGAACAATCCGATCGCCACTAACCCCTCCACGTAAGGCTGTAAGCATCTCACCCTCAGAAACTGCATCCAAGCCAAAACCCTCTGAGGTTATAAGCTTACTAATTACCAATGAGCTATTTGCCTTAGATGCATACAAAGGCATAGATGGCCCTGGGTAATATTTCTCCAATGCCTTTTTATAGGCAAAGCAAGAAGCTCTTAGGGTTACTTCATCAAGCAAATACAATGGTGTTCCATAACGAGCAGCTAAATCACTTAATAAACACCCACCAATAAGTAGTCTGCCAAGCCCATCCACTTCAGTTGTAATTGGAGATAAATTGCGATTAGGATTGAATAAATCCTGATCTGATTCATATGGGATACAATCGGACATAATAATGAGAAGATTAGAAGGTCTAAAAGAACAATTTAAGAATTGAGCTCTTAATAATCCAAGAAAGATGACATCAGCACAACTCCAATATCAAAATAAAGCCTTAAAGGTCATTTCGTTAAAAGTTGTGCATTTGAATGCATGCATGAATCTTGATGAACTTGCTCTTAATGGTCTGTGGTCCAAGCAGCAATGGCAAAAAGAATTAACTGATCCAAAGCGCCTAGTTTTTGGGGTCATCAGCAATGAAAAATTACTAGCCTTCGCCAGTGGCTGGTGGGTTATTGATGAGTTGCATCTAACAGCAATAGCAGTGCACCCTCAACATCGAAGAAAAGGCCTTGGTAGTTTAGTTATATCAAAAATCCTCAAAGAAGCATTATCATTAGGCATATCGTATGCAACACTTGAAGTTTCAAATAAAAACATAGCGGCCAATAAACTGTATAGTAATCACGGATTTACCACAGCAGGCACACGTAAAAATTATTACAAAAATGGTAGTGATGCCCTTATCCAATGGAAGAAGTTAGATCTTTTAGAATTCAAAGACCTGAAGATCTAATTTAATACGGATTACCGTCCAAGTAAGACAGGTAAAACGAACAACTCGAGAAAAACCTCTATTAATTTTAAGTAAAACAATCGCATAACCAAACTACAACAGAGAAATCAAGCAATTCACAACACTCCTTTAGGAACCCTGATAAATTAGTAAATATCTACTTGGCTTGGACCATGTTCGAGCGGTTTACAGAGAAGGCAATCAAAGTCATCATGCTGGCCCAAGAGGAGGCACGCCGCCTGGGTCACAACTTTGTTGGCACTGAGCAAATCCTCCTTGGCCTTATAGGCGAGGGAACTGGAGTGGCAGCCAAGGTAATTAAATCTATGGGGGTCAACCTCAAAGATGCAAGAATTGAAGTTGAAAAAATTATTGGGAGAGGTTCAGGCTTTGTTGCTGTAGAAATCCCTTTCACACCACGAGCAAAACGAGTACTAGAGCTCTCTCTAGAAGAAGCCAGGCAACTTGGTCATAACTACATAGGTACAGAGCACCTTTTATTAGGTCTAATCAGAGAAGGTGAAGGAGTCGCTGCAAGAGTTTTAGAAAATCTAGGGGTTGATTTAACTAAAATCCGTACTCAAGTAATTAGGATGCTTGGTGAGACAGCAGAAGTAACTTCAGGTGGTGGAGGTGGAAAAGGTTCATTAAAGACAGCAACACTGGACGAGTTTGGAACAAACCTTACAAAACTAGCTAGTGAATCAAAATTAGATCCAGTAGTTGGAAGACACAACGAGATAGATCGTGTAATTCAAATTCTCGGAAGACGCACTAAAAACAATCCCGTGCTTATTGGTGAACCTGGAGTAGGCAAAACAGCTATTGCCGAGGGACTTGCTCAACGAATACAACAAGGTGACATTCCAGACATTCTAGAAGAAAAAAGAGTCCTTACTCTTGATATTGGTCTATTAGTTGCAGGGACAAAATATCGCGGTGAATTTGAAGAACGTTTAAAAAAAATAATGGAAGAAATTAAATCTGCAGGAAATGTAATTCTTGTAATTGATGAAGTTCATACCCTCATAGGTGCAGGGGCTGCCGAAGGTGCAATCGATGCAGCAAACATACTTAAACCAGCCTTGGCAAGAGGAGAACTCCAATGCATTGGTGCAACAACTCTTGATGAATATCGCAAGCATATTGAAAGAGATGCTGCATTAGAGAGACGTTTTCAACCAGTAATGGTTGGAGAACCTTCAATCGAAGACACAATTGAAATTCTTAAAGGATTAAGAGAAAGGTATGAACAACACCATAGATTAAAAATCACTGATGAAGCATTAGATGCAGCTGCGAACCTAGGCGACAGATATATATCAGACAGATTTCTTCCTGATAAAGCAATTGATCTAATAGATGAAGCAGGAAGTAGGGTTAGACTTCTAAATTCAAAGCTCCCACCTGAAGCAAAAGAAATAGATAAGGAATTACGAAAAGTACAAAAAGAGAAAGAAGAAGCTGTCAGAGATCAAGATTTCACTCAAGCAGGTGAATTACGAGAAAAAGAAGTCACTCTTCGTGACAAGATAAGATCATTACTCCAAAACAATCGAGAGAAAAAGAGTGTAAAAGAAGAGGTGGAAATAAACAAAGACGACTCCCAAAAAGAATTAAACAGTCAAAATAAAGACCAGGACAATTATTTAGATAGCCAGCCGTCAAAAGAAACTCAAATCAACCTTGCATCACCAGTCGTTGACGAAGAAGATATCGCCCAAATTGTTGCCTCCTGGACCGGTGTACCGGTTCAAAAGCTAACTGAGAGTGAATCTGTAAAGCTTTTAAATATGGAGGATACTCTTCACCAAAGATTAATTGGTCAGGACGAAGCAGTTAAAGCAGTTTCAAAAGCCATTAGGAGAGCAAGAGTTGGTCTTAAAAATCCAAACAGGCCAATAGCAAGCTTTATCTTCTCTGGACCTACTGGTGTAGGTAAAACAGAACTTACAAAATCTCTTGCTACTTATTTCTTTGGAAGCGAAGAAGCAATGATTCGACTTGACATGTCTGAATTCATGGAGCGACATACAGTTAGCAAATTAATAGGTTCACCTCCTGGATATGTAGGTTTTAATGAGGGTGGTCAACTTACAGAAGCAGTGAGAAGAAGACCATATACAGTTGTTCTATTTGACGAAATAGAGAAGGCACATCCAGATGTATTCAACCTTCTACTTCAACTTCTAGAAGATGGAAGGCTTACAGATTCGAAAGGTAGAACAGTTGATTTTAAAAACACCCTAATAATAATGACATCTAATATTGGTTCAAAGGTCATAGAGAAAGGTGGTGGGGGACTTGGGTTTGAATTCTCAGGTGAGAATGCAGAAGAAAGTCAATACAACAGAATAAGATCCTTAGTTAATGAAGAATTAAAGCAGTATTTTCGTCCTGAGTTTTTGAATAGGCTGGACGAAATAATAGTATTCCGTCAACTTACTCGTGATGAAGTAAAAGAAATTGCAGAGATAATGTTGAAAGAAGTGTTCCTAAGAATTCAAGAAAAAGGAATTGCGCTTTCTGTGTCTAATGCTTTTAAAGAGCGACTAGTAGAAGAAGGCTATAACCCTTCATATGGGGCAAGACCACTTCGTAGAGCAGTAATGAGATTATTAGAAGATAGCCTTGCAGAAGAAGTACTTTCAGGAAGAGTCAAAGATGGAGATCAAGCCATCGTTGATATTGACGAAAACAAGCAAATTACTGTCAGGAAGGAAAATAAAGATGAAGACAAAGATATACGTTCTCCTGAACTTGCAGGAGCTGGAATCTAACCCTACTAATTTCAACTATATAAAGTACTACAAACTTATGGCAAATACTATATATCATTCAATATCACCGAATAGAGTAATACGAGGAGAAACCGCATGGGAAAAAAGCCAAACCTTTTTATCTAAAATATGCAGGCACCCTCTACTAGTAGGTCGTAGCCAAGCAACAATTAATCTTAGAGATAATATATACCAAGACCTAAAGAAAATTGGTCTATACCCAACCAAAGTCGAACTTGAATTTGATTGCTGTGAATTAGATTTACAACGATTATGTTATATAGGGTTAAAAAATAATTGCGATGGCGTAATAGCGGCTGGAGGAGGAAAAGTACTTGATGCAGGGAAATTATTGGCAGAAAGACTTAACCTCCCGTGCACTACAATTCCTCTAAGCGCTGCTACCTGCGCTGGATGGACTGCCCTAGCAAATTTATATTCGCCAAAAGGAGCTTTTCAAAGAGACCAAATACTTAATTCCTGCCCAGATCTACTAATATTTGACCATAGCTTTGTCAAGACTGCTCCAGAAAGAACTCTTTCGAGTGGAATAGCAGATGCATTAGCTAAATGGTATGAATCCTCTCTTATTAGTTCTAGTAGCAATGATGGTTTAGTTCAGCAAGCAATTCAAATGGCAAGAGTTTTAAGAGATCAATTGTTACTTGATGGAAATATAGCTATAGAAAATAAAAATAGTGATGAATGGGTAAGAGTTTCCGAGGCATGCGCTCTTACTGCCGGACTAATAAGTGGAATTGGTGGAGAAAAATGTAGAACAGCTGCTGCGCATGCATTACATAATGGATTAACCCATTTAGAAGGGTGCAATAAAATGCTTCACGGAGAAATAGTTGGTTATGGAATCCTTGTTCAATTATGTCTTGAAGAAACTCTTTCAGGTAATCGACTAGCAAAACATGCAAGAGAACAACTATTAAGCTATATGCAAAGAATTAAACTTCCAACCAGTTTGGATGACATAGGCTTAGCAAATGCAAGCCTGAATCAATTAAACCATGCATGTGAGCGAGCTTGCATTTACGATTCAGAAATTCATTTTCTTCCATTTGAAGTTAACCCAGAAGATTTAATTCGGGCCATGTTAAATACAAATTCTGAGTCAAAAGAAATTAATCCTTCAATCCTTCCAAACATAAAACATCTTGACTAATAATATCGAGAAAAAAACTTTAGATCAAACCCCTGAAGAGTCTTTATTAGAGCAACTAAAGCCAACAATATTGGATCCTCTGGCGCAAGAGTTAGTAAATAGTCTCGAATGGATAACTTTAAAAGACTTCTCACAAAAAGAAATGGAGAAGTATCCTGTAGTCTTTCGTGGGAAGGGCCCTAAAGTATTACTCATTCATGGTTTTGATAGTAGCTTTCTTGAATTTAGACGTTTAGTACCACTTTTAGAAAAGCATTATGAATTAATAATACCTGACATTTTTGGATTTGGATTTTGTCCAAGACCAATTAATTCTAAATATGGACCTGAGACTATAGTTAAACATCTCAATTCAGTAATTAAGGAAGTCACCCAAGGAACTTCTATTGGAATAATCGGTGCTTCCATGGGAGGTGCCATAGCCATGCAGCTAGCCAAAACTAATCCTACAAAAATAAATCGATTACTTTTACTGGCACCTGCAGGTTTAACAGGAAGAATCAAACCAGTCCCTATTCCATTTGACCAATTAGGAGTTTGTTTTCTTAGTCAAACGAGAGTTAGAAAAAAACTATGTGAACAAGCATTTGCTGATCCAAAAAACAATGCAGGAGACCCCGAAGAACAAATCGCCTCATTACATCTGAATATTAAAGGTTGGAGAAGGTCTTTAGCTGCATTTGCTCGAAGTGGAGGTTTTGCGGGTTGTGGAAGCCCCCTTCCAAAACAACCTTTTCATTCGATTTGGGGTAAGCAAGACAGAATATTAAAAGGAGAAGTAAAACAAGCAACTATTAAACTCTTAAGACCATATGTAGAGGAAATAGATCAATGTGGTCACCTGCCACATATTGATCAACCAGAGGCTGTAGCAAAACGATGGATAAATAACTCTAAAAAAGATGATTAAAGATCACTCCAAGAAACAAAACCCTTTACTTCATATACTTGCTATTGGCCTTGAAGTTTGGTTACGCTCACAGTGTCAATCTCTTGGTGAGCTTAATATCAAACTAAAAGGTAAAACCATAAAAATATTAAAAGGTATAATCGACGAAGTAAAGGTTAGTGCTAATAAAATAAACTTCAAAGGTTTAAGAATTGAAGGAGCTGAATTTACTACTAGTATTATAAAGTTAAACTTTAGTATTAATCCAAATAATCAAATAGTTTCCTTTCAAGAAAAATTTGTACTTGGAGGAAGATTAACAGTCTCGAGCACTGGACTATCCAAGACAGTTTCATCAAAAGAATGGAATTGGATTAAGAACCTAATGTCAGAAACTCTTGTCGAAGGTAGAGCTATAACAAATATTCAGATCCAAAATAATAAGCTTAAACTAGACTCATTAGATAAAAATAACGAAAGTTTCACAGATGAATTTTACATAAGGGCAACCAATGGAAGCATTGAATTCAATGACTCTATACAAAGTCAGAGTGTAATACTTCCAATGGATCCATCAATAGTAATTAAAACAATAAATATTTGCGAAGATATTATTTATTTAAGGATATCTTCAACCGTGACGCCATTAGATTTGGCTACTAATTAATGGCAATAATAGCGTGACAAAATAGTAAACTACAGCAGGTGTAAAAAGATAACTGTCAATACGATCAAGGATCCCACCATGGCCAGGAAGAACGTCACCAGAATCCTTAATACCAGCATTTCGCTTCATCATTGATTCAGTCAAGTCACCAACCAAAGCAAATAAAGCTACCAGCGCTCCAAGTACTCCCCCAAAAAGAAATCCAAACTCCCAATTCAGAACTTCTCCTGAAACTGAACCAACCACAGTTGAACTAATTAATCCCCCTATAGCACCTTCTACTGTCTTACCTGGAGAGATTGGAGACAAGGGAGACCGTCCAAAGCTTCTACCAAAACAATAAGAACCAATATCACTAGCTACAATCATCAAACATGCCGCAAGTGTTATTGCCATCCCTGAAGTCAAAAGATCCGACCAAGCTGAAGAAGAGTTTTGCAAACCTGGCGCTAAATCAATTGCAGACAAATTACGAAGCTTGAGCCAATGACTAGGAAGGAACCCCAAATAAAACAATCCAAAAATTGAAGCAGCTACATCAGCAATAGATCCTGTAATTGGCTGCAGCAACAACCAGCCACATATCGCTGCGCCCGAAAGAGGAAGCACCGCTGACACAAGATCAGTTGGCAAACCACCATCTACGCCCCACTGGGTACTGACAAGTAAAAGTTGACATGCGACAAGAGTTGTTTTAATCGCAGGTCTTATCCCTGTGCACTGTGCCATTTGGAAAAATTCCAACAAGGCAAGGTGCACAATTATTCCAAGTGCAAATGTAAACCACCAACCTCCAAGGCCTACAACTGCCAAGCCAAATAAACCAGCCGCAAGACCACTAAGAAGCCGTTTACGAGGGAACCCTAAAGTCATCAAGAACTAAAACCTTGCCTTGCTGGCAAAGTTGCTTGAACTAAGAGCTTGCAATTGAACAATTTTTTAATGGCATTATCTATATGTTAATATAAGTACTGTAAATAAATACTATTCAGTAATTAAATAAAATATTTTCTATAATAATTAGAATTGTAGAGTTTTAATTATTATCAATCCAAATACAGATCCTTTTAAAAGGATCCTCATTACTTAAAAAAATAAATCATAATTAGAAAAAAGCACATCTTTCAACAACTTAAGAAACAACTCTAAGGGTAGAAAATTCATCTTTTTTCCACAAATATTCTTGATTAATAAGCCATTCAATACGCTCTCCATCCAACCTCTCACCTGGAATAAGCATTGGTATCCCAGGTGGGTAAGGACACAAAAGATCTGCTGACACTCTACCCATTGATTCGGCTAAAGGAATCCTCTCAGACATTGCCCTCCAAGCGAGACCACAATCCATTGAAAGATTGCTTAAGAAAGGTATTGGAGGTTCAACAAATGAAAGCGGAACTTTATGCGGTGAATGCTGAGAAAGAAGCTCATCCCAACGTTCTTTTATAAAATCAACTAATCCCCTATGAACAGAAAAACCTAAACAGAATGTAAGGCAACCTGGTTCAGGAAGTTCTGCAACTAATCCACGAGCAATAAAAAAATTATCAGCATCTATTCCAGTAATCCCATCTACTGCTGTATGCACTACTAAACGCAAAGGATCTTGATTATCTATAAGTGGTAAGCCAAATCCCTTTAAGCGAAAATTTATTTCTCTAGCTTCATCAAGACGGTTTTTTAATTTACTTTTACCTATTGGACTAATCCATTCATTAATAGCTGCTTCACACGAAGCCAACAACAAAGAACTTGGACTTGTCGTTTGCAACCAGCCAATACTTCTTTCAACCAAATCGGGATCTACTAAGTCTCCTTGAAGCCAAAGGATTGCACTCTGAGTCAAACCATTTGACGACTTATGAAGAGAATGAACAATAAGATCTGCTCCAGCAGTAATGCCAGACTCAGGCAGGCCTTCATCAACACATGTCGCAAAATGAGCTCCATGGGCCTCATCTACAAGTACTGGTACCCCCAGCGCATGCAATCGATTTACTAGAGGCTTTAAATCATTGGCATACCCTTGATATGTCGGGTGAACCAATACTGAAGCTGCAATCTCAATTTCCTCTCTAACAACTACTTCAATCACTTTTCTCAACCACTCATCATCTGGGGGGGATACATGTCCTCGATCAGCATTAAAGGGAAGGTTAAATAAGATTGGCTTGAGGCCACCAAGCACGCAAGCACAGATAAGACTTCGATGAACATTTCGTGGCATTAAAATTGCCTGACCTGGCCTAGCGATCGCAAGAAGAGCCGCTTGCAATAAGCCTGTTGCGCCATTAACGCCGTACCAACTTTGTTTAGCGCCTAGAGCTTCCGCAGAGATTTTTTGACTATCAGCTACTGCACCTTGTTTTATTAACGGTCCGCCGATAGCAGGCAATTCAGGCAAATCCCATAAGCCTGCCCTACGTTTTAAAAGGTTATTGATTTCATCAGGCAAAGCATTCCCACGACCATGCGCTGGTAAAAAAAGACTTTTACCAAAATCACTAGTAAGAATTCTAGAAAGTGCCATCAAGACCTCTGAGTTTCAAAAGTTGTCGGACTGACATACATCCGTAATCTTGATAATCTCAAATACATCTTCTTCGAAAATAGCTTTGACAGCCAAAGTTGGTTACAACCCGAATGGTGATTTAATTTGGTTACTGATCAGACCATGGATCTTGATACCAAGGGTAATAGTAATAATTACAACATTGGTGTCCCTGGGGATCAGGCTTTTATTTCAAGGTTCAAGTAAAAATCAAGAAGTTCAGAATCAGCTGGCAAAAAGACTTCTTCATACACTAACCAACTTAGGTCCCTGTTTTATAAAAATAGGGCAAGCATTATCAACACGTCCAGATCTTGTTAGGCGTGACTGGCTTGAAGAACTAACTAAGTTGCAAGATAACCTTCCAGCTTTTGATCATTCATTAGCACTAAAAATCATTGAAGATGAGTTAGGTGGAGCTGCAAGCGTGTTGTTTGAAGAGTTTCCAAAAACTCCAATTGCTGCTGCAAGTCTAGGTCAAGTATACAAAGCCCGTTTGTATGGAAATTACTGGGTAGCTGTAAAAGTTCAACGTCCAAATCTACCAGAAATCCTTAGAATAGATTTAGTAATTATAAAATCTCTTTGTATTTTTATTTCTCCTATACTACCCCTCAATTTAGGTTTTGGCTTAAGTGAAATTATTGATGAGTTTGGACGCAGCCTTTTTGAAGAGATCAACTATGAAATGGAAGCTGATAATGCAGAACGGTTTGCAAGACTATTTGCAAACAACGCAGCTATTACCATCCCAAGAGTAGAACGGATGCTCTCATCAAGGAGAGTAATTACAACTAGCTGGATAGATGGAATTAAACTAGAAAATCGTTTAGCGTTAGAACGTGAAAATCTAGACCCAACTTCTCTTATTCGTACAGGTGTAATCAGTGGCATTCAGCAACTTCTGGAATTTGGTTATTTCCACGCTGATCCACATCCAGGAAATATGTTTGCATTAAAAGGAAATACCAACAATCTAGGTCATATTGCATACGTAGATTTTGGAATGATGGACTCAATCACTGAGGAAGACCGAATAACATTAACTAGTGCTGTAGTCCACCTCATAAATAAAGAATTTAATTTACTTGCTATTGATTTCCAAAAATTGGGTTTTCTAAGTTTAAAACAGGACCTATCAATTATTGCTCCTATCCTAGAAGAGGTCTTAGGGGGATCACTAGGAGAGGAAGTAGAGTCTTTTAATTTCAAAGCAATAACAGACCGTTTCTCAGAATTAATGTATGACTATCCTTTTAGAGTTCCAGCCAGATTTGCATTAATAATACGAGCTGTTGTCAGCCAAGAAGGGCTTGCCCTTAAATTAGATCCAAGCTTTAAAATAATTGCTGTAGCTTATCCTTATGTTGCAAAACGTTTACTGAGTGGTGACACAAAAGAAATGCTTAATTTACTCCTAGAAGTCATATTCGATCAAACAGGAAGACTTAATATAGAAAGACTTGAAAACTTGTTTAATGTCATAAGTAAAGATACATCCAGCAGCTCCAACTCAGAATTAATGCCTGTAGCTGGTGCAAGTCTTAAGCTATTAATAAGCAATAATGGCTCTGAGCTGCGTAAGAACCTATTAATGACATTAATTAAGGATGAGAAATTAAATACAAAAGATTTAAAAGAGCTGATCAAACTAATCAGAAGAGTATTCAGGCCAAGTCACTTGGTTCATGGAATCAAGCAAAGCTTAAATTTACGGACTACTTAAAAGAGAATATTTATTTACGAAAAATATCATAACGCCTAAGCACATCATATTGTATTACAATTAAAAGAGGAAGTAGTAATCTAATCATTTAAAAGATTCAAAAACTACTAAAAATGACTCTCAATGATTAATTTAAACATCTATCAATACAACTCACTTACTCAAAATGGTCAAACAAAGGTTGCAAAAAATTATTTCTTCTGCTGGGATCTGTTCACGTAGGAAATCTGAAACACTTTTAAGAGACTCACGAATTTCAATAAACGGGACTATTGCCAAGATAGGAGACCTGGCTGATCCAGCTCTCGATATAATCCTTCTGGATGGCAAGCCAATAAAAATAACTTATCGAAACAAGGTATTTCTTATTAATAAGCCCGTGGGCATTTTAAGTAGTTGTCATGATGACTATGGAAGAAGAACGGTAGTAAGCTTGATTCCTTCAAAACATCGGCAGGGTATTTATCCAGTAGGTAGGCTAGATTTAAATAGTCGTGGAGCAATGATTCTTACAAACAACGGTGAATTAACTCTCAGGCTTTCGCATCCAAGATATTTACATTCAAAAACATACCAGGTTTGGCTTCAAGGAATTCTTTCTAAGGATTCATTAAATAAATGGCGTTCAGGAATCATGCTTGATGGACGCAAAACCATGCCTGCAAGAGTAGAATTATTAGAAACCAACCAGCATAAAAGCTTAATCAAGGTAGTGCTAAACGAAGGGAGAAACAGACAAATAAGACGCATAGCTGAACAACTAGGCAACCCCGTTCTTGACCTTCAACGTGTCGCAATTGCTCACATTAAACTCAATGATCTAAAAGAAGGTCATTGGAGAGAAGTAAATGAAAAAGAGTATAGGCCAATACTTCATTATAAAAATGTAACTAATAAAGGATAATGGACTTTAAATTCAATTTCCTAAAATCATTTTCCACAACTATTAAACCAGGCAACTCAACTGAAAATACTCATGATTTGCTAATAAAAGCAGGTAGAACACTTTATAAGAAAAGAAAGGAATATGGGATGACACGTAGTGAACTTGCACACAAAACAAAGATCTCTGCACCAGTCATAGAAGCAATAGAAAAAGGTTGGCTAAATAAACTTCCAGAAAGTGCATATCTCTGCTCAATGCTTTTACTCTTGGAAAATGAACTGAATCTAGAAAAGAATGTCTTAAAGGACATTCTTAAAAGTTCTCAAGAACAAGAGAGCTATCGAGAGCTAAATGAACTCGAAAGAAGAGGTTTCGATATATTCAACACTTGGTATGGATCATTGCTTTATATAATAACAATACTTAGCAGTCTATTAATAATTAATAAGCAACAGGAACATATTGCCAAGATTAATAGTAGTACATTTAACCCTATACCTGCAAATATCAATCTTCTCCCCTTAAATCCAATTAGCACCAAAAATTCCTTAACTGAAAATCAAAAACTTGATTCGAATACCGAAAGATTATCCTCGAAGAATAAGTTATTTAGGTTCTTTGCACGATTTACAGCCAAACCTAAACCAAGACAATTAGAAATAAAATTAATAACACCAAGAAAAGTAAAAATAATAAATGCGAATGGGGATGAGCTAAATATCACTAGTGCCAAAGGCATAATCAAAATAAAATTATTACCTCCTGTTCAAGTAGAGATAAGTCCACCCCTAAATAGTTCAGAACCTATTATATGGAATAATAAAATTAACTATATACCAAAAGAAGATAATAATGGGATTTATTTATTAGATGAGGTTTCTAATAATTGAACTGCTGATTCTAAACTCCTACCCCAAAAGCTACCTCTATTTCCATATATTTTTAAAGCATCTTCTAAAGATGCTTTAGAAGAACCCATTCTCCATTTCCAATTATTACCAATTGTCCCAGGAGTATTAAAGCGTGCATTGTTATCCAAAGCAAGCAAATCTTGAATAGGCGCTATTACAAGTTTTGCCTTTGTTGAAAGAGCAACGTCAATCAATTGCCATGGCATCCCCCCGGAATGAGCTTCAAACTTATTGCTAATCTCATTCTTAATATTTGGATCTAATTCCATCCACCAGCCAAGAGTGGTTGGATTATCATGTGTACCAGTATATACTACCCAGTTTTCACCATTAATGTTTTCTGGAAGATAAGGATTTTCTAAGTCTCCATTAAATGCAAACTGCAGAATTTTCATCCCAGGGAGTAAGAATTCATCCCGCAAATGTTCCACCTCAGGGGTAATAATTCCAAGATCTTCTGCAATAAGTGGAAGCCTACCTTGAAAGTCATTTTTTAATAAATTTAAGAGTTCTGATCCAGGGGATGGTTCCCAACTTCCATCAATAGCATTCTTATCTTTTCCTGAAACAGCCCAATAAGAGGAAAGTGCACGAAAATGATCTAAACGCAATAAATCAGCATGTCTCCACTGGTAATGAAAACGACTTCTCCACCACTGAAACCTTGTAAAGCGATGTTGGGACCAACTATAAACAGGCGTCCCCCATAACTGCCCATTTTCAGAAAAGTAATCAGGAGGAACTCCACTCTGCACATTCAATCCACCTCTAGGGAAAATAGAAAAAAGAGATTTTTTACTCCAAACATCTGCACTATCGTGAGCAACATAAAATGGAAGATCTCCCAAAAGCAATACACCCAATTCATTAGCCAAGCTCCTTAGAGACTGCCACTGTCTATCCAAATGCCACTGAATAAGACGATGCTCTAATAATTGCTTCCTATTTATTTTTTTCCATCGAGTTAACGCTCCACTTTTTCTAAATGCAAGTTCTTTGGGCCAATCCCACCATGGATGACCGGAATACTGTGAACGAATAACTGAGAAACAAACATGATCTTCAAGCCAAAACTGTTTATCACACCAATATCTAAAAGTGTTATGTCTTTCAGCTAATTGAGATGACCAAGTTTCTACAAGTGCCTTACCAATACTTTCGCTTCGTGCTTCAGCTAACGAAAAATCCAGTGATGAATTATCTAATTGATGAGCCCCAGGCAATCCTTCAACTTGAGATTCAAGAAGATATCCCTCTTCTAACAAATCTTGTGCATCTAAGAACCATGGGTTCAAAGCAAAGCTCGAAGGAGAGCTATAGGGAGAACCCGTAGGATCAGGAGGAGAAAGTGGTAAAAATTGCCAAACCCCTATCCCATTGCAAGCAAGACATTTCACCCAGTCTCTTGAAGGAGCACCAAAACTTCCACACACTGGGCTACCAGGTAATACTGAAGGGTGAAGCAGTACTCCAATAGTTCGAGTCATTTTTAGAAATAAATTGAATGAGAATCAAGCCAGACAACACACCTCTCCAGCCAACATGATCATCAAGACTTAATCCGAACAATTTCCAATACCATAATGTGCAGCTCCTACAAATGACCAGCTTTACTAGAAAAAGCTCAAAAATCATATGATCTATTCTCTCTGCAAGTAAATGGTTGATTTGGCTAAAAAAAACAAAGGAACAGTTTCTTCATAATTAATTCTCTTTATTAATCACAATTGATCAGATCAAATCTACCTCTGAGCTCCAACCAAATGATTAAAATATAAGTTGTTCTCATACTAATACACAACTCATGACTTAAAACTATATGAGGTCGTCTAACGTAATGATTAATGTCAAGATCAACTCCCAAGGAGTCCAAACCCATATCTTTCATTAGTAATTGGCTTGGGGAATACCCAGGAAGAACGTTACATAGAATAGGCATTACAATTATTGGAATATGGATTACAGGTAATTTACTTAATACTATCTCCCCTCAAGAAAATCAAGTATCATTAAAGAGTTCACGAGTAGAGGATATAAAAGGGCAAATATCTCTACCCAAAAGACCAATAACAATACTTATAAGTCTAATAAGTGAAAAAAAAGTTAATAATAATCTTAAACAGGGTTTTCTTCGCAGGCAGGAAGAAATACAAAGCTTTATGCTAGTAAGAATATCCAAGAATAATCCTGTTGAAATCCTACAAATACCTATTGAGTTGGCAATAAAATTGCCAGGAGAAGAGAAAATCCTTGCACTATCTGAGACTTTTAACAAAGGTGGAGTCGCCCTTAGTGCTGATGTGATAATGGAAATAATTGGGCGAAGAGATGAATTACCAGAGCGCTATATGATTTTCCCGATTGATTTACTTGAAGAGATTATCAATCAGATTGGTGAAATAAAAGTTAGGCTTGATGAGCCATTGTATGAGAAAATTGATAAAAATAGAATCACTCTTAATCTATCAGCTGGCCTGCAAAGGTTAAGTGGCAAACAATCTTTAGAATTCATCCTATACAAAAGCAAAAAAGAGGATGATATTGACATCCGCGAAAGAAGAGAATTAGTCATAAAGGGTATTGCAAAACAAATGGCCTATCCAGAGAATTCATCAAGTCTAAATTCTTTATCTGAAAAAATATTAGCAAGAACCAGAACAAACATTACTAGAAAAGAACTTCTTAGTCTTTTTGCAGTTGCTATGAATACTGAATCACCCCCTATAGTTAAACAATTACCTCTTGATCCTAAGCTAAAGAATCAAGACCTAAGACAGCTTAAAAAGGGATATGAAAAGCATATTTGGCTAAATTAGCTATAAAAAAATTTTCTAATTGTGCAGAAGGTAGTTCATCCTTCTATTTAATTGCCTAACCACCTGTTGTGCATCCAAATCACTAGCAGTAAAAGCAAACTTATTTGATTTGGAGCTTTTATGATCTTCTACCCTAATACAACCACACCAAGGCAAGCCATCAAGCCTGCGAAGCGAAGCATCCCAGGGGTTTCCTAATTGGACAATTCCTATCAAAGGAACTGATTGCACCTCACAGAGAGCCACGTAAGCAGCAGCCATCCCAGAAAGAGATTCAACTGGTAATGGAGAGGCAAGCAAAACTGTAGGTTGTTTCCATGCCCCAAGCGCCTCTAACCAACTAAAGCCATAGTGTTGTGTCATAGCAGCATCACCAACCAAATGTGCTAACCCATTCTCAGCAGGCAAAGAATTCAAAATCTTGGTGGGATTCTGCTCACAGCGATACTGAAAAAGGCGTCCCCCCCAAGACTGTGAAAGAGCATTAACACCAATTTCTATTTCTCTTTGAGGTAGGTTCCATGTCCCAACAAGAAAAACGAACTTACGAGTCATCATGAAAGCCATAATTTGCTAAACAAAATTGTTATTGACCCATCACGCATTACGATCAGGAGACAGCGTTTCCCTGCGGATACCGTGACAACATTCGTAACCGCAACACGAAATGAGCAGGAAAACCTTGGTTATGACACTAGAAGGTTAAGACTATTTAGCGGAACATCAAACCCTGCCCTTGCAAAAGAAATTGCAGCATACCTAGGAATTACTGATGGTCCACTTGTATGCAAGCGATTTGCTGATGGTGAGCTGTACGTTCAAATCCAGCAATCAATTAGAGGCTGTGATGTATTCCTCATACAGCCAACATGCGCGCCAGTAAACGACAACCTAATGGAACTGATGATCATGGTCGATGCTTGCAAAAGAGCATCCTCAAGACAGATCACGGCTGTAGTCCCTTATTACGGATACGCAAGAGCTGATAGGAAAACTGCAGGTCGCGAATCAATTACTGCAAAACTAACGGCCAACCTTCTTGTTAAATCAGGAGTAGATAGAGTTCTTGCAATGGATCTCCATTCAGCGCAAATTCAAGGATACTTTGATATTCCCTGTGACCACATCTATGGATCACCAGTACTTGTAGATTATCTCTCCGCCAAAGAATTAGGTGAAGTAGTTGTGGTTTCCCCTGATGTAGGCGGGGTAGCTAGAGCAAGAGCCTTTGCGAAGCAAATGAAAGACGCCCCTTTAGCAATTATTGACAAACGTCGCTCTGCACACAATGTATCCGAAAGCCTCACAGTTATTGGCGATGTAGTTGGGAAAACAGCCATTCTTATAGACGATATGATTGATACTGGAGGAACAATTTGCGCAGGAGCACAACTTCTGAAAAAGGAAGGAGCAAAAAGAGTAATCGCATGTGCATCTCATGCGGTTTTTTCACCTCCAGCATGCAAGCGTTTATCTATGGAAGGTCTATTTGAACAAGTAGTAGTTACTAATAGTATTCCACTAAAGAAAGAGCAAGTATTCCCACAACTTGAGGTTTTATCTGTGGCAAACATGTTAGGTGAAGCAATATGGCGTATCCACGAGGAAAGTTCTGTAAGTTCAATGTTTCGCTAGAGACTAACTTAATATTATTAATATTGGCCATAAATAAATTTGATTTTTGCTCAATCTTCCTTTAGATGTACTAAAATAAAAATCTAAGTCTTAATCAAATCAATAACTTCACGAGTATTCTTAGAAAGATCTATTAAATCCATCTTATTAATCACTTTATACATAGCATCTTTATTAGGATTAATATAACTTTTCCATCTGCTAAATACTTTAACTAGTCGAGAAGCTGTAATTGGATTAATTTTATCAAGAACAATCAACTGTTCAGCCATAAATTCATACCCACTTCCATCAGGCGCGTGGAAAATTGGAATATTCCTCATCAAACCTCCTAACAATGCACGAATAGTATTAGGTGACTTAGAATCAAATCGAGGATGAGATAAAAGATTCTCAATTCTAACTAAGCTATCAGTTCTATAAATTGACGCTTCTAGAGCAAACCATGAATCAAGGATAACAGGCCTATCTTTCCAAAGATCATAAAAAGTTTTCATGGCTATTTCACGTTGAGGACATTCAATTAAATAAAGAGCTGACAAGGCTGCTCTAGCCATAGTCATAGATTTATCGCTCATAAACTTAAGGGCTTCTTCCCTTATAGAAATATCTCCAGCAATTGCCAGCCAACTCCAAGCTAATGAAATAAACATTCTTTCACCTTGACCACTAGGCCACGGTTTTTGCCAACTTAAACGATACTTTTCTAATAATGGTTTTATTTTTAAAGAAAGCTCTGTCCCCCAAAAAGACATTAAGTATAGATTTGATTGATATAAACGAATGGGGTCAACTTTCTCCTGAAGTGCCTCTAATTCAGACAATCCTGGTGAAGTCAGTAAAGACGTTAAAATCCCTGGATCATTTTCACCAAAAGTTGAAATCAAATGATCAAATGCCAAAACTAGTTTCTTCTCAAGTTCTAGGTCTGGATTAAAAGATGATCTCGCGATAAAAACCTTACGCACTAAAAACTGGCCTGCCTCCCATCGAGAGAACGGGTCATCATCAAACATAAATAGATTCAACCACTTATCAATTGGAGCTGGAATGTTCCACTTTACAGGCGCAGAAAATCCTCTGAAAACTGATATAGCGGGAGGATCTTCCTCCAAAGGAAGGTCCTTAATGGTTATTTCTTTTTGGGCATTTTTAAGTACAACTAATCTTTGTTCTAAGATTTTTCCTTTAGAGGTTACTAATGCAAGTTCAATTGGTATAACAAAAAGAAATCCTTTGTTTTTTTCATTATTAGTTAGAATGGATTGCTTAAAGCAGATTGTCAACTCACCACTCGCACGATTCCAGCTATAGCTAATATCGACAAATGGGGTGCCTGCCACATAATACCAATTACTAAATTGTTCCATATCAAAAGTTATATCACTATCTATACACTTGGCCCCATCAAACATTGATTGAAGAAAGTCTTCTGTGGTTGCGGCCTTCCCATCAAATCTTTGGATATAGAAATTCATACCAGACATAAATCTTTTATGTCCAAATAATGTATAAAGCATTCGTATTATTTCTGCACCTTTCTCATAAATAGTAGTTGTATAAAAATTATCAATTGCAAGATATTCGGTAGGTTTTACTGGATGAGATGTTGGCCCCATATCTTCTCGAAATTGAGTATTTCGAAGTTGAGAGACATCTTCAATACGCTTTAAGGCATGTGAATGATTATCTGACGTGAAGGACTGATCTCTAAAAACGGTGAGACCTTCCTTTAAAGATAATTGAAACCAATCCCTGCATGTAATCCTATTACCTGTCCAATTATGAAAATACTCATGAGCAATTACACTTTCTATCCTCTCTAGCTCAGAATCTGTAGCTGTTTTTATATCAGCAAGAATTAATTTAGAATTAAATATATTTAAACTCTTATTTTCCATTGCTCCCATATTGAAATGTCTTATGGCAACAATATTGTATTCATCTAAATCATATTCAAGTCCATATTCTTTTTCCTCCCAGGCCATAGCCAACTTAAGCGAGTTCATGGCATGTGATGTATATTGCTCATCTCCAGGTTCAACATGAAGACGCAGATTAACTTTTCTCCCTGACTTCGTAACGAAAGAACTATTGGTTTCCCTTAAAGAACCTGCTACAAATGCAAAAAGATAAGACGGCTTGGGATAAGGGTCATGCCAAACAACTTGATGTCTATCTGTATTTTCATCTAAAATATTATTCTCAATTAAATTACCATTAGATAGCAAGACTGGATAAGTTTTGATATCTGCTTCAATCCTTACTTTATATTTGCTTAGAACATCAGGGCGGTCAGGGTGAAAACAAATTCTTCGGAATCCCTCTGCTTCACATTGGGTAGTCATAACATCTCCACTCATATAAAGTCCTTCTAATGCTGTATTTTTAGAAGGGTATAGTTTGCATGTCGTTCTCAATAAAAAAGGCTTAGAAGATTTTGGGAAAATTTCCAACCCATCATGTGATCGTAGATAAGAACTAGCCTCTAAAGGTATGCTATTAATACTGATTAACTGAAGATCTAGTCCATGCCCATTAAGTATTAAAGGCACTTTCAAAGTAGATAAAGGTATTATCTTCATACAACTTGAAACAATAACAAAATCATTCTTAATTATAAATTCAAGCTCAATATCGGGTATCAGGAATGGATATGGCTTGTATTCAGATAATTTAACTAGATTTTTAGTAATCATAAGGAAAGAAGATTGTAGATCCCAAAAGAATTATTCAATTGTAAGCTCCAATATTAAAAGATGCTTAGAATATCAAAGGCCAAACTGGTTGCTTGAATGCTTCTTATTCACAAGGCATTACTTTAAAGAAGGTATAACAAATTATCCTTATTTAGATAGTTTAGCCTTCTCCTTTTTAAGTGCTTCATCTACTTTTGCCTTCACATCATCAGGTACATCTTTAGGGCAAAACTGCAGCGCGCCAGTAATGATCTGAAATTCAGCACCAGCGAAAAGTTGCTTGTTTGTCAACTTCTTGCTCCCTGCTGTAGCAACAACCCCTCCATGACGGCCACTTAAAACCTGAGCGTATGTTGCTGCAGCGATACCAACAGCCTTAGGAAACTCGATTCCTGCAGCGCGAGCATTACAAAGATAAGAAGCACCAAGACCTCTATATAAAAAGACATCTTCTTTAGTGGCAGGTTTCACATTAGAATTTGCTTTAGGCGTTTGTTCTGGCTTAGCAAAAAACGTGCAACTTGACAGGAATATTGGGAGCAAGAAAACTGTTTTCACTAAGCATCTACTAAGTTGTCTGGTTTTGATGAGCACTAGAGAAAAAGTGATTACTATGGGAAGTTGATGTTCAAAATAATACTTACCTACTCAAAAAAATCACAACCTTATGCTGAGATGAACATTAATATTGATAAATATTTTACATCTGGCAGGCATTAGAGATTAGATAAAACATAAGATCTTTTATGTACATAACCAAATAACAACTAAATATAGCTAAAATTTAACTAAATTTTATTAAAAAGAAAATAATTAGCCTCCAAAATTTGATTAACTTCAACATAATTACATTAATGCTTAAAAAATCAGATCGTCTCAAATACCACAACAGGTGATAAGATATAAGAATAACATCAATGCATCTTATTAAAAAAACTATTTTTATTTCTAAATGTCTATGAAAACAATCATGAATAAGCTCCAAAACATTTTTAATCACTCGACCCTGTGGAAGGGATAGAAATTAAAAAACCTCAAGAGCTGAAGCTAGTTCTAGTAGCAGCACGCCACCATCTCTCTAGAGGGGATATAGGAACCCTTATTAATTTCCTAGAAACAGAAGAATGCGGATTTCAGATATCACTTCAAGTTTCAGATCCTAGTGATCACCCTGAATTACTTGAACTACACCGTCTAATTGCGCTACCTGCCTTAATAAAAATCTCGCCTTCACCTAAGCAGGTTTTCGCAGGAAGCAGCATCTCTCAACAAGTCAAGAATTGGTTGCCTAGGTGGCAACAAGAAAGAGTCATGACTCGTTTAGGACTCAGTTTAAGGCCAACAGAACTTGATGGAAGTCGTACTCAAAGGGAATTGCAATTAGAAGATGAACTGTTGGTCTTGCGACAAGAGAACGAAACACTAATTAATCGAATTCATTCTCAAGAAATGCTGTTGAGAATGGTCGCTCATGAATTAAGGACACCACTTACTGCAGCAGCTCTAGCAGTACAAAGTCAGCAGCTCGGGCAAATCACTTTAGAAAAATTCCAAGATGTACTTAAAAGACGCCTAGAAGAAATCGAATCGCTATCAAAAGAGCTCCTCGAAGTTGGCACAACAAAATGGGAAGCTATTTTCAACCCTCAACGTCTTGATCTGGCAAATGTATCTGCAGAAGCAATTTTAGAATTAGAAAAATTCTGGTTAAGAAGAGGAATCGGAGTAAACACAGATATACCTTCAGACCTACCAAAAGTCTTTGCAGATCAAAGACGCATGAGACAGGTTTTATTGAACCTTATTGAGAACGCCTTGAAATTCACCCAAAGCGGAGGAACTATTTCAATAAGAATGTTGCATCGCACAAGTCAATGGGTGCAAGTAAGCATTTGTGACAGTGGCCCAGGCATACCAGAAGAAGAACAACAACGCATATTTAAGGATCGAGTCCGCCTACCTCAAACGTCAGGTCAAACAACAGGCTATGGGGTCGGATTGTCGGTATGTAGAAGGATTGTAGAAGTCCACGGAGGAAGAATTTGGGTAGTCTCCGAGCCAGGGAAAGGTGCTTGTTTTTACTTCAATGTGCCCGTTTGGCAGGGGCAAAACAAAGAAGATGAGTCCTTGACGGAGGGTGAGGCGGCCCCGTAGCTTGCTTTTGTGATCATTTTGTATATCTCAAAAAGATCACGGCCTCGCCCCCATCGTCTAGAGGCCTAGGACACCTCCCTTTCACGGAGGCGACAGGGGTTCGAATCCCCTTGGGGGTACTAAGTTCATAAAAAGTTCTTTTCTCCTGTTTTAGGAAAGCCGAGTCAAGGAATGTCCAAATAACTTTCAAGCAAAGTTTCTACTCCCCAGTGAGATGGAGTCTTTCCAAATTCGAAGCAGCCTGCTCAACGGCCAAAAGGTTCAATGACAAATCTTGTTTCAAACGTTTTTCAATCAAGGCAATAGGCATACCTACACATCCTTGAACAGTTAATTCATATACAAGAGATGTCTCTTGCTTCCTGTCTGTCTCTTTAAGCCTCCAAGCGCCTTCAAAACGACGAAAATCTCCCTTAAGCAAGTGGAATTCCAATGCTCCTCCTTTACGATCTTCTATTAATTCCAAGAAAACTTCAGCCGAAAAATTCAAGCCAATCAATTTTTGATTTCCAACTTGGTAAAGTTGAATTTTCTGTCCGTCTCGACTAATCAGCTTGCTAACAGCAAGGTTCGGAATAAATTCGCTTAGGCGTTCATAGTCAGTGAGCACTCTCCATATTGAATTCAAATCAACCTTTGTTCTTATTTGCGCAGCCAGCCGCCTTACTCCATTAGGGAGCCTTTCCATCGTTTGTTCGATGGTTTGACTACTAAACATTTTCGAAGGCTCTATCAACAAGGGATTTGCTTCAAAGGGACTTTGCTGACCAAAAAGGGATTCCAAGTCATGTGTTTAGTTGTGCCTAGAAGGCAAGAACAATACTTAATAACCGCAAAAAAAGCGTTAAAACACTCCTTAATTAACCTGTGCCAATCCATAACCTGAACGCAAACAACGAATTTATTGACTATCTCAGTCAATGAATTGGTATTCTCGCGGTCGGTTTTGAATTCTTGATGGCTTACTCGGAAGGACAGGTTTTAGCCGGAGGGCTAGCCCACATACCCATTCTCGTTGCAATTTTCGGGCTTACTCAAACATTCTTTTTACGCAGCAATAGCGAAAAAGAACTCACTGAGAAGAAAAAATCAATTGAGACAAAACAGTCTCAAACCAAAGAGACACCTCGTAAAGCATCACATGCTGATGTCCCGGTAAATACATACAAACCTAGGGCTCCCTTTTTGGGGGAAGTTCTTGAAAACTACACCCTTCTTAAGGATGGTGCTATTGGAAGAGTTCAGCACATAACCTTTGATCTCAAAGGTGGGGATCCAAAACTTCAATACATTGAAGGTCAAAGTATTGGCATAATTCCTGCAGGAGAGGATGCCAAAGGAAAACCTCACAAATTAAGGCTTTACTCCATAGCAAGTACTCGCCATGGGGACAATTACCAAGGCCATACTGTTTCTTTATGTGTTCGCCAACTCCAATACGAAAAGGATGGCAAAACCATAAATGGGGTTTGTTCAACTTACTTGTGCGATATATCTCCAGGTGAAAAAGTAAAAATCACTGGTCCTGTTGGGAAAGAAATGCTTCTTCCAGCAGATGAAGATGCGAACATCATCATGCTTGCCACTGGAACAGGCATTGCACCAATGAGAGCTTATCTAAGAAGAATGTTTGAGCCAACTGAAAGGGAGAAAAATGGTTGGAACTTCAGGGGTAAAGCCTGGTTATTTATGGGGGCTCCAAAAACTGCAAACCTCTTATACGATGAGGATTTTGAACACTATAAAAGTAAATTCCCAGATAATCTAAAATATACAAAAGCTATAAGTCGAGAACAAAAGAACAAAAAAGGTGGTCGAATGTATATTCAGGACAAAGTTCTTGAACATGCAGATGAGCTTTTCGAACTAATTGAAAATCCAAAGACCCACATATATCTCTGCGGGCTTAAAGGAATGGAGCCGGGCATTGATGAAGCAATGACAACTGCTGCTGCTGCAAAAGGTTTGAAATGGTCAGAACTAAGACCTCAACTCAAAAAAGCTGGAAGATGGCACGTAGAGACCTATTGACCAGGCCCAACTGACCTGAATTGAATAGCAAGGAAATTCATTTTTAATGGTGTGTTTCCTTGCTTGAACCAAAATCCTGAAAAATCAAGCAAATACAATTAGCTAAATTATTTTTAGGCATCCCAGAACAAATCATGGCGAGATGCGCTAAAGCATTTTGAATTTGTATATAAGCAAGTTGTCCCTACGGCAGAAGCCCTGCCCAATGAAAATGACAATAACTAACCCATTAAGAATTGGCCTTCGTCAGGAACGAGTAATCCCTCCCCAATGCCTAGTTATTTTTGGCGCTAGTGGAGATTTGACTCATCGAAAATTAGTACCTGCTCTTTTTGAGCTATTTAAACAAAGACGTTTACCTAGTGAGTTTGCAGTCATTGGGTGTGCACGTAGAAAGTGGAGTGATCAAGAGTTTCGAAAGAAAATGGAAGTCGGATTAAAGAAAAAAATTAAAGAAGAACCCATTGCATGGGAACTATTCTCAAACAGTCTTTTTTATGAACCAGTTGATCTCCAGCGACCAGATGATCTCATCAAGCTTGGGCAAAGACTGGAGAATATTGACCGTTTAAAAGCCACTCATAACAATCGAACTTTTTATCTTTCAGTCTCTCCAAACCACTATGGAAGTGCATGCAAATCACTTTCAGAAGCTGGGCTGCTTAATGATCCGAAACGAAGTCGACTAGTAATTGAAAAACCATTTGGGAGAAACTTTGGCAGTGCTCAAGCTCTTAATCGATTAGTTCAGCAATGTGCTCAAGAAAATCAAATTTTTCGAATTGATCATTACCTCGGCAAAGAGACAGTCCAAAACATTCTGGTTTTGCGATTTGCAAACACAATTTTTGAACCCATCTGGAATCGAAATTTTATTTCAAATGTTCAAATCACAGCTGCTGAAACTGTTGGAGTTGAAGATCGTGCTGGCTATTACGAAACATCAGGGGCATTAAGAGATATGGTTCAAAACCATTTGACTCAATTGCTGGCAATCACAGCAATGGAGCCTCCAGGGCATTTTGATCCTGAAGCCATCAGGAATGAAAAGGCCAAAGTACTTCAAGCTGCAAAACTTGCTGATGAAATTGAACCCTGGAACTGTTGTGTAAGAGGACAATATGAACTGGGTGGAACAAATGAATCGCCAATACTTGGCTATATAAATGAAACAGGAGTGAATGCAAATAGCACGACAGAGACTTATGTGGCAGCAAAATTATTTATAGACAACTGGCGCTGGCAGGGAGTTCCTTTCTACCTTCGGACTGGTAAACGTCTAGCAAAGCGACTTAGTGAAGTTGTACTGACTTTTAGAGAGGCACCTGTTCACCTTTTCGATACTGCAGGAATTAACCCTACCTCAAACCAATTAATCCTTAGAATTCAACCAAATGAAGGGGCCGAATTTTGTTTTGAGGTGAAATCACCAGGCTCTGGGATGCGAAGTCGACCAGTTGAAATGGAATTTTCTTATGATGAGTCATTTGGAGAACCTTCTGACGAAGGTTATGTAAGACTTTTAGCTGATGCAATGCTTGGTGATCCAACTCTTTTCACAAGAAGCGATGAGGTAGAAGCAGCATGGCGCCTTTATACGCCGCTTCTGGAACTAATCGAAGACAGCCCGTGGCAACTACCTATTAACCCATACGAAGCAAGAACATGGGGTCCAGCTGCGTCAGATGATTTATTAGCAAAGGATGGACTTCTATGGCGACGCCCATAAATAAATCAAACTACATCAATACTTAAGAAAGCAAAGTCATGTCTCCTCAATTAACACTTCAAACTCCTCTGCAATTACCTCCAGAAGAAATTCCAAGTTATTTAAACCAACTTTGGTCAAATGACCAACCTAGTAATACAGGAGCAAATACCTTTTGCCTAATAGTTTGGCAACCCGCTTGGATAGAACAACAATTGGTACAAAGTGGAAAAATCAAAGGGCCTATTATTGGCACTCAACATAAAAAACTTATTGAAGCAGCTCGTAAAATTATCTTAGAGAAAGATCTACCCCATAGCACTCCTCCCTTAGATCGAAAAGTTTCTGCAGAGCTTTCGATAGAAAACAAAAAATATAAAGTAGAAGATCTACGAGGACAACACATCAACGAAAAAATTAGTGACCTTAAACCAAGACGCTTAATTACTCTTGCACCAACTCTTGAAGACAATCACCCTCTAGAAACACTAGTTGCTGCATATTGTCCTCTTTTAGAAGAGGGCGGAGGGCAATATGCATGCGGTGACGTTGTTGTACTTCGCGGCGCAATGGAATCAATAAGTAACGGCCTTAATATCCTCGATAAACTTCTACCAAGTGAGTTGCCTTCTTGGCTTTGGTGGGATGGTAGCCTTGACGAAGCTCAAGATCTATTCAATAAGCTAGCTTTACAATCAAGAAGACTGATTATAGATACAGCATTAGGAGATCCTCTTAATTGTTTACATCTTCTTAAGTCCAAAATCTCAGAATCTCAAGCAGTAAATGATCTCAACTGGTTAAGACTTAGAAGTTGGAGAGAATCTTTAGCCATGGTATTTGACCCCCCACATCGCAGGAATGCACTTGATAATGTTGTCCAACTAGATATAGATGTAGAAGGTAATCATCCTGTTCAAGGCTTACTACTTACTGCATGGATTGCCGAACGTTTAAATTGGAAAGTAGAAAATTGTAACATCGTGAATGATCATAATATTGAAGGAGTTTTCTCCCGGCCAGATAAAACCAAAGTAGAATTTTGCCTTATAGGTTTACCTGTTGGAAAACCAAGCATTCATCCAGGTCAAATTATTGGTATTCGATTAATTTGCATACCAGATAAACTTCCAGAGAATGCATTATGTGTAATCCTTGGAGCAGAGTCAAAAGAATGCATGCGACTAGAAGCAGGAGGAATGGCAAATATGGAATTATTAGAAGAAGTAGTCCCGATTCAAACCAGTCATGATGAAAGTGATGTCGCAAGACTTCTTGGTACAAGTCGAGGGAGCACTAGTCCATTACTCTCTGCCGCTGCTCCTATAGCACACAAATTATTTGAATTAACCCATAAAAAACAATAAAACTATTACCCAAAAAACTTCATGGCTTGCATAATAGCAGCCCCAAATAGTAGCAGTGGCAAAACTTTAGTCAGCCTGTTGCTTGCAGCCTGGGCTCGAAACAAGGGACTTAATCTTCAACCATTCAAAGTTGGGCCTGACTATCTAGATCCCCAGCATTTATCAGCGGTTTCAGGAAGACCCTGTCGCAATCTTGACCCAATTCTTTGTGGTTCACAATGGGTAAAAGAATCTTTTCATGGTTTTGGCGGCAAGGCAGATTTGGCACTAATTGAAGGAGTAATGGGCTTATATGACGGAGTTGGTAGTAGCACGAAGGGGAGCACTGCGGCTATTGCTAAAGAGCTCAATCTTCCTGTAGTTTTAGTTGTCAATGCAAGTGGTCAAGCAGCATCATTAGGGGCACTAATTAGAGGCTTCAAAGAACATAAACCTCGAATCAGACTTGCGGGTGTAGTAATCAACCGGGTAAATACTCAGCGGCATAAGGATTTATTAATAGATGTACTTTCTAGTATTCAAGTAAAAGTCCTTGGATGCTTACCAACAAATCCTGATTTGAAAATTAATAGCCAACATCTAGGACTTGCACCTGCTCATGAAATTTTAAATCTAGAGAGTAAGATACAGATATTGGCAGCAATTGCTGAATCTAAACTAGATCTTAGAGCCTTTAAAACTCTTCTAAAGGCTCCCAAATCTTCTAAGAACCCTATGACTAGATTACTTGAAAAAAATAACATTAGAAATGAATCAATTTTATACCCAATTGCTGTTGCCGAGGATAATGCGTTCCATTTTAAGTACACAGAGACAAAAGAATTCTTGGAAATGTTGGGAATGCCAGTCATCATTTGGCGTCCGTTAGAGAATAAACCCCTACCGCATGATGCCAAAGGACTTATTATCCCAGGTGGATTCCCAGAACAATATGCAAAGGAACTCAGTCAATGTTCAACTACACTTAAAGCCATAAAGTCTTCTATATTTAAACTTCCTATATATGCAGAGTGTGGAGGGATGCTTCTGCTAGGAGAAACTCTTACAGATTTACAAGGAGAAAAACAGCCAATGGCAGGAATACTTCCTTTCCATGCAAAAAAAGGTTCGTTAAAAGTTGGATACAGAACTCTTAAAGGAATACAAAACAGTTTAATTATTGATTTTGGTGAAAACTTAATTGGACATGAGTTTCATTATTGGGATCTAACTCATGCCAAGCATAATCCAAAGGTAGATACCCATAAATACGATAAGAATAAAGCGGGATTAATAACGGCTCCATGGGAAGCTAGTGGATGGAATATAAATCCCAAAGAAGAAGGTTGGAGCAACAAAATGCTACATGCAAGCTGGATACATTTACATTGGCCAAGCCATCCAAATATCTTATTCAAGTGGCGATCTACTCTTGAAAAGTATAGTACATATAATGATTAAAAATTATCTTGATCAACCAATTAAACTATAGTAGGATTCCAATAAAGTGAACCACTAATTATAATCCAACCAAAATATAATTAGGTGAGTTGATCCTGCCATAATATCTTTTCCTTCACTGTACGATCACATCCTACAATCCAAACACCATCAATTGCTCTACTTACAGCTACATAAACCAATTGTTTTCTCAAATTCATATCTTTAGGCCAGAAAATATCTTCAGCAATAAATACATTACCAAAGCTACTGCCTTGACTACGATGAACAGTCAAAACAGAAGCCGGTCCTAAAGAAGCAAATGCATCTCGAAGCAAAAAGAATTTTCTCCACAGGATTCTTCGATCACCTTTACCTTCTTCATTAGCCTTGGCTCGCAAACGTTTCAATGTTTTATCAAGTAAATCTCTTGGCTCAGTTCCAACTGGAGGTAATAATCGCAATGAAAGTTGTAACTCATTAGCAATGACTTTTACTGTTAAAGTTTTAATAATTGGAACATTCCAATCGCTTTCTGAAGCAAAACCAAATTCCGTAAGATCACATTTTTCCGGGATAACATCTGATACAACCAACTCCCTATTTGAACCTATCAACATATCTGGCTCTTCCCCAAGATCTGAACCGTCACTAGACGCAGGGGCCATCACTGCAGCTCTAGTAATCAGAACCTCTCCAGGCAGAACAGGTAATTGGTCAGCCATCTCCCCATGAATAGCCCTCCTTGCATGGGGCACCAAGCTCTCAAGGGTGCGGTTTGTATAGCAAAGGATTCTAGCTGAATCAGGATTGTTATTTAATGATGCTGCTTTGATTTCTTCCTTTGCTCGAATCAACCAGCTTTTTCGATCTAAAAAACCTACAGAACCTTTCTCAGTATTAATGGTGTTAATTAAGGGTGGCTGATGAGAAGGGAGTCGGCCTTCCCTAAGTCGACTGGCTAGTTCCAAAACTGGTCCGCGATGGCGCACAACTTTATTGAGATGAGCATTACAAGCCCTTTTCATTGAAAAAACAGGGCTTTGATGCTCACCAACTGGAGGCAACTGAGATGGGTCACCTACAAAAACAAGGCGAGTTTTGTATGGATGTGCGCAATGAAGAGTGATTTCTAAAAGTTTGCTATCAACCATCGAAGCCTCATCAATCAAAATCAATGAAAGCTGTTCAAGAGAATGCATTGTTTGATCTGTTTTCTCACAAACCTCCAAATGACCCTGCCTCTTAAGTTTTAAGCGCAACAATCTATGAATAGTCGAGGGGTACCAAGTTGGTCTAAGTCCTTCCATATTCAAAGCCTGTCGCAAAACGCCAACTGCTTTATGAGTAGGAGCAACAACAGTCCAACAAAGATCTTTCTCCTCAACCAATTTTAAAAATTTTCCAGACAAAAAGGTCTTTCCACTACCTGCATAGCCACTCAAAACGAAGGGCTTGCCTTCATCAGAGCTTTCCAGCCAACTCTTAAAAGCTTTAAGAGCTTTTTTTTGATCAACTGTCAGCTTCACTACAACTGATCAAAGCTAAACACCTTCAACCCAACAATTTAATCAAGTGCAGAGGAGAACCTATAAAAACAAGTCCTGGTAAAGCCACTGCTGGGCCAATAAGACTACCTACAAAAACCTCAAGACGAGTATGTCCAAGGGTTTCCTTGAGGCTTTTCCCCGGCTGATCAGGCCAAAGGTCTGCTGGCAGAAGATTTATCCGTTCAGCAGTCAATCCAGCAGCTCTTCTTATTCCGCTTGCGTCGTACATCACTACAAATGCAACTGTTACAGCAATTGCAAAATCTGGGTGATCAAATCCCAAATCCCATCCAATCCCAGCCGCAGTAGCAGTAACAAGAGCCGAGTGACTTGATGGCATTCCCCCTGTTTCAATGAGTACAGCTGGGCGCCATTTTTTATGCAAAATAAACTCAAAAACCAACTTTAAAAGTTGTGCTACTCCGCAAGCAATTAATCCCCAAGAAAGAACTGCATTATCAAAAATCTGAAATATCATGGGAAAAGAATGACCTAAAAAATTCATCTGTCGCGGTTAGTTATGTAATCGGCCAAAGCCAAAAGAGGACCTGCCTTAACTTTCCAGGGCTCAAGGGATAATTTCGCTTCATTAACAAGTTGATTAGCACGTCGTCGGGATTCATCTAATCCAAGCAACTTTGGATATGTAGTCTTATCAGCAATTAAATCTTTACCGGCGGTTTTACCTAAAACATCACTACTTGCAGTCACATCAAGTATGTCGTCAATAATTTGAAAAGCCAATCCAATACCTTTTGCATAAATCCGAAGAGCATTCAGCATCTCATCATCAGCTCCTCCTATAAGTGCTCCGCATGTAACACAAGCCTTTAAAAGAGCTCCTGTTTTATGCAAGTGAATAAACTCCAAAGTATCAAGATCAACTTGCTTACCCTCAGATTCCAAATCAACCACTTGACCACCAACCAACCCTGGGGCTCCAGCAACTAAAGAGATCTCTCCAACAACCTTTAACAATCTCTCAGGGGAGACCTCTGAGCTGCGAAGCGCAACCATCTCAAAAGCACGAGTTAAAAGCGCATCTCCAGCAAGAATTGCTATCGCATCTCCATATACCTTGTGGTTAGTGGGACGACCTCTACGTAAATCGTCGTTATCCATTGATGGCAAATCATCATGAATAAGAGACATTGTGTGAACCATCTCTAGTGCCACTGCCGTTGGAAGAGCCTGTTCAATCTGACCTCCAGCCAATTCGCATGCTGCAAGACAAAGAATTGGTCTTAAACGCTTTCCTCCTGCAAGCAATGAATAACGCATAGCTTGCCTAAGGCTTTCTGGTCGTTCAGGACCTAGTGAATCATCTAATGCTTGCTCAACGAGATCCCTGGCATGAGCCATATAAGCGGAAAACTCGAAAGTAGTAGTAACCGCTTCCACCATGAAAAATTGCTAGTTGGCCGGATTCTCTCAGCTCTTAAGTGTCATGGAAGCAAATCTCCCATGGTCAACGACAAACCGCAATGATGTTGCCATCTGTTTACAGCATTGACAAGCAACATTGTGACTGTCATAGGGCCCACTCCACCAGGGACTGGAGTGAGCGCGTGAACAAATGGAGCCACCTCTTTAAAACGTACATCTCCACAAAGTTTATAGCCGGATTTTTCTCCTAATTCAGGATTTTTAAAGACCCTATGAATACCCACATCTATTACCACAGAATTATCTTTGACGTGTTCTGCACCAATCATCTGTGGTTTTCCAGCTGCAACAACTAAAAGGTCAGCCTCTTTAGTCAACAAAGATAATTCTTTGGTATAGGAATGAGCCACACTTACTGTCGCATTGGCCGATTGCAACATTAAAGCCATTGGTTTTCCAACAAGAATGCTTCGACCAATTACTACTGCTCTTTTACCCTCAATTTCTATATCATTTCGTTCTAAAAGAGCCATTATTCCTGCTGGCGTACAAGAACGTGGAGCAGAATCTCCCTTAATCAATTTACCAAGATTTAAACTATGTAAACCATCAACATCCTTCTCTGGCTTGATAATACTTAAAAGCAAAGTCTCATCAAAACCTATTGGCAAGGGCAATTGAAGGAGGATTCCATCAACATTGTTATTGTGATTGAGAGATTCAATTTTTCTAATAACCTCATCCAGAGAAGTAGTTGCTGGCAAATGTGTTCCATAGCTAGCCACCCCAATCCTTGAACAGGCCTTCTCTTTATTTGACACGTAAACTCCACTTGCAGGATCATCGCCAATGCGAATAACAGCAAGTCCAGGAGGTCTCCCTGCATTCGCAAGACTTGCTGATATCTCCAACTGGAGACGTTGCTCCAACTCTTCAGAGAACTTCCTACCATCGAGTATTAGTGTCATTCAATCAAACGATTTTTAATTAAAGTATGCATTGAATAAAAAACTAGTCCTCAACGTCAACATTCCAATTCTGTGATCAGAATAACAAGCTTACAGAAATTTTGGCACAACCTCTGGCGAAGTTGGTTGCGAAGCGAGTCACCTCGGCGTGCTGTATTGCAATGGTCAAGTCCTGACAAGGCAGGGTTAATTGTTGTTTGTTTTGTGTTGGCAATAATCTCTGGCTTCCATTGGCTGCAAGTACCAGAACTTACACCTGGGATGGTTGCAATCACTGATCAATTAGCTCCAAAAGATGCTTTAGTCAAATACAAAGATCCAGAAAATCAAAAAGGATCCGAGCTAATCCAAAGCACAATATTTGTTCAAGTCATAGACAAAAAACAATCAAATTTACTCTACAAAAATCTCACCCAAAAGTTAAAAGAGCTAGAGATAATAGCAAGTAGTAACAATGCGGAACGTGTTGGTCCAATAAATCTATCTAAAGAAGAACAAATGTGGCTTAGTAATCGTACTAAAACTATACAAGAAAAGTGGGAAAAAGAAATTTCATTAGCCGCCAACAGAATGCTGAGTCAGGGCTTAGTTAATACACTTAGTTTTGAACAAATACGCGAAGCATCTTCACTTCAATTAGCCCAGCTTGGTGCAAGAGAAACTCCATCAAGAAGCATCGGAATAAAATTACTTTCAACCACATTTCATGGGAGGAGTAATCTCAAAAGAGATTCTGCATTACAAGGCTTGCTAGAGGACACAATAACAAAACAAAATAGAAACATAATAGTTAATACTGGAGATGTTATTACAAAAAAAGGGGAGCCAATTAGTCCTCAGGCCTATTATGTACTTGATCATTTCAAATTAATAAAAAAAAGTCCAAAATATTTACTATTTCTCAAAGCCTTTACAGAAAACCTAGCAAGCACTTTAGTCTTAATCTTAATCATGAGAAGAGAAAGGCCTTGCCTACAACCAAGGCATGGTCTACTTGGAGTGGGATTATTAATTACTGCGCAATTAGCTCAACTAAGCAAGGGATTAATTGGGGCTTCTTTTAGTCCATTAGCAATCTTAGTCCCTCCAACACTTCTAGTCTCCCAAGGCCTTGGATCAACCACAGCTCTTGCATGGTTAGCAGTAGCAAGCCTTCAATGGCAAATTCCTATCAATGGAATGGGAGAAGGACGAATGATGGTTGCTTGCGCCGTTTCAGCAATCGTGGCTTTGCAAGCAGCCAATATGAGAAGCAGAGCTCAATTACTCCAAATGGCATTTTTGATGCCATTTGGAGCTTTATTAAGTGAATGGTTTTTGTTAAGAGGTAGGGGCGTCCCAAATTCTTCAGATCAATTGCTCTATGAAGCAGTGGTAATGGGATCTCTATTGATGATGACAATTCTTCTAGTTCCAATTATTGAAAATACATTTGGTCTAATTACAAAAGCAAGATTGATGGAGCTAACTGATCAAGAAAGACCACTACTAAGACGTCTTTCTTCAGAAGCTCCGGGAACATTCGAGCACACATTAATGATTTGTGGATTAGCTGAAGAAGGAGCTAGAAGTATTGGAGCGGATGTTGACTTGATTCGAACCGGTTCTCTTTACCATGATGTTGGAAAGCTCCATGCACCTGAATGGTTTATAGAGAATCAAGAAGAAGGAATAAATCCACATGATCAACTCAATGATCCATATGCAAGTGCAAATGTATTGCAAGCTCACGTAGATGAAGGTCTCAAGCTTGCTCGAAGGCATCGACTACCACGCCCAGTAGCTGATTTCATTCCTGAACATCAAGGCACACTAAAGATGGGATATTTCCTTCATCAAGCCAGAAAGCTGAATCCATCAGTATCCGAGAGCCAATTCCGTTACCGAGGGCCTTCCCCTCGCTCAAGAGAAACGGCCATACTTATGCTTGCCGATGGTTGTGAAGCTGCCCTTAGATCTCTAGACCCAAAGACAACTGATTCAGAAGCATGCAAAACAGTAAGATTAATAGTGGAAGCCAGACAACATGATGGTCAATTAAAAGATAGCAGCCTTACGAGAGCAGAAGTTGAATTAGTAATAAGAGCATTTGTGACTGTTTGGAGAAGGATGAGACACAGAAGAATTCCATACCCAATATCTTCAACAAAAAGATCTTTTCCTGCGTAAAAAAACAAATCTATGGCAATCACCTCATACATCAAATAATAATTATAAGCTCAAAGTCTTACCCCTTTTCTATGAATAGGACGACACCAATAGATTAATGCTAGCAAGTTTAAAACTGCTATAAGCAAAGACAAACCACTCAATCCAGCAACATCACCTTCTCTAACTAAACGAACAATTCCATATGGGAAGGTTCCTGATAATGCCATTGATAAAGCAACAATTGAGAGAATCACGCCCCATCGTCGCTGAGCCAATAGGCCTGCAGAAGCAACAATTCCAACAATTGCTGCAGGCCAAGCAAGCGATATTGCCAAGCTGATATTGACAATCGGAAGATCTGGGTTTGTAAAAGCAACCAAACCAATAAAAGGAAGAACAGCAACATTTGCAAGCAAACCAATCCAGGTAAGTAACCAATAGCCTCTTGCTACATTTTTCATAAGCTCTTCTCCATTTTCTTTATAGTAAAAACATTAGAAGTTAATTGCATGCAACAAAAAATCTATGGTTGTAAATAAAAGCCCTTAAAAGTATAAAAACAAAAAACCTCATGTGAAATCCCTATTAACAATACTAGGGACTTTTTCTCTAAATGACTGCATACGATCAGTTCGAGTATTCACCTTCAGGGTTGTGTAAATCCTTGCAGCACCAAGGCGGTGAACCGCCTTATGACAGTCCTTTATACATTCAAAAACCTTGTCCCATTCACCTTCTATTGCAGTCCCATTTGGACCAATTTCATAATCCAAGCCTTTGCCCTCAATAACTTCTATGCAAGCAGCTACAAAAGGTGAAAGGGATAAACCTACCCCCAATGGCACTAAACAAAGATCAACACTTACAAGCATTACTTCATTCCAAAAACAATAATGATCAATGACTCATTTCACGCGGAAAACAATTGATTGGATACCTAACAGTTCTCCAAGAACCACTATGAGTCATAACTTCAACCCCAATCTCTCTCTGACTCAATGAACAATTCAATCCCTGCCCATCACACCAGTCTCTAGCTGCACCTATTGCAGCCTCAATTGATTCATAAGGTGCATCCAAAACTGGATGAGGACTGCCGTCCAAAGCTGCGAGCCTATAAAGCTTGTGATGAGAAGACATCTATGTTCACTTACCCAACCGTCACCCATGCTCGCATGGATCTATTTCATTACCTAAGCAAAAGTAGCTTTACGGGTCATGGGCTTAACTCTTTTTATCACTCTTAAACCTATATGCCGCACCAAAAAGCAAATAAAAACAGAAGAATCACAATGAGAAGCTCAAATTCAAATACTTGGTCGAGAATTCAGTTCCACATCATCACGCTGGGGATGAATTGACTTATGCCCCAAAGCAGAAACAAGACGATTCAAGGCATTCACATAAGCCTGAGCTGCAGCAACAACAATGTCCGTATCAGCAGAGTGGCCTGAATAAATCTGTCCATCGCGACGCAAGCGAATAGTTACTTCGCCCATGGCGTCAATCCCTTCAGTAACTGACTTAACAGAGAATTCAATTAGTTCATTAGGTTCATCCACAAGCTGTTTTAATGCTCTACATACGGCATCAACAGGACCTGTCCCTATAGCGACTGAAGTATCTTCATGACCTTGTTGGTCGGCCAACGTGACAGTAGCAGTCGGCCTAAGAGCACTTCCACAACTAACTTGAACTAGGCTGAGTTGAAATCTTGCCTCTGGTTGCTGTACTTGCTCACTAACTATTGCCTCAAGATCTCTATCGGTAATATCTCTTTTACGATCTGCTAAATCTTTAAATCTTGTAAAAGCCTCATTAAGATCTTCTCTACTTAAATCATAACCAAGTTCCTCAAGTCTTGCTCGAACAGCACTTCGACCACTTAACTTACCAAGTGAAATTCTGTTATCATTTAAACCAACTGTTCTAGCATCTACGATCTCATATGTAAGTCGATTCTTTAAAACTCCATCCTGATGAATACCTGACTCATGTGCAAATGCATTCGCTCCAACTATTGCTTTATTAGGCTGAACCACCATCCCAGTTAGATTAGAAACCAATCTTGAAGTCTTTGTTATCTCTTCAGTTCTTACAGCAGTTAGAGGAGTTGGGCTATCTGCATCTCTTCCAAAATAAGGATTAAAATACCTTCTTCTAACATGTAACCCCATCACCAATTCTTCTAACGCTGCATTGCCAGCTCGTTCTCCTATTCCATTAATAGTACATTCAAGTTGTCTTGCACCATTCTTAACGGCCTCCAAAAAATTTGCTACTGCCAAGCCTAAATCATTATGACCGTGAACCGAAAGAATCGCTTCATTAATATTAGAAACATTCTTATTAATTCCATTAATTAATCCACCAAATTCTGTAGGTGTTGTATACCCGACAGTATCAGGAATATTTATAGTTCCTGCACCAGCAGAAATAGCAAGTTCAATAACTTGATATAAGAATTCTGGATCACTTCTTCCAGCATCTTCACAAGAAAATTCAACATCATCAACTAAAGATCTGGCATACTGAACCATTTCAGGAACAATATCAAGGACCTCCTGTCTGCTCTTCTTCAATTTATGTTCTAAATGAATATCACTCGTAGCAATAAAAGTATGGATACGTTTATTAATTGCCGGCTCAATAGCTTTTGCACAAGCTTGAATATCAGCAGAGGAAGCACGTGCAAGGCCACAAATAATAGGTCCTTCTCCCCCGCCTACCAGCTCAGCGATACGATGTACAGCGGCAAAATCCCCTTGACTGGCAAAAGGAAACCCGGCTTCGATTACATCAACTCCCAGCCTTGCTAGTTGTTGAGCGATGGCAAGCTTTTCTTCCAAATTCAGACTAGCTCCAGGAGATTGCTCTCCATCACGGAGTGTTGTATCAAAAATAAGAACGCGACCTGGGTCTTTGGCCATTGAGGCCCCCTAAATAATTAGTCGTAAGGACTGTGATACTTTAATACTAATTCAATTACTGCGAAATTCCATGGAAGTAGTATTAACTTCAACAAGTATTATAAAAGAAAATAATTAATCTTTTTCCGTATAGCTAGATTTATCAATGTGGAAGAGAGGCAATAAGATCTAATTTCAGCATTCCAAGGGAGTCATCTTGTTTAGAAAAGAATTTAATATCCCTGAAAGCATTTCCAATCTTTATTTTCTCCATCACCATCAAAAAAAAACCTTGCATGCCTCTATTATCACTTATATAAGTGACAATGAATTCTTAAATGCCTCAAAAGCGTTATAAATTCAATAAAACGGTTCTTGAAATTTGAACAAAGGCGGACTTGCTCTGGTTCTTCATGCTCATCTACCTTTTGTAAGATCAGCAGAATCAGGTTCTCTAGAAGAGGATTGGTTCTTCCAAGCACTCTTAGAGTGCTATCTGCCATTGCTTGACATCCTGGAGAAGGCAGCTGCATCCAAAAAACAAAAACCAAAAATTACCATTGGAATTTCTCCAACTCTTCTTTCATTACTACAGGATCCAGATCTAAAAAAACGATTTCCTAATTGGCTAGAGATAAGGTTAGATCTTCTCAAGAAAGTACCCGATCAATTTAAAAATCCAGCTATTGACCTTAGGAACAACTTCCTTGATCAATATAGACAATGGGAAAAATCCAAAGGTGATCTAATAAAAAGATTTGCTGATCTTCAAAAGGCTGAAGTGGTTGATTTATTAACTTGCGCAGCAACTCATGGTTATTTACCTCTACTTCGAGAACACCCAGAGACCGTACGGGGTCAATTAAATACAGCAGTCAAAGAACATACTCGTATTTTTGGACTGCCTCCTTTAGGTATTTGGCTCCCAGAATGTGCTTATTACGAAGGGCTAGATCATTTAATGATTAAAGCTGGACTGCGTTATGCAGTTCTTGACGGTCATGGATTACTTCATGCCTCTCCTAGACCACGATATGGTTTATATGCACCAATATGCACGAAAAATGGTGTGGCATTTTTTGGCAGAGATAGTGATTCAACCCTTCCAGTTTGGTCCGCAAGGGATGGATACCCTGGAGAATCTTCATACCGAGAATTCCACAGAGATCTTGGTTGGGATTTACAAGAAGATGAACTGAATAAGCTTGGCATCAAAGGAACACGACCATTAGGCATAAAATTACATCGAGTTACTGACCAAAGATTACCGCTAGAAGCTAAAGCTATTTACGACCCAGCCATTGCAAAATCTCTAGTTAAAAAACATGCAAAGAAATATTTAAGTGAACGTCATATCCAACTAAAAAGAATAGAGGCAACTATAAATAGTCAAGCATTATTAGTTGCCCCATTTGATGCTGAGCTCTTTGGTCATTGGTGGTTTGAAGGACCTGCTTTTATCAGAGAACTTTTCAAACAGGCCTCATCTGAACAAGTTGAATTTACACATCTAAAAGATATTCTAAATTCAAATTCTAAACTTCAATTATGTAATCCATGTCCATCAAGTTGGGGACAAGGTGGCTATCACGAATACTGGCTAAATGACACAAACGCATGGATTGTTATGGAATGGAGTAAAGCAGGTAAAGCAATGATTCATTTCAGTAGTATGACAGGTTTAAAGAAATCACATCTAAGAATTCTTGAACAAGCTGCAAGAGAACTCTTACTTGCACAATCCTCAGACTGGAGCTTCATCTTAAAAGCTGGAACAACAATAGAACTTGCAAAAGCACGAATCTCACGTCACCTTGAACGCTTCTGGAAATTAATTGAAGCAATTGATAAAAACACAATTCCTTCAGAAGAATTTCTAAAAAAAATTGAAGAAGAAGACTCAGTCTTCCCTCTAATTGATATCAATGATTGGTCTAAAAAAATACCTTTATGAATTGAGGCCAACCCCGAAAACCATCCCGATCTTTACTTTCCAAGGGGAAATATAAAATAATCTAAGCATTACAACCAACAATCTTGGTAAAGGAAGAGTATTTGCTAAAAATCCAGCCCAATCTTGCTTAGGCAATCGAAAAAATGTTTCAAAAAACCTACGCAATCTTGCCTCATCAAAACTCATCAATCTACGTAAACCAAATTGATATAAACGATGACGTTGCACAAGTTCAGGAGTCCAAAGGACCTCCCATCCTCTCTTAGCTAAAGACGCTGAATCCAAGTAAGGTCTTTCATCCATATCCAAAGCCAACTGTTTTGCCAATGTTGGAGCTCTTCTTAAAAGAGCTCCAACCATGTAACCAGAGGCAGGATGAACCATGCTTGCAGCTCCACCAAAGGCAAGCAAAGGTTGATTGCGATGTGGAAGAGGCAAATTCATCGGGAAAAGGCAATGTTCCTCATGAATAATTTCGTTTATCTCAACACCCCTATGAGTTAAACGATCATGCAACCTATTTCTCAAAGTTTTTAATGAAATTGGTGGCGCACATGCCAAAGAAGTTTCCTCAACAAAAAAAACTCCATCACCAAAATCCATTGCATAAAGAAAGGTTGGAGGTTTTTTTAACTGATCTGAATCGAGATGATCAGGCCGAAAATCCATAAGAACAAATTGTTCCTTTTCTACAGGAGGTGAACTAAATCTTCCAACCACTCCATAGGCTGCTTGTTGAGCAACTGGACCATGATCTGGTCTGGTGATGAATCGACTGCGATGTCCACTCGCATCAATAACTAAGCGGGCATGAAAAATTTCACCGGATTCGCAAACAACTTCAGATTTACTACCTAAGACACGAATATCTTTTGCTGTCTCTACATTCCAGATCACCCCTTCACATCTTAAAAGCAATGATTTTTGTAATGCAAACTGATCAAATAAACCATAATCAAAATGATGTTCAATTGGACTATTACCTTCTTGACCATCTCCATTGCCAAAATAACTAACTGTATTTACCCAACGATGACCCAATAATGAAGCCAAGCCTAATGACTCAAGTTCCTCAGCCCAAATACCATAAGTATTAGGCCAAGGTTTATCTGGAGCATGAGAAGCAAGAGCAGTTACTGAAAGACCATGCTCTACCAACTCAGCAACAATGCATAGAGCGGCCGGCCCAGCTCCCAGCACCAAAACATCGGTACAAGTTGTCAAGGTCAACTAGAAGAAACTTGAGTATTGCCGCTCTCATCTAGTGAATCGACAACATTGGGTTGATTATCAGTTTCCTCTGGCTCTGGAGGGACCAAAACGACTTCCGAAAGGCGATCACCAGAATCAATACGTTGCAATCGAACACCCGTAGCAGCTCTTGATTGCTGAGATATCAAGTCCGCACTTGTTCGCACAATCACGCCACGCTCACTTACAAGTAACAACTCTTCCCCCTTCCCTAAAACTCTTAATCCAACTAATTCATCACCATCTCGCCTGAATTTGATCGCACGTAAACCCATCCCTGCCCTTTTTTGCAATCGAAATTGGGTTACAGGTACTCTCTTCCCAAGTCCACTTGCAGATGCAACCAAAACCCAAGGTCCTTCACTAACATTGTTGTTCTCTCCAATATCTTCTGAATTGTCTTCCAAGCTTCGAGCAACTTGATCGGCAAGTTCAATAGGAAGTACATCCATACTTACCAATGAATCCCCAGCTCGCAAATTCATTGCTCTAACCCCCCTTGCAGTTCTACCTAATGGTCTAAGTTCTTGATTATCTAGGCGAAAGTGAATTGTCATCCCTGTTCTCGAACCAATCAAAACACTATCTCCTGAGACAGCTAGCCTCACCCAAGTAAGAGCATCACCTTCTTCCAGACCAATAGCTATAAGCCCATTTGATCTGATTTTGCTAAAAGCTGACACCGCAGTTCTTTTAATTAGTCCACCTTTTGTAAGCATTAACAAATGAGTTTCATCGTCAAAAGAAGTCACTGAGAGCAGGGAAGTAATTTCTTCATCGCGAGGTATTGGCAACAACTGAACTACTGGTGTTCCCTTCGCAGTCCTACTACACTGAGGAACTCGATATGCAGGCAATGCATAGGCAACTCCTCTATCACTAAAGAGAAGAAGTGTGTCATGATCATTACAACTAATAAACAATTTAACTTCTTCTTCCCCTTGACTTCTTGTCCCCGCCTTGCCTCTTGATCCTCTACTTGTGGCTTCAAACTCACTAACAGGCATTCGTTTTAAATAACCAGTTTTAGTAAGTAAGACTACAGATCTTTCATTTGCAATCAGATCTATATCTTCAAGTCCTCCGCCAAGATCAAGAATCTCTGTACGCCTAGGTGAATCATATCTTTCACGAAGCTTTACCAATTCATCCTGTATAAGATTAAAAACCCTATCCCTATTAGAAAGGATATCTTTTAAGTCTGCAATTTTAGCTACTAAATCCTTATGTTCAAGTTTAATCTTGTCAGCCTCCAATGCGGTTAGACGCCTTAACTGCATTTGCAAAATTGCATCAGCTTGAATTTCTGTAAGGCCATGATTCTTTTGTAGGTTATCTCTCGCAGATGCAGTATCTGGTGCAGCACGAATTAAAGCAATTATTGGATCCAACTGATCAAGAGCAAGAAGTAATCCTATCAAAATATGATCACGCTCTTCAGCCTTTCTTAAGAAATACCGAGTGCGACGTTCAATAGTTTCAACTCTAAATTGAAGAAAAACATCCAGCATCTTACGCAAGGTAAGAAGTACGGGTTCACCATTAACTAGTGCCAACATATTTGCACTAAAATTACTTTGTAGAGGAGTGAGCTTGAAAAGATTATTTAACACAACCTGAGGATAAGCATCTCGCCTCAACTCAATAACTATTCGCATCCCATCACGATCACTTTCATCTCTAATATCTGAAATTCCTTCTAACTTTTTATCATTTACCATATCTGCAATTCTTTCTATAAGAGATGCCTTGTTAGTTTGATATGGAAGCTGAGTAATAATCACAGCATCTCTATCAGCTCTTCCAGTAGATTCAATCGTTTCTATATTTGCGACTCCCCTCATGGTCACCGAGCCTCTTCCTGAAAGGTATGTTTCTTCTATTCCATTTCTACCTAGTATCTGACCCCCAGTAGGAAAATCTGGTCCCTTTATTATTTTCATCAAATCCTGATCTTGTAAATCTGGATTTGATATCAAAGCCTGAAGACCATCAATTAATTCTCCAAGATTGTGAGGAGGAATATTAGTAGCCATTCCAACGGCTATACCTGACGAGCCATTGAGAAGCAATTGTGGAATACGAGCGGGTAATACCGTTGGCTCTTGCTGAGACCCATCAAAGTTGTCTGAGAAATCAACTGTCTCAGCTTCAATATCCTCTAAAAGACTTGCTGTTGTAAGGGACTGAAGTCGAGATTCCGTGTATCTCATGGCCGCCGGAGGGTCATTATCTACAGATCCAAAATTCCCATGGCCATCTATCAAAGGCATTCGCATGGAAAAGTCCTGCGCCATACGCACAAGCGCGTCATATACCGCTGTATCACCATGTGGGTGGTACTTACCTAATACTTCTCCAACAACACGGGCACATTTTCTATATGGCCTTTCACTAGTCAAACCCAACTCATACATTGCATAAAGAATTCGCCTGTGCACAGGCTTCAAACCATCTCGTGCATCAGGCAAGGCCCTTCCAACGATCACACTCATCGCATACTCCAAATAGGAGCGCGACATCTCATTTCGAAGATCTGTCTGGATGATCCGATCGTCGGACTCGCCGGGACCTCCGCTTACGGGTCCCATAGGATCAGCCATATAAGAGCTGGGCACCAGACATAAGATTATCTCGCAAACTGATTAGTTGCTTAGGGGGAAATCCCAAATAATTTGTGTGTTATGCCTTGATAAGGCCATCTACCCACCTCTCACAAAGCCTTTTAAACTTAAAAAGTTAGTCGGTGATTACCCATGAGCTCTGAAGAGGAATCCAAATCAACGGCTCCCACAGGCATCCCCAACGACAAAGAATCTTCTTCCTCTGCATCCTTTTCAACTGATTTGCCCGAGCTCAAAGATTCTGAAGCGGATTCCCAAAAAGACAAGAATTCATCAAAGTCCTCAATCGCTGACAATCCAATTAAAAATCAGAACACTTCTACCAGTAAGGAATCTTCTTTATTGGAAAACTTGAAGATAAATCCACCAAGTAGTTCAGATCTTGAAGAAGTTAATACAAGGGACGCAAAGCCAATGATTGAAAATAATTTGCCCTCTGAAAAACAGACCTCTTTCAAACCTGCTCAAGAACAATCAGATGTAGAAAATCCATATTTTTCATCTGATCCAACTGGGCCTACTGAAGAGGGAGGCGAATGGGAAGAGCTCTCAGGCAAATTAGCTGCCTGGTTGGGAACTAATCAAAAACGAATCAACTGGAATCAACTCGTCCAAACTGGGCTTTTAATCGCTTGCTTTATTGGAGTCTTAGCCATTCTTCAGATTTACGGACGATTTTTAAATGGCATAGCCCAGATCCCACTAGCTCCACGCCTTTTCGAATTTGCTGGAATAGTCTGGTTGATTAGGTTTTGCAACACGAATCTTGTTCGAAGCGTAGACCGCCAAGAACTAATTTCAGGCCTTGCGTCTCGCTGGGAGAGATTCTTAGGACAATCAGAAAGTGATAAATGAATACGTACTGTTTTCCCCACAAACAACTCTTGGCTCTCCTCAATTGTTAATTTGGCCTGACTTGTTTCAACTGATGTGAATATTCAGCTCGGTCGTTCCAAGACTGTTCGCCGGGCCTATGGCATCGACGAAATTGCTCTCGTGCCTTGCAGTCGAACTGTTGATCCCCAAGCAACTAATACGAACTGGACCCTTGGGAGTTTCAATCGAGAAATTCCAATAATTGCCAGTGCAATGGATGGCGTTGTTGATGTTGATATGGCAATAGCGCTTTCAAAACTGGGTGCATTGGGTGTTCTTAACCTTGAAGGGATTCAAACTCGTTACGAAGATCCAAATCCCATCCTCGATCAAATATCAAAAGTTGAAAAAGATAACTTCGTTCCTCTTATGCAAGAGATATACAGCAAGCCAATTAAAGAAGATCTAATCACCACACGAATTCAGGAAATCAAACGTGGAGGTGGAATCGCTGCAGTGAGTGCAACCCCTTTGGCTGCAATGAGATACATGCAAACCATTGCTGATGCGCAGGCCGACTTGTTCTTTGTTCAAGCAACTGTTGTTTCAACTGAACACATCACTGTTGAAGGTAGAGCAACACTTGATCTTCAAAACCTATGCAAAGACTTTGGAATACCTGTGGTGATTGGCAACTGCGTTACTTATGAAGTAGCTCTAAAACTCATGAGAGCTGGTGCCTCTGGGGTAATGGTTGGGATAGGCCCAGGAGCCGCCTGTACATCAAGAGGGGTATTAGGTGTTGGAATTCCTCAAGCAACAGCAATTTCAGACTGCGCAGCTGCTCGCAATGACTATGAGAAAGAAACTGGAAGGTATGTACCAATCATTGCAGATGGAGGAATCGTCACAGGTGGAGATATATGTAAGTGCGTAGCCTGCGGAGCTGATGCAGTAATGATTGGATCACCAATCGCAAAAGCTCAAGAAGCTCCTGGGAAAGGCTTCCATTGGGGTATGGCAACGCCTAGTCCAATACTTCCAAGAGGAACAAGAATTGAAGTGGGGAGTACAGGGAAATTAGAACGAATCCTTCGAGGACCCGCACTTTTAGATGATGGAACCCACAATCTCTTAGGTGCTTTAAAAACTTCAATGGGAACTCTTGGAGTCAAAACGATCAAAGAGATGCAAGAAGTTGAAGTAGTAATTGCCCCATCTCTCTTGACTGAAGGGAAGGTCTACCAGAAAGCTCAACAGCTTGGGATGGGTAAATAAGCACTTATTCATGTAGACGTGCCTTAATTCAATATCAAAGGGCGTTAGTATCAATACGTGAGGGCTTTTAAAGCCCACACACTCCTCACACCCCCGGCCCGATGCAATCGGGCTTTTTGTATTACTCTTTACGCGACCGTCACAGTTCACATAGCTGTTTTGACCAAAATCATTATTGATCAAAGACGGTTGCTAAATTCCTTCGATAAAGAGATGTTTTAAGTATGTCAAGCGCTGCTGCAGTCACTGATTCTTCATTTGAGCAAGATGTCCTTCAGAGTGACATACCTGTACTGGTTGATTTCTGGGCTCCTTGGTGTGGACCATGTCGCATGGTCGCACCAATCGTTGAGGAGATCTCCAAAGAATTTGAAGGGAAGATCAGGGTCTTCAAGCTCAATACAGACGAGAATCCCAATGTTGCTAGTCAATACGGCATCAGGAGCATTCCAACCTTGATGATCTTCAAAGGAGGGCAAAAAGTTGACACAGTAGTTGGAGCTGTTCCTAAAGCAACCCTTTCAGGAACAATCTCCAAATATCTCTAACTTCTTTAAGTAAGGTAATCGCTCTATATCAAAAGTCTATGTGAACTTTTGATATAGATTTATTCTTCAAAAAATAGCAAGGGAGCTATTCATATTGCGTATTGGACTGATCGATTACGGAATGGGAAACCTGCATTCCGTTCAACAAGCCTTCATAAGGTTTGAAAGGCCTCTCAAATTAATTCAGAACAGCTTTGATTTAGATGGATGCGATGCATTGATATTGCCAGGAGTAGGAGCCTTTGATCCAGCGATGGAAAATCTTACAAAAACGAAGCTAATTCCTTACTTGAAAACATGGGCACAAGAAGGAAAGCCTCTCTTGGGAATATGTCTTGGGCTGCAACTTCTTTTCGAACACAGCGATGAAGGCTCTACAAAGGGATTGGGTCTTCTTAAAGGAACTATCCAACGACTACCAGCAAATCAAGGAGAACGCATACCTCATATGGGTTGGGCAGTTTTAAATCGTGAAAGCAAATGTCCTTTGCTTGATGAAAATAATCATGATAATTGGATGTACTTCGTGCATTCTTATGCCGCCATTCCTTCTGAGTCGAGTGATATAGCAGCAACAGCCAACTTTGGAAAGTCAAAGTTGACTGCAATGATTTGGAACGGAAGATTAGGTGCTTGCCAATTTCATCCAGAAAAATCTGGGTATGCAGGACAGCAAATGCTGGGCCGCTGGATTAATTGGTTAGAGGATGGAGCAAAAGTATTTTGAGAGGTCAACTTAGACTCTTAGGAGGGCGAAAGCTTCATAGCCCTCTTGGCCTAGGAACAAGACCAACAACCGCTCTTGTTAGAGAAGCACTAATAAATATTGTTCAAAACAAAGTAAAAGGTTGTCATTGGTTAGACCTTTTTAGTGGAAGTGGAGTCATTGGATGTGAAGCCCTTCAAAGAGGAGCCTACAGAGTAGTAGCTGTAGAACAAGACAAAAAAGCCATTAATGTATGTAAGAAAAACTTAATCACAACAGCCTCTGCCTTACCCCAAAGAACTTCAGTAGAAGTAATTAAACATGAAGTAATTCGTTGGTTAAGTAAGGGAGGTCAAAGAAATTCCGCCAAAAGAAATATCTCCCCAGACCTATCACAATTCGACATAGTCTATTTAGACCCACCTTATGAATCAAATTTATATTCTTTATCTTTTGAATGCCTTTTAAAAGGCAATTGGCTTAAAAAAAATTCTATCGTGATATGCGAACACTCAACTGAAATAAAGGTGAGCCCCCCCAATGGATGGCTTGTCAAAGGTCATCGTAGTTATGGCAAAAGCGCTTTGCTTTTAATTAGCCCTCCAGAGAGTCCTCTCTGCGGTATTGATTCCATGCACTCACAAACAAACCAACCAGAGTAATAGGCACAAGGCCTAGAACTATTCCACAAAGCAATGGTTCAATCATTTTCTCGCGCTAGGTGAAAGGCATTAACCACAATTGTTTCATGCTACAGAGGTTTCCGTAATGGAACCGTCATCATCTTCCCTAAAAAAGCCTGAAAAAAGGCTAGGGATAATCAAAATTCTTTTGGTCATAGCTGCTGGGTGTAGCTTGATTATTGGTTGGTTCATTTTTTCATCACAAACCAACCCATACATCAAAGAGACTTTGAGCCTCAAAGGCTCCTCAGATCACGGAGAACGACTTTTCAGGATGAACTGTGCTGGTTGCCATGGGATCAAGGCTCAAGGGCTTGTAGGCCCCAGCCTGAAGAAAGTAAGTTCTCGAATTGGCGACAAAAAAATAATCAATCAAATAATTAATGGCAGAACCCCACCGATGCCAAGCTTTGAGATGGAACCTCAAACCATGGCTGACTTATTAGCTCATCTACATTCGATAAATTGAGCTTTTTGAAAGCTACACAAGAAATCAACTTAATTCTGGTAGAGCCAGCTGGAGCAATAAATCTGGGAAGTGTGGCAAGGTTGTGTGAAAACTTTGGTATTCATGAGCTTCGATTAGTAACTCCACACTGCGACCCAGAGGACCAACAAGCAAAACGAATGGCCGTCAAAGGGAAAAACTTTTTAGAAAATGCAAAGAATTTCTCAACTCTGCTTGATGCAATTAAAGATTCTGATCGTGTTATAGCTACTTGTGGTCGAATAGATCATGGAAGAATCCCTCTTTACGACATCGATGAAGCATTACCTTGGCTATTAGAAAGTACTGATTATTCTTCACTTGCTCTTGTCTTTGGAAGAGAGGATAGAGGACTAACGAATCAAGAACTACAACTCGCTCACAAGGTGATTTCACTACAAACCAAAGCAAGCTATCCATCTTTAAACCTTTCGCATGCTGTAGCAATCGTTCTACATGAATTACATCGTTTAAAAGCCACTAAGCCTCAAAGATTGATGGGCACCAATGTTCAAAGAAATCCTGCTACACCCATCCAATTGCATGAATGTATTGAAGATGCGAAAGAACTTTTGCTCGAGATTGGATTTCTTCTTGAACATACAGCTCAAGCCAGAATGACAAAAATCAAAGGATTACTTCATCGAGCAGAGATCAAGCCAGAAGAAGTTTCATTAATCAGAGGCATTCTCAGACAAACTCGCTGGGCAATTCACTCACGCAAGTCTTAACATCTATCAAACACCTAATTTAATATTCCTTGACAAGCAATCGAACATCTCAAAATACTCCTTACTTAAACCAGTTAATGAGGCGTATTTTTCGTCTTATCGTTTTAGGTGTTGGGCTGGGAGTTATAACCGGCACTGTGCTTAAGGCAATTGCGCTTCACAAAAAAAATAATCACTTCTATACATCAGCAAATCAGTCCTCACAAAGAATCTTTTTCAATAAAAATCCAAAGTTCAAGAACTCTTCTAGATCTAAATATCAAAAGGAAATAAGAAACTTTAGAAATATCCCAATAGAGAATGAAATAAGAATATTAAGTAAACGTTGGAAAGAAATTTCTACCAAACAAAACGACCTAAAAGCAAGTGCTTATTTGCTTTTACTTGAGAAAGGAAGATATGCCTCGCTCGCTCCAACTGAAATATTACCTGCAGCCAGCTCAATCAAAATCCCAATCCTGTTAATAGCACTTGAAATGATTGACTTAGGTCAACTTCAATGGAATGAGCCTCTAACGCTCACAAAAGACGTAATAGGTGGTGGCGCTGGTTGGATGGCTTATCAACGTTTGGGTAAGACTTTCCCAACCCATGAAGTCGCAACAGAAATGATCAGAGTCAGTGACAACACAGCAACAAATCTTTTAATAAAACGAATTGGAGGAATAGATGTTATTAATCAAAGGTTTAAATCCCTTGGACTTCCAGCTACTACTATTAAAAACTTGTTACCAGATCTTCAAGGGACCAACACCACAAGCGCTATAGACCTAGCTCATTCAATAGCAATGGTAGACACAGGCCAGGTTCTAAGTCCTCGTACAAGAGATTTATTCAGAGAAGTCATGAGTACCTCTGTCACGAACCGTTTACTTCCTGCAGGTCTTTTAAAAGGACTTGGAGGCAATGGACGTGACACTGATTACAAACTCCAAATCAAGGGATATCGGATATACAACAAAACTGGTGACATAGGTATTGCCTATTCAGATGCAGGCCTAATAGAGCTTCCTGATAGGACCAGAGCAATTGCTGGATTCATCGTTAAAGGACCTTTTAATGACCCCAGATCTCCAGAACTTATTCGAAAAATGGCAGCTTCTATGGCCGCTGTCCTTCAACCAAAAGTCACATTAAGTACAAATTCAGATCTATAAGGACTTTGTTTTTATGCTTCCAGGCCCTTGCTATTAGCCCTAATAAATTCAATCTACTTAAAGTTGCTTCAGTCCATTACGACACTTGAAACCATGCTAAAACAGCTTTTTCTTAAAATAACAGTTGTGTATTAAAGCGGAAAAGGACTAAAAAGATCCCCAAAAAATCAATACCTAAATCCCTCAAACCAAATGGCATAAGCATTTCTCTAAACTATTGAGAAACTAGAATTATGATGATGAAGAATAAAAACTGCCACAAGTGAAAATGACTTCACCACCTTATTAAGCTCTATTGACAACGCAAAATGGTCTTCAAAGAGAGTACCAACTCTCCTGGCTATGAAACAATCCCAAACACCATCAACGAGTTGCCCGTGAGTTCAACAAGGAAGCGCAGGGTATTCCCCTTCTCTGCCGTTATTGGTCAAGAAGAGATGAAATTAGCTCTACTGCTCAATGTCATCGACCCACGCATAGGTGGAGTCATGATCATGGGTGATAGAGGCACAGGGAAATCCACAACAATTCGTGCCCTTGCAGACCTTTTACCAGATATCGAAGTAGTTAGTGGAGACCCTTACAACAGCTCCCCAAATGATCCCGACCTTCAAAGCAGTGAGGTCAGAGAGAAAGTAGAAGACGGAGGGAATATTGAAACTGAAGGGAAACAAGTGCCAATGGTTGACCTCCCACTTGGCGCCACAGAAGATCGTCTTTGCGGAACTATCGATATAGAGAAGGCGCTTAGTGAAGGCGTAAGAGCTTTCGAACCAGGTCTTCTTGCTAAAGCAAACCGAGGACTGCTTTATGTTGACGAGGTGAACCTTCTAGATGATCATCTGGTCGATGTTTTACTTGATTCAGCAGCATCTGGCTGGAATACAGTTGAAAGGGAAGGGATTTCTGTAAGACACCCAGCTAGATTCGTACTAATTGGTTCAGGGAATCCAGAAGAAGGAGAACTACGTCCACAACTACTGGATCGATTTGGTATGAGCGTAGAAGTTCGAACTGTTAGAGACGCCGAACTTAGAGTTCAAGTTGTTGATCAACGCACAGCATTTGATAACGACCCAGAATCATTTGCAACTTCCAGTCAATCTGATCAAGATGCTCTTCAAAAAAAGGTAATTGATGCCCAACAACGTCTCCAGTCGGTAAGCATTGACAACGAACTTCGATTGAAAATCTCATCCATCTGCGGAGAATTAGATGTAGATGGGCTACGTGGAGATATTGTTACAAATAGAGCCGCAAGAGCCTTAGCAGCTTTTGAAGGTCGTACCGACGTTTCAGAAGATGATATAGCGCGTGTCATCTCTTGCTCTCTAAGACATCGACTTCGCAAAGATCCTCTAGAACAAATTGATTCTGGTGACAGAGTAATAAAAGTTTTTTGCAAGATATTTGAACGAAATGAAGATGCTGATTTAACTGAATTCGAACTATCTATGAAGAGGTAAGTAATTGCGAATCATGGGAATTGATCCAGGTCTAGCAAGACTTGGTTATGGGGTCATAGAAATAAGTGATGGACAGCAAATAATGCTTGATTGTGGAATCATTAGCACAAACCCTAAACAAGAAGAGGGCTTACGTCTAGTAGAAATATCATCAGATCTTCGTCACTTAATTCGTAAATGGCAACCTAAGTTGGCAGCTGTAGAAAAATTCTTCTTCTACAGATCAAGTACTACGATTAGTGTTGTCCAAGCAAGAGGAGTAGTAATGATGACCCTTGCTCGTTTCAACATTCCTGTAATGGAATTTCCACCTATGCAAATCAAACTTGCTTTAGCAGGATCAGGTCACGCTCAAAAAGATGAAGTATTAGATGCCGTAATGCGTGAATTAAATCTTGAGAATCCACCACGCCCTGACGACGCCTCTGACGCTTTAGCAATAGCCCTTACTGCATGGTTCCAAAGATAAGATCTAGTTTTACCAAACAAATCAAATTGATAATAATCATTCAATTAAATATGACAATCAAATCCAGAGAACTTAAAAACGATTTGCGAAAAAAGTTCAAGCAAATTCGTTCAAAAGTTTTACCAAAGGTAGAAAAGAAAATAATCAATCAAGTCGAACAATATTTAATAAAATACTTTAACAAAACTCAAAAAAAAGGATGTCTAGGTATATATTGGCCTTTGCCTGGCGAAATTAATCTTCTTCACTTAAAACAAACACTAAATACTCCTTTAGCTCTTCCGGCAACAACCTCTGAAGGCACTTTGGATTACCATCTCTGGCAAGAACTACCTCTAAAGTCAGATTCATCGAAAATTCCTTCTCCTATCAATGAAAAGAAGCTAAAACCGACTGAAATCAATCTTTTATTAGTGCCTGGAATTGCAATTGACAAATATGGATATCGACTTGGATATGGAGGTGGTTTTTTTGATCGTCTAAGAACGAATTACAAATGGCGTTCAATCCCATCTTTTCTTGTAATTCCTCAAGCCTGTGTATCACAAAAACCTTTGCCAAAAGAAAAATGGGATATTCCATTTGATGGATGGATAAGTGAAGAAGGCCTAAAAAGCAAACTATTATGAGACCAAAAAATTAGAATCAATTTATAACAGTAAATCCAAGATAAAGTTTCAGAGAGAATCCTAAAGACATAATAGAAGTTATATTAGTATACGTTGACATCTTATTTGAATTTAATATGACATTTTTCTGATCAAGGTCACAATAGTAAATTGGAACAACTAAATTTAGTCACTACTCCCATCTTAACCAAAAATCTGTAAATGAAATGACCGAAACCACTTCAATCACTTCAACAGAAAATTTTGGCAGTGAAAAACTAAATATAATGGTTGATCGATTAAAAAACACCTCTGATCCACGAAGGCGTTACGAGTACGTGCTTTGGCTCGCCAAAAAATTACCCGTAATGTCTAAAGATTTGATGAAAGATAATATCAAAGTAAAGGGTTGCGTTTCGCAAGTCTATGTTCTTGGTGAGCATGATAAAAGCACAGGAACTATCCATTGGCAAGGTTACTCTGATGCACTAATTACTAAAGGACTACTCGCATTACTTATTCAAGGTCTTGATAACCTTACTCCTAAAGAAATTATAGATATAAATCCAAATTTCATTACTGCAACTGGACTTCATACCAGTCTTACTGCATCAAGAGCCAACGGATTTATGAACATACTTCTTTGCATGAAGGCCCAAGCCCATAGATTCATTAACAATGAAGCTCTGAGCATTTAAATAGAGTCTGGCTAAAGCACTCAAGCTATAGGAGAAGAAAATCATGGGCCAAAAAATTGGAATAGGCCTACTTGGTCTTGGAACAGTTGGAAGTGGGGTGGCCAATATCCTCATGAACAGCGAAGGAAGACATCCTTTAGTCTCAGAACTTGAATTAGTAAGCATTGCAGTTAGGGATCTTGAGCGTCCAAGGAAGGTTGAAGTTCCTTCATCAATCACCACTACTAACCCGCAAGTGGTCATAGACAACCCTGCTGTTCAAATAGTGGTCGAAGTCATGGGGGGGATTGAGCCAGCAAGAACCCTAATCATGAAAGCAATCTCAGCAGGTAAATCAGTCGTTACGGCAAACAAAGCTGTTATAGCTCGACATGGGAAAGAGATTGCTGCAGCAGCTAATTCGGCAGGTGTTTATGTATTAATTGAAGCGGCTGTAGGTGGTGGGATACCAATTATTGAGCCTCTGAAGCAATCACTGGGAGGTAATCAAATACAAAAGGTAACCGGAATCATCAATGGGACAACAAACTACATTCTCACAAAAATGGCAAAAGAAGGTATGCGCTACGAACAAGTACTTAAAGAGGCCCAAGCGCTTGGATATGCAGAGTCAGATCCCGCAGCAGATGTAGATGGTTTAGATGCTGCTGACAAAATCGCCATTCTGAGTGGACTTGCATTTGGTGGGTCTATAGAACGCTCTGATATTCCAATTCAAGGGATATCAGACATTGATAATCGTGATGTGGGTTATGCCTCGCAACTTGGATACGAAGTAAAACTACTGGCAGTTGCAGAGCGTGTTTTAAAAGACAATCGGATCAAGACAACACTCCCCATAGCTGCCTGGGTCCAACCAACTTTAGTGCCAAACGAGCACCCCTTAGCAGGAGTTCATGGAGTCAATAATGCCATTCTTGTTGAAGGCGATCCAATTGGAGAAGTTATGTTCTATGGCCCTGGTGCAGGTGCAGGTCCCACTGCCTCAGCAGTGGTTGCAGACATTCTGAATATTGCCGGGATCAATAAGCTCGGATCTTCACCTAGAGCTCTTGATCCATTACTTGCTGCGAGTAGCTGGAGGGAATGTCAATTAGTTGATCCACATGCAATTGTCAAGCGCAATTACGTCCGTTTCAAAGCTCAAGACTCACCTGGAGTAATTGGAAAAATTGGAACTATTTTCGGTAACCATGGAGTTTCCATTGAATCAATTATCCAATTTGATACATCAAAAACTGGTGCAGAAATAGTTGTTATTACTCATACTGTCAATCAAGGGAAAATCAAAAACTCTCTTGAAGAAATCCAAGCATTATCGGAGATCAAAGCAGTTAGTGCCCATATGGGATGCCTATAAGGTCACTATTCCTAGCCCAAGATATGCTTAAAACAATTCAGAGTACTAAAAGTCTTGTCAAAAAATCTAAAGACCCTGACTTAATTCCTATTTATTCATCCCAAGCGCTTTTATATATGAAGACAATCTCTTTGCATTAAAAGAGTCCAAAAAGATCATGACCATCGATCTCCATCAGGGCGACTGTGTTCAACTCCAAAGTAGTGAGGATCTATTCCAAGTCATAGGAGTCGATGATGAACACAAGAAATGCTGGGTCAGAAGATGGCCACTTCTCCCTAACGGTTCTCCTGTATTTGAGATCTCAACACAACAGGTCTCCCTAAGAACTTGATTTCAAAAATTCATTAAATTATTGGATAAACTCTACATATAAAATTGGTTTTTGAATAATTTCATACTAACAAAGAAAATAAAAGAAAAGATTCTAAAGTCCTTTCTTCTAATAATAAGTCTTACAATTATATTGGCTCAAAATTCATGTAAACCCAACAGGAATAGCTCTCGTATAATTGTTGCCGGAGCAGGAAAGATTACATCCCTTGATCCTGCACAAGCAAGTACTTTTCACGCTCTACAACTAATCAGCTCCCTTGGCGATCCCTTATACAAACTTGATTTAAAAGGAACTCTTCAGCCAAAGTTAGCGAGTGGACCTCCAAAAATCTCAGAGGATGGCTTAACTGTATTAATACCCATTCGCAAAAATGTTCTTTTCCACGATGGCTCCTCCTTTGATGCTGAAGCCATGGCATTTAGTTTGAAAAGATTCATAAGGATTGGGACACTTAATTATATTCTTAATGGAAGGATTGCTGCTATAGAGACACCAAATAAATTCTTATTGCAGCTAACCCTAACAAGACCATCTACTTCAATTTTAAACCTTTTAACATCAATCAATATAACTCCAATATCACCTACTTCATATTCAAATTATAAGAATAAATTCCTTAATAATAAATTTGTAGGAACTGGTCCCTATAAGCTAACAAATTTCAGTTCTCAACACCAAAAACTAGAGCCATTTGAAGGTTATTGGGGTACACCAGCCAGTAATCAAGGCATCGATTTCATCCATCTAAGTAATTCAACTGCTCTTTTTTCAGCATTACGAACTGGTGAAATTGATGTCCTCCTATCTACTTCATTAGATGAAGATCATCGTAGATCCCTAAAAATAATGACCACACAAGGAAAATTAAAGGAAGGTAAAGGCTCGGCTTTAGAGATTGGATACATCACTTTTAATACTAAAACTCCTCCATTAAATAACTCTAATCTACGCAAAGCTCTTTTATATACAATTGATCGAAAGCTAATAACCCAAAGAGTTAGTTTTGGATTGAGAAAATCATTAAGATCATTAGTACCTTCTAGCTTAAATAAAAGAGCCAACACTCTCTGGCCAAAATACAATCCAAAGAAAGCTAGAGATCTAATGAAGAAAGCGGGCTATTGCAATAATCAAAAACTTTCTTTGTCTTTCACATTTAGATCAAATGTTCCAGCCGATAAATTATTAGCACTTACATGGCAATCACAAATCAAACGTGATCTCCATGATTGCATGAATTTAAGATTAAATGGAATTGAATCAACAACAATCTATCGACAACTTGGAGAGGGTGCTTTCCAGGTTGTAATGCTCGATTGGCGCGGTGCTTACCCTGATCCTGAAGCTTACTTAGTACCTCTTCTAAGCTGTTCAAAAATTACTAACACGCATTGTGAGGAAGGTGAAGCAGCAGCTAGCGGTAGCTTCTGGTCCTCTAATTGGATAGAAAAAGCTCTTAAACGATCAGATCTACTAACTGGCCAAGCACGCATGAATACCTACCAACAAATTGAAAATCGTGCAGTTGATGGAGGGGCTTATCTTCCCATCTGGCTTGATGAGCCTAGAGCCTGGTCCCAAAATCACATCAGCAAACCTCAATTCGATGGAAGCGGGCAACTCCTTTTAGATCACCTCAGAAAGCTTAATTAATGGGAAGGAAAAGAGCACTCATTCGATATTGCGCAATTCGATTAGCACTAGCACCCTTGATGCTATGGCTAATTGCAAGTTTAGTTTTTATTCTTCTAAGAGTCGCTCCAGGCGATCCTGTTGATGCAATCCTCGGAAATCGTGCCAATGAAATCGCGAGAGAAGCTCTACGAGTAAAACTGGGATTAGATCTATCAGTATGGCAACAATATTCCAATTTTATAATTGGATTAGCCCGTGGTGATCTAGGGGAGGCTCTTGTTAATCAGGAACCTGTAAGAGACATAATCACGAGATCTCTTCCCGCGAGCCTAGAGTTAAGTATTACGGCACTAATTTTAGCTATTTCATTAGGTCTTTTGGTTGGCTTTACAGGAATCAAAAGTCCAGAAAGCAATATTGATCTTGCTGGTCGTATTTACGGAATAAGCACTTACGCACTCCCACCATTTTGGGCCGCAATGTTAATGCAACTTCTTTTTGCTGTACTTCTTGGATGGTTACCTGTTGGAGGTAGATTTCCACCTAGCTTGATCCAACCAGAAGGAAGTGGATTTCTCATATTGGATTGCGTCATAAACAGAAACTGGATAGCACTACAAGGAACAATTAGACACCTTGTTTTACCAGCAAGCACACTTGCAATATTATTAAGTGGGATTTTTAGTCGAGCACTAAGAATTAACCTTGAACGTGTACTTCAAACTGATCATATTCAAGCAGCCAGAAGTCGTGGCATAAAGGAATCACAAATCATTGCTGTTCATGCCTTACCAAATTCATTATTACCTGTACTCACTATTGCCGGGATAACAATTGCTTCGCTTGTTGGAGGAGCACTATTAATTGAAGTGACTTTTTCCTGGCCTGGAATAGCACTAAGACTTCAAGAGGCAATAAGCCAACGGGATTACCCAGTTGTTCAAGGTATTGTTGTTGTGATTGCAACTTTAGTAGTATTTGTAAGTGTTATAACAGATCTATTAGTTGCTTCAATTGATCCACGTGTAAGTTATTAATTCCTAAGAAGTTTTTTCACCGCATTACGATTAAAAATATGTAACCGAAAATCACCTTTTTGTTTATGAACAGAAGTCCCGAGATCTTCAGTTGAATTAAGTTTTTCCAAGAAATTTCTTATTTCAAAAGCAAGCAATCCCTGCACCACCAATGGCTGAACTCCAACAATTGATTCACCTAATTGAAATAAGTCATCTCCCTTCTCCTGCGCCACTTGACCTTCAACCCGCACAGGAGAAAAGTGACTAGCACCTTCTATAAGTAAAGTTCGACTCTTGGAATTACTTGTAATAGCAAGTAAAAGTTCTAATTGTTCACTCATCGGAGGAGTTATCAAATCAAACGTACCTCCTGTAAGAAGAACTGGAAAAGGGATGTCCCCATTATCTCGAGTAGGCCACAACAAGCTTCCAAAACTATTAATAGCAACTACCGCGTCAATTTGAGGAATTGTTTTTTGTTCTGGTAATTGCACATCAACAAGCTGACACTGCAAAAGTTTTGAAAGATTAGTTAGAGAAAGATCATCCAAAGCCTTTTCACATCTCTTGGCTAGTCCTTGTTCTGGCACTGCACCAGAAGCCAACAAAGCTGTCAAAGCACCTAATGAATGGCCTATAAGGACTACACGTTTCTGAGGTATTGCCAAAGTCCCCCTTTCTCTAGCAGTAAGTACTGCACGCAGATCAGCCAACCGATCTGGCAAGACCTCTGCACCAGGTACTGGTCGTAAACCATTTAATAAAGCTTGTACCGCTTGAGCATCACTTCCTGGATGCTCAAGGAGCAATACAATCCAGCCATCTCTGCTAAGACTACGAGCAAGCCATCGGAAATGCTCCTGGCTCCCTCCCAACCCAGGCATTAATACGATCCAGTTTTCTTTGATTCCAGCAAAAGGGGAAGGGCTCCACAATTCAAGATCCAAATGCTCTCTCCGATGCTCAACTCGAAGGACTTTTCGTTGATAAGAAGGTTCTTCGAGCTTCTCTTGCGAAGATTCACTTTCTTTAAATTGCTCATCGATTCTTTTCGAAGGCAGGCGACTCAAAGCCAATAGAAGTTGTTGCTGATTTTGCAATTCAATGCGCCATCTACTTGCAAGTTCCAACAACGCATCTAAATCTAAACGGATGCTTTTAGCTGGAAGAGCTTCCAACAAGTCCAAGGTGGTTACTTGAGACTGATTCTCCAAAAGAGACTCAAGAGTATTTATTACTAAATTTCCGCTGCTGTCTTCATCAAGTCGAACTAAATCACTAATCTCATCAAGCAATTGTATGCCAACCCAACTTCGCAACATTTGCCTAGCCATGCTTCTATCCTTTAGAAGAGGAGCCTGAAGAAGCTTGACTAACCCAGCCCTGCTTTCAACTTCAAGCAAATTCAACCAAGACGACAATTCGGAAGAATATGAACCTTTCGATCGTCCCCAAGCCGCCAATTCCTTAATGGATATGGCAATAGACATATCTTCGAACTGAACTTCTAGTCTTTCAGCCCCCTTGGAAGGCATATGCCCAATTGGCATAAAGATCAGACTGCTGAAGAGCCCAATCAAAACCTTCTTCAATATTGAGCGTCCTAAAAGCAACGCTAAATCCGATTAATTGGTGGAACCAGTTTCCCTCAGGACTGCGCATAGTCACAAAAATGCGACTTTTGGCATCTATAGGAGCTGGAGGTGTCATATATCTAACACCTTTGATATTCAACCAAATTGGACTTTCTGCAACACAGATAGGTAGCGGATTATCTATTTCAGCAATAGCAGGAACAATTGCCCGCCTTATTAGCGGGAAATTACTTGATAGGGGAACAAGTTTTGCATGGCCTATTAGGTTTACAGCATTAATCGCCATAATCGCTGATATATTCCTTATCAACGCAAAGGGATACAACTCATTTATAAAAGGCGAGTTGTTAATTGGTTTAGCAACTGGTTTTTATTGGCCTGCAATAGAATTAGCTATACCAATTAGTTGCAGGGATTTTTCGCTTCGCAAAGGTTTCGCCTTTGCTAGAAGTGCAGATGCGCTAGGGATAAGTCTTGGATCACTATTAGGGGTATTAGCAGCATTTTCAGGGATCATAAGGACGGTTTATTTAATCGATATAACATGTATGTGTCTTCTAATTTATCTATTAATAAAGGCACCTAAAAAAACAAGAAACAACAAAGAATTATCAAATGAAACAAAAAATAAAAATAGAAATCTAAGCAGCAATATATTTGTCGACTTGAAATGGATAACAAAACTAATTCCTGTTCTTGTATTGAGCTTATTAGCAACTGGTATTCTCACACTGTTACAAAGTGCATTACCATTGGATCTAGTGAATGGAGGACTGAATAGGCCTCCCATAAAAGAAAGCTTGAGCAGCGGCATAATTTCCACACAACTTATTTTGCTTGTTCTTTTGCAATGGCCTATAGGTAAATGGCTTTCTCACCACAATATAAAATTTAGTCTAAAAATAAGTTTTATTAGCTTTAGCGCAGGCTGTTTTCTTCTTGGCTGTTCAGCCTTTTGGAGATTAGGATCATTAATTGTTCTAGCAGCACAAATTCCATTTTCAATTGGTCTAGCTGCTTTTCTTCCCACATCAACTGAAGCAGTAATAAGACAAGTACCAAAAAAAAATACGGGTTTAGCAATGGCAATGTATTCACAATGTTTTGCAATTAGTGCTTTTATTGCTCCACTTATGGCGGGGCAAATCATGGATAATTATGATCATGCAGTCATATTATGGATACTAATGAGTATTTTTTGTTTTGGTGCTTTATCCTTAATAAATACTATTAAAGAAGCATAGATTAGAAAAATAGATTATCAACAGATAGGCTCTCTACTTGACTTATAAGAACTTAAAAATCTCCACTTGAATTGAGCATGGCTCAAAATATATAATAATATATTAAGATACAGTATTATCCAATTCTATCAGCCTTCGTTCTCTCAAAAAAAGGAATAGAGGAGCGGCAAACGCAAAAGATACCAAAAAAGTACCTAGAAGAATGACCCATAAATGCTTCATTCTTAGACGAATTGATTCTACAATAATCCAAACAGTCATAGCCCCAGCCCCAACAATTAAATCTCTTGATAAGGATTGAGCAGCCGGATTAATATTTGCAAGTTGAATAAACTTCTGAATGTCAAAGGATGGTCCATATTGAACCATGAAATCAATATTTGCGAGAGTTGGAAAAACCGCTCCTGCTATAGCGAACAGAAGATAGATTATTGATAGGATAAAACTGGATTCCATAATGAAAGAAATAAACAAATCAATTATCAAATAAAGAAGGTATATTGCTATAAATCAGGTCTTGTTAGAAATATATAAGGCAAGTTTAAAACAATCCTAATCATACAACTCCTATAGGTATAGGATTAAAGTCTAATCATAATTGACGCCAAGTCACTACTAAGTAATGAAATTCTTCTCGTGGGATGAAGAGCCATCGCTTAAGGGGCTAAAACTTGCTGTCATAGGTCATGTTGAATGGGTTACATTCCTATCAGTAGACAAGCTACCAATTGCAGGCAATATTTCACATGCAAAAATAGGCTTAGAAGAACCGGCTGGTGGAGGCGCAGTGGCCGCAGTTCAATTAAGTAGATTAGTTAATAATGATGTGCATTTCTTCACAGCACTCGGAAGAGATTCTACAGGTGAAAAAAGCTATGAACGCTTAGAAAAAATGGGGCTAAAATTACATGTAGGATGGCGAGAAAAAAAAACAAGGAAAGGAATAAGTATGACTGATCAAAAAGGAGATAGAGCTATTACAGTAATAGGCGAAAGACTACAACCAACAATTAAAGACAGGCTTCCCTGGGACACTCTCTCAACTTTTGACGGGGTCTATATAACAGCTACAAATTCACTTACACTTAAAAAATGCAGAGAATCAGCCGTATTGGTTACAACACCTCGAATAAAGTTAAAAACTCTTGAAGAAGCTCGTATCAAGATTGATGCTTTTATTGGAAGTGGACTTGATCCAGATGAGAAACTGATTAGTGAAGAAATAACTCCTCTACCAGCCCTAAGAATTGCCACCGAGGGAGAGCACGGTGGCATGGCATGGCCTGGAGGAAGATATAATGCGGTTAAAATAAACAAGCCAATCATTGATTCATATGGCTGTGGTGATAGTTTTGCTGCTGGAGTAACTGCTGGTCTGTCAGCAGGTTGGTCCTTTCAAAATTCAATTAACCTAGGCGCGCAGTGTGGTGCAGAGTGTTGTACCCATTTTGGACCCTATAACTAACAAAATCAAGAAATCTATGCCTAGTAAAGTGAGTAAAATGGAAAATTTCCAACAAAGCAAAGAGGAAACTCTTTCATCTAAACTAATATTCTCTTATTTAATAATGGCGATACTTCTTTTAGAGTCTATAATTACCTTAATTTTATCTTTAAGAAAAGGATTATTCAAGAAAGAGACAATCAAGCTTAGAAATAATTTAGGATTTGACTTCGAAATAATAATGAAATCAAGATAATATTTAGGATAAGTATATTCAGAGTATTTATTTTAATTATATGTAAAATAAATACTCTTATAACAAGAGCTACTTCATTAGCGATAACTGGCCAAGCGTATAGTCATCAAAAAGGTATCCCTACGATTGTTAGCAATTTGAAGCTTGGGCGTTAATTTTATAGGCAAAACCTGATATGATATTAAATATTTATTTGGCTAGGTTTTAATGGGAAAAATAATATGTATTATCAGCATTCTTATAGTGATAATATCATATATATTGATTGCGAGTAAGAAACTAAATAGAAAAAATAATCATTTATTCTTGATCAGTAAATTTGGACGGAAATTTACGCCTAAGCATAAATTCAACTCTCGCTTTAAGCATGGGATCTCAGATTTGCTAATGAGTGATCCCGATAAAGATATTCACATAAGCACATGGGACAATGAGTCTCTATTAAGGGAAAAAGCTGACATTCACAAAACAAGACTGAATAAGTATGGACGTTCTAAACTAAACGGAGAAATGTTTTTCATGGAAAAGGAGGGAGAAGTTTTCAGGAAAGATAATTTAGGTGAAAAGATATACGTATGAGAGTAAATTAATCTTATAAAATAATTAGTAACTATATCACCTCGAAACAATCAATGAATTATTTATATAAATATTTCATTCCTATTTGTGATTAAAAGTATAATGATTTAAAGCATGATATCAGATAAGTTCTCAAGTAAAGCAGATTAGATATTAAAAGTTAGAGAAGCTTTTATCTAATATGTTATTATATGTCGCTTATAAGCTATTAATTTATTGAAAGATCTCAGGCGATAAAATCTAAATTTCATTTAACCTGAAGTCACCTGGGATTAGTATTCATAATATTAAAGCAAGGTTTATTATATTGAGATTAGTTGACTTGGTCAATTATCTTTAGTCAATTCCTTAAATAAAGTAATTGAGCTTATTGCGACTGCCGCAAAAATACTAATTGTAAGAAATAATAGTCCCAATACTGTTTGAATTGAGAGGTCAAGCTCTCCAAAAGCCACAGCTGTAGTCAAAGGGAAGGTCATTCACGTTGTATTTATCAAACGTTATTATAGAATCATTTGACGCCTAATCCGATCAAACAAAAAAACAGTTTATACTGTAGTTAATACCTAAACAAATAAGCATTAATTAAAGCCAACACATGATAGTAACAAAACAACAGTAAAGATTAGGCAAATCCTCGCGATTTTTTGAATGATATAGTATTAAATACAAAAGAATTATATAAAAGGTAATTCATGAACTCTAAACACCATGATCCTAATAACGATGAAAATCTAACAGCCCATCCTAAAACAACTCTAAAGTGGGGATCAGATGGAGAGTTATCAGCAATAGATATGGCGAGAATACTTGATAAATTGTCATCCTCTGAGCTTACGGAATGTGATCTTGCGTGTAATGTAGATTACAAAAATAAAGAGCAAAACTAATATGAACATTTAATTATTATATTGGTATCCAATCAAAAACTACATATCAATTATATCTAATGGTAATAAGATATAATTGATTTATACAAAATTGCCAAGATCAAATGAAAATTGTGATTAGCATATTTACATTAATCATTATTTCTGCTGGATATTTCTACTTTATCAATAGATACTGGTCAGCATTTGAAGCAGATCAAGCCTGTCATTCCATCAAATGGCGTGAGTATGGAGAAAGTGCAACTTATGGATGTGATCATGATTTAGAAACTAGGCAATGGCTTCTGTTCAAAAAAGGAGAAATGTCAGAGCCTGCAATAGTTCTAAAAAGATTCAGGTACTGAAAATCAAGTATTTGACAATTGTTCTTATACTATTAGTTATTCATTTAACTTACTATTCAGCGTAGGGAAAATCAAAACAGCTAATACTATACTAAAGCAAGCAGTTAAAGCAAATGTAGTAATTTGCCCTATTGATCCGGGTAAATATATATTTGACTGTAAGAGTGGGTAATCAATAAGTGATCCTATAGTCCCCCAAATGACGACCCAAATAGAGACATAAGCAAACCCTATCAACTGTTTTCTCATTAGAAAAAAATATTTCAATAAATTATTATGATGGTTACTTAATCTATTGTAAAGCAGTATATTTGTTTCTTAATGATGAGACTAAAATAGCAGTTACAACTATAACTAATAATCTAAGCCCTGAAAGAGCTCTTTATGCACGGCAAAATTATGAAATTGAGTTGTGCCAACTTCGGGGACTAAGCGCTCGCCATCAACATTCCATGTTGTACTACAAATAAGATCTCCATCCCAACGAACACCATCAAAACTATTTTTTTCTGACCAAACTCTGACCTTCTCAAAATGTTCAGGAATATGCTCACCTATTTTACGACATGATGCGCATAATAATGACAATGCTGGTGGCTTTGAATCAAGTTTAAGCGCTTGAGTAAGAGTAGGTTGTGTAAAAGTTCCAACGTACCTAATATAACTTATTATACTAATTTCGATATCATTAAGATTTGACTTTGCCAATGCATCTTCAAATTGAAATACATCCAATAAAGGTCTTTTTAAGCAATGTCTGGCTGGAACTTCCATTAAAAACTTACCCCAAAAACTATTAACCAATATTAAGCTAAGAATTGAGCTGCAAAATTAGTATTAAATAAAAAAAATTGTTTTTCATCCCAAGCCAAATATTGTCCTTGTAACAGGCAAACCCCCAAAAGCAAATTCTGTTAAAACAAGCATTAGGAAACCAAACATTGCTGCTCGACCATTAACTAATTCTGCGTTTTCATTAAATCCAAACACCTGATCAACCTCCTCACCTTTATTGTTAATCCATCTAGCCGAATTGGGTTGCGAAGAGGCTGAAGATGGATCTAAAGAATTTAGGTCCGAAATCATTTCAACTGATGATTTCTTTTCTTCAGATTGAGTCTTGCTATTTCCAGGAAATGAGTCTTTATTCATTTGAGTAGATCTTGAGACTAAAGGTTATATCAAAATCTCCTATTATTTTCATAATTGATATACTATGTCTGTGCATAAACATAATTATAGGATGAAATTAATTTTAATAATCAAATTAGAACTATTTTGAGCGTATCCTCTTGACATTATTTCTAAGTTTCTTTACTAGCTTCTTAGGTTTACGAGAATAGTGCTTCAATTCAAGCTCATTCAATCTATAACCTAATAGAGAGCAAAGAAGAACTATGATGAAAATAACGAATAGAGTCCTCATCGGTGGTTGTGCTAATTTAAATTAAAAGGTTTTTGGTTGAAAGATGAATAAATATCATTTTAACTGCAATACGTAACTAAAGCAATCTTTTGCCTTTAATATATTTTTCTTTCATGGATAATGATTTCCATTCTGACAAGCCTATTGTATTTATAATCGCTTTCATGTTTTCAATCCAATTCACCAACCGATAAAAAGTTATCTATTAAAAATACATCCAAATTCATCTCTTCAATTGTTGCGAAACCCCTTTTTGACTATTGAAATTTCTTCAATTACTTGTCATAATATAGAATATCGAGCCCCTAACGGAGCTCACATATAACATCATAGTCTGGGTAAATTAATGCCAGCACCTTTGGAATTGTTCTGGTTAATTCCAGTCATACCCTTTCTTGGAGCTCTAACCCTCGCGTCTCTACTGATAAGTTTTAATAGGACAATGAATAGGCTAACTAAGCCCGTTTCTTTTATAACCATTAGTTCTGTTGGGATCTCAACGGCAATAAGTTATTTAATACTCTATCAGGAGTTGGGCTTGAATACTATTAATGATTTATCTTTTATTTATAAAATAGCAAACTTTGAGTTTAGTATTAATTTCATCATTGACAAGTTCAGTGCCATATCTGAATCAGTATTGTGCACCTTACTTATTATATACATGATTTATACTTATTTTTCTAGATATGGGAAGAAAGGTCAGGTAAGACTATTTGTGATTTTAGGTTTTACAGCATCGTTATTTCTAGCCATACCTTTACTATCTTTTACAAGGAATTTAATTTCTATGTGAATTTTGATTCTTAAACACTATATGACTAGAAGTATATTAATACTACCAATATGGATCTGAAGAGAAATCAACCTTAATTTTACCAGATTTTTCAAAAGGTATTTTTGTAATACAAGCTCTCACAATCTTTCCATTAACTTCAATCTCACACGCCCCACAACTTCCACTAAGGCAACCTGTTGGAATTTCAACTCCTGCCTTTTCTGCAATCAGAAGCCAATCTATTCCTGGCTCTGCCAAAGTGCAATTGCCATTAGGCCATTCAATCTCAATAAGCTTTTTTTTCATTCTAAAAGTAAAGGGTTAATAGCAATATGCTCCTCAAAGTGATCCGCAAGTAGATCTATTAGGGATTCTCTTTTTTTAGAATGATGTGATTGATTTAGAGGTAAGTCCTGTAGTCCTTTTTTTCTCCTGATTTGATTTAGCCAAAGTCTTCTCCAGGCTCCATTATCAAAAATGCCATGTAAATAAGTACCGGCAATATTATTTAATTCTCCAATTTTATTCACCCAACCCAAATCAGAGTCTTCCATCATTGGTTCTAATTTTATTTTGCTATTTGTTAGGATTTTACTGTGCCCATAATGGACCTCAAATCCTAATACTTCAGTCTTAGAAGGCCAAAGTGAATCTAAATGACGTCTAGCCAAGATTTTTTTATTTTCAAATACAGTATGTATTGGAAGTAAATCTAACCCAGAAAAATATTTCATCATATTTGGTTGTTCTAAATCTTCATTACCATATGGATCTTCTAAGCTTGAACCAAGTATTTGCATCCCACCACAAATTCCAAAAATATCCCCACCATTTTCCGCAAAATCCTTTAATTGATTATCCAAACCTGTGCATTTTAGTTTTTGTAGATCTCTAATCGTCTGTTTACTCCCTGGAAGGATAACGACATCGGGGTTTCCTAAACATTCACCTGGTTCTACCCAACGCAAATTGACAGAAGGCTCTGCTTCAAGAGGATCTAAATCTGAAAAGTTACTTATTGATAAAAATTTTATAACAGCTATTTCAATGTCAGCATTGTTTTTTTTTGCTTTTCGCTGAAGTAGATCCAAGGAGTCTTCTGGAGGAAAAGCCTCATTTATAAACGGCATAACTCCCAAAACAGGAATACCAGTATTTTGTTCAAGCCAATGACGGCCATCGTCAAATAATTGACTCCGCCCTCTGAATCGATTAATCAAAAGACCTTTAATCAACTTACGTTCAACTGGAGACATCAATGCCAAAGTCCCTATCAATTGAGCAAAGACACCTCCACGCTCAATATCAGCAACCAGAATACACTTTGCCTTTAAAAACTTGGCTAACCTCAAATTAGTTAGATCTCGATGTTGAAGATTTACCTCTGCAGGACTGCCTGCCCCCTCTAATACAAGTCTTCCTTGTTTATAAGATTCCCTAAGACTATTTAAACCTTTACAAATAGCCGCCCAACCAGAGCTAAACCATTCTTGATAATAAGTTTCAGCCATTGCGATACCAACTTTTTTACCAAGATGAATAACTTCACTTGTACAATCACCTTTTGGCTTGAGTAATACAGGATTCATATTGGAATGAGGTTCAATTCCTGAAGCCCATGCTTGAAGAGCCTGTGAATAAGCCATCTCTCCGCCATGTTCATCCACCCAGGCGTTATTACTCATATTTTGCCCCTTAAAGGGCAATGGAATTTCACCTTTACGAAGAAGAACTCGACAAAGTGCTGCAGTCATCAATGATTTCCCTGCTCCACTTGAGGTTCCAAGAACCATCAATGGTGCTGGCTTTGAATTAGAACTCATCGCAGCCGTAAATTGCGATAAAGCCAAAATTGAATCCTTTCAAAGATAGTAGCCTGTTTGGAAAATAATTCTGATCTCTTCTCCAAAATTTCTCTCCCTAACGGGGTTAATCGAATACTTGAAGTAAGCCCTTGTCCATCGACTTCTCTTCTAAGTACACCAACTTTTATAAGCCAAAGAAAAGCTGCTTCAACATCATTAATACCTTTAAACCAATTTAAACCAATAGCACAGTAATCAGTTTTTTCCTGAAAAGTCTTTCCTGCACTAAGCCCTTCTGATTTACAATCCAAATAAAATTTGTCATTAAAAGGTAGACATCGAAGTGTTTGGACTGCTCTTTCTTGGATTCGACGCTCAATTGAATTCATCACTGACTAAAATTCAATAGTTTTTCATTCTCAACAAAAAATTAAAGCCTAACAAAAAGCAGTAATAAACTAAAGGAAAAAAATTGCTAATACTTGCCTCTGCATCTTCTGCTCGTCGTAACTTGCTTAAGCAGGTAGACATCCATCATACTGTAATCATTAGTGGTGTTGATGAAGAAAATTTTCACCAGTCAGAGCCCAAGCAACTAGTAAAAGCTCTTTCCTTAGCAAAAGCACAAGCAGTTGCGAAAAGACTTCTAAAAAATAAAATAGATGTACCTGATTATAGTCAAATCAATGCAGTACTTGGATGCGACTCGATTTTTGAATTTGAAGGAGAAGTTTTTGGCAAGCCTAAAAGCAAAAAAGATGCAATCCTAAGGTGGACAAGAATGTCTGCAAAAACTGGTCAACTGCATACAGGACATTGCTTATTACTTAGAAAAGAATCTTCAAAAGATATAGGGTATTTAGAATTTAACAATCCAATTCAAAAAGTAATATCAACACAAATAAGTTTTTCAAAGCTAAGCAAATCAGAGATAGAAGAATATGTAGCTACAGGAGAGCCTTTGGAATGTGCAGGAGGGTTTGCCCTGGAAGGGAAAGCCAGTATATTTATTGAAAAAATAAATGGTTGCTATAGCAATATTATTGGCCTTAGTTTACCTTGGTTAAGAAGTGTTTTATCTAGTTCTTGGGAGAATACACGAAATTAATATGGCCTGAAATGCATTTCTATTAATTATTATTTTAAATAAAGGGGATTGAAAATCTTTATAGCTTTATAGGAGTAGTGATACTAAAAAAATTATCAAAAAAAAACCTCATCTTTTTCAAGATGAGGTTAATAAGAAAAGTTGATTTAGATCAAATTAATCTAGATCAGGCATTGCATAAACAGGCTCATTCTTACGATCAATGCCTTTTTCAAAGCCAGCTGCTGCTGCACGAGCTCTACCTGCATGCCAGAGGTGACCTATAAAGGTAAACCAGCCTAGGAAGAACTGAGCGGCTGCAAGCCATTGGCGCAAATTAACAAAGTTAACTGCATTTGGCTCAGTAATAATTCCACCAACAGAGTTAATGGATGCGTTGGGAGCATGAGTCATGTACTCAGCTGCACGGCGAACTTGCCATGGCTGAATATCATTCTGGAGTTTATCCAAACTCAAACCATTAGGACCCCTTAAAGGCTCCAACCATGGTCCACGGAAATCCCAAAATCGCATAGTCTCACCACCAAAAATGATCTCTCCTGTTGGAGATCTCATAAGGTATTTACCTAATCCAGTTGGACCCATCTCAGAGCCAATCTTGGCTCCAATTCTTTGGTCTCGAACTAAGAAAGTGAAACTTTGAGCCTGAGATGCTTCCGCGTTTGTAGGTCCATAAAACTCAGAAGGATATGCAGTGTTGTTAAACCAAACAAATGTTGATGCAACAAAACTTGCGACACAAATACCTCCCAAGGCATATGCGAGCAGTGCTTCCCCATTCCAAATGAAAGCTCTACGTGCCCAGCCATATGGCTTGGTTTGCATATGGAAGTGACCACCAAGTAACTCAAGTAAAGCTAGCCATAGATGACCTCCAACAATATCTTCCATAGAGTTCACTCCAACCATCCAACCATGTCCTCCCCAAGGAGTTGAGAAGAGATAGCCAAAAATGACTTTTGGATCAAGAGTTGGGTTGATTAAATGAACTTCTCCTCCACCTGGTGCCCAGGTGTCATAAGCACCTCCCCAGAACATCCAGTTCAAAGAGAAAAGAAGAGAACCCAAACCAAGAACGCATAAATGACGTCCGAGGATTGTTGTCATCTGATTCTTATCCCGCCAATCGGTAGAGAAGAAGGGGAAAGCCTCTTCTAACTTTTCAGGACCAGCAAGAGAGTGCCAAACACCACCAAAACCAAGCACTGCAGAAGCTATTAAATGAACAACTCCTGCTGCAAAGAAGGGATAGATGTCTGTCACTTCACCACCTGCACCTATGCCATAACCAAACATGGCTACGTGAGGCATACAGATCAAACCTTGTTCCCACATAGGCTTGTCAAAGGTGAAATGACTCACCTCGTAAAGCATCATTGCTCCAGCCCAGAAGACCATTAGTCCTGCGTGAGCTATATGAGCACCAAGAAGCTTCCCTGAGAGATTTATTAGTCGAGCATTACCTGCATACCAGGTATACCCAGACTCTTCAAAACTCTGTCCTGGAGCCTTAAGTATGTTATTAAAGGGCGTTTCCACGGGGCAGTACCTCCTCTGGGAATACAAAGTTTTCGTGTGGCTGGTCAGCAGAAGCCATCCAAGCGCGCATGCCCTCATTTAGAAGAATATTCTTCGTATAGAAGGTTTCAAACTCAGGGTCTTCTGCAGCGCGAATCTCTTGGCTTACAAAGTCATAAGCCCTGAGGTTGACTGCAAGTCCAACTATTCCAATAGAAGGGGCCCACATACCCATTACAGGTACTAACAACATGAAGAAGTGGAGGAAACGCTTGTTGGAGAAAGCAATACCGAAAATCTGACTCCAGAAACGATTAGCCGTGACCATTGAATAGGTCTCTTCTTCTTGTGTAGGGTCAAATCCAGTGAATGTTGTGCTCTTATCTGAATCCTGATAGAGAGTGTTCTGAACAGTTGCTCCGTGAATTGCACAGAGAAGTGCTCCTCCAAGGATTCCAGCAACACCCATCATATGGAAGGGGTTAAGAGTCCAATTATGAAAGCCCTGAATAAACAGGATGAAGCGGAAAATTGCTGCTACTCCGAAAGAAGGAGCAAAGAACCAACTGTGCTGTCCTAATGGGTAAATAAGGAAAGCACTAAGGAAAACGGCAATCGGAGCTGAGAAAGCTAGTGCGTTATAGGGACGAAGGCCAAGAAGACGAGCAATCTCAAACTGACGCAACATGAAGCCAATCAGAGAAAAAGTGCCGTGTAATGCAACAAAGTTCCAGAGGCCACCAAGTTGACACCAACGAACAAAATCGCCCTGAGCCTCAGGTCCCCAGAGCAACATGAGGCTATGCCCCATAGCATCACCAGGGGTGCTTACTGCTGCTGTAAGGAAATTAGCTCCCTCTAAGTAAGAGCTTGCTATTCCATGGGTGTACCAAGAGGTAACAAATGTGGTTCCAACGAACCATCCGCCTATTGCTAAATAGGCTGTAGGGAATAAAAGAAGGCCTGACCAGCCAACAAAAACGAAGCGGTCGCGCTTTAACCAGTCGTCGAGAACGTCAAACCATCCTCGATCCTGTGCGCGTCCAACAGCGATCGTCATAAGAGAAACGGTGCTGAGCTTTTGGATACCGAAAGACTTTAACAATCAAAACGTGATATTTGGGCAAAAATTGCTAAGACCTGAAACCCCTTGTATTGCTTGTTGATTTTAGGATTGGTTTTCCGTTACACATTTTCTGGCTATATAGGGCCAAAATAGGTACTCATTTGGAGCTTTCATGTCCGCCGATTATCAAGAGGGCTCTAAAGCAGAGCAGTTGAAGAAAACCCTATTAGTGCAAGAAGTTAAGGGGTCCCGAAGGAGCACAAACTTTATTGTGAGCTCAATGGTCAGTATTGGTGGAATTGGCTTTCTGCTTGCTGCCTTATCCAGTTATCAAGGACGAGACTTTTTACCTCTTGGCCATCCCGCAAGTCTGATTTTCATTCCCCAAGGACTGATTATGGGACTATATGGAATAGCTGCTTTTTTGCTAGCGATATATCAATGGACTCTTGTAGCAATGAATTTTGGAGCAGGAAGAAATTGTTTTGATAAGGATTCAGGGTTACTTTCAGTAACACGTAAGGGGTTCTTTAAAGAAATCAATTTACAAGTCAAACTAAAAGATATAAAAGCAGTGAAATTAGACGTAAGAGATGGAATTAACCCTCGTAGACGAATCTCTTTAAGGCTTCAGGGGCGAAACGATTTACCATTAACAGGAGTAGGAGGAAAACTTTTACCTCTTGATCAACTTGAAGAAGAAGGGGCTGAACTTGCTGCCTTTCTTGAAGTCAATCTAGAAGGACTGTAGAAATGAAAGAATATATACATAAGAAAAAAACTATCAGCATAAAAAATATTCTATTATCTTTATTAATCTTCATACCATTACTTGCAAGTTGCAGTAGTAACCAAAGTCAAAGAGATAAATTCTCTTGTCAAACAATAGAATCCCCTTGTCTCCAAGGGAAGGCAATCGTTGAACTGACAACTAATAAAGGAATAATCACATTGGAAATTGATGGTGATGCTTCACCATTAACTGCAGGAAACTATGCAGACTTAATTGAAAAAGGTATTTACGAAGATACGATTTTTCATCGAGTAATAAAAGCGCCAGAGCCATTTGTGATACAAGGAGGTGATCCTATCTCAAAAGATATATCTACTCCTAAAACACAATATGGAACTGGGAGCTATATAGATCCTTCGACAGGTCAAGCGAGGTTGATTCCGCTTGAGATAAAGCTCCAAACAGAAGAGAGTCCTAGGTACAATCAACTTATAACCAATCCAAGTGAATTGACTGAGCTACAACTAAGTCATCAAAGAGGTTCGCTAGCTATGGCAAGATCAGAATCTTTAGGCTCTGCGAGTGCACAATTTTATATCGGATTGAAAAATCTTCCAGAACTTGATGGTCGCTACTCAGTGTTTGGTCGGGTAATAAAAGGAGTAAATGTTTTAGATAAAATAGAGCAAGGAGATGTAATACTAGAAACACGGCTAGTATCTCCAAATAAGTAATATAGCCAAGCTTCTAATTAGGCCGGGAATCGACTTCCAGTAGACGATACTTTTAATAATTCTGTGTTTACTCCAGATGCTCTTTCAAGAGCAACTTTTCCAGTTCGAGCTATTTCGAGTATTCCATAAGGCTTAAGTAACTTCTCAAGAGCAACTAATTTCCCCGGATCTCCAACAACTTCTAGTGTTAAGGCTTCATCTGCAACATCAACTACTTTCGCCCTAAATACTTGAACCAAATCTAAAATCACGCTTCGCTTAGAGGAAGGTGCAGATACTTTTAATAGCATTAGCTCTCTCTCAACAGCAGGCAAGCCAGTCAAATCAAGAACCTGAAGAACATTTACCAACTTATCTAGCTGCTTGGTCATTTGTTGAAGAGTATTTTCATCACCTTCAACAACCATGGTTAATCTCGATTGCCCTTGAGCTTCTGCAGGGCCAACAGCCAGGCTATCGATATTAAAACCTCTACGAGCAAAAAGGCCTGAAATCCTACTTAATGCTCCAGACTCATCTTCAACTAACACTGAAAGAGTGTGTTTCATGATTCTTTCCTATCCCGATCTAAATTAAGTTCCAACCAGTTCATCACATACTTATTAAATTCATTAGGGGACTCATCATGAGGACAATGACCAGTGTTTTCAATTGCTGCCAAATTAATCCAAGGATACAATTTGACAATTAATTGCCCTATTTTGATTGGTACTAGCCGATCTTGCAACCCCCATAAAAGAAGGATAGGAACCCGATCAATACAATTGCCTAAACATTTAAGTAACTCAGGGGCGGTAATAGAAACTGGTCGAACTGTCATCCCAATACACATAGCCCTAAGAGACCTAGGAGCCGAAGATCTCAGAGCGGGTAATGTGACAATGCGAACCAAATCATAATCAAGTTCTATAGACCGACAGTAAGCACTCTGAAGAGCCTTCTTGATAATTCTTGTGCGAGCAATAAAAGGTACTATCAACTCCAAAGGAAGAAGCCAACAAAAAATTTTCACCAAGAAATCTCTTAGTTTTTTTATAAAAGGGATTCCAAAAGAAGATCTTGCCTGAAGGAAAGCAGGATCAGGTAAAGGTGATGCAACCACTGCTGCGACAAGGTCCTTCCTGTGCACAAGTGCTGTAAGAGCAACAAGACTTCCTAGTGAATTTCCTATGAGGATTGCTTTGCCAAGACTTCCAACTTCAACTACTTGCTCAAGAAAAGCTATCAATTGTTGTGACCAAATAAAATTGTCAAGTTTTCGAAATGTTTTAGCTCCTGGCTGATCGGATTCTCCAAAGCCAACCAAATCCATTGAAAAGACGCGGTAACCAGCCGCCGCAAAAAAAGCTGAATTATTTCGCCAATGGGCGCTACTAGCGCCAAAACCATGAATAAAAACAATTGCTGGGCCTTTATCTGGTCCAAGCAATCTCCAACGACATCGAAGACCTTCCCAATTCCAAAAATATGAGTCACCCCAATCCAAGCTATTCCTATGGCAGGCTTCATCAAAAGGCTGGAGGGGAATTACATCCAAAGGGAACTGAACCCAAACTACAAACCACTAGAAGGTTTAGCTGAATTAGAGCTCGATTAAGCTTTTTTCGAGGAAATTCAATTATTTCTAATATCAAAAGATTTAGATATTCCTATCTCCTGGAAATATTAAAGCCCATCAAAAGCTTCAAGGAGATAATGCCTACCTGATTTTCACCTGATCCACTTCTGAATTACTTATTACGCCATAGTTGCCCGAACAACCAGATCCGTTCGTCTCTTCAAGTTAAAACTCACAACGAGAATGCGTTGCAGCACCTTCTTAAGAGGCATCACTTCAAGCCAATTCCGTATAAATGCTTCCATCAAGCAACTACTGGATATCTATACAGCTAAAGTGTCTTTAGAACAGAAAAAATTTGATCTAACTCCTGAAAAATGGCATCTGAAATCTTTGGCATCGCCGCAATTTTCTGGGTACTTATACCTGTAGGGCTTGCTGGTGGAGCACTTCTGTTAAGGCTCCAAAAAAATTGAACCCACGTTTTTTGAAACTTTAGCCTAGTCTCACATCCAGAAATGAAATTCCCTATGCAGGTTCTGGTAGTTGGTGGAACCGGAACTCTTGGGAGGCAGATTGCTAAAGCTGCCATAGATGAAGGCCACCAAGTCCGCTGCATGGTCCGTACCCCACGTAAAGCAGCTTTCCTACAGGAATGGGGCTGTGAGATAACAAAAGGTGATTTGCTTGATACAGATTCCCTTGATTATTCTCTCGAGAAAATTGATGCAGTCATAGATGCTGCCACAGGACGTCCAGACGATCCAAAAAGTTCTTATGAAATTGACTGGGATGGCAAGTTAAATCTTTATAGAGCCTGTGACCGACTTGGAATCAAAAGAGTTATTTTCATGTCACTACTTAATGCAAAACAACACAGAGAAGTGCCTTTAATGGACATCAAATATTGTACTGAAAAGCTTCTAGAAGATTCCTCTTTCGATTACACAATCCTCCAAGGAGTCGCCTTTATGCAAGGAGTAATAGGTCAGTTTGCAATACCAATACTTGAGGCCCAAACAGTTTGGATTAGTGAAACTCCTTCTGAAGTCGCCTATATGAATTCACAAGACGTTGCACGCTTCGCTGTCGCTGCATTAAAGCGTCCTCAAACAATTCGCAAAAGTTTTCCAGTAACCGGTCCGAAGGCTTGGAAGCCCAAAGAAGTAATCGAATTATGTGAAGCATCTTGCGGGAAAAAAGGCAAAATCTTGAAAGTATCTCCCTTCTTTATTGAGTTAGGCCAAAAAATCCTTTCAGTATTTCAAGCCACAGCAAATATATCTGATCGACTTGCATTCTCAGAAGTCACAGGAAGCGGAGGAAGTCTTAATGCTCCAATGGAAAAAACTTACGAAGATTTTGATATCGACCCCAATGAAACCTCAACACTTGAGTCTTATATCCAAGAGTATTACTCAATGATTAAAAAAAGAATGAAAGAGTTGAATATCGATATCGATAAGCAAGAAAAGAAAAGAGTTCCTTTTTAAAATATAAAAACCAGAAAAATAGGTGGCTTTTCCCTGGTTCATTTGTACTATGAGCCTGAACCGCTTTCTTGTCGAATGTCCATAGTACAAATCAAAAACCTGAATAGGAGGCTTGAAAACCTAGCCAATGAAGCAGTCCATGAACTAAATAAGACTTGTGGCCATGAGCTTTGGCAAAGCATTGGGTTTGATGCTTTTGATAGCCTGCAAGATTCTGAGCTGAGAGCAACAGCTAATTATTACTATGGTCAATGGCAAACCGTAAAAGAACTCAAAGAAGTTTTGAGTTGATTCGTACAATTATTAAAGACATAATTCAGATTTTTCATTCTGAGAGGAAATCCTTGATGCCGCTTTGCAGGACTGGGGTATAAGGTCATAAAGTAGACCCTCACTTAAAAGCAAAATATAAAGACCAAAAAATATTGATCTAGATTAGTTCAAGAACGATACAAAGCAAATTAGTTATATTCGTGGAATAAATACAGTAAAAAAGTCCATCAACAACTAAAATCGAATGTATGCATTCAGTATCGGAAACGACAAATGATTGAGACCTCGGGGGTAATTGAGAAAGAGCAAGGGAATGGGTTCTATCTAGTAACACTTGAACAGCCGGCAGGTCATCAATGCCTTTGTCGTGCGGCAGGAAAACTCACAAAATTTAGGATTAAATTGCTGGCTGGAGATAAGGTCCTTGTAGAAATAAGTCCCTATGATCTAACTAGAGGTAGAATTACCTATAGAGAACGCAACACTGGGGCTCCAGGAGGAAGAGCTGGAGGCAATAGACCAGGGGGACCCAGGCGCCGATAACTCAAGCAATAAGAAAAGATCATAATGCCAAACTTATCCTTCAATTATAAAAAATCATCGATTATTTTTTTAAAATCAGCGCGTTGCTTTACTCCCTTCCACTGTTTAATAAGTTCCTTATTTTTAAATAAATGAACCATAGGAGTCCCATTCACATTAGCCTGTTCTGCAATCTCTTGATCAATCTCAATATCAATCTCGATTGCTAATACTTTTCCTTCATATTCTTCTATGACCCTCCTCAATTGAGGCTTAAGTACATGACATGGGCCACAATTTATGGAAGTATAAATAACGAGCAATGGCCTATCACTTTCATGATAAAGCTTTCTGAGGGCATAAGAACCAGATTGCCAAAGTGCATCATGCTTAAAATCTTTCTCAGGAGTAGCTCGAAATGATTGAGGCATAATAGCCTTGGCTGGCTCTAAATCTTTTCTTTGAATTAACTTCTCAAGCTTATTTTCACCAAGCCAACGTTCTGCCGCCAAAGCGGCTTTGCATCCACTGGCTGCTGCAGTTATACCCTGACGCCATTCTGAGTCTGCTACATCTCCTGCAGCAAAAACACCTTCAATAGAAGTTTCTGGACGGCCTTCTTTAGTTCTTATATATCCCTTTGAGTCTAAGTTTAACTTTCCAGCTAACAACTTACTATTAGGAGTATGTCCAATAGCATAAAATAGACCTTTTACAGAAATATTTTGTTCCTCTTTTGAATCTAAAGATCTAATCTTCAATCTGCTAAGCCATTCGTCACCTTCAACATCTAAAACTTCTGTTCTCCAATGAACAGTAATTAGAGTATTTGCCATCACCCTTTCTACCATTGCAGCACTAGCCCGAAAACTTTTAGAACGAACTAAAAGATGTACGTGACTTCCATATTTAGTTAGATATACGGCCTCTTCACAAGCAGAGTCGCCACCTCCAATAACTGCCAAATCTTCTTGCCTAAATTGAGGAGTAGCTCCATCACATATTGCACAAGCACTGATACCCCTACCCCAAAACCTTTCTTCAGAGGGCAACCCCAATCTATTAGCACTGGCACCTGTTGCAATTATCAGCGCATGAGATTCAATCAAAGAACCAGCTGCCTTTAATCGAAATGGTCTTCTTTGAAGATCAATCAATTCAACATCTGCTTCAAAAAGCTTGGTACCCCAGCGAAGAGCCTGAGCTTTCATTAGGTCCATAAGCTCAGGGCCCATTACGCCATCAGGAAAGCCTGGAAAATTCTCAACATGAGTCGTTGTCATTAGCTGTCCCCCTGGAATTCCTCCTGACTGAAACCCTGTCACCAATAGGGGCTGTAAATTTGCACGCGCAGCATATATTGCAGCGGTATACCCAGCAGGTCCAGACCCCACAATCACTACATTTTCAATCGACATAGTCATCTGAGTTCCATTAATGCCCATCGCAACAGGCAAATTCCTATTTAACAAACCCTAATGCCGTTGAAAGCCCATTTGATGGCGAAAAGACCAGACAAGCTATAAAAATGGGTGCCTATTTAAAAAGGCACCAAAGAAGATAATTATATTTTTTTAAGATTTTTTTTAGATTTCAACAACTTCGTCGGTGTCTCTTTTTTCTTGATTAAATGAAGATTGGAATCTTTTAGGAAGCTTTAAAACTGAATCTTGAAAATGCTCTGGATGTTCTCCAACGCAAGTTATCCATTCACGGAATTCCTGAGTCAAGGCATAGCTGTCTTCATAAGACTCGATTCCATCTAAGAATGCGATCCTGGTGGATGCCCAATAGGTAGATATACTGACCCGTCGATGAATAGATGCATCCATGATTTGTCCCCAATGGACACCACATTGACATGTTGCCGGCACAAAAAGGGGTCGTCTTTCACACAAACTTGTATTTTTCTCTACAAAAAATATTATCTCTATAAAAAATTAGGTAATTCGACTGGCTGCATCCTTATTACTGATCCTGCTCCATCATTCACTGCTTCCATTGGCAAACTAGGAAATCTAGCCCTACCAGTTTCAAATTCAATTGGACTAGTGACAGGCTCATTCCCTTTAATTAAGTAGGGTTTTGACTTAGACCAATCTCGAGCATGCTGCATAAGCAAAGGGTCAGCTGGTGCAAAAACAAAAGAAGGTTCACGCGGAATAGGCTCTATTGCAGCCCTATCAGTAGTCATGCGAACCGCACGAGTAATACTTTGAATAAATCTGCTTTTCGTGACAATTGTGGTTAGATACGCAACTACTCTCAATCTTGGAGCGTCAAAACCTTCTGAGCACATATCTACACTAACTAGCCAATTTGAATTGGATTGTTCAAATAAGGCAAGTCGCTGATAAGAATTTCTATCCTTTGAATGAACAAGTTCTACATTAAAACCATCCTCTTCCAAAAAATTCGCTATTTCCTTGGCATGTCCTATATCCCTTGCAATCACAAGTCCAGCTGCGTTTTCATGCACTAAACAAACTTTCTCAAGCTGACGTTTCGCCCTTACAAGTAATTGCAAGCCAATGCTACTTGAATCTGAAAGACGAATAGCACGTCTCAAATTTCGAGCCCTCCAGCTCTCTCTGTTTTCTTTTGATAAAGAGGAAACATCTCGATCAGGCCTTCCAAGCATTCTGTGTTCCACCCATCCATCCTGAAAATGAAATTCCAATGGTCGAACATCTCCAGCACTTATTAGTGAAGACGATTCCACACATAAATCTGGGCTAATTTGATCTATGAATTCATTACCAATCTGAATTCTAATTTTTCTTGCACTACAAAATGCAAGATTATCGGATCTAAACGGAGTCCCAGTTAATCCTAATCTAATTGTACTTCCTTGGGTTAAATTATTAAAAATTTTACCCCAAATAGGACCATCTGAATAATCAGGATCAAGGCCAAGATGATGAGCTTCATCAGCAATTGCAATTATTTTGTTATCAAGCCATTGATCCTTATAAACCAATAACTGCTCTAACTTACTTATAGCACCTTGATAAGTAACTATCCAACCATCACAATTTTGAGAGATCCTCTCTAAATCAATTTCATTATCAATATCATCTAATTTCAATCCCAAGATATCAGCTGATTTTCTCCATTGATTAAGAATTGAATTTCTGTGACAAAAAACTAAAAACTTAGAAAGAAGTCTTTCTTTCTTCATCTCCTTAAAACCAAGTAGTGCTCCCAAGGTTTTACCAGCACCAGGGCCAGCATGAATTAATAAGTCTCTATGCTCTTTATTTCCAATAAGCAAGCGTCTTCTAAGCAACTGGATAAGATGCTTTTGCCAAATCCTAGGCTTTATATAAGGTCTAGATTGATCAATTTCAAAATCAAAGGAGTGTATTGAGATAAAATACCTCTTGCTAGGTTAGATTATTTTTAACTTATTTTCCGATCATCGCCACCCTATGAATCTTAAAAACAAAATGTTTTCAAGAAAAACAATTAATAAAGCAAGCAATAAATACTAAATATACCAGAAATCAGATCGCCTCTATATGATTCATAAGCAACTTTTCAACTTCGTCAATACCCTCATTTGCGGCATCCTTAGCCAAGTCTAAATCACCTTTAGCATCCTCTAAAAGGTCTCCAGTTAATTTCTCCAAAAGTTCACCTTTATTATCCTTAAATGTAGAAATAATTTCATTCTCAATCACCTTTCTAACTGCCTTGACCCTAAGAGAATCATCCGTTGCTTCGGCAAAAGTTCCTTGAACAAGTTCTTGAATAAATAAACGGTGAACCTCACTACTTCTTAAAAAACTTTCTGTTGCATTAATAATTCCTTCTACAAGTGCCTCATCTGGCTCAGAATCTTTTCTCTCAAGCTTGAACTCCCAATCAAGGTGACGTTGCTGCCAACCAGAAGCGTGAAGACTAGGCATTACGGTCTGGGAAAAGGTATCTACTGACATTTCGTAGATCCTTTCAGCTAAGCGCTCACACCACTCGCGTCCATGACCTTGAAGATTCTGCTGCATTTTCGTACGTTCTACAGCATGCCCTCCGTGATGACTATGACAAACGCCATCAGGGCATTCGATTGCTGTTAAACCCATAAAATCAAAAAGATCGTAAGTATCTAACTTTTAATAGCTAAGACTTCGATCAAACACAGTATTTCTTCAGAAAAGATGCTGATCCTCATATATTGACCTCGTAATCTCATATTGGTAAACGGCTTAATTACTTTGCCAAGTCTTTTAATTCCCGCCGAATGTACCCAGGGTGAAACCCGTGTTTCAGCAACACCAGAAACCATTAAAAAGTTTCTAGGCCTGGGTTGCAAAGTCTCTATAGAGAAAGGAGCTGGCCTTGCAGCAGGTTTCGCAGATGAAGCCTACTCAGCAATTGGTGCCGAATTGATTTCAAGTGGTGATTTAAAAGCATGGAGCAATGCCGACATAGTTCTGTGTGTTCAAGCTCCAAATGCAAACTCATTGAGAACCATGCGAGAAGGAGCTCTTCTCATTGGACTTCTAGCGCCGTATGGAAATGATTCTTTAATAGCCAAGCTTAAGGAAGGAAAACTTTCTGCAATGGCTCTTGAGCTCCTACCAAGAATAAGTCGCGCACAATCTGCAGATGCACTTTCTTCTCAAGCAAATATTGGGGGCTATAAGGCAGTACTTGTTGCGGCTGCATCCTTAGACAGATATTTCCCAATGCTAATGACAGCTGCAGGCACTGTTCAGCCTGCAAGAGTTGTTGTCCTAGGGGCAGGAGTAGCAGGACTACAAGCAGTGGCTACAGCCAAAAGGCTAGGAGCAGTCGTATATGTCAGTGATATAAGACCAGCAGTCAAAGAACAAATTGAATCCTTAGGTGCTCGATTTATAAGTCCTCCAAAACTAGAGGAGAAACCATCTGAAGCTGGGGGGTACGCTAAACAAGCTTCTGAAGCTTTTCTTTTGGCACAGCGACAGCAACTTTCAGATCATCTATCTGAAGCAGATGTAGCAATCTGTACAGCACAGGTACCAGGCAAAGTTGCACCACGTTTAATCAGTGAAGAAATGTTAGATAGAATGAGACCAGGTTCAGTAGTTATTGATCTTGCTGTGGCACAAGGAGGAAACTGTGTTGACACGCGACCAGGAGAAACGATTCTAAGGAAAGGAGTCAAACTAATAGGTGCTTCAAACTTGCCATGCTCAGTTCCCAACCATGCTAGTACTCTTTATTCGAGGAACCTCTTGGCACTTTTAGAGCCCATTATTAAGGATGGCAATATCAAGCTAAATATTGAAGATGAACTGATTTCAGGTTGTCTAATTAGTCAACAAGGTGAAATCCATCATCAAGAGATACTTGAAACAGGAACAAAACTCTGATATGGAATTTTTAAGTGAAGCCCTTTGGGTGCTCCTTCTAGGAAGTCTTCTTGGATTAGAGCTAATTGGCAAGGTACCGCCTACTTTGCATACTCCATTAATGAGCGGAGCCAATGCAATCTCAGGAATAACAATGTTGGCAGCATTGACATTAATTATCAAATCCAATGACAAATTACCCCTCCTTTTAATGGGTTCAATCGCCTTAGGTTTCGCATTATTCAATGTTATTGGAGGTTTTTTTGTGACTGATCGAATGCTGTCAATGTTCAGTCGTAAATCAGTTCAAAGGAAGGTAAATCGCTAATGAATAATGCACAAATACTTAAATATGCAATTGATCTAATTGCAGTATTTCTCCTAGCTCTTGGTATTAAAGGACTATCAAAAGTTCGCTCCGCAAGGGAGGCCAATCGACTAGCCGCTTTGGCAATGGGACTTGCGGTAATTGGTGTTCTGATTAATGCCTTGGGAAAGGATGGTATTTCTATTAGTGCGTGGATTTGGATTATCACTGGTTCCACATTAGGAGGTCTTATTGGCATGGCAACTGCCAAGAAAGTCCCAATGACTGCAATGCCAGAGACGGTAGCTTTATTTAATGGCTGCGGAGGTATGTCATCTCTCTTAGTAGCAACAGCAGTTGCCTTATTTCCAGAAACACAATCTCAAAGCAGTCCTATTGTAGTAGGTATTTCAATAGCTATTTCTGTATTTGTAGGAGCAATAACATTCAGCGGATCTATGGTTGCTATGGCCAAACTTCAAGGCTGGCTTTCAACTCCAAATTGGACACAAAATAAACTAAGGCACGCGCTAAATATTGCCTTTGCAGTGGTATGCATCGTTGCAGCTATTAAACAATTTACAGAAGGCAAAGGGAATGAAAGTCTTTGGCTATTAATTATTGGATCTTCATTACTTGGTATAGGAGTAACTTTGCCAATAGGTGGAGCAGATATGCCAGTAGTTATTTCTTTACTAAATAGCTATTCAGGAGTTGCTGCTGCAGCAGCTGGATTTGTTGTAGGTAGTCAATTATTAATAGTCGCGGGAGCAATGGTAGGAGCAGCAGGTCTGATTCTTACACAAGTAATGTGTAATGGAATGAATAGGTCCCTTATATCAGTACTCTTTGGCGGTTCACTTGCTACAAAATCTTCAACTAGCGCTAACAAAAGTGAATATAACAATATAACCAGTTGCAGCATTGAAGAATGTGCTCTCACTCTTGAAGCAGCTGAAAGAGTTGTTGTTGTCCCTGGCTATGGACTTGCTGTAGCTCAAGCTCAACACACACTTCGTGAAGTAACACGAGCTCTAGAAATTACTGGTATTGATGTTACTTATGCAATTCATCCAGTAGCAGGAAGGATGCCTGGACATATGAATGTTCTGCTGGCAGAAGCAGATGTCCCGTATGAACAATTAAAAGAAATGGATGTTATAAATCCTGAATTTCCAGCTACTGATGTGGTTCTAGTTCTTGGAGCTAATGATGTAGTAAATCCTCAAGCAAAAAATGATCCAAGTTCTCCTCTATATGGCATGCCAGTTTTGGATGTTCAGGAAGCCAGAACAGTGTTTGTTATCAAAAGAGGAATGAGTGCAGGCTATTCTGGTATTAAGAATGATCTATTTGAGTTGGCAAATACATCAATGGTATTTGGAGATGCAAAAAAAGTTTTAGGAGATCTCTTAGTTGAACTTAAGGAGTTAGGTGTTGGGAAAAAAGGATAACCCAAGTTCGATCTTGATTCAACAACTTGGTTTAGTTCCTTTTAGAGAACGTTTGCCCTGGCTTGGAGGTGATTTACAAACACTCCGAGATACATTGTGGACTGAAAAATTCCCTCATAATAATTCCAGGAAAATTGAAATTAATGTACCAGCAGCAAATAATGGAATAAATGGAAAAGGCTCATTACTTGGCCTTCTTGATTTTCCAAAAAACATTGAATCTCCTATAAAAGGACTAGTTATATTGATTCATGGTCTTGGTGGCTCAAGCAAAAGACAAGGTCTAATGAGAATGGCTAAATATTTACAAGAAAAAAACTTTGCGACTCTAAGATTAAATCTTCGTGGTGCTGATCCATGCAGACATATAATCCCAGGAACCTACTCAGCAAAATGTAATAGTGATATCAATCCAGTTTTAATTAGAGCCAGAAAAATTTGCAAAGAATTAAGCAATAATGAAAATCCTATACCATTATTTGGTGTAGGTATATCGCTTGGAGGAACCATTTTTTTAAATGCATGTTTAGATGCTAAATATTATTTAAAGGAGGGTATGCCAGCCTTGGATGGTTTGGTTTGCACTAGTAGTCCACTTGACTTAAATGCTTGCAGCAACTCAATTGAACGATCTCGCAACAAAATCTATCAAGCTTGGCTTCTAAAACGTCTTATACGGCAAACGCTTGAAGACCCATTCACAAATCCTTCACACGAAAAAGAAAAGTCTAATTTCATAAAAAGAATTAACTTTGCCCCAAAAAATATCCGTGAATATGATGATTTAATTACAGCTAAGAGATGGGGATATAAAAATGTTGATGATTACTATCTTAATGCTTCTCCTTTGCCTAGGCTCCTTAAGAGTCCAAATCATCTTCCTCCAACACTTTTATTGCAAGCAAAAGATGATCCCTGGGTACCTGCAAAAGAAGCAAATGAACTTTCAAAAAAACTAGCCCACTCAAATTACTCAAATATAAAAGTTATACTTACGAAAAATGGTGGTCATAATGGATTTCATGGAGTAAATGGCTGCTGGGGTGATCAATTAGTCACTAAATGGTTTGAATATTTACTTGAATATCAATAATTTTAAAACAGTGGAGTTCTTTTTAGAATCCATTCTTCAACAGGAGTTCTTCTAAGAATATGTTCTCTTATTATCATTTCAATTCGTTCAGGAGTAACTCCTCCATACCAAATACCATCTGGCCATATTAATAATATGGGTCCATCTGCACAAATACGCAAACAATCTACTTTACTCCTTAAGACAATGCCCTCAGCTCGTCTTGGGTTCTCCAAGTCTAAATCTTTTATTAGCTTCTTAAGTTTAAGCCAAGATGCTTTACCTAAAGATTCATCACAACAAACAGCCTTAGTTGGTGTTGCGCATAGCAACAAATGATGACTAATCAACATTATATTAATTAAAACCCTGATGAAATTGTTGAGAAATACCTTTCTCAACAATTTCATCAACAAATTTTCTTGCCCAAGAATCAACTACAAGAACTTCTTCAAGGTTGGGATGATAGTTCAAATCTCTTTTATGTCTTTCACAAGCTAGCTCAATAACCTTTGGAATATCTAAAAAATGAATTTTTTCTTGTAGAAATAATTCTACAGCCTTTTCATTTGCAGCATTCAAAACTGCAGGCATAGTGCCACCAGCTCTTCCTGCAGAATAAGCAAGCTCTACACATGGATATTTTTTTGTATCTGGAGAAAGAAAAGTTAAAGCCCCAACATCTGTAAGATTTAGCCTCTTCCAAGGTGTTTCAAATCTATTAGGCCAACTCATACAATAAAGAATTGGTAGTTTCATATCCGGCCAACCTAATTGCGCCAGTACAGAAGAATCAGACAATTCAACCATTGAATGGATAATGCTTTGAGGATGAATAACTATCTCTATATGGTCATAATCAATACCAAACAGATAATGCGCCTCAATCACTTCTAATCCTTTATTCATAAGCGTTGCAGAATCAACAGTTATCTTGCGCCCCATACTCCAATTAGGGTGACTAGTTGCATCATCAACAGTTGCCTTTTCAAGATCCTCAACTGACCATTCTCGAAAAGCACCCCCAGAAGCTGTCAGCTGAATCCTTCTAAGTCCAGGAGTAGGGACACCCGTTGAAAGCCGAGCATTTTCAATCCAAGGAGTACCCTGAAGACATTGAAAAATTGCTGAATGCTCAGAATCTGCTGGCAGCAAACGACTTCCGCTGATTTTGAGCTGTGGCAAAACTACTGGGCCTGCAGCAATAAGTGTCTCTTTATTTGCTAATGCAAGGTCCTTACCAGCCTTAATTGCAGCCAAAGTTGGCAATAATCCTGCACAACCAACTATTCCAGTAACTACTAAATCAGCTTTATCCCATGAAGCAGCTTGATTAAGCCCATCTTTACCTCCTAACAATTCAGGAAATTCACTTAAAGGGATTTCAGGAGAGAGTGATTTCAGCCTTTCTCTCAATTCAGGAATTAATGACTCATCAGCAAGAGAAACGACTTCAGGCTTGTGGCGTTGAATCTGATCAACAAGAAGAGTCAAATTACGTCCTGCAGTTAGAGCTACCACCTTGAACTGGCTTGGGAATTCTTCAACAATTTGAAGTGTCTGGGTGCCTATTGAGCCAGTAGAACCCAACACACTTATGGCTTTCACAATATTTAGGCGATTACCAACTAGTCTCCCATTACAGGGTTTAACCGCTTCATGCTTATATCTAACTAGAGCTGTAGCAAATCAAAGAGGCGAAAAATGACAGCAAGGGATCAATGGCGATCTGGGCTTGGATTTATCCTTGCAGCAACAGGAAGTGCAGTCGGGCTAGGCAACCTTTGGGGATTTGCTTATCGAGCTTCACAAGGTGGTGGATCTGCTTTTTTACTGCTTTACATACTCATTGTTTTGGTCGTTTGCCTACCTGTACTTGTTGCAGAGATGATCTTGGGCAGAAGCACTGGGAAAAGTCCACTTATAGCGCCAATACAAGCTGCTGGTAACCGATGGCGACCAATGGGATGGCTTTTTGTGATTGCGTCTTTTGGAATTCTTGCCTTTTATGCAGTTCTAATGGGGTGGACTGGTCATACGCTTATTCACTCACTTTTCTTCGGACTACCAGGAGATATATCTGAAGCCGAGTCTTTCTTTCAATCAGTTAGCTCAGGAAATAGCGTTTTAATTGGTCAATTCTTAAGTTTAATTCTTACTGCTTTAGTTGTTGCTGCTGGCATTCGGGGAGGTATTGAACGTCTCACCCGTTGGTGCATGCCATTGTTATTTATTTTGTTATTTGTTTTAGCGATATGGGCATCATCTCTTTCTGGAGCCTGGGAAGGCTATAGAACTTTTTTATTTCGATGGGACCCTAATCAATTAATGAATCCAACAACTATTAGGAATGCATTTACTCAAGCTTTTTTCTCTATTGGGACTGGAATTGGATGCATTCTCGCATATTCAGCCTACTTAGACCGTCGTAATCACATCCCAAGGGAAGCTTTTGCAATTGTAAGTATGGATACTGCGGTAGGACTACTGGCAGGGTTAGTTACCTTTCCCATTGTAATGAGTTTTGGACTTAAAGATGTTATCTCTAGCTCAACTGTAGGCACATTATTCATTTCTATACCAACAGGCCTATCTGCAATGGGAATAACCGGTCGAGTAGTCGCTATACTTTTCTTTTCTCTTGCTTATATAGCAGCAATAACCTCATCTATCTCCCTACTGGAAGTCCCCGTTGCTTCAATGATTGACGTATTTGGCATCAAAAGAGCAAAAGCTGTTTCTATTTCAACCTGTCTCGTATTTATTGCAGGAATCCCAGCAGCAATAAGCCTTGAAATATTGGGAAATATGGATGCAATATTTGGAGGAGTTCTATTGATTTTTGGAGGATTTCTTCTGGCTATTTTACTGGGTTGGGTAACACCTCATCGTTTTGAAGAGGATTTAAGCAATTGTCAAACCCCTGGCAATGTTAAATCAATTCTAAAATTCATGCTCCGCTGGATTGCTCCTTCAGTCATTTCTTTTGGCCTTATAGTTAGCTTGGCTGACCTCATCCAACAATGGACTACAAATTAAACCAAAAACAACAAGTCATTTAAACTGAGGGAAGCAAATTAAAGATTTATTCTTATCCATTCAGTATTCCCACCAGGCTTATCAATCAATTCTATTCCACTCGCCTTTAACTCATCTCGAATTAAATCGGCTTTTGCAAAATTACGAGCATTTTTTGCCTGTATGCGTTTAGAAATAGCTGCTTTAATTTGCAATTCATCTATCTTCTCTAAATGTTGAGAGGATAGACTTTGTAATTGTTCTGCTTTAAGGCCAAGTACCCCAGAAACCTGAACAAGTAAATTCCATCTGGAAAATAATAAAGGCAAAGGATCACTCTTAATGTCAACTAATTCATCTCCTCTATCTAGGCGGTTTGCCAATGTCCTTAAAGGACGAGCAATCTCAAAAATCACTGCTAATGCTCCGGAGGAATTAATATCATTATCCATAGAAATTATAAACTTTCTACAAAATTCTTTCAATTTATCATTACTCAAATCATGCAAAATATTGTTGTCAATCTGATCAGATAATTTATTATCACTCCAACCTAATAAACTTGCGTAATCCAATCCAAGGCAAAGAGCTCTATTTAATCCTTTCCATCCTATTTTTGCCGCATTCAAAGCTTGGTTAGTAAAGTCAAGAGGCTTACGGTAATGAGCTTGTAAAATAAAAAGACGTAAAGTCATTGGAGATATTCCACTGCTTAAAAGTGATCTAATTGTAGTAAAGTTTCCTAAAGATTTACTCATTTTATAACCCCCAACATTAACCATTCCGTTATGCAACCAGAAACGAGCTAAGTCCTTCCCATTTACTGCTTCAGATTGAGCAAGTTCATTCTCATGATGAGGAAAAATTAGATCTGCTCCACCAAGATGTATATCAATAGTATTTCCCAATTCTTCTCTAACCATCGCTGAGCATTCAATATGCCATCCTGGACGCCCTGCACCCCAAGGAGAAGGAAAACTTGGTTCACCTGATTTCGCACTTTTCCAAAGTGCGAAATCAAATGAATGCCTTTTGCGTCCTTCTTCAATATCACTAACTCTTCCATCTGCATTAAATTGCTGTTCAGACAAATCCCGTCCGCTTAATTTGCCATAACCAGCGTGCTTCATTACAGAAAAATAGACATCTCCATCAACTGAATAAGCAGCACCTTTAGCCTCCAATTCACTTATAAGAGAACGTATTCCATCCAAAGATTGAGTAGCGCGCGGCATACTATCTGGTCGAAGAATTCCTAATGAATCCATATCTTCATGAAAAGCTTGAATATTTCTTTCGCTGACCTCATGCATAGAGCAACCTTCTTCTTTTGCTCGCATAAGTATTTTGTCATCTATGTCAGTAAAGTTCTGAACAAAATTAACTTTGTAGCCTTGCCATATCAAATACCTTCTCAATACATCCCAAACAATGTAACTCCTGGCATGGCCAAGGTGGCATAAATCGTAAACAGTTACACCACAGCAATATATACTTACCTGGCCTGGGACAATTGAGCGGAATTCTTCCGTTCTTCCAGTGAGAGTATTGCTTAATCGTAAAGGCACTTGATTAATTGGTGTTAATAAGGAGCAAGGTCATAATTAATTACTTTTTATTTTGCTTCCATCCAATTACTTCCCACTCCAACCTCAACTGACAATGGAACACTCAAATTAACAGCTTGCTCCATAGTGTTGACAACAATTGTTTCTACTTCTTTAAGTCCAGATGGATCTACTTCTAGTACAAGTTCATCGTGAACCTGTAATAGCAATCGAGCCGGCAATGACGCATCCTTAATGGTTTTGTGTAATTTCACCATTGCAATCTTAATAATATCTGCACTAGAACCCTGAATTGGTGCATTTGCAGCAGCTCTTAACTGCTGAGCCTCCATCCCCCCACGCCGTGCAAGATTGATATCAATCTCAAAGGGGTCATGACCAAGTAAACGCCCCAAACCATTTGGATCAAAACGGAAATAGCGACGTCGACCAAACAAGGTCTTTACATACCCCTTGCTTAAAGCAAGTCGTTCCTGCAATTCAAGAAAAGCAAATACCTTTGGATAACGTTGTTTATAGCGGTTAAGGAACTCCTTCGCCTGAGTTTGACTTACTCCGGTGGAACGAGCAAATCGTTGGGCACCCATTCCATATATAACTCCAAAGTTGATTGTCTTCCCCAACCGCCGCTCGTCCGGACTAATTGAATCTTTATCTAATAGCAATCTCGCCGTAAGTGAATGAACATCATCTCCATTACGATAGGCCTCTTGCAATACCTCTTCACCAGACAAATGAGCAAGAATACGTAATTCAATCTGAGAATAATCAGCGCTAAGTAGTTTCCACCCATCTGCAGGAAGAAAAGCCTTACGAATACGTCGACTTAACTCAGTTCTAATAGGAATATTTTGCAGATTGGGATTACTGCTACTTAAACGACCAGTTGCTGTTACTGCTTGATTAAAATCAGTATGAACTCGACCTGTTTCCTTTTCTACCAATTGTGGGAGCGCATCAACATATGTACTTAACAATTTACTTATTATGCGATGTTCAGTAATAAAACCTATTACTGGGTGATCGGACTGAAGCTTTTCAAGCACATTCGCATCAGTACTCCAACCTGTTTTCGTTCGTCGAGATTTTCTACGATCCAATCCTAAAGTTTCAAAAAGTAGAGCACCTAGTTGTTTTGGTGATGATAGATTAAAGTCTACATCTACAACTTTATGTGCCTCTAATTCAAGGTTTGAAAGTGTTTCACTTAACTCACTAGATAATTTATGCAGATAAGGAATATCAATACGAATGCCTGTTGCTTCCATAGAAGCCAAAACAGGTTCTAAGGGTAATTCAACCTCTTCAAGAAGGCTTATAAGTTCACTACCTAATGCATTAAGTTTTTCACGGAGTCTTACTGAGAGTTTCTTTGTCAAATAAACATCCATCCCACAGTAATCTTTGGCAATGTCGATTGGTACATCAGCAAAAGTCTGCCCTTTTTTGACAAGTTCACTAAATCCTTTTGGATTAAAACTGAATTCTCTCTCAGCCATAACTTCCAAACCATGTTTAACATTTGAATCACAAAGGTAATCAGCCAATAGCGTATCCATTTGCACACCTTCTAAGGAAAGGCCATGCCGCAGAAGAATTAAACGATCATATTTTGCGTTTTGCAAAACCTTTGGATGGTCAGTGCTTGCAAACCAAGAAGACAAAACCTTTAAAATAACTTCTAAAGGCATCTGATTAGTAGTGGGATGGCAAGATAATTCTTCTTGTAAATGATGGCTAATAGGTATATAAGCAATCTGATGAGGTTGCTCTCCCCAACAAAATCCAATCCCAACAAGCTCTGCCTTAAATGGATTTAAATCTGTCGTTTCAGTATCAATAGCGACTGGATCCGATTTGTCTTTCCGATCCATCAGAAGTTTAGTTAGTGACTCAAGCTCAGACAAATCTGTAATCAATTTTGGTTTTATCCTAGGAATTACTAATTCATTATTAGAAATTGATTTAAGGTTAATAGGTTTTATCTTATTTGATTTAGAATCATTGTTATTTAAACTAAAACCTCCTTTGGAAAAAGCAGCTGTAAAATTATTAATATTTCGAGCCAGGCTATTTAACTCTAACTCTTCCAATCTATTAATTAATCCATGACTATCAACCTTGTTCAAAGCAAAACTAGAAGTAGAGTCAAGAGGTACCTTTAAAAGTATCTCTGCTAAATAGCGTGACAAATAAGCATTATCTTTATCATTAGAAAGTTTTTTCTTCAGAGCCCCTTTCAATGCACCTCTAAATGACTTTTCTCCTTCTTTTTCTAACTCAGCAAGAACTGAATAAATGCCATCAAGATCACCATTTTCATTCAAAAGACTAATAGCTGTCTTTGGCCCAACCCCTCTAACTCCAGGAATATTGTCAGAACTATCCCCTGTCAATGCTTTCAATTCTATAACCTTTCCTGGCGAGACACCTAGCTTCTCTATCACGCCAGCCTCATTGATGAAAACAGGATTACTACCTTTCCCATACCGCCCCCCACCCATATACATAACTGCAATATCTTTTTCATCATCAACCAACTGAAACAAATCTCGATCACCGGAAAGAATTCGCACACTCCACCCATCTTTAGAAGCCTTATTAGCAAGGGTTCCAAGTACATCATCCGCTTCAAATCCAGGAGCCATAAATATTGGAAGATTTAGGTATTTATGAAGGATTTGCTTCAATTGTTCAAGATCTTCAAAAAATATTTCAGGTGCAACATCTCTATTAGCTTTGTAATTTGAATCTGCCTTATGCCTGAAAGTTGGTTCAGCTGTATCAAAAGCTATTGTTACTCCTTGAGGGCTAAGAGCTTTGCAATTCTCGAGGAGTGTTTTTAAGAAACCAAAAGTTACACTAGTTGGTAAGCCATCTTTTGTTGCTAAACCTCCCTCACCTCCTTTACTAAAAGCATAAAAACTTCTAAAAGCCAAAGAATGTCCATCAACAAGAAGAAGAATTGGCTTATCTGATTCCTTAGACATTTAGATAGTTGTAGAAATTTGTTTTTTCACTTTTGTGTTAATTATTCTCGCCTCTTTTTTGCCCATGGAGGTAAATCAACAAAAATCTGATCCCCAGGTTCTAATCCTTTGACAATTGCAGTTTTACTCCCGCTACTAGTTCCCAACTCAATCTTTTGGAATCGAGGCTGGTTCTTTTCCCCAACCACCAAAACTCCTGGCTGCCCATTTTCGGTAACGATTGCAACTGTTGGCACTAATGTACTTATATCAGTTTTACCAGTTTGAAATTCCACATCAGTAGTCATCCCAATTCGAAGTTTTTCAGAAGGTTTTGTGAGTCCTAATGTCACCTCAAAAGAAATGACATTGTCTGTTTTAGAAGCTCTAGGGGCAATTTCATTGACAATTGCTTTAAATCTTTCATCTGGAAATGGATCAACACGAATAGTGACATTTTGCCCTAATTGAATTCGTCCAATATCACTCTCTGGAACTTTAGCTACTACTTCCATTCCCTGAGATAACTCCAGGATTGATGAACTAGTTGACCCTGCAATTGATGAGGCTCGAGTAGATGGAGCAACAAATGCACCAGGTTCTGCATAACGCGTTGTAATAACACCACTAAAAGGTGCAAGAACCATTAATTCACGTCCCTCCTCCTCTCTCTGCTCCAACCTAGCTTTACTTGATAGAAATCTATTCCTGTATTCATCATGTTGCTCAACACTTATCGCTCCTTCATTCAACAACATTTGACGACGTTCAAATGCAGCTTTCTGCTTTTGATACTCCGCTCTTATTTCTTCAAGTCGAAATAGATAATCACCATCATCCATCCTTGCAAGTAATTGCCCTTGTTTAACTCTGTCTCCTTCTTCTACATAAAGCTCTTCAAGGAGTCCCTGACGATCAGGGCTAACATTAACGCTTCTAACTGCTCGCAATTCACCACTAGCACTGATCAAACCTGGCAATGAACCACTCTCAGCCTTGACTACGTAGTCACTTATTTCCAACGTACTGGTATTAAGAGACCTGACCTTCATGACATAACCAGCTCCGAGTAGAAGCAAAAAAAATGCACAGACGCCAATTAGCCTTTTTTTGCGAAAGTTGCCCTTGCCCATTTGAGTGTGACTTTCCAAAACTTTCAAAATTGATTTCTGAGTCAAATATGGTGATCAGATTATTAAGCCATAGAGGCTAACCCCAGCTCATAATATAAAAAACCTATTAGGTATATTTAGCTTATTAGCATTCTCCCTTTAAGCGCGTCTAAAGTCGAGCTTATGCTTAAAGCCGGAATTGTGGGATTGCCAAACGTAGGCAAATCCACCCTCTTCAATGCACTTGTTGCAAATGCCCAAGCCCAAGCAGCTAATTTCCCCTTCTGCACGATTGAGCCCAACATGGGTTCTGTGTCCGTGCCAGACGAAAGGCTCCCCCTCTTAGCTAAGCTGAGCAAAAGTGCAAGCATTGTCCCAACCCGTATTGAATTTGTTGATATTGCTGGACTAGTCAAAGGTGCCAGTAAAGGAGAGGGCTTAGGCAACAAATTCCTAGCCAATATTCGAGAGGTAGATGCAATAGTACAAGTAGTTCGTTGTTTTGAAGATGAAGACATTATCCATGTTTCTGGCTCAGTCGATTCCAAAAGAGATGCCGAAATAATCAATCTAGAACTTGGTCTCTCTGACCTTGCACAAATTGAGAAAAGAAGAATACGTTTAAAAAAACAATCAAAAACCAATAAAGAGTCTCAACATGAGGATAATATTCTCGAAAGAATTCAATCATATTTGGAATCCGGAAAGTCTTCTCGAAGCTTAAACCTTAACGAAGAAGAAATGAAGCTAATAAGGCCTCTTGGATTACTAACTATGAAACCCATTATCTACGCAGCAAACTTAAGCGAAGAAGAGCTCGCCAATGGGAACATTCACTCTGATGAGCTCAAAGAATTATCTACTCTTGAGAAAGCAGAATGTGTAAGTATTTCTGCACAAGTTGAGGCGGAGCTAATCGAACTAGAAGAACAAGAAAGACAAGCTTATTTAGCTGGTCTTGGAGTAACCGAAGGAGGACTTGAAAGTTTAATCAAGGCAACATACAAATTACTAGGTCTACTAACATATTTCACTACCGGAGAGAAAGAGACCAGAGCTTGGACAATACAATCTGGGATGAAAGCACCTCAAGCTGCTGGAGTAATACATACTGATTTTGAACGAGGTTTTATTCGTGCACAAACTATTGACACCAAGAAGCTTCTTCAGGCTGGTTCCTTGACTGAAGCCCGCAACAAAGGTTGGTTACGGAGCGAAGGCAAAGACTACATAGTGCAAGAAGGTGATGTTATGGAATTCCTATTCAACGTCTAGGAAATTCTCCTAGTAAAGGTTAATCAACATAATAAGAATTACTTAAAGAGCTCACACATATAGTACTCCGTACTATTTTTGTCGTATAAATCGCACTTATCATCATGTATCCTCACATCCCGGTTGGTTGGTGTTGCAGATAGTGCATTAATCACAGCTGGAGCTTGACTTTCGCTGCTGTCATTATTTCCACCAAAGTTATATTTAAATTCTCCACTTAATCGAGTACCAAAAGCATCGTCATAGGAAAGATTGGTTCCAACGGTTAGACCATTATTCAGCGCATAAGCCAATCTTCCTCTAATCCCTGAGCCATCGGCTTCTTCTAGATCACCTGCTTGGTAGTAATAACCAATCGAGGAAGACAGTTCATCAGTGAGATCAAAGCCAACATCCAAGCCGTAGGTATCCAGTGATCCACCTAAGTAAGTGTCGTTCAATCTCT
>QCJK01000002.1 GCA_003216075.1 Prochlorococcus sp. AG-409-B05
AGCTCCTGATTTGTTGAGTTAAACGCGAAGCTTGACCTGAATGATTTAGGTGTAGCCAGAACAGAACTAGAAGCCGCTCCGATGCCTAAAGCAAAAGGAGAACAGAAATTTGGGAATACCCAGGGAGGACTAATGCGCTACTTCTGGCCTATCGCTCGGATCGTTTTCTGCCCGCTCACAATCCTGTTTATTTACCTCACCGTCACTGAGCCACCAGCAGATAAGCAAGAGCAAAGCAGTAGCTACTCTGTTCTTGATTGACAGTCGACTTTCAAGGGGGCCAACTAAGGCCCCTTTTTAATGCCTGGGTCCTTCTCGCTTATTACTACCAGGGTCGTCCAAAGGAGCGATATTTTTCTAGCGTGCAGTGTTCGAAAGTTTGGACACTTAACGCTTAACTAAAAACCCCATTCGATCTAGGAACTGTATTGGCGGTCATGAATTCGCGCAGGCCCTTAAGTTTTAGATATTTTCTGCCCTTTTTATCCAAATAAAGGAATTCATCGAGTCGTCCACTATCAATCCATTGATATAACTGTGATCTCGAACGAAAACCCAGGATTTTGGCTGTCTCACTGATAGTGGCAAAGGCCATTTAATTAAAAAGGCTTAAATCGACTTAATTGAGCTAAAAGTTCTTTATTTGCAGTGGTTCTGACGGTATAATAGACAGTTTGTCTATTTAAAAAAGGGCTATCGCTAAAAAATAAGCGAGGTCCGAAATTACCTACAACGCCCCCGACAGTAAGGACCCCCTGAAGTTCTTAGTTCTACTCGACAAATCTGCCATTTTGAAAAAGCCTTTGGGAAGGATGTTTATGAGGTTGGCAGTCAGTCTGCCTTGGGTTGAGTTGATATTGCTCATATTTAGCAACCTCTATGTTCTGCCAACCCTTACCGATCGCCAGAACCAACTGATCTTTAACCACAATATCTCCGTACTTCTCATGTAGTTCTAAAAGCTGAGCCATTTGCCAATTCCATTGAGACGTTGTGGTTTTCACCTGTCGTGATTTTATGAATTCTCTGATTTGTTCTTCGTGATCAATTAACTCGTTAGGAACTTTGAATGTTTGTTCTATAGAGACCTTTTCTATTGCTTCTTGTTTTGTTCTTGTATTTGCAACCGACAGTTTGTCTTTCGGGTAACCGACTGGTTGTCTTTTAGCTAAACGACTATTTGTCTGTTCTGCGTCAGACAAGTTTTTGTCTGTTAGATGAAGCGCATCTTCAATTGTTACTAGTTGAAAGTACTTCTTCTGGATATAGCCCTGCCGCTCATAAAGCAGTAGACCTAATGATTTAAGAACTGCGAGTCTCCTTTCAACACTTTTTATTGAGCATGAAGTTTTTTCAGCTAACCACTCCTGCGTTATTTGTTTCCAGAGACCAGATTTTCCATTTAAAGGATATCTCTCACGCCCTTTTGTCCAGACTCTATAAAGCAAGCTATAGAGTTCAGTCAGACTCTTTAATTTTTGAAGAGATAAAAGAAGGCGTTTGTTTAAGGCAAGTTGAGCGACCTTTAAGACAAGATCGCTATCAATGTAAAAGTAACCTGCGGTTTGAGTTGCCTTTTCCCCTTTCTCCTCAAATGAAGAGGGAGTTGAGTCCACAATTACCTACCCCCCTTCGCAACGAGGTCAATTAGGTGATCTTCGTTGTAGGTCTCAACTGGTTGAATAGATTGTGTCTGCGCCTTTTGCTTAGCTAGTTCTGCAGTGCGCTTAAGCAATGCAGCTCTACAACGTTCCAGGCAATAAACATGCTTACCTCGAACTTTTCCGGAGCCCAAGGTATAGAAATCATTTCCAGGAACTAAAACTCGTTCGTTTTTTAATTCGTAGATAAGTCGAGTTGAGCAATGTAGTTGTTCAGCCAACTGTTCAATTTCCAGCCAAGTTCCTTCTAAAGATTGGCAATCCAACTGATTATTGGATGACATATGAAGTGATGATCTTCGCGAATCCGACCCACGTATACATTTGTCCTATTACGTGCGGTTGATGCCGTTCACCTCCCCTGTAGCGACTATTCCTGAGGATGCTCTTCAATCTCAGGTCACCTGCTGAATTGCTTCCCCATAGCTTTCTCAACCCTTCAACAGGATGTTTGAGATTTTCAACTCAGGATGCGCGGGGCCGCATTAATCCCTGAGTGGTCGTGATTGCTGGAGGATTCCGACTTCGCTAAAGGAAGTTTAGCTAGATGAATCGAGTTGAATGGAAAAACCTGAGATTCGCGTGGAAACCTTGCTACAACAAACCATTGAAAAAGACCATTCCACGGATTTTTCCACGGATGGCCTTTCGTCAGTCAATGAGACTCCAGTCGGGGCGACAGGATTCGAACCTGCGACCTAGTGCTCCCAAAGCACCCGCGCTACCAAGCTGCGCCACGCCCCGTGCTTTTTGATTGTAGTTGGTAGCTTGTCTCCAGGCCAGAGGAAGTCATGTGACAGTGCTTCTTTGTCTGTTAAATGAGATTTCAAGTCAAATAAAAATTAACTTCAGAGAAATCAAAATATAGAATCTCATCAATTCATCTCATCCTGATATGGCAGAATCAGAAGTCTAATTTTCAATCGCTGGATTCCACCAGCAAAATTTACTGGAACTTTCTGAGGCCTTAAGTATTCACTATAATTAATGCACTAATAAATTTTAAACAATTATCTAACTTACTCACTATTAATTGGATTAGCATCATGAAGATAAATTTAGGATCAGGGCCTTATAAAGGTGAGCAAGGATGGACAAATATCGATTGCATTGGTGGTGCAGACATTAAAGCTGACCTGACCAATGGCATTCCCTTTGATAGCAATACAATAGAAAGTATATATTCCTCTCATTTTCTTGAGCATCTTTATTATCCCGAAATATGTAAATTACTTCTTGAAGCCTTCAGAGTAATCATCCCAGGAGGGAAAATATCGATATGTGTGCCTAACGCAAAGTTATTCATTCAATCATATATGAATAACGATTTAAAAGCAGTATGCTTTCAATCCGGAGAGATAATGAGGGTTCCTTCTTTTATTATAATGCCTGGCGAAAGTATATATCCAGAAGCGTTAATTAAAACTGGAAGTTCGATTGATTGGGTTAATTATATTGCCTACTCAAATAGTGAACATAAGTATATGTTTGACGAAGAAAATTTAATTTCACATCTTAGAAGGGCAGGGTTTAAAAAGGCTTGCTTAAGAAAGTTTGATCCTAAATTAGACAACAAGCATGCAAAATTTTCGTCAATATATGCACATGCAATAAAAGAAATAAGCTAATTATGCTTCAAAAAGAAAATTGCACTCCTTTGTTATTCCTGATAATGACAAAAGACTCAAGTCGATATGTGAGAGGACGATGCTTAACCGTGGTAAGGATACATGCGCACCAGAAGACTTGATGTGGCATGTTCGTTAAAATATATCCACTAAAAACATTAACATTGTTGGCTCAATATTTTGACTACACTAGTAGTAGGCCGTCAGCTTTTTGATGTGCTCAGGACTAAGGCAACTAATCCTTGAAGCCGCTGGTATGCCTAGAAGCGTAAAGACAGCAAGTAAGTCATCAGTAGCAACTTTGAGCTGCTAGGCAAGCTCTAAAAACATGATAGTAATGCCTTTTGCGTACTTTCAGCTGTAAAGTCTATCCGAGATATTCTTATAGAGTCGTCTCTTATTTAAGTTAAATAATCAATGCAAGTATGATGTCTAGAGATGAAAAAATATAGAAGAAGCTTCTTTGAGTCTTTTGAGATTTGTCTACCATAAAATCAAGGGAGGGTTTTTACTTATTGCTTGAAGCTGGGAATAAGTTAAAAAGGATCAATTGTGATCCTGCTAATGGGAATTAATACGCAACCGGAAAACGGTTTTTCCTTGCCTGTGGGATGTGTCGTTGAAGAAATTATTGAGAATGCTGGCGTTTTCGAGAGGGTATACAAGTGTCCTGATGGTCAGAAACATTATATCCCTGAGAGTTTGTTGTTCAGTAACGATGTTGAGTAAATAATGATCTACTGACAACAAGTTAAGGTTTTATATTTCATCAACCAATCACTCCTGTTAAAAACTAGTTAATGTTATAAATTTCTATCCTGTCAATTAAAATAATAAATATTATTTTTTATTTTTAGATAAAAAAAGGTCTCATCTTATTTGATGAGACCTTTTTAAAGTTAAGCAAGAAGATTCTTTATGCAATTAAATCTCAAATTGAATTTGGTATTCAACCATTCAAATTGACACTTGCATTGTCAAGGTTGCCGATGGCAGCTGGAATGCGCTTGAAGTCGAAGCCCATTGCGCGAATAGCGTGCCAAAGATGGCCTTGGATGAAGAAGAATCCTAAATAGTAGTGGACGTTGGTTAACCAAGCACGGGAAGTGTGGCCTAGAGGTGCACCATCGATAGAGGCAACTGTATCTGCCCAATATGGAGAGATGCCAAACTTGAGTGCCAAAGGCTCTCCGTACCAAGCTTCTGGATACACAGTTGTATTTGATGCGCACCAGAAAGCAGCAACAATTGCCATCCAACCAATACCAGCTAGTGACCAGGAAAGTATGGCCTCGGCTGATAGAACATTTTTACCTTTGAAGGAGGTGTATTCACCAATTTGCTTTGTAGCAATGTGGAAAGCACCGCCTATGATTTGCCAAAAAGCAAGGAATGCATGGCCGCCTAAAACATCTTCAAGACTGTCAATAGCTAAGAAGTCAAATTGATGGTTCCAGATGGCTGAGACATCTAAGTTGTAGGTGACTTGACGAATACCCTCTATTGCTGGGTCATAGATTCCGTGAACTCTGGCCCATTCAACGAACCAGATATTCGCAACACCAAAGAACACTAAGTGGTGGCCAAGAATGAAAGTCTGGTTATCAGGGTTGTCCCATTCCAGCTTGAATCTTGCGGCTTGACGGTGCTCAGGTCTATCAGGTGCAAAAAGCCCTGAGCTGTTTTGTGTGTCTTCACTGAAGACCAAAGAGTGCAGTACTCCTGCGCCTGCGTAGACCATGGAGCAGATCAAGTGGAAGACGCCTATGAAGACAACTCCCGCTCCTGTCCATACTCCAGCTTCGTCGAAGCCAATGCCGAGAGAAGCTAAATGGGGTAGGAAGATTAATCCCTGGTGCCCCATTGGTAGGGAGGGGTCAAAGCGTGCTAATTCAAAAAGGGTGATAGCACCAGCATTGAAGGCAATCAATCCTGTATGGGCAACATGCGAGCCAATAAATCGGCTTGACTTGTTGGTCACCACAGAATTACCAACCCACCACCCGTAGGTGACGTCTGGATTTCCGTAGGTCTGCATAATTTAAGAGTGCAAGACAAAATAAACCGCCTAACCTTACAGGCTTCTCTATTGATATCCCTGGAATAGTTAAAGGTCTTTATTTTCCAACCCTGATCTTTTCGAAATAACGTAGAACTGATGTCTTTGCGACTGTTAAGACCAATGCTTTAAATGTCAGTTTTTGCTTTTCTTGTCCAAGAAGGCAGTTGCCAGGCTTTCGACTCCCTTCAAAGAGCCCAAATCAACTATCTCAGAACCCCTTAACGCCTGAGGAAGGCAATTACTGAGAATAGGTCTCAATAATTACCTTTAGGGGTTGGAGCCTTGTTGCCATTATTTTAATTCCTGAATTAGTTATAATTGCTTAATTGCTATTGAGAAGATGAGGGGATATTCCAAAACAAAAAAAGTTTATGCAAATACTGCGGTCCGCCCTCTGTAAACTATTACTTGTCGACGCAAATGCAACCTTAAAGCTCTAGCCAAAGCAAGTCTTTCTGTGTCACGACCTTTCCTTATTAAATCGGTTATTTCGTCACGATGACTTACATGCGTGATTGTTTGTTCGATAATTGGACCATCATCAAGATCCTCAGTTACATAATGAGCAGTTGCTCCAATTAATTTTACCCCACGTTTCCATGCACGATGATATGGTTTGGACCCTTTAAATGCAGGAAGAAAGGAGTGATGAATATTAATAATTGTAGGATACTTTTCGATAAATGATCCACTTAATATCTGCATATATTTTGCCAATACAATAAGTTCAATTTTATACTTATTCAGTTGATCAATTATTTTATTCTCAGCCTCTAACTTATTATTACTTGTGACTGGAATATATATAAAATCCACACCAAAATCATTGCAAAGTGGTTTTAGATCAATGTGATTTGAAATCACCAATGCTAAATGCATTGGCATTTCCCCATTTCTTGTCCGCCAAAGTAAATCTAATAAACAATGACTTTGCTTGCTTGCAAAAATTGCAACTCTGGGAAGATCATCAGAGAAATTTACTTGTGCTTTACCACTCATCTTTTTTGCAAGTTCATTTACCGCTATGACAATTGATTCTTTTTTTAATTGAAATCCCTCAAGTTCCCACTCAATTCTGCTTAGGAAAAGTCCGGCTTCTATATCTGTGTGATGGTCTGCGTGTCGAATATTGCCGCCATTCTCTGTTATCCAGCCTGCCAATTCGCTTACTAGCCCTGGCCGGTCGGAGCAAATCAACTGAAGGATAGAGGTTGGCTTATGCATGGCGCCAGGCTGATAAGGACTTCTTATTACCTCGCCGTCACGAATTAAACGGGTTGGATTTTTAAGTTTTGATTTAATAGTATTTGTATATTGAGACCCCTAAAAAAAGTCACTAGGTGTAAATACCTGTCAGTCTTGGACCTGATAGGGATTTGCTGCTTTCAAGTCTATATAAGGTTTTACCCCTTATTGATATGACATCACTTTGAATGCCTATTGATTAGCCAGTGGAGAGACAAGGAAAATCCTTACGAGCTTTCCAGGCGTATTAGGAGGTGGGTTAATGCATTAACTTGATTGTCAGGACTATGCGAGTCAATAAGATCAGTAAATTACTTTGGCAAAATCTTTATATTTACAAGATTAAGACTTAGAATCCATAATCGGTATTGGTGAGATCAAGAAAATGACAGCGACTGCATCTAGGGCCTCTGCTGACATGAGAGGAGCTGGGAGAAATGAACTGCCTCCACATTTAGATGAGAACCTTTTAACTCCAAGGTTTTATACAACCGAATTCGACAAGGCTGCCAAAACTGATCTCGAAATAGCTCGTCAAGATTTTGAGGCGATGTTTAAGGAGATGGAGGCTGACTACAACCTTAAACATTTTGATCGGAAGGCCTCTTTAGATCGGCTTAATGAACTTTCACCGGAGGATAAGGCTGTTTATGAGAGCTATCTTGTTCGTTCTGTAGTCTCTGAATTCTCAGGATTCTTACTTTTTAAAGAGATCTCAAATCGATTTAAGAAGGCAGGAAGGCAAGAGTTAGGTCAGTTTTTTCAATTTTTGGCACGAGATGAAGCTCGTCATGCTGGTTTCTTGGGCAGGGCGCTTAAAGCAGAGGGGATAAATGTTGATCTCCCGAACTTAGGTAACAAGAGAGCCGCAACGTTTTTTCCTTTGAGCTGGGTTCTTTATTCTTTATATCTATCAGAGAAGATTGGATATTGGCGTTATATCTTGATCAATAGGCATCTCAATGCCAACCCAGACAAGGCATGTGCCCCTTTATTTGATTTCTTTGAGCCATGGTGCCAAGATGAAAATCGTCATGGTGATTGTATTAATTTAATGATGCGTTGTTGGCCTGGCATGACCAAAGGGTTCCGAGGAAAAATGCTTAGCCGCTTTTTTCTATGGACTGTTTTCCTAACTCACACACTCACTGTTTGTGAACGTGGAGATTTTTATGAATTATTAGGTATAGACCCTGTCCTCTTTGATGAAGAGGTTATAGCTCAGACTAATAATACTTCGCGTAATGCATTTCCATGGGTGTATAAGTTTGATGATGGAAGATTTCTTGAGATGCGTGTTCAGATTTTGGCAGCTTTTCGTAACTGGAGAGAGAGTTCTGGTTTGGCAAAGCCTTTAGCTCTTGGTAAGTTTGTTTCATTGATTCTTAGACAATTTGCACTGCCAATGGAAAAAACAAATGCAGTTCGTTATGGATGATATTTCCTGAAATCAATTAGAGATATAGGAAATATTAATATTTGGCCTATAATAATGTAGGCTAGGTAACTATCAATTTGGTTATTCAATTCCAATCATTGAAACATGGATTCAATTTAATTTATATATCAAATGGGTTTCCTTTCTTAGGCTTAACCTTACCCAAATATTCCCCAAATTGAATATCGTAAACCTCATCTTCATCTTGAGTTTCTATTTCAAGAGGTCCAATTGCTTTTGCAATGCAAAGTAGGCCATAGCCTTTCGATTGCAAGTCTTGCGAGAGACCAATTCCTGCTGATTGGTCCATATCTCCTGAAAGGATTTTGACTGCACAGGTTGTGCAGCAACCATTTCTGCATGAGAAGGGTAATTTCTCTCCATGTGACTCAAAGCAACGCAGAATAAATTCCCCTTCAGGAACATCAAAGGTTATAGTCCTACCAGTTTGTCGATAGTGGATCGTAACCTTATGAAGAGATGACATTTTAGAAATCCTTGATGTGAGTTGGTTATGCGTTCTCAATTAAAGCCAGTCATAATTTCATATTTATCTTCATTATTATTGCTTGACTTTTCTTTGATAACAGATTTAAAGATGGTTGAGATTACTATTTAGCACTTATATCTTTAACTATTGGAGGAGGAGGTAGGAGGTTGGCTTGTTTTCTTAATTCTTCTGTATCAAGTTGAGCTATTAAACTTTGCCCTCCAAATCGAAGTTTCAGCCAGTTTATGGCAGTAGGTTCATCTGCTACAACAGCTTCAACTTCATTCCCAGGAAGATTGAATTTTTTTACTAGTTCGGGTGAAAGATACCAAAAGGCAACATCTTTTCCTTTGCGATTTCGCCGCTCTTTGATTGTCTCGCGTAACTGGCCATTGCCGCTGAGTTGGCCAGTAGGGGCTAAAAGGACATATAGGCCTTGAGGCTCTGACATGAAAAGTAGGTTTGATAGAGATCCCTAAGAAATTATAGATTCAGTTATTGACCCATGAAAAAAATTCTGTATCTTCTAGGGAAATTAATAATTACTCAATAGGGGGATCGCCAGGATGCCCTTGAACAGGATCCAACGGAGTGGGTAGCAAAGTAGGACAAGGTCCATTCTCAGGTAAAGTTTCATTGTTTATTAATACCCAGGAAAGCAACCAGTTCACAGCAGTTGCTCGTCTAGTCCGTCTTGGATAGAGTTCCCCTATGCGATAGCCAGGAAAGTTTAATTGTGACTTAAGTAGTTGTTTGTATTGCTTTGGTATTGATCTTGTTAATTCTACTGAGGCCTTTCGCTGTGTTATGAATTGAGGTGCTTCTAGAAATTTCTTGCGCCACTCCAAAGGAGTTTCATCAGTAGCAGTAGGAGCTTTGTCTCTAGGTTGTTTTCTTTTATAGCCAAGTCTTTCCCAAAGTAGTTTTACTACAAATGTGTCTTTGATTTGGTCATTAAGAATCGCAATAAGTAACGTTTTGCTTAAGGGCCAAATTTCTTGGTTGGAATTCAATTGTTGCTAGAATGCTTTATAAATAATATATAGAGTTATAAGTAAATTTATTAATTACTTTTCATTACTTTATAAGAGCTCCTCTTTAATTGATTTTTTAATGTTCTTTCATGGATTGGACTATAGTTTTTCATTAAATACTATTTTTGGGTAAAGAGACCACTAATGAGTCTTGATGATCTGATTTTGCAATTTTCTTTAGGAGTAATTGCATTTGGTTCAAATTTGCTTTCTGCTTTTGCAGGCGGTGGGGCTGGCTTGGTTCAGTTACCAGCGTTGGTATTCCTAGGGCTACCTTTTGCAAAAGCTTTAGCTACTCACAAATTAGCCAGTGTTGCCTTGGGAATTGGAGCTTGTTGGCGACATACAAGGGAAAGAAAATTAAATTCAAAATTAGTAATGAATATTCTTATATTTGGGTTGCCAGGGGTTTGGATAGGGGCAAATATGATCCTATTAATTCCTAATCAATATGCCACTATGGCTTTGGGGATACTAACATCATTGTTAGGTATATATTCTGTAATATCTCCTGAACTTGGCATAAAACAACTTTCAGTAGGCTTTACAAAGTATAGGCTTATTATAGGTGCTTTTGTTCTATTCCTGATTGGAGTTCTTAATGGTTCTTTGAGCTCTGGTACTGGCTTATTTGTAACTATTTGGCTAGTGAGGTGGTATGGACTTTCCTATGTTCGTGCTATTGGATATACATTGGTACTTGTAGGTTTATTTTGGAATGGCACTGGAGCATTAGTATTAGGGCTGGGTGGAGAGGTTAAATTCAGTTGGCTACCAATGTTAGTAGGAGGGGCCTTTATAGGTGGATATATAGGAGCTGATCTGTCCATTTCAAAAGGAAGTACACTTGTTAAAAAGTCTTTTGAAATTCTTTCTGTTCTAATGGGAGGATCTTTAATAATACGAAGTGTGGTGCACTGGACCTAGCTTGTTTTTGATGATGGATTGGTTCTCAGGCGTTTTTGTTATGAAATTGAGTAATCAAACGGATCGCATTACATTCTGCTTTGCGCTTTCTTGAAAACTAGTACTTTCAAAAGTGAACACATGCTTAAGATGCTTTTTATTGGGATGTTAGAAGCTTCAACTCAATACTATGGCGATAGTATCGGTCTTGCACCAATAGTTCTTGGTCGTAAGGACTCTAAAGAAAGTAAATCAACCAAGCAGGATCACTCAATTTGCAAAAGCTTTTAGATTTTTAATTGCTTGATATCTTTATTTATTTCTGTTCAAAGGTATACATACTAATTGCTACATATATTTTTATTTTGTCAACTTGAATGAAGCCTTAATATTGCAATACAATATTATTTCAAAGGTTAGATTTCTTAATTATGGGAAGTAAGTATGGAGATGAACAAAAAATGGCTGCAAAAGCCATTACAGAGGAATTAATCTTACAATTAAAGCTACTTTATCTTAAGCAATTCGAAAAGATTGGAGAGGAAAACCTGGCCCCTGGCACAATCGTAAAATTAACTCAGCTGTTTCTCATTTCTCGAGATGCAGCCATAACTCCCTTAAGGAAGGAATACGAGTAAAAAGACTTTTCGTGGTCTCTAAATGCTAAATAGATTAATTTTGCTTTGAATATAAGTTATTTTCTGATGCTCTATTTTATATGACTAATAAGCATGAGATCTTGTGTATACTTAAGTTTCTAAAAAATACTAGTTCTAGTTGATAATTATTACAAAAGGCTTCCTCCGTGGTCTCTTTGCCAGTGACTAACCGTTGCGGGAGAGAACTTATGTCCATATTCCATTCCAACTTCGACTAGACAACTACTGTTTCCTTTGCACTGTGCTATTTGACGTTGGATGATTTTATTGCCCATAGCTCTTGATACAAAGTTCGAAAGTTGTTTGTTTGACATTTTGTTGATATCTTGACTTATTTCTTTGTTAGCAAGATAAAAAGCTTGAAGCAACTATTTTTATTGAATGTTCAAGATCTACCAAGTAAAGATTCCAATTACTGTAGTAAATACCTATCACATACTAGGTAATTGGAATCTTTAGATGTCATTTCTATTTGTGGATTTATATATATCTGTAAATGACCTAATAAGCAGCCGTCATCTCGTCATAAATTTTCTTTGATTCTTGAATAACTTTGAGGACCTCTTTTGCTTGCCAACGATTAAATTTTTCATTCCCATGAAAGTTATCTTCCCATTTAAACCCTTTAATCACTTCATTTAATGGGGTATTTATTGATTTAGCGTATTCATTCATATATTTAATAGTTTCAAATTGATGCCAATTTTTACCTAAAGATATAAATGCTAGGAAATCATATAATGCGTTAGCAAGGAATTCTTCTTGTGGACTTTGGTAAAAAGGAGGATTGTGAACTAACAATAGAAGGTCACATTGTTCTTTTAAGGCATTGAGTACTTTAAGATGATTTCGTCTTACAGACCAGAAGAATGCATTCCAATTAGTGTGAGTTGCACACGTGGTTCCAGTGACAATTTCACAATTACATTGTTCGAAATATAATCTAGGTAGTGTATGAGGGTGTATACCAATATTAGTAACGACCACTCTATATTTTGAACATTTTACTTTCCTATTCAAAAATGAATCAGCATAGATTTTCTGCCAAATTTCATTATATAATTGATTATTATCAACTCTCAATATATATGTCTCGTCTAACGAGAAGTCTCCCAGAGAAAGTTGCCATCCTGATGGTGGAGTCTTTGCATTAATATGCATCACCTGCTTCTTTAATTCTGAGTGAAGACTGCTAATTAGTGAATCTCCCAAAAGAAGAAATTCTACGTCCTGAAACTGACCAATAGAATTTTCTACTACATCAGAACTATATGAATTAACACTGCTTTTATTCAAATATGATTCTAGTAAAATATCATCGCACGTATTTCCAAGTGATTTAGATTTGGATTCATTGAGATTAGATTTCAATGAATATGAATTGACAAAGCTGCGTTTTACAGCTCTGACACCTAATGTTGGATTAGGATCTCTTTTATTGTCAGAATACATTGGGCTGGCAGTAGCTAATGAATTGATTATTTCAAATGATGGGAAATAAGATGTATCTGCATTCTTAGAGCATATATATGAAATTGCAGCACGAATTATCGATTTAGATTCCCAATGAGCCACAAGAACATGCTTGGATGTATGAGTAGCGACCATGGGTACTGGTGAAACTGTAAGAAGAATTTTTATATTTTGATTTAAGGATTTGCAAATATCAATTATATTTTGAATTGCACTTACCACTTCATCGTAAAAAAGCACCCTACTATTTATAGGGTAATCTCCAATAGGTTCTTTTTTTAAAGTTCCATAATGGATTGGTACACATAATCCAGATCGAGAGCTTATATGTACTTCTGTCATTCCTAGTGTTAGAACAAATAAATCTGCATTTGTAATTCCCTTATTAATCTCTTGTTTAGTTAGCTCTCTAGATCTGATTAGATTGTCTTTACTAGTATAAGTAATCTCTCCATTTTTTTGGATAACTCTTGGCCTGAGTCCATCAAGATAACCTTCTTCTACCTTGATAATTTCAGCATGCCTATATTGGTTCCATACGTTTTCATTAGTTGCCATCTCAAGCCATTGCAGGAGAGTGAGAGGAGAATAAATGTTTCCAATTCTAAAGGAGTTAGAATCTTGACAATCTTTATAACAACTTTGTTGCATATTGGATTCAGTTTCGATCCATTTAAGTCCGCTTGAAATTAGTACGTTAGTTACATGTTCTGAAAAACATGAACCAGCAGATATGAATTTATCTCCTTCAGAAATATTAAATTCTGGTTTGTGTATGTACTTTATGGCTTCATCAATTAAATCCTGATTGAGCTCGGCATTATTTATATCTTTATTTATTTCTTTTGCTAGTGCCGCTATTGTTGGCTTCCAAAATTGTTTGTTTGGAGCATTCCAGTAGGGACTGGAGTTATTCATCTTAGATTTACAAACTCTTAATTTAATCTATTCTACCATGAGGATTATATAATGTTTAATTGCTGGATAAAAATATAATTATTATAGTGGTTCTTAAGAAAAGTCTATTTGTTATATTAATATTTATCTAAAGGGATTACTCCTTAGTATTTTTTCTCCAATCTCTTTTTAAAGCGACATTGGGATTAGAGTCAAGTAGGATAACTAAACCCATGAACACTATGCCTAAGACCAACATAAGCAATAGCAGGCTATTTATAGGGCCAAGGTTATGAATCAATCTATTAATTAGTTCTGTCATAGGACTAAACTTATAATGAGTAATTTAATCATAGATTATAGACCTAGCATTTTAGTCTTGCTGAATCATTCCTTAATAAGGTATTCTGATTTATTTCTCTAGTCCAGATATACTCCAATTATGTATTATTTTCGAATAATACCTAGGGATACTTTTTCTTATATCATCTATCCTCGCTTTTGATCCGATTTTAGTGTTGAAGTATAGTTTCATTTGCAATTTCACCTATATATCATGCATAATGAATTGTGCTATCTCTTGCCAACAGATTAGCTACTAATGAATTCAACTTTTATCCTTTTCATTTTATTATTACTTCTGATTCTTTTTTGTGTTGACAAACTTAGGTCGTATGGATTACGCAGAAGACATAAAATCCTATCCAACATTAATTCTTGGATGAAATTGTCACCAGATAGAAGAAAAAGCTGGAGCGAGCTAAACCAACGTTCTAATTTGAAGAAGAAAAAGAATCTCCTTTTACAAATAAGGAAGGAGTACAAAATAGTAGCTAAAAAACATCTTCCTCTAGATAAGCCCCCTTTTAAACCTAAATAGATTCTTTTTCTTACACTTTATTCTATCATAATAATTGCTAACTTCATATAGGTTCTAACTTCTGGAAGTGCTATAACCAGTATAACTTCAATAACATGCTTTATGAGATGGCCTCCAAATAAGGCTTGGACTAGTAGCACACCTCAGAAGGGATATAGACATTATGTCGCCATAAATTACGGTGGCAAAGGAAAAGATAGGTGGGTAAACTTGGTTTCAGTTTTAGATGGCAATGCTCGTTTGCGTATATTTTGGGAAGATTTATCAAATCCCTTGTTCTGGAGTTCTGGATGGCAACAAATTTCAAACAACGATCCCAAGCCACTTAATCATGATTATATAGAGGAGGATTATATAGATAATATTAACGAGCCTTGCCTTCACCCTTCAGAAGATTCAGGCTTGCAAATTCCTTGTAATCAATCACCCTTAAGGCCATGGAATTCATAAGGACAATTAATACTATTCGCTTCTATTAAAATCTTTAAACAATTAAGTATATTTTACTTGTTATTCTTTTATGAAATACCCTATTTTTACGCACAACTCTATTCTCATTTTTTTCATTGAATAATTAATCAAATTTTGTTTTTTCTTCAGGAGCTTATATCAGTGTAACCAGTTTTTTAATGATTCATTAAATGATTGATTTAATAGCTAATAATAGACAAATGCTAATCAATTTATGAATTATAATTCTTGGGTTTGTTCTCATATAAAAAGTAAGTTCTTAGGCGAAGTGAGAATAATCTTGAATATTGGAGAGAAATCGATATTTAAAACCAGAAACTTATTGGAGAAGTGTTTCACCTTCTCCAATATCCCTTTTAGTCCAGATGTTTTATCTAATTTAGATTGTTTGAGGAAGTAATAAAATATAAGTTCCCAAGTTTTTTAAGATTGGGAGGGGATATTACATGATTAATTAGAGGTTTGGAAATTATATCTTTTTAATTAGATTTATATATAAACTATTCTCGTCCAATAACTATTATAATTATCTGGTTTAGCATATTATTATTCGATCGATTTTTCATTTTTACATAATTTTATACTACTCTCTAAAACTGGATATTCATTAATCATTCGAATGTATTGTGATGAAGTTCGATATTTGTCGGCTTGTTTGCGATAATGCTCTTTGGTAGCCATTCGCATGACTTGCTCTGATCTTCCCTCATGAAGACTATCCATAATTAAATCATGCAAATCAATGTCCTCTAATTCATCTTACATAGATACTCATCTTGATTAGGAAAAACGTTGAATAATTTAATTTCATTTATTTTATTTTATTAATGGTTTTACTTATCAAATTAATATATATTTGTTCTATTCTTTCATGCTTTTACCATGGCATACTTTGAATAGATTACTTTATATATGCTGTCATCCATTAGGATTTATACCTTATATTCAGGTTTGAGATTCATAAAATAAGTTCTTACTTAAAGTTGTCTTATTAGATAGCTCTAAATAATTTAATCACTTTTCAGAATGACAATTTAGCCTAGTAGATCATTTGGTAAGTCAGGTATCAGACCTTTGAAATATGTAGCTAAAAACCAAAGGGCAACAATATTTCCAAGCATTGCCAAGGCAAACCTAACTCTAAGATCTTTTATTAATGGCAGGATTGACTCCCACAAATTCAGCACTGGTCCACCAGCCATTTTTTTAAGTAAGTTGTAATAACCTTAAAGTTACCATCTAAGCGCCGGATTATCAATTTCTATATATAAATGGTCTTGTTCCTGGCTCTGAGCTCTAAATTATTAGTTTTATCAGGCCTTTATGTCATGGATGAAAAACATATTAAAGCAATTATTATTATTATTCCAAGGATAAAGTGACTTTGTATGGTTTGACTTTGACGACATTATTTGAAAATATTCATTGAACATCTAAATCACTTCCCTCACTATGTTTGCTAACCAAGTTATCCTTATCTTCTTGATATTCATTTAATTCTTATTATTATACTTTTGGTTATATATATTATGTATATATGTTTAAGGTTACTTTAGGTCAGTTTTGGGTTAGAGAGGCTTCCCTGAGATAAAACTGTGTACTGATGGTACTGTTCGGTAAAGAAGGTAAGCAAGAATTACTAATAAGTTCCCTCCTACAACCATTGCTCCAGTTATTAGATTTTGTCTATCACTTGTGTAATCCCACTTTGGTTGTGTTTCACTATTAGATTTGGTTGATGCGGAATTATTTGATTTGGTTTCAGTCATGGTTTTGTTTTTGATGAGATTTATTATGGAGGTTTAGAAATAACAGTGGTTAGATTAACTGGGTCGCAACATATTCTATTACCTCATTTTACGAGTATTACTACATCTGATCTGAACTTGGCAATTGTATATGCACATGCAAATTCATTTCAAAATGAATCAGTTCAAACTTTTGTCAGGGTCTGACGAGCATGTTTTTGACCAGTGCTACCCAAATCCTTTGTGCTGCAGTGGCTTATCACCTTTTGAGCATAGGCAAAACAGGATTCATACCTGATTTATTTTCTAATGAAATCACAAAATCCTTTGTTGATCCTTGCTTTTATCACCACTGAAGGGGCTTAGGTTTTAAAACGCGAGAATTTACACAATGTAAAAGTCTTGTGACCATATTCCTGAGGCCTTCGTTTAAGAGTAAGGTCATAGCGCTTAGCTTCCCCGCACTATTAATGCAGACCTATGGAAACCCAGACGTCACCTATGGGTGGTGGGCTGGTAATTCAGGGGTAACCAATCGCTCAGGTAAATTTATTGCAGCTCATGCCGCTCATACCGGCTTGATTGCATTCTGGGCCGGTGCTTTTACCCTTTTTGAGCTTGCTCGCTATGACCCCACGGTGCCAATGGGGCACCAACCACTGATTGCCCTTCCACACCTTGCAGCTCTAGGTATCGGTTTTGACGATGCAGGAGTTTGGGTGGGAGGAAGCTCTGTTGTTGCTATTGCTGTAGTACACCTTGTGGCTTCGATGGTCTATGGAGCAGGCGGACTCCTTCACTCACTCCTTTTTGTAGGAGATATGCAGGACTCTGAAGTTATCCAGGCCAGGAAGTTCAAACTTGAATGGGATAACCCAGACAATCAGACCTTTATTTTGGGTCATCACCTGATTTTATTAGGTGTTGCCAATATTCAGTTTGTTGAATGGGCTAGAAATCACGGCATTTATGACGCTGCCATAGGAGCTGTTCGTCAAGTTGAATACAACTTAGACGTTTCAATGATTTGGAGTCATCAATTTGACTTCCTATCAATTAGCAACTTGGAAGATGTCATGGGTGGCCATGCTTTCTTAGCCTTTTTCATGATTGGTGGTGGTGCTTTCCATATCGCTACTAAGCAAATTGGCGAGTACACTCAATTCAAAGGATCTGGCTTGTTGTCAGCAGAAGCCGTACTTTCTTGGTCTCTAGCTGGTATTGGTTGGATGGCGATAGTTGCAGCTTTCTGGTGTGCGACAAACACAACCGTTTATCCAGAAGCTTTCTTTGGCGAGACGTTGGCTTTTAAATTCGGTATCGCTCCATATTGGGTAGATACTGTTGATTTACCAAATGGCTTGCATACTTCACGAGCATGGCTGACCAATGTCCATTATTTCCTTGGATTCTTTTATATTCAAGGACATCTGTGGCATGCACTTCGTGCAATGGGTTTTGACTTCCAAAGACTTAAGGATGTTAAATATGGACCTCTAGGAAAGCCTGCTGATCTTAGAGGATGATTCTGAGTAGTTATCAACTCAAATAGCTACTACTGTTCCTTCAGTTTTTAAAACGCCTCGTCTTATGCGAGGCGTTTTTTTTTACTTCGCAGGAGCTTTCTTTTATTTCACACTTTTCTTATTAAGATCCTGCAATCAAAATCAGCCTTAAAGCATCACTACTCTTCATCTTGAGTTGAAGAATTATCACGACTCTATATATGGTAGTTGCTTATCACTACTGGGAAGCGCTTTATTGGGTTGTAACGAAATAGATATGGCCTATTCACCCTGGGGACATAAGACCAACCTGAGTCTCACGTCAAGTGCCTCAAAAGATGTTGTCGTGACTTCTGATATTAAATTGAAGCTGGGTCTTTTTGAATTGTTCCTGCACGCACTTCTTTTGTTTTTATTAGTTTGATAAAGGCTTGATAGAAATTCTAAAACCATCTTTTGACAGAAGGTCTTAATAGTACAGTCTTTTTTATGTGATCTCTTTTTAATTATTTTTATGACTTTCTAAAAATTAAGAATATCTTTGATGATATTTAAATAATAATACTATATATTGATTGTCTTGTGACAATTGAATAGCTGTAGTTTGTTCTCAACCATATGAAGGAATCGTCTTATAGAGCATTTTGGGGGGCATTAATTATGCCTTTGAATTTATTTGATAATCCCCTTCTTTCTTGTCTGGCTTTCTAATGGATCGTGAACTTAATGGTTTGAGTGATCTCATTAATTCAATTGCAATTCCCTCTTTGGTTTGGGCATTTGGTCTATTAATTATTTTAGGGGTTTTGTTGTCTTATGGTAGACGTCTAGATCAGGCGATGAAATTAGAGCGAATAGGTATTCCAATTGCACTTGTATGTGGACTACTGGCTTTATTGATTGGTCCCTATGGAATAGTTCCCATTCTTCCTGTGTCAGTCACTCAGATTTGGGTTCAATTACCTGTCCCTCTTCTTACTTTGGTATTTGCAACCTTGCTTCTTGGTAATCCACTCCCAAATGGAAATGGATTAGTAAAACCAGTTGCATTTCAGGCATTATTTGGACTTTTTCTTGGTTTTGGTCAATATTTAGTTGGTGGAATTGCAGTTTTATTTTTCTTGACACCCTTGTTGGGCGTAGATCCATTAATGGGATGTCTTATTGAGGTTGGCTTTGAGGGTGGGCATGGAGCAGCTTCTGTGATGGGAGAAAGCTTTATGAAATTAGGCTTTTCTAGGGGGTTAGACCTTGGATTGGCTATGGCGACTGTGGGATTGCTCTCTTCAACTATTATTGGAAGTTTGATAGTTGTTGTAGCACGCTTATTGGGATGGTTAAGTCCACAATTGCCTATATCTAAAGAAGAAAAAGAAAATGAGTTTGGTTTAATTGGACTTGTAGATCAAATCAAGTCCCTAGCAGTAAACCTTGCACTTGCAGGAATCGCAGTAGTAGTTGGACTCATATTATTGTATCTTTTAAAACTAATATCTCCTTTGATGGGAGTTTATTTTCAAGATATTATAGAAGTATTTCCAGTCTTTCCAATGGCTCTTCTAGGGTCTTTTGTAATTCGTTTTATACTAGAAAAGACTAAAAAAACTCATATTGTCTCACAACTATTCCAGAGAGAAATCGGTATTTTGGCAACAGACCTCTTGATAACTACTGCTATGGCCAGTCTCAATTTGCCTTTACTTTTAATAGACTGGTTTCCTATAGTTGTATTGTCAGTTATTGGACTAGTGTGGAATCTATTTGGAATGTTTGTATTTGGGAGATTACTTATTAGGGATGAATGGTTTGAACGCTCAATAGCTGAATTTGGTAATTCTACAGGAGTAGCAGCAAGTGGTCTTTTGTTGCTTCGCCTTGCTGATCCTACTAATGTAACTAAGACTCTTCCTGTATTTTCTTTTAAACAGTTATTTCTTCAACCTATTTTGTCAGGGGGTTTGATTACTGTTATAGCGCCAATAATTATTGTTCAAATAGGATTACAAGGGTGGACGGAAATATGTGGAGGATTAACATTATTTTTTGCTTTTCTTGCGTTAATAATTCCAAGGACTGATTTGGTTCGTGACAAATCAATTGTAGAATAACAGGCTATTATTGGTCGTTGATCTGATTTCATTAAAGTCTAAACCTCCTTTTATCCCCAACTATTACTAAGAATATGCAATTCAAGGAAATTCCTCCTCAAGAGTCACGTGAGAAATGGTTTAGGAGTCATCTACTTGGTCGTGAAGTTGAACTTAGAGAACTATATGAAATGCCCCAACCTGAACTGGATCTATTAATGGCAGAGACTGCCGAATTAAGGAGTGATCAGGGAAATAGGGAGAGGAATGTTGGTAAATATTGCACTGCAGGGTATTTTCTTGAATTAGCAAGGATTATTGATCATAGAAGACTAAATGAATAAATATATGATTTTATATTATTAGTTCAACATTGAAGATATTGAAATTGGATAGTTAATTTATTCTTGTATTTTTATTAAACGACTAAGAGCTGTAATGTCCTCATCTTTATAACCACTCTGTATAAGATCTTCTTCTAGATCTTTAACTTTATTTGTAATAGGTAGGTTTAGTCCTAATTTAGCTGCAATTTCTAAGGCAATATTTAGATCTTTATGGTGAAGTGATACTTTGAACCCTAGAGGATATTTCTCATTGAGTATTGAATTAGATCTATGTCTTAGAGCCCATGAATCAGCAGCCCCATTTGTTAACGCTTTAATAACTCTTTCCATTGGTAATCCTAATTGCTTTCCTGTAATAATGGCTTCAGCTAGTGCTGCATAAGTTCCAGCAACAAGAATTTGATTTATTGCCTTAACTTCTTGTCCTCGTCCTACTTCTCCAAAGTGATATATTTCCTTCCCAATGACTTGAAGGATTGGAAGAACGTAATTTATTGTAGATGATTCTCCTCCTAATAATATTGTAAGCAATCCATCTTTAGCATTTTCAGTTCCTCCAGTTACAGGTGCGTCTAAATAGGTGACTTGAGTCTGGATAAGTCTTTTTGCATTTTCTTTGGCCTTTTTTGGACTAATAGTTGATAAATCTATAACAATACTATTGCGTTGGAGTGTTTTTGCTGCTCCATTTGAACCAAATAGGATCTCATCAACAGCAGAGTCATCACTAACGCACAATATAAATACTTTACAACCAATTGCTGCTTCTTTTGGATTTGAAAATACTATGGTATTAGTACCAAGTTCTTGATATAAATGCTTCCTCGTCCTGCTGTAAATATTTAATCTATAGCCAGCAGCTTTGAGATTTCTTGCTATAGGTAAACCTATAGCACCAAGTCCAACAAATCCAATTAGACAAGAAGGGTCTAGGTGATCCTTAAACATAATATTTTAGAAAAAAATAGTACTTTATTATATCTTTTAAGGAAATATAAATGGCTTGTCAGAAGGGCTCCATGGTTTATAACGAGTCATTAAAATTTCGAAAAGTGTATGATTTTGAAAGTATTCAAGCCAGTCTCTAATGGGTTTTAGGTTTTGATAGCTGTCAAATGCTTTTATGTTAGCAATTCTAAATTGTCGAACAAATGGCCATAATGCCCAATCAGCTAAACTTTCTTGAGCACCAATTATCCATGGTTGATTGTTTGGTGTATTATTTTTATAAATCCTTTCATTCCATTCCTCAATTATCTCTAAAGCTTTGTTCTTGTGGTAAATATAGTCTGAATTAACGTATCTTGAGTTATATTTGTATCGGTCTAGATGATATTTAAATCCATTATCATTTTGATCAATTAATTTTTCAATTTCACTCTTATTAGTTCTAGATGTATTTTTTAGGTGTTCTAAATTAACTGAGCCTTCAATAGCCCAGTTCATTATTTCTCTACTTTCATCTATTACTTTACCTTGAGATGTGATTAGGATAGGTACTGTTGCTTTCGAAGACACCTTTATTAAATCCAATGGTTTTCTTTTTAGATCTATTTCTCTAATCTCTACAGATTTCTTTGCTGACAGAATTGCCCAACGTGCCCTTATTGCGTAAGGACAACGCCTGAAGCTATATAAAATATCCTGAGCCATATTAGCTTAGTATACTTATATAAAACTATCTTCACATTAACATGATCTCAGTGGATATATACTAAGTTTTAATTTATCAATGGTAATAGTCTATTCGTAAATATTTGAATTATATTTACGATCCATAAAATAATAAGAATTAGTGTTAGCCGTTTAAGCATTTTAAATTTCTTGATTGAACTCTGCAATATAAACAATTGAACCACTCTTAAAGTACTGAATATTAAACCAATTAAAACCCCCACTCCTTTTCCAATGAAATTTACAAATAATATTTCAAATAATATTTGAGACAATATTAAGACGAGATAAGGATCTAATACTGATGAATAAATGTCGTTTTTCAAATTTGTCAACTTTACATATAATGGTACTAGTATTCCAATTGTCAGGAAAAATAAGAAGTAGTAACTAGATAGGGGAATACGCTCAATTATGCTAACGAAACTATCAGAGATTGAATATAATAATCCTTGACTCCCTATCAAAATTAGTAGCAAAGACAAAAAAATATTGACTTTGTATATCCCTTCAACACTTGTTAGGAATCCCTTTTTCATATTTTAGGAATTAGGGTGATCGATATCTTTCTGATCGACAAGTAAATACTCTTTACCAGGAAGAGGATCAATACAATTAATATGTTTAGTCAAATTGTTTTCTAGATCATTTAATGTCCCTTTAATTTGAATAATCTCATTAACAATTCCTGAATAAATAGCATCACCACCTGTAGCGCTTGCAAGTATATTTATGGGATTGAATTTTTTAGCGAGTTGTAGTGCTGCTTCCCTTCCTCTTATTATATTACCGATTATTGGTAAACTTACATCTACAATTGGTGTAATTATTGTATGAATGTTTTCTATTTCAATATTTTTGTCTACGTAACCATGTGGTTCAATGTATAAATTGAAATGTTTATAACTAATTATATATCCATTCTCTGTTTGCGGTACAGGTGCTCCTGATGTAACTAGTATTCTTAGCCCGAAGACATAAATTTCATTCCCTGGACTTAATTTCTTAAAAGATTTAAATCCTAGCTTTTTTACTACTTTGCTACAGGATTTAGAACCATATACTGGAATGTTCTTAGAAAATTCATCAAGAGTGGCCGAATGACAATGGTCAGAAAGCCCTTGAGTAAGGAGAATTAGATCTATATTTTTTGGAATTGGCCATTTATTGGAAAGCCTTCCTTTGAAAAACCACGCTCCTGGTGGAAATATCAAATCTCCTTTAAGCCAGGGATCAACAAGAATTCTTATCTTGTCAAATTCGAGCAACCACCCATTAGAACCGTAATAGATTGCTTTAATCCTAGTCATATTCTTATCATAATTTCGATTTAACTCTTCGTCTAGCTGTTAGGGCCTTTATTAGTAAGGAAATTTCTAAAAACTGGTACATAAAACCTGACATCCTGAATTTTAATAAGAACCTATTGCATTTTGAATAAAAAGGATGCATAAAGGGTCTGGAGGAAGCAAAGGATAATTCAACATATCTATTTAAAAAACTTATCTACTTCAGGTTCGATTGATGAATTTTGTCAACTATATGCACTATCTTGAACCTATTCAAGAGCATGTGACCAGATTTTATTCAACCACATCAGAGATAATTACTGTACTTCTTGTTATTTGGCTTTTAAACTTCTTTGCTGGAATGGTACATCGTACCTACTCTTCAGGAAAGGCTTTAGGTGGAATATATTGGAAATATTTCCATAAATATATTAAGAGTCTTAATAACCTTGTAATGACTTTTCTCCAAAAAAGGCTATTTGGCCCAGCTAAATCTGAAAATAAAAATTGTACAGTCAGACAAATTTATTAAACAGTCATAAATTGATATATATTCTGAAATTTATAGGGTTATTGTTAAAGGCCATTACTCGTTAGTAGTTCTGCCAAGTAATGGCCTTAACTTTAAATGAAAAAATTGATAGTACTGGAGTTACCCGCCAAATAGACTTGACACTACTGATCCAACAGCAACGATGAGTCCACCCCACTTAATCACGGGCTGAGCATTGTCATATGAAGAAGCCACTAGAAGAGCTGCTAGTTCAATGACGACTATGTCGGAAGTCATAGGGCAAATGTTATTAGGCTCCTATTTTGTAGCAAGAACTACATTTGTCGTCCACCTATTTGCATAAATATTTAGCAAATCATTTTCTAATAAATGGTTTATTCGAGCTTTGAATCTCCTCCTTGGCCAGGAAGTTGCCCCCAACTGGAATTTACCTTTTCTTTATTTTTACGATTGACCTGAGTTTAGAGCTTTTGTTCAGCGATCAAACAATTGGTGGAGAATGACCCATCTTTTTTCGCTTTCGATTTGTTGATTTTTTATGCTGAGGCAATGACTGCAGTGGCAATAAATACCTTTTGGATCATGTTTTTCTAATTGTTGTTGCTGAGGTTGTAGTTCCATAGCCTTGACTTGATTGGTTGGATATTTTGCTAATCAAAGCAACCTATTAGCAAATTGAACACCTTCTTGAAAGCAAATGTTTGTTAAATTTTATAATTATATAAATGTTCTATTCTTTTCTTTCTATTTAGATAAATGCATTATTTTTAATACATCTAATTCTTACCAATATAAATTAGTATATGTATTTCTATCGTTCATGTTTATTGCTCCAAATTGCAATTGATTGCAATTTCAAAGGGAACACAGCTATTAGGTAAATCTAAGAGAGTAGTGGTTATTCTTCCAATGTCATATGGTTGTGTCATTTCACCTTTGTCAATGGAGTCTATGTTTGCAGCCATGTCCGTATTCACCCAACTGGGACAAATTGCAGTAATTCTGACCCCAAAATTCCACCCTTCATTTTTTATTGTTTGACAAAGACCCATTAAAGCAAATTTACTCGCAGAATACCCCGCAAGTTTTCCTTTGGACCTTTTTCCACTCATAGAAACTAAAAATATTACTCTACTATTTCTTTTTTTTATGAGTGTATTCCAAGCTTCTTTTGTAAGTTTCCATGGTCCTAAGACATTCACCTTCCACATTTCATCTATCTCATCTTCTTGATGTTCTGAAAAAAGGAATTCAGTATTATGAAATACTCCTGCACAGTTGATTAATGAATCAAAACCATTAAAAGAGTCAATCGTATTTTTAATCCATTCTTTTGCCGTATTGATATCCTTAGCTTCATATTTGTTTATAAGTATTCTATCTTTACCAGAAATTTCAGGGTCTAATATAGTCCCCTTTAGTTCGTCTAAGTTCCTAACCCCTAAGCTGACTCTATGGCCATCTTTCATTAATTTTTCTGCAATAGATCTACCTATACCTCGATTGGCACCACTAATTAGAATTGTACGCACTTTCGCAGGTAAAAAATATTATTGACAATTTAAATTAAGATCTCAGTGTTTACCTTCAAGACATTACAAATTTAACAAAATGATTTATCTTTTTATTTAATGCTATTTCTAGCTTATTGTTTTACTGAGGTTTGAGAAATTTCCATAGGAGTTTTATCTCTCTTCCCTGCATACCCATAAGTCCAAACCTTACATTCCACGGTGAGTTTACAAACATAGACCACATTGCACGTACTAGTTCATTAAGACTAAGAGTATTTGTAAGAAATCCATACCACTGTTTTTTAGGAAGATCAAAGAAACTATTAAAGAAATCTCTTAACTGAGATTCTTCAAATCGCATTAATTTTTCGAGGCCAAATTGGTATAGAGCTTGTTTTCTTCTTAAATCTGGGGGCCATAGTGTTGACCATCCTTTTGCTGCAAGTTCTGCAGGAGAAGCATTTTCATTTTTCATGGCCGATGCCAATTCTTTAGCAACTCGAGGTGCTCTTCTAAGTAGGCTTCCAACCATGTACCCAGAAGCTGGGTGAACCATTGCAGCAGATCCTCCAAATCCTAAAATGGGTTGATCTAGGTTAGGAATTGGTAAATTCATGGGAAGGAATAATCCAAGTTCTTCATGCTCTAGTGAGGTGATTTTTATTCCGCGATTTTCGAGCCTTTGATGCAGTCGTTTTTGCAATTTCTCAAGAGTTAATGGTGGTGCAAGCCCTAGAGATGTTTCCTCTAAAAAGAAACGTCCTTTACCCATATCCATTGCATATAAGAACGTTGGAGGTTCTGCTCTCTCTGATGAACTGAGATGGTCACATCTGTAGTCCATTAAAACGAATTGCCCTTTCTCTAGAGGTGGTTGATTAAACCGAGCAACTACGCCATAGCAGGTTTGAACAGCTATCGGACCTGATTTTGGTGCCTTTACAAAAACGGGTTCATAGCCAGTTGCATCTACTACAAGCCTTGCTTTTAGAGTCAGCCCTTGGTCTGTAGTGACAGTACTTATCTTTTTATCCACGTCTAGTTTGTCGGCCAACCCTCTATGCCACGAAACTGAGGCATCATCACATTGTTTTAACCAATATTGTTGAAGCTTTTTCTTATCGAAAAGACCATAATCTCTTCCATGCTTAGTAGGTTTGTTTGCATCTGAATTTGGCTCTAAAGAACCAACTCCGAAATAGCTAACTGTGTCTACCCAGCGATGCTCAAGAAGGTGGGATAGCCCTAGTTCATCTACTTCTTGTCCCCAGATGCCATAGGTGTATGGCCATGGTTCTCTTGGATCGCTTGCTGCAAGTACTCCTACCCGTAGATTCTCTTGACTAAGCGCAGCAGCAATTGCCAGTGCTCCAGGTCCAGCCCCTAGCACCAAGGCATCTGTATATGCCTCAGAAATCATGGCATGACCTGCAATTTAGTAGTGACCTGATTCAAACTGTCTTCCTTTAGCAACGATGTGGATAGGAATGGAAGAAGTTGGCAAGCATCTTTGATCACTAATCCTGCCTCCACATCTAACTCTTTGAGGTTACATCGATTTTATTAAACTTAATTGTATTAACAGCAACTGTCGTGTTTATAAACCTTTTTTGACCGTAGCTAAGATTCCTATAATGTTGACCTTTTTTCATCATTCTGAACCTGTAATGCCTTTACTTGAGTGGCCTGGTCTTCTAGGATTATATGGTTTTCTATCCTGAAAACTTTATCTGAGTTTAACTTTGTGTGCTCAACAAATCATTAAAAGGACTTATTCATTAGAAATTCCATGGGTTTTATGTATAATTTACAATATATTTACTTACATTAATTAAATTATACCCATTCACAATGAAATCTGAAGAAGTATTATCAGTTAACAAGAAGATATTTATGACAGGAGCTACTTCTGGTATCGGATTTCAGGCTTTATTGAGGCTTCTTAAAGCCGGAAATATTTTGACCATACTTTGCCGAGATAGGAAGACAGAAGAAAGAATCTTAAACAAAGTTTTCAAGGAAATAAAAACATCTCAATCACTAAAAAATAAGATTTACACTTGCGTAGCTGATTTAGGAGATTTGAAAAGTATAGAGGAATGTGCTAATAAATTACTAAGTAATAACATTGATTTTGACATTTTTATTTTTAATGCTGGTCTTCAATATACAGGCTCACCTAATCCTTTATTTTCCTCACAAGGGTTTGAATTAACTTTTGCTGTAAATCACCTTAGCCATCAATACTTGCTCCATAAGTTATTACCTTTGCTAGATAAAAGTGTAGCTCCTCGTATAGTTGTAACTTCATCTGAGGTTCATAATCCAAACACTCCAGGTGGTCGTATAGGTTTGCCTGCTGGTCTTGGTCAATTGGAAGGCCTTTCTGGTAGATGCAACACTGTGATGCTTGATGGTATTTCAAAGTTCAGCGCTGACAAAGCATATAAAGACAGCAAACTATGCAATATATTGTTTTGTCGTGAACTGGTTAGACGTTTGAAATTAAGGAATACTCCAATGCCTGTCATTGCTTGGGCTCCTGGCTTAGTTATACCACGAACGAATAAAGGTTTTTTTAGGTATAGTAGACAGAATAATGAGTTCTCTCAAAGATTATTTGCCCTAATAGCAAGAGATTTATTACATGTAACTGAGACCCCAAATAATGCTGGCAAGCTACTTAGTATGGTTGCCACAAAAGAATTATATCAAAACAATGGATTTAAGTATTATAGTAATAGATTGGCTGGGTTTGGCACAACGAAGACTTTTAGTGAGACTTGCATAAGTGATGAAGCATTAAATAATGAATTATCATCTAGACTTTGGGAACTATCATCAGAGTTGGCAAATATTAATCCTGAACTAACTCCTTTAGTTGATGGGATTAATATCTAGTTCTTTTAGCTTTTTTCGATATGATTTTATTTGCCTAGAGTACATTTCTATTTCTCCTGATGTCCATCTTGAATGATTTTTAATTCTCAACTCTAGCTCTATTATGCGATGCTTTAATCGATATATTTGATCAATTTTATCTTCATACATATTCTTATTTAAACCTTATTTGGTATGTTTAATTCAATCATAAGTAATTTTGTCAATCTGCAAGTTGTTTCTTAATAATATTATAATACTAATATCTTCTAATGAAATGCTGATGAATCAAAATATCTAGTTACTATTAGCTAAATGAATTGTTTGGGTTGGGAAGGCAAATTCTATATTTTCTCTTTTAAAACACTCCATTATTGCTATATTAATTTCCTGCTGAGCAGTCATCGCTCTCAAATAATTATTTGTTGGAATAAAATATACAAATTCAAAATCTAAACTGCTAGGACCAAATTCAACAAAGTGGCACCTATCAAATATTGCATCATTGGTACTATCTATAATTGATTTGATTAATGAGGGTATTTTTTTGACTTTTATTATATTTGTATCATAAATAATTCCTATTCTATGACTTATTCTTCGATTTTCCATCTCTGCGTAATTTGATATGACACCATTAGTTAGTGAGCTATTACTCATTACAATTATCTCTCCACTTAGACTTCTAAGACGTGTAGACCTAACGCCAACTCTCTCAACAGTGGCCCAAACATTATCTATATGAATAAATTGTCCATTTTGAAAAGGTTTATCTAAGAGTATTGTTATATATTCGAAAAATTCCTGTACAGGTTCCTTTAAGGCTAGCCCAGCACCAATTCCACCAGCACTAAGGAGAGCCCAAATTGCTGCCATTTGAACCCCGATATTTTGTAGAAAGAATATTATTCCAATACCCCATATTAGTGATCTGACCATAGGACCTAATGAGCGTAACATAGTTCTAACTGCTTGATCTTCTATACGGTCTGACCAGCTTCTTAGGGTTCTAATAACAACTTTATTACAAAAACGTATAAGTAAAACTATACAAAATAATTCTGCTGTGCCTATAATAATAGGATCTGCTTCTCTGCTTATAGGAAGAATCTTCCAAGATATTATAGATGTTAATGCCCATCCGATAGGCTTTATTATCTTTACCAGCTCATTAACGATATAATCATCAGAATCAGTTCTGGTTCTCTTAACTATTTTCCGCAGTAATTCTTCTGAAGTTTTGGAAACAACAATTGAAAGGATGAAACCAATAATGAGTACAAATGCAGATGTGAGTAAGTTCTTATAAAATTCATTCATAAATTAATTTGCATATACCACTACTCTGCCGTGGAATAGGTGATACCGCCATTATATTTTGATTTTTATATAGTCCTCTTTATTAGACTGCTGATTAATCTAAATTCATCTCTATCTGCAGTTCCACACCATTCAAAAATGATTGCTTCAGTTGTAGTAGCTACTACATCATTACTTACTAACCTATTGATTGCATATTTATGGTCAATCTTATGCCTACTTCCTATTGCATCAATTGGGACATAGACCGCATAACCCGAACTTATAAACCCTAGTGCAGATTGTAAAATACATACGTGAGACTCAATACCACACAATAATATGTTCTTAACATTATGGCCACTGATTATTTTTTTAACTTCATTTGTATTATGACAACTAAAATCCATTTTCATAATAGGATCGTCATCTATTATTTTGTCAATTTCATTTAATGAATTTCCTAGTCTGCATGGATTTTGTTCTGTATAAGAAGTCTTGATTTTCAGTATAGATGCAGCTTCTATGATTTTTTGTATATTTTTAATTACCACGTCCCTATTAAATATATTATTCATTAGTTTATCTTGAACATCTATTACTATTATCAAAGAATTATTAGTTGGCATAACTCCCTTTATGTAGTTTGATGTTTTGGATACAGGCTTTTCCATTGATAATTACTTAGGATTAGTAATAGATACACTATAGTCAGGATAGTGCTGATATTTCATGAAGAAATTCTAACTTAATAGTTCAAATCTTTTATTATTTATGACTACATTATAAATCATAAGTATGGGTATAACCTTTAGAAATCAATATGAGTCAACTTTATTTTATTTGGTTTATGCATATTAGAAGTAATCTTACTCGCACAAGACCTAGATGATACCCTTTTCAGGTCTAAATACTTAGTTGCATGTTCCAACTTATGTTATTGATTATTTATTAATTACTTTATCACTACTCTAATGTTGTTATAGGCGCTAAAGTTATTAGTGATTCCAACTTTACGGTTTTGTCTCAATCAACACCTTTACCACGTTTTGAGGGGACGCTTGAGATTGGTTTGCACAAAGGAGGACGTCGACTGACTCCACAAAGAAGAAAAGTTCTTGGATTATTTGAAGACAAAGGTGCTGGCATTCATCTCAGTGCCGAGGAAGTCCATCATCAATTATTAAAAGCCAACTCTAGAGTTTCCTTAGCAACGGTTTATCGCACTCTGAGACTGCTTGTAGATATGGGTTTTCTTCATGAACTTGAACTTTCTGAGGGTGGACATAGGTTTGAACTTGCAAGTAATGATCAGCCAGATCACCATCATTTGGTTTGCGTCCGCTGTGGTAGAACAGAAGAATTTGAGAGTGAATCGGTAATTCAAGCAGGTAGGGCGGCAGCAGAAAAGATTGGCTTTAAGCTATTAGAATCGACGCTAAATGTGCGTTCAGTATGTCCCGAGTGCCAAAATGATGATTTAGCAAAATAAAAAATATTCTAATTAGTACATTACGAATCAGGATCAAAAAAAATAGATCTTAAATAATATTTAGCTAACTACTTTGTAAATTCAATGCGAATGTTTATGGTTGATTTCTAACTTTATCATGTGATTTTCGCAAGCCATCCACATCTCACCCATTTTATGAGAACCACTGCAACCAAATTTCTTAGCAGCCTGCTCAGCTTCCGCTTTTGTTTTAAATAAAGCTTGAGAACTAGAAGATTTTTGATCACTTGATTCGGAGGGCTCATTATCTATGCCATTGCATGATATTGTGATCAATGGAATGAGAGTTGAGGCTGAAATTAGTAGCACTTTCTTGAAAGTGAAAAGAATTGTTTTTAGATTCAATTTAATCTGATAATCTAGTTAATATATTTTAGCCTTCTTTGTCCTCTAGGAGATAAAGATTAATAATTATTTTAAGTTGCGATGAGTCTATTAGGTCTTAATATATTTTGTTGTGGTTGTAGGAATATCGATAGGTACTTAACTTAGTGATCCACAGCAGCTTGACCCACTTCCTGCAGTACAGCCAAGACAATGTTTGTTAAAACTAATTTTTTCTCCTTTAAATTGTTTGTAGGAGCTAAGTAGATCATTGATATGTTTTATCTGTCCAGGCATTCCTAAACCTAATTGTTGGTTAAAATCACAATCAAATAAGAATCCCTGCCAATCTACACTTATTGTATTTCTGCACATCAAGTTATCTAGGTTTAGAGGATTAAATGAATCGACTAATAATTGATGGTATGAATCAAATTTATTTTCTCTTTTTAGTCGATCAGCAAATCTTTTTATTGGCATATTAGCTAGGGTGTATAGAGTATTGAAATGTATATCATATTGTTTCTTAAGTTGGTATTTGTATTCATTTTCTAATGCCTTTTGTGGTGGAGGTAGGTTCGGACCTTGCGGGTTGTAGACTAAGTGTAGAAGTAAGTTTGTATCTTTCAAACCATAGCCTAATTTGTTTAAGCTTTTCAAGGCTTTAATACTACTTTCAAAGACACCATGACCTCGCTGTGTGTTTACATTCTCAGCTTCATAGCAAGGCAATGAGGCGATAATAATTATTTCATGTTTAGCCAAAAATTGAGCTAGATCCTCTTGGCCCGGCTCATTGAGAATCGTTAAATTACATCTGTCTAATATATCTATTTCAAATCCTTTGGTTTGTTCTACAAGGTATCTAAACTTGGGGTGTAATTCTGGAGCACCGCCAGTAAGATCAAGTATTTCTATATTATACTTATCAATAACATCCGGTATCATTTTTAATATGTCCATACTCATCATTTCCTCTCTGTTGGGACCTGCATCAACATGACAATGTGAGCAGCTTTGGTTGCATTTATAGCCTAAATTTATCTGCAATGTAGTAGGATTCGTTCGTACTACATTGTCAAACAAACCGTTTTGTAGAGATTTTTCCATCATTTAAGTGCAGTGATTTTTGATTGTTTTTCTTATTACCTTAACAATTATAATATCACATTTTTTCCATGTTTTTCCAGCTTTCTTCTTCGATAATAATTCCTTCTCTTTAAAACTAGAGTAACTTTATATTTATACGTTGATACCTGAGCGAGTTTCGGATAGTGTGATAAACCAAGATATGTAACCTTTTGGACCACTTGGTACCATCGCACTGAAAACCAGTGGATCTTCTGGATCTGTTATACCTATTGGTAGTTTGTTATCTATTTTTGGTCTCTCAACTTCACCTCCGCTACTATCTACAAGGATTATTTTGTTGTCTGTTTTATAGTAGTTGCCGATCTCTTGTATTAAGGTTAAAAATCCCCTGTCACTCCCCCCTCTTTGGTACATATTTTTTTTATTGCACCATACTGACGTTACAGTATCACCTACACCTACCAAGGTAGGCATATCTGATTTAGAAACTTTCTGTATAGTTAACTCTAATAAGCCCTTTATTGTCTTCGGAGCATCCCTTACATTAAAGTCTTTACCAAATGGATAGCTACCTATTTTACTTTTAATGTGCTTGTTTAAAAGAACTAGTAAGCCAGCCTCCTTAACAGCTCCGCTAATGAGGAATTGTATATCTGTAGTACCTATGTCTCCTTTGCTAGCATATTTAATGATTTCTTTTCCATTCTCACTCCCTAAATTTGGTGCAATATGAAGATAAAAGGAATCTTTTAGCCCATGGCTAGCAGCTAAATCTAAGAGGCCTATCATTAGGTTGTTTAGCATTAATTGAATTTCTTTTTGTCTTTCTACTTTACCGTCTAAGTATTCAAATATTCCATTTAGATTTACTGTTGGTGAGTAATTTGTATCTAATACAGCTGACTTGCTAAACTCTACCCTTTTTCTTTTACTGACTTCAGGCATTAATCTGTTTAACTCTTTTAGCAATTGATTTTCTATTGTTATTGGTAATTTTGATAAGAAATCTATTTCTTCCTTTGATACTCCTGGATGCTCTGTATTTCCGTAATTATCCTGGTACTCGACACCACCAGCGGCTAGACCTGGTAGGTATAAACTTGTATCAAGGGGAGCACCTTTGTTTTTATAGAAGAGATTATCAATCAGTCTATTTACACCTCTTCTACCTTCATGCTCTCCATTTGTCAGTACTTTAAAGTTAGCCTTCAATTTATTTGCTGCAATTACATAATCTTTATCTATTTTCCTTTTTAAGGGATCTTTTACTAGTGGAATACATACCCCATCCAAATCCTGTATTATTAGGATATTTTCTATAGTTGATAATTGCTTGGTTAACTTGTCAATAGAATCTGCGTACATTTCTTATTTGAAAAATACACTACATCAAAAGTATAACCCGTCAGTGTTTTGAACGCGACCAATAGTAACTAATATCCTCTATTTCTCATAATATATTAGTTTCTTGCTCCTATACTTAGCATAGATAGCCTAAAGCTTCTTACGTTATAGTACCAATAAATCCACTATATATTTTGACTATGATTTTTTAATTAATTTTATGTGAGTTTATTTTTATAAATAATTCTGTGGTATATTGTCTAGACAACTTTTAGAGTCACATTTATCTTGACTTCATTCAGGGCATAGGATTTTATCTTATGACTTCAAGTGACTGATTGAATATTCTAAATCAACAAGGACCCAAAATGGAAAACAATTTTTTTGATAATGGAATTGACCCTATTTCTATAGAAAATCGTATAAATCAAATAGAGACTGGGAAAGTAGGTTTTTATAGCGTTGGATTGTATCCAGCTTCATTGGCCTATAACTGCGCTATGCAAAATATGGGAGAGAACCTATTGCTATCTCCTCGACCAGGAAGAAAACTATTAGGAGCATTCCCTAATGAATCTATAGAAGGAATGGACCAAATTCATGTTGAAAGAATGTTAGCTATGGGTTCACATAAAGAAGGGGAGGAAACTGTCAATAATAAACTTTCAGATCTAATATTACGTTGCGAATTAGTTATATTAAGTGCCAATAGCAAACATATTCAATCAGACCTGCAAGAAGCCATTAGACTCCGTATCCAACTTCAGAGACAGCGAGTAGTAATAGCTTGTTTGGCTGGTTCTTTCTGTCATGATGCTGTTAACAACCAGTCATATGTACTTTGTGAAAAATACCAATCATTGGCCTTCTTTTCAGGTTTCCATCGTCACGGAGCACTTCGAAATCCTTTGGATAGCTTTACTGCTAATTTCACCCATCCTGATGCTTTATCCGCAATGCTAGGTGCAAGAATGCTAGATAAACTATCTCCTAATATACAAGTTTCACCTGGTGTGCATAACCTTGAAGCGCAGTATATAAAAGCTGCTAAAAATATGGCTTCTGTATTTGCTGGTTTTGGCCATACATTCCATAGTGATAATCAAGGCTTGTTACCAACATTACTTACTCTTTTGTTAAATCAGTGCTTAGATCAAGCTGCTAGTGTATCGATGTGTAGAAAAGATAGAATAGAACTATATAAAAATCAGCCATTTTCATTAACTGAGTTAGGTTATGGTGTACAAAGGATAGAAGCTGCTCTTATTAGAGATGGAGATATGGAGCAAGTTAGAGATCATACTTTTTCTCAATTAACAGCAATGGTTGCAGATGTTAGAGGTAGTATGATGTACCCTCAAAATGGTACACCCACAAGAAACTTTATAGCTGGCCAAATATTGGCAAAAAACATGAAGAAGTTCAGAAGATGTCCAGAAAACATAGATGAATTTATCGATTGGTGTGAAACTTCTGGATTAAAATCTGGAGCTTTAGAAGGCCTTAGGTCTTTAGAATATTGGCCACAAATAATTGTTAGTTATTCAATTCCATTACATGATGCTTCTCTTATTAATCTTCTATATATGGCTATATTTGCAGAGTCTGAATTCAAAAATAATATATTTGATGTCATGGCAGATAGCCGAGAATTAACTAATTATTGCCAGGAATCTGTCAGACCAACTCATAGTAGAAAATATGCAGAAGCTCTAAATAATTTGGCTGATCCAGAGTCAATACAACTTTTAGTAAATTCTGTTATTTCAAAAAATATTATATCTGCCCAAAAAAAACATTCTAATTCTCAAATTTTAAAATCAAATACTAACATTCCGTCCTACATAAAGACCATGAAAAGTATTGAAGGTTTTTTTAATTAAGCTAAATTATTGCTGTACTTCTTTTTCTTATACCGCCTGATTCTCCATGATCATGATTACCTGGTGTAACAAAAACTGGCGAACGTATTTCTCCTATCAATTCTATTACTTCCATTACTTGTTGTGTTTGGACAGTAGATGAATCAAACAGATCACCAGCAACCAAAACGGCATCTATTTCTTGTTCATTTGCAATAGCTGCTATTTTACTGACTACTTCTAGTCGTGCCTTGTAGATGAAATCGTTTTTGTAAATCGATGATTCTTCCGTAGGGCTTACCGATTTGCCAATCTGCTGTATGGAGGATGCGTGGCAAGGAAGCAACTACAGTTAAAATCTATATCCTATAAGATACTGCTTTTTCTATTGTTGTATAGAAATTCATATATGATTTTTCTTAAGAGCTACAAAACCCCTCTTGCAGCAATTATTTCCTATGGTTCTGTCAATCGTAATTGTATAGTAGTGTAGAAGGATTAACATTGATTTCATAACAACCTTTTTGCGATACTTTGGAAACTATAGAGTCTCTGCCTTTCGACATCGCTAAGAAATACTTTCATTCTGAAAGTATTTCTAGCATAAATAAAATTAATACAGGATTAATAAATTCTACTTATGTTGTGAATGTAAATACGACATACGAAGACTCTTATTATATTTTGCAAAAGATGAATATTAATGTTTTTAAAAAACCATTAGATATAATATCAAATCTCCGAACTATAGGTCATTATATATCCACTAATAAGAATAAATTAAGTCCTGTCTTATGTCTAAATGAATGGCAAGTACCCCTGCTTAGAAAACCATTAAATTCAAATAATGACTTTATAGAAGATAGTTCTGGGTTTTGGCGTTTAACAACATACATTACAAATACGAAAACAGTTACTTCAATTAGTACTGATTTAGAGGCATATCAGCTTGGCCTGGGGTTGGCCAAATTTCACTATTTAGTTAGGGATATTCCTTTAGATAAGCTCAAAGTAGTTATTCCAAATTTTCATTGCACCCCAATTTATTTACAAGAATATGATAATTTCCTGACTCACAATAAATCGTATTTTAAGTATACAACTGAAATCGCAGGAAGAATCGACAAATTGAATAAATTTATTGATTTAAGACGTGATTACGTCAATTTATTCACTGATTCAACTATAAATTATAAATTATCCAAAATTCCGATACACGGGGATCCTAAAGTCAATAACTTCTTATTTGATTTAGGTACCGATAGAGCATTAGCCTTAATTGATTTAGATACCGTTCAACCAGGATATATTATCCTTGATATTGCAGACTGTTTGAGATCCTGTTGTAATCAAATGGGAGAGGAATGTCTCTATTTGGATTTAGTTACTTTTAACATAGGTTTATTCGAATCTTTTATTGAAGGTTATTATTCCTTCCCATTAAATCCACTTAACCATGAAGAAATCCTTTATATACCGTACGCGCTTAGACTTATTACGTATGAACTTGGCTTAAGATTTTTCTATGACTATCTAAGTGGTGACAGATATTTTAAAACTCTAAGTCCAGAAAATAACTTATTAAGAGCTGAAGTCCAATTCCAACTGCTTCATAGTATAGAATCGAATTTTGATCAAATTTACAATTTCATTACTAAATATCTAAACTCTATATAACTAACCCCTATTGATACAAAAAATACCATATCTCAGAATCCTAAAATTCTTTATTGAATTCTCTTATTTATTGTATAAATTGTTTTAATTTGAATTTAATAATTTAATGACGCTATGATTGGAGAACCTTTACAGACTGACATGAGAATATCAAAAATTATATTTCTTTTTGGTTTTATACCTCTTGAAGCCCTGTTACCTTTAAATAATTTTCACTTAAATTCTCTCGATAACGATTCTAATCATTATGAAAATATACTTAATAGTGAGACAAACTCTTTTGCCTTAGATGCTAACCTTAGTAAGACTTCTTTAGAAAAGGGTACAAGATATCCACTTATCCCAAAAGATGTCACTGAACTAGTTGCCTTAATTATTAACATTGAGTCAACAATAATAGATCCCAAAACTTCACCTGATTCCATGCCATCTTTAGGCCATTATCAACAAGTACTCTATAGATATTTGTCATTAAACCCTATTATTTCTAAAGAGATAGAAGAATTACTCCCCCAAAAATATAAATCTATATTGCTTCGACATTTGTCTGCAAGAAAGCAATTTCTAGAGTTGAGTAAGAAATATATCAAATCAAATATGTTGCCAGCATGGGAGATAATCAATCCTGAAACTCCTGAGGATCTTTACTCTTTCTATCTCAAAGCTCAGGCTGCTACTGGTATCGACTGGGAAGTACTTGCTGCAATCAATCTAGTTGAAACTGGCATGGGTCGAATCAAGGGCTTTTCTGTAGCTAACGCTCGTGGGCCTATGCAGTTTTTGTCAACAACTTGGGAACTTCCTGGTGTTGGTAATGGAGGAGATATCGATGACCCTCATGATTCTATCCAAGCTGCCGCCCGTTATCTTGTTATTAGAGGAGGTCTAGAAGATATTAGAAAAGGTCTTTGGGGCTATAACAACAGTGATTATTATGGCAAGGCAGTTATGGAATATGTCTCTTTGCTAAAGGATAATCCAAGGTATTTTTATGCATTCTACCATTGGGAAATACACGTAAATACCCCTCTTGGGGATATTTGGCTTCCAGTTGGATATAGCCAGGAAACACCAATACCTATATCGACCTATTTAAAAAACTATCCAGTTAGTGCTCCGCCCGATTACTCTGCAATTAATTCAATTAAACCTAACGAGTGGCCAAAGAATTAACACACAGAGCTGATGAGCTGAAGGGACTTGGTTGGTCGTCTGATGACGTGTCAAGGTACGCTGAACTTTGGGATTACCGTCAGCGTTGGGGGGCTATCAACCTAGAGAGAGACGATAGACAGTTTTTACGCAAGGCAGAGGCTGCGCTTCCAAAAATTCTGAGTGGTAAGGCATCTACCAAAAAACCGATCAATGAAAAGTCCTATTACAAATGGCTTCTTTTTTATCTCGAAGCCATGAATGACCTAGAGAAGACCAGTGAACTTCCTCAAGGGAGTCGTGGATTGTGGGCAATCATTATTGAAGAAGAGTTGAGAGTCCTTGATTACTATCAACCTGTTTTAGGGCTTCCTGACACCATAAAAGCTAAGGGCCTTGATGCTGTTCGAGAATCTTTGGTTGAAAAAGCCATTACTAGTGAAACCACAAATATGCACTACATTGAATTTGATTTTCAAGCTCCTCTTGAAGCCTTAAAGAAAACGCAATCTACTAATTGGCGTTCCTTAAGGGAAGTGATCCCAGTTGAACAGCAGACATATCCAATTTTGAGCTCAGATGCATTACAACAGTTTCGCGAAGAGGTTCGTAATGAGCTCTCCAACTTGATTCCTGATTTATTTCCTTCACTGTCCGAGTCTGATAAACCCAAACTTCCTAACGATTGGAACCGGGAATGATGTTTTGTAGCTAAAACTGTATACATATCTCACTTTAGTTTCCTTGGAAAATCATCAGTTCGAAACACTTCAGCTTCATGCTGGTCAAGTTCCTGACCCTACAACTAATTCAAGAGCCGTTCCTATATACCAGACTAGTTCTTACGTATTTAATGATGCTGAACACGGAGCTAATTTATTTGGGCTAAAGGAATTTGGAAATATTTATACAAGATTAATGAATCCCACCACAGATGTGTTTGAAAAGCGCTTAGCAGCTTTAGAAGGAGGTGTTGCTGCTTTGGCAACTTCTTCAGGTCAGTCTGCTCAATTTATTGCGATCACAAACTGTATGCAAGCAGGCGATAATTTCGTCTCAACATCTTATCTATATGGTGGTACATATAATCAATTTAAAGTACAATTTCCTAGATTGGGAATTAATGTAAAGTTTGCAGATGGAGATTCAATAGAAAGTTTCTCTAAAAACATAGACTCAAATACTAAGGCAATATATATAGAATCTATGGGTAATCCACGTTTTAATATTCCCGACTTTTCTGAATTATCTAAATTAGCAAATGATAATGGAATCCCTTTAATTGTAGATAATACTTTGGGAGCAGCAGGAGCATTGATAAGACCAATTGAATTTGGAGCAGATATTGTTGTTGAAAGTGCTACCAAGTGGATAGGTGGACATGGTACAAGTTTGGGAGGTGTAATTGTTGATGCTGGTACATTTAATTGGGGTAATGGTAAATTCCCTTTAATGACGAAACCCAGTGATGGCTATCATGGTTTAGTCCATTGGGACGCTTTTGGATTTGGAAGTGATATTTGTAAGATGTTAGGCCTACCAGTTGACAAAAATATTGCATTTGCATTAAGAGCCCGAGTCGAAGGCTTGAGAGATTGGGGGCCTGCTCCTAGTCCTTTTAACTCTTTCTTATTATTGCAAGGTTTAGAAACATTGAGTTTGAGAATTGAACGTCATGCATCAAATTCCATGGATCTAGCTCAGTGGTTGAACAAGCATCCTAAAATAGAAAGTGTAAATTATCCGGGTTTAAAAACAGATCCATATCATGAAATCGCCAGGAAATATTTAACTAAAAGAGGTATGGGTTGCATGCTTACATTCACACTTAAGGGAGGATTTGACGATGCTGTTGCTTTTATTAATCGATTAAAACTTGCTAGCCACTTGGCAAATGTAGGTGATTCTAAAACCCTTGTAATTCATCCTGCATCTACTACGCACCAACAATTATCTGATAAAGAGCAGAAATCTGCTGGTGTAAGCCCTACAATGGTTAGAGTCTCTGTAGGACTAGAACATATTGATGACATAAAGTCAGATTTTCAACAGGCTCTTGAAGGTAATAGTTAGGGAGGTATAATTAAATGGCTTTAATTCTTCCACGAAGTTACCATAAGATCTCAGCTGTTGAAAGGAATCATATTTCATGGATAGAACCCGAACTGGCTGAGAAACAAGATATAAGACCTTTACGAATAGGCATCTTAAATATTATGCCTTTGGGTAAGCAATATGAGTTTAATTTACTACACCCTCTTGGTCTTTCCCCACTTCAAATCGAACCTATATGGATACGTTTAAAAAGTCATTCCTATAAGACTTGGGATCTTTCTCATTTGGATAATCTTTATGTTGATTGGGAGAAAGCAATGTCCCCTTCTCCCTTGGATGGTCTAATAATTACTGGAGCTCCTGTAGAAAATCTTCTTTTTGAGGATGTTAATTATTGGCCAGAGCTAATAGAACTTATTGAGGAGGCCAGGATAAATTGTGCTAGTACTCTTGGTCTTTGTTGGGCAGGTTTTGCATTAGCTTATTTGGCTGGTGTTGATAAGAAATGCTTTTCTAAAAAGCTCTTTGGTGTATTCCCCATGAGAAGTCTTGTTCCAGGACATCCACTTATGGGAACTCAGGATGATCGTTTCTTCTGTCCTCAGAGCCGTCATGCTGGATTGCCAGACGATTCAATGGAAGATGCGCAACGACAAGGTCGTCTAAGACTTCTTGCTTATGGAGATCAAGTTGGATACACAATATTTGAAACTACAGATCAAAGACAATTAATGCATCTAGGACATCCTGAATACAATGCTGGTCGCTTGTTAACAGAAATGGAAAGAGATAGAGCCAGAGGAGATGTTCTACCACCTGTGAATTTTGACCCTGACAATCCAGAGACATCTTGGAGATCACATCGAAACTTACTTTTTCAACAATGGTTATGGTTTTGTTATCAGAGAGTTAGCCTCTTTACATAATAATTAAAGCCTTATTGATTATAATTGTTTGCTTTCTATTGTCATAGTATAATACTTTTATTTATTTAGACAAGAATTTAAATTATTATTGGGATAGTTATTTTACTTTTAGCAGAGACTTAATTGTAATTATTGAGGAGTCAATATTTGTGACTTCATCTATTTTTACTTCTATTTTCTTTTCTTCATTAGTTAATGGCTCTTGGAATATTATTTGTTGCTCCCTTATTTTGAAATCTGCTTCCGATTGATTATCAATGTCCTTTAATCTTTTCGAAATTCTCCTTTGGGCTGTCAACTCTGAGCACTCGCAAGTAACTATTACATTAGGAACATTCCTCACTTTGGCAATATCCAAAATTATTCTTCTTTCTTTTCTTCTTAAGAATGCTGCGTCAATTATAGTAATAAGACCACTATCTAGACATCCCTTTGTAAGATATGGTACCCATTCTTGATATAGCCAGGTAGTTACTTCTTCTCTATAGGGATCTCCCGTAAAAAGTGTAAATTTATTTGTTTTGCTAAATCTTGCTTTTTCATGACCATACTTTTCTTGTAGATTTAAGCGACCAAATGCTCTTTTCCTTTCTATATCAGATTGAATTCTTATTCCAAATAATTTCCTATAAAGAATTTCACTTATAAAGGTTTTACCACTTCCACTACGACCATGCATAATTATTATACCTTTTAGTGGGATTGATTGGATTTCTTTTGCTGTTTTAATATATACATCTAGATCATTTTTTATTTTTATAGACTGTCTTGGAGTTAGACCATTAGATAAGTGCTTTTTTTGCTCTACTGTTAAAGTAGCAACTTTTGCTCTTACCAAGGCTCTATAAACTAAATACCATTGTAAAAATCGTGTTCCAACATAGTCACCAGTTTCTTCCAGCCATTTATTTAGCAAGGTTGCAGACGTCTCCTTTTGATTTTTGCATATTAGATCTACTATCAAAAAAGCAATTTCGCTTATTGGATCAATAGTTCGTAGATCCTTATTAAAATCAATACTGTCAAATATCTGGAATGTATTGTTTTGCATTAATCGAATATTTCCTGTATGTAGGTCCCCATGACATTCTCTAATAACTCCTGAGGATTGTCTTTCTAATAATTCTTTTCCAAATTTGTTTTGGTAATCTTTAGTCCAATTAAAATATACTTTTAACCATTTTAGGTTACTTTTTGTATGTTTATACTTCATTAATATCTTAAGATTTGAAATTATTGGATTATTAATTTCTTCCAATGTTTTAAGTTTATAATTATTTCCTGCTTGTTCGACAGTAAAATGAAAACTTGCAAGTTTCGTAGCTAGTTTATTTATAGAAGCTTTATCTAATTTTCTTTTTTCTAGTTCAAAGCTAAATAATTGTTTTTGAGGGAACTGAATCATTTTAACGGCACTATCTATTATCTTGTGAGAATGTATTTTCTTAGCTATATTAGAGACAATTCTGGCTTTTTCGACAGGTCCTAATATTATAACAACACCTAAATATAATTCAGGAGATAGTCTACTATTTAACTTGATTTCTTCTTCACAACATTGGTTTCTTAATTCGTATGTTGTCATCTTTATATGTTCTAGATCAACAGACTTCTTTAGCTTATAAGCATATTTACCTGTGAGGAATATCAGTGAAATATGTGTCTCAATAAGTTTTATGGTATCGATTTTGTGTGGATAGGCCTCTTGGCTCATTAGAGCTTTTATTAATTTTTGTTGATAGTTATCTTTTTGCTTCATCGGCCATACTTTTGATAAATAATTATTATTATCTCTTATAAACCCTGATTTTTGTATGAGACCATGGCGATTGATTAAGGGATGGATGGTATCTTCTAATTGTTTGTATTGGAAGAAAATTCTTATAGAGAAAATTAATTGGAGCCAACCTGTAGTAAAAGTCTTTGGTCAAACACATGCTGTTCCAAGATTAGCTGCATTCTTAGCTAAGGAAAGAATCTCCTATCGATATAGTGGATATCATTGCACTGCAGAATTATGGCCTGATTGGTTTCTCCCTTTACTTGATGCTGTAAATACTCAGTGCGATGTTCAGTTTAATGGTTGTCTTTTGAACTTTTATCGTAATGGTTACGATCGCATGGGTTGGCATGCCGATAATGAGGCGGAACTAGATTCATCCTCAAAAATTGCTTCACTATCTCTTGGAGCTACAAGAGATTTTCATTTTAAGCATCGTAGTGATAAGACTAAATCTAATTTGCTCTTATCGGATGGTGATCTTTTAATTATGGAAAGTCTCTGTCAAAAGGATTGGCTTCATTCTCTTCCCGCACGAAATAGAGTGTATGAACCTCGAATTAACCTGACTTTTAGGAGATATATATAATAAAAGAAATATAACTAAAATCTTAATTATATTTCAAAATAAAAAAAGTAAAAATTAAGTAAATTTTGTGGTCTTTTTTATCATTAAATAGGAGTAAATTCTTAGCTGGGTTGGCCCTTATTTAGTCTTTCAATTCTCGCCTTCATTGTTGGCTTTTGATTCAGCCTCTGCTTTGGCTTTTGCCTTTGCAGCAGCAGCAGCTTTAGCTTTTGCTTCGGCTTCAGCAGCAGCCTTGGCTTTCGCTTCAGCCTCTGCTTTGGCCTTGGCAGCAGCAGCAGCTTTCGCTTCTTCTTCTGCCTTGATAGCCTGCTCTGCGTAGTAGTTTCGACTCATACGTTGGTCAAACATCCAAAATTGTGCAATTACAATTGGGACGTGTATTAAACCGCCTGCTACAACTGTGAATTCGCTGTAAGCCATTCTTTTTAATTAGCCGCTAATCGAAGTATACAGCTAAGTTCCTATTGCAATTATTCTATAAGACTTTGTTTTCTTATTTCTTACGAAGTCGTTGCGTGCAGCTCTATAGCATAAACCAAAATCAAATGTCCTGTCCTTCTATGAGTCTTCACCTAGCCATGGATCTCAAAGCCTAAGACCTAAGGAGCAATTAGCTACATCATTTGATTTAGGAATCTCTTACTGCGTTCCTCTTTAGCGTTGTTGAAGAATGATTGCGGTGTTGATGTTTCTACTACTTTGCCCTCGTCCATAAAAAGGACTCTATCGGCAACCTCTTTGGCGAAGTTGATTTCATGAGTGACTACAACCATAGTCATGCCTTTCTCAGCAAGACTTCTCATTGCGTCGAGTACTTCTTTTACCCTTTCAGGGTCAAGAGCGCTTGTTGGTTCATCAAAAAGCATGATCTCAGGGTCTAACGCGAGGGCGCGAGCTATCGCAACGCGCTGTTGCTGTCCTCCACTGAGTTGATTTGGGTATTTCTTAGCCTGTTCAGCAATTCCCATTTGGCGTAGTAGTTCTATTGCTTTCTCTTGAGCTTCTGTAGGGCTTTTGCGTTGGACTTGAATTGGTGCAAGAGTTATATTTTCTAAAATTGAAAGGTGTGGAAATAAATTGAATTGTTGGAAAACCATACCTACTCGACGTCTAATTTCTCGTACATTAAGTTCATTGTGATTACAATCTAGAGTAATACCTAGAACTTCAATATTCCCAGCATCAATTATTTCGAGGCCGTTAAATGTCCTTATAAGGGTACTTTTCCCGGAGCCAGAGGGACCCATGACGACTAGTACCTCTCCCTTTTCTACTTCTAAATTTATAGTATCAAGTGCTTTTTTGTCTTGCTCATACGATTTGACCAAATTAGCAGTTTTTATGACTGGGCACGTCATTTTTGTACCTGACGAGGTATTGGATTTAGTTGATTCTCAATCCTCTTAGAAAGGAGTGCCATGGCAGTACAAATAAACCAGTAAATCATCGCAAGCCATAAATAAGCTTCAAGATACCTTCCTATAAATTCTGGGTTTGCCAGTAGGCTCCTGCTTACTCCTAATACTTCAACTAAACCCAGTATTGCCATCAGACTAGTGTTTTGCATCAAACCTATTGCTTGATTAGTCAATGCTGGTAGAGCAGTTCTCAAAGCTTGCGGCATAATTATAAGTCGAATACTTTGCATTTGATTAAATCCGAGAACTGCAGCTGCTTCCTTTTGAGTTACAGGGATCGCTTGAAGACCTCCTCTAATATCCTCAGCTATGTATGAACTTGTAAATAGTGCGAATGCTAAGACTGCTCTAAGCACTCTATTGATTTCTATTTCCATTGGCAAGAATAGTGGTATTAATAATTGACCGAAGAAGAGGACTGCAATTAATGGCAATGATCTCATTATATCTGTATAAGATCTACAAATTCGTCGAATTATTGAGAGTTTGCTTTGTCTTCCTAGTGCAAGACTAATACCTATAGGTAGGGCTATTAATGCACTTGATAAAGTAAGTATTAATGTAAGAACTAACCCCCCCCAATTTCTCGTAGCTATTGGAACTAATCCCATCCCTCCAGCAAGAAGATATAGTCCTATTGGTAAAATTAATATCCAAAACAAGGGTAATAACTTCCGGGTCAACCCTGTTGGAGCAAAAAGAGTAGTTAATGTTAATGCTAAAAGCATTATTATCCACAAAATAGGTCGCCATCTCTCGGCGGGTGGATAACTACCATATATATAAAGCCATAGATTATCTGTTACGACAGTCCAATTAGCAAGAAACAACACCCAAAAAATAATTTTAGCTATAAACCAACAAATGAGAAAGAAGAAGATAATAGTGAAAACTGCTTCTGTTATAGAGCCAGAATGGGTAAGATTACTTTTTATAATTCGTAGACATTTCTTGATTGACATGATTTGGTATAATTAAAAATTTTGACAATTAATATGGTTATGCAGAGATTATTTTTTTGAATTCATATGATTTATTGGTCATATCTTAGTATTTTAATCGATATGGCTCGGAGGAATAAACTTAATTAATAATTCTACAGGTTAATTAATTTTCTAATTATTCTATGGAAAGTTGTCAATTTCTTTGTACTGATTTTAGGATATATTTATTGAGGTGTTCCATTATTCCACTTATGAGTATGTTTAGTATTAAGAAACTGATTATAAGTACTATAAACCCCTCAATTGCTCTTCCTGTTTGAGTGATTGTTGTATCGCTAACAGCATAAATATCAGAATAACCAATTGCAATTGCAAGAGTACTATTTTTTGCAAGGTTTAAGTACTGACTTGTAAGGCCTGGAAGAATTGCAGGCAAGGCTTGAGGTAATATCACTTTTCTTACACCCAGAGCTTCTGATAAGCCTAAACTCCTAAATGCTTCCCATTGTCCTTTAGATACTGAATTAATTCCCCCCCTAACGATTTCAGCTATTGAAGCTCCAGTGAATACACTTAGTCCAAGAAGTAATGCTGTGAACTCTACACTTAGTTTTAGTCCAAAGATAATAATCCCCTGATTAGATATTTTAATAAGTGAATTAAATATGCTTAAAGGGGTTTCTGAAAGATTTAGCAAAACAACAAAATACCAGAATAAAAGTTGTATCAATAAAGGAACTTGTCTTATTAAGGCTACATATAATTGAGCAAGATTTTTTAAAAATGTATTGCTTCCTGTCCTTACTGTGCCGGATACAACCCCTAGAATAGTAGCCAAAAATAACCCTGCAATTATTACTTGTAGGCTATTCATCCATCCAACTAAAAGTGCCCACGCATAACTGTTGGTTGGCCTAAAAGGCAGAAGGGTTTCGCCTAATGCGAATCCTGCGGGTTGTGTAAGCCAATTAAAACTCAACTCCATGTCAGTTCTAATCAGATTTATTAGTAGATTATTTGTAAATATTCCTACGAGAGAAAGAAGGGCTAATAATATAATTAATTGAATAAAGAGCTTTGATGATGACTTTATTTCTTTCATTTTAAAGGAGGTGAAATTAGTATGCCACCATTTTTGTATGATTGATTAAGGCCTCTTGGAATAGGTACAGAACTATTTGGACCTAAATGTCTATTATATATTTCACCATAATTACCAGTACTCTTAATTATTCTGACTACAAAATCATTTTCAAGACCTATTTTTTCACCTAGGCCTCCATCAATTCCTAGGAATCTACGAAGTGATGTCTGGTTTGGATTACTATTGGCGAAGATTATTTTTTCATCCAAATTCTGTTTGTTTATATTAAATTCTTCTGCAGCAATAAGAGAGTAAATGACCCAGCGCACAGCATCAGACATACGCTGATCCCCTCCAATAGATGCAGGAGCAAGTGGCTCTTTGCTTAATATTTGATCAAGAATTATGTGTTTTTTGGGATTTTTAAAACCTGATCGTGCAGCTGCTAATTGTGATCGATCTGATGTCATTGCTTTACATCTACCCTGAAGGTAGCCTGCAACAACTTGATTTAAATCTTGATATTTTATTGGCGTGTATGATAAGTCTCTCTCTTGAAAAGCGTCATTCAAGTTCTGTTCAGTTGTAGTTCCAGATCCAACACATATAGTTGCTTTATTGAGATCCTCAATGCGACTAATTTCTTGTTCTTTTTTGATCATAATGCCTTGTCCATCATGAAATATTACTGGAGCAAATGTCACTCCATTTCCACCTATGGAGTCTCTGCTTAGATTAAAAGTTGTGTTACGTGAAAGGATATCAATCTCGCCAGTTTTTAGTGCAGTGAATCTTTCGGGAGCCGTTAGAGGACGGTATTGAACTTTGTTGGGATCTCCAACCATTGCAGCAGCCACAGCTTTGCAGACATCTACATCCAGTCCTTGATAACTACCATCACTTTTAAGAAAGCTAAAGCCCGGTATTTTGCCGCTGACTCCACAGATCAGTTCCCCTCTCTTTTGGATTAGTTCTAGGCGAGAGCTTTTGCTTGACTCTAGCTGAGCACAACCTGTTCCTAGTAGCGCCAAGCTCATTATTCCAATTGCCAATTGTCTTTTCATGTAGCGATCCTAAATTGTTCTTTTAATTTTCTCAGATAATCAAGCCTAAACAAGGCAGAGAATCTTTCAGAATCATAATTTTGATCCAAAATTTATTAAATAAATCATGAGAGATCTAAATCAGAAAACTTTTATTGACAAACCCTTTGCAAATGAGCTTTTATATATTGATTAAATCTTTTATCCTTATAAAATAAATTAAATATGATTGCTAGAGTCCTGATTCCCTAATCGATCAAATAGATCATGGCTTTCTTGATTAAGACCTATTATATCTACTTTTGCTCCTCCTAATGTTAGTTTACGAACTATTTGATCTAGAGCGGCAACACCGCTTTGATCCCAAATATGTGCTTTTGAAAGATCAATGGTTACTTTGGCTATGTGATCATGAAGATCAAATCCTTGAATAAAGTATATTTTGCTTACAAAAAATAATTGGCCAATGACTTCATAATGGACTTCATCTGAGGAAATCTTAGTAGAGATTACTCTTATAACTTTTGCCACTTTTCTACTGAATAGAATTCCTGCTAATGCGACACCTGCCAAAACACCAAGTGCAAGATTATGCGGTGTTGTTAGCATTGTAACGGCAAATGTCATAAGCATTACAGCTGTATCACTCCTTGGGATCTTTGAAATTGCCTTTAAACCATTAATGTCCGCAGTACTTATCGCAATGGTTATCATGACAGCAACTAATGCGGCCATAGGAATCCTCTCAAGCCATGGCCTACATAAGAGAATCATGCCTAGAAGGCTAATTCCAGAGACAAAAGTCGAGAGTCTTGTTTTTCCTCCATTTTCTGTATTCATTACAGATTGACCTACAAGTGCACACCCTGCCATCCCACCAAATAAGGATGAAATTATATTTGCGATACCTTGACCACGTGCTTCTACATTCTTATTCGAATTGGTATCTGTTATGTCGTCAAGTATGTCTTGTGTGAGAAACGTTTCCATTAAACCGACAAGTGATACTGCTAATGAGGTTGGAAGCACAATTCCTAAAGTTGTTAAATTAAATGGGACCTTTCCTTCACTTAATAATCCAAATGGATTGGTTAATGTTGGTATTCCATTTGGAAGCTCACCCAAATCCCTGACTGTTGGAATATCTAAGTTTAATGTTGTACATATGGCAGTTAAAATTATTATTGCGACTAATTGAGATGGGATAAGACGAGTTATTCTGGGTAATCCATATATTATTAATAGTCCAATCAGAACTAAACCCCAGATTATCGGTATTTGTTGTCCACTAGGTAGAACATGATTCATATGAGCTTCAGGTGATAAATGTTCTCCATGGTCCAGATTTATGCCTAATTGTGGGAATTGAGCTTGAAGAATGAGAAGAGCAAGCGCATTTACAAAACCACTTAGAACCCCTTGTGGAACAAAGCGCATTTGGTAAGCAAGTCGTAGATAGCCCCATAGGATCTGAAAAACTCCTGTAAGTAGACCAGCTGCAATTAGATATGAAAGGCCAAGACCTTCTCCTTGCATATTCCCTGTTGCAACTAATCCAGTCATTAAAAGAGCTGTTGATCCTGTCGCAGATGTAATCATTCCCATTCGTCCGCCTACGAATGCGATTGTTATTGACAAGCAGAATGCTCCAAAAAGTCCTACTTGTGGATCTACTCCAGCGATTCCTGAAAAGGCTATTGCTTCGGGAATCATTGCGAAGGCAACTACCAAGCCTGAAAGAACATCTTTTCTAGGGTTATCAAGCCATTGCTTGATGAATGTACTGTCTGATCTTTTGGCCATGAAAGATTTCTTGTATGCGACGACCGTATCTCATAAAGGTGTTAAAAGTCCGTTTGGGTCGAAACGTGACTTGAGATCTTTAAGACCTGGAAGCCAATCCTCAAATGCATATCTTATTTCTTTTTTGTGCCAACTCAGATGTGGGTGCATTTGAGCTAAATGCACTCCAGGGCATACAGGAGTAAGTTTTTCCCATACTTTTTCAAGCCAATCTAGACTCATTGTTTTTAATTCAGTGTCATTAGCAGGCCATGATGCAGTAATCCAGGGTTTCCAAATTGAATTACGGTGTATAAAAGAAGTTAATTCTCTATTTGTATTCTTAACAGTCCCACCTAATTGTTGTGCAGCAACATAGCATCTTGGATCTGGTCTTTCTTTAATCAATTCTTCAAGCATGTTGACGACTGCTGCACTAGATTCTCCCCATGATGGTCCTAGTAGCCCTACCACCTCTGAATGAGATCTGTATATTTGTTTACTTCTTATGCTTGAAATACTTAGTTTAGGCATATCATGTAGTCCTATTATCGTTTTAAATTTAAGGTTATTAGCCCCTGGTATTAATTCTTGAATGTTTCTCATTATTAGTTTTGTATTTTGTTTATTGATTTGGCTTATTCCGTATGCATGTATCTCATCTCCCCATATCCATTGTAGGCTTGAGGAATTGGGCCACTTTTCAGCTTTTTGAATCAATTTAGCAAGTTGACTTGGGGTTATACGCGCTTCCCAAAATGTTAATGGTTTTATTGGATGAGTTTCTACTTTTAGGCTTGTAATGATGCCAAGGAATGGTGCTGCTCCGCATAAAGCCCTCCAAGTAAGCCTTTCTTCAATTGATGAAGAGGTACTAGGTTTATTTATTTTGAAACTTTCACCTTGCCCCCAAACACCATTTATTTCTGTGATTTGATCTATTGCTAAACCCATAGTTCTACTAAGAGGACTTATTCCACCAGTGAGGATGAAACCCATCCCGGTTTGTCCTGATAGCCCTATGGGGAAGCTTCGACCAAATTTGGATAACTCTTTTGAAATACTTCCCATTGTGATACCTCCTCCAATTTCCAAGCATCTGCTCTGATTATCAAAGTGGAAAGTTGAGTAGTTTTTTCGAAGATCTAGCGTTAAATGGCCTTCAGCTGCACAACGACTTGATGTTCCTCCACTGCAAACTAATAGTGGTTTTGGGTTGATTTGCCCAGAACGCAAACGCTTATTGAGCTGATCATCGACTTCATAAAGGACCCCTTTTATTGAGGAATCCTCCGCGAAATAATTGGGAACGTGGAGTTGAGGTTTAGTGATGGACCAATGATCTGGTTTGATAAGCGTAACCAATTTGAACCTTTTTGAACTATTTTGAACTAGTTATGTTTTCCAACTCTTCGAATAGGTATTGATAAGTGAATCCAAATTTGAACGCATCGTTTCTTGCTAATCAGGATGCTGCTGATTTTGGTGTGCTGATATGTGGTCATGGGAGCCGAAACAAAGTAGCTTTACAGGAATTTGAAGTTTTAGTTAGTGCTATTAAGGACAGGCTTAAAGGCATATCAGTTGAATACGCTTATCTTGAATTTGCTCATCCAGTTTTGAATGAAGCACTTGACCGATTGAGAGACAAAAAAGTAAAGAAGGTTATTGCTATTCCAGCGATGTTATTTGCCGCTGGCCATGTGAAAAATGACATTCCTTCAGTTTTAAAAAAATATTCCGAACAAACTGGATTGGAAGTCCTTTATGGGCGTGAATTAGGTGTTGACCGTGCAATGATTGCAGCAGCAGGTTCTAGGATAAAAGATGTACTAGATTCAACGTCTAAATATCCAATATCTGAAACACTCTTAGTCGTCGTCGGTAGAGGTTCTTCAGACCCTGATGCAAATTCAAATGTTTCTAAAATTACTAGGATGTTAGTTGAAGGATTTGGTTTTGGTTGGGGTGAGACTGTATTTTCAGGGGTTACTTTTCCTTTAGTGAAACCTGGTTTAACTCATATTGCTCGCATAGGTTTTAAGCGAATTATTGTTTTCCCATATTTTTTATTTTCTGGTGTTTTAATTGATCGTATTTTTGAGCATATAGAATTAGTTGCTTCAGAACACCCTGATATTGAATTTCTAAAAGCAAAATATTTAGGAGATCAAACTTTTGTTGTAGATACCTTTTTAGACCGCATTAATGAGACTTTGCAAGAAGAAAATATAGTTAGTTGTTCTTTATGTAAATATAGAGATAGTATTCTTGGATTTGAAAATGAAGTTGGATTAGCACAGCAGAGTCATCATCATCATGTAGAGGGTTTAAATGATGAAGAAAATATAAAAGAGCACGAGAAGGATGATGTGCTATTAAATCAGGAATTAGAAATTAATGGCTTTCAAAATTCTCATTCAGGTTTTCATGCTCATCATTACCCTTATCCTCATGCAGATCACCCTTTAGGTCCTATAAGTTTGAATAATAAAACTCCATTCAATCCTAAAGAAAACTAGTGCAATAGCTTGCCTTACCAGTCTCTTTCTCTATGAGACCCGGTAGACTTAAGCGCTATAAGCCCTGCTTATGCAAATCTACTTCAATGATTTTCCAGATAGATTTCCACAGCTTCAAGTAGGTTTTTCCACTGAATAATTAGCTATTTCCTTTTTCCAGCAGTAGAGCTGTGGTTTTTGTAAAACGTGTCGAATGTCACTTGACAAGCAGGGAGGATTTATCCCTTTTGAAATCAAGACGAGTAAATAAGTTGGAAATGTCAGCTCTCACATGAGTCTTGGATTGTCTCGCAAAGAGTTTTTATTTCATAATCACCTTTGACGTAATTGCCTAGCAATTAGATCCTTATGGCTGAAACAAAGACCTAGAGAAGCTGAATGAATCGAAACCAATTGGATTTTTGCTTAAATCTAGAAAAGGCTTGTGCTATTAAGCCTGAGGTTGATTCCTCCAATTTTGATGTGAGCCTTGAGGCTGAGATCCCTGAAGCTCTTTACCTTGGGATGAAGGATTTCATAGAGTCACATCCACGTTGGGATCAATATCGAGTAATTAGTTCTGCTTTGGCTAATTTTCTTTTTCAGAATGGTTGCGAGGACAGGTCTGTAACTGAACGATATTTAAATGATCTTTTTACTCTTTCTGATTCCTAACAGCTGCTAAACAGGCTCTCCGAGTAATGGCCATCATTGTCAGAGTTGGGCTTTGCCATGCTGATGTTGGCCAGCATGATCCATCCACTACAAGGACGTTTTGGCAACGCCAAAGGCGATTAAAGGGATCTAATACACTTTGGTTTTCACTCTCTCCCATGGCAGCTCCACCTACTTCGTGTATGTAATACCCAGGAGGGGGAGGTGTTTCTTGTAGGGCAACAGCTTTATTTATTATTGGTTCTACTAAAGGCATTTTTATTAATTCAGACAAAGGCCTTATTAGACCTCCCGTTTCGTTAACCATTTTCTTAATAGTCTGATTCATATGCGAAAACATATTGATTTCATTTTCTCGCCAATGACAGTCAATATGAGGAACTGGAACACCCCATTTGTCAAGCGTTTTTGATAGTGTAACTCTATTGTCCTTATAAGGTAGGACCTCCCCATGTCCTATTAAAAAGCCCGTAGCAGTATTCCTAATCCGTTTTAAACATTGAGGTGGCTCGAAACGATCTATAGCCCCCCATATACCGTAACCTCTTATGAATTCAGGCTTTTTTGAGGATGAATGATTTGAACCAAATGGTATAAAGAAACTTCCAGCTCCTGAAAGTTTATCTGTTTCAATTCCTGCAGCTTGTTTACTTGCTATTGTTTTCTTTGGCCATGCAAAGAAATGGCAAGTTGATATATGATCCATTAAATAACAACCTAGATTTTTCGATGGATCTATAAGACCATTTGATTGGGACTCCTCCTCTGAACTTAGTAGCAACCTTATAGTTTGTATGGTAGATAGACAGAGAACTATTAACTTAGACTCAAGTACATTACGTGCTCCATTATTTTGATCAACTATTAGAATTCCTGTGGCTTTTGTTTGTTCTTTATTCATTATTAATCTTTCTGCCATTTGATTACTTAGTATATCTACTTTACCTGTATCTAGAGCTAACTTTAGACTACTTCCAGGACTGCTTGATGAGGGCCAGTAACTGCTTTTGGATGATTCATGAGGAGCAAACCCTCTTGAATGAATTAAAGGGTAATTAAATTTCTTTTTTATTTTTCCAGAGAATTCTTCTTCACTCTCAGTGAATGATAATGGTTTGAGAAATTCACCATCTGGTAACTGTTCTAAATTATCTCGTGATCCATGAACTTTAAATAGTTTTTCTAGGAATGAGTAGTGATCCTTTAATTCCGAATAAGATATAGGCCAATTTGGTCCATATCCATCTCTGGTGGAAGCCTTGAATTCGAAATCAGAGAGTCTTAGGGTGATGCCCCCCCATGTAAGACTTCTCCCTCCAACTTGACGACCTTGTGTCCATAGGAATGGTCGCTCCTTTGGGAACGTGTATGGATTCGACTTTTCGTTTGAATATAGAGATGGATTTGCTTTCCAATATCCAGGATGTTGACACTGGAGTCTTTTTTCACCACTAATAAGACCATTTATTCTTTTAATGGTATTTAGGGGCTCAGATCCAAAAGCTTTTTCAGCAGTCAATTCAGGGCCAGCTTCAATAACCAAAACTCTGATTCCTTGTGAAGCAAGAGTTAGTGCCGCTACACCTCCTGTAGCTCCTGAACCAATTACTATTGCTTCAAAGGGGGATTGAATCACTTTAGTAATACTTTTCTTTAGTGTTTAGCAGTTACATTAAGAAGGCTTAGGGTTTTGAGAAATCTGTTAGACAAAGGTGCATCTAAGAGTCAATTTACCTCGTTGGTTTAGCTTCTACCTAACCAAGAAGGAGCCCCACCAAACCATTCTCCTAAATCATCTTCTTCTGGCTGGTAACTGGATCTTGGGTCAGAAGATCCTAAAGCTAGATCATTGAGCAGTTTGTCAATACAGTCAGAGTTAGATGACTTTTGTTGTAGTCGACGAGCTTTTTTCAACCAACTGGAAACCGTCTGGTCTCTATCTGCGAATTTGTGGACATAAACCCTTTCTTGAAGACTGACCTCTTCTCCATTGGCTATTCGTGAAAGTATGTTTTCAAGACGAAGTCTTGTTGATGTAGACAACATACATTTAGAGTCTCTTTTATTCTTAGCGAATTTCTGCAATTAGAGAAGCCCTAACGCTACAAAGCTTCGCATCTTTGCAAGGCCCTCTTTAAAGTTATTGATGGGACCACCTAAGATTTTTAGAAGTCTTTTGGATGGACTAGCTACAAAAATGGATAAATGTTCATATATTAATGATTTATGAAACTAAAAGTGCCAGTCTTGAATTAAATTCCACCTTTACCTGGTTCTAACCATGAGAGTTTTTGCAATCACCTTTTTTATTATTTCGGCATTAATCCTTATGCCAATTAATTCAGTTTTAGCTTTAAGAACTATGGATTATTCTAAACAGTCACTTATTGAGGCTGATTTTTCAGGACAGGATTTAAGTGGTGTCACCTTTAATCTTGCAAACCTTTTAAGGGCTAATCTTTCAAACAGTGATTTACAAGGGGCAAGTTTATTTCGGGCAAAATTACAAGAAGCAGATTTAAGTAACAGTAATCTTAGTGAGGCTACTCTGGATTCTGCGATATTAGATGGCACTGATTTGAGTAATGCTGTTCTTGAAGATGCATTTGCGTTTGATACTAATTTTAAAAACGTTAATATAAGTGGAGCAGATTTTACAAATGTACTGATGTCTGATGATGTTATTCAAAGCTTATGTTTAATTGCAGAAGGAACAAACTCTAATACTGGCCGCTCAACCAGAGAAAGTCTCGAGTGTGATTAGTATTGATGGAGATTCATTTTATTGATTATTTGCTTCAAAATGGATTACCTAATTCCACCAGATCTTTTAGGGATAGTTGCTGGAACTTTTACAACGATATCCTTTTTACCACAACTTTTAAAAACTTGGAATACTAAATCAGCTAAAGATGTCTCATTGGGAATGTTTATATTATTTATAGGAGGTGTAATTCTCTGGTGCGCTTATGGATTTGAAATACATTCAAGTCCAGTTATTATAGCAAATATGGTTACTTTGATTATAGCATCAATGATTCTTACAATGAAGTTGTATTTTGAAAATTCAAATTAGTTTTCTAATTATATTTCACTTCAAATTATTTCTTTCTTGATAGACAAGAAGTATTCTTTAAATTCTTGAATATCATTTTTGGACTTTAGTCCTATTGGATAGCCACATTCTTTTGAGATATTTACTACGATTGTATCAATTAAGCTTAATTCATCTATTTTCTCTATTTCACTTTTTCCAGATAGAGTTAAATCTAGCCATAGTGATGGATTGAATTTAGGTTTGATATTTTCAACTATTGAAAGTCTTATAGCGCTTTCTTTTGATAAGCCTATACCAATTGCATTACAAAACTTGCCTGAATATCCTTTTGCAACTTTCGTTTCTAATTTACTAATAGTGTTCTTCTCATCCAATGTCAAACCAAATGAGGAGGAGGGGTTTATTAATATTAATATGATTAAAAGAGCAAATACTACATTCCTTAAAGGCTTTTTCTGTGTTTCTCTTCTCATGATGACCAAGTTTTAATTGACTTTATAGATTATACTTTTAGCATGGGCTCTTTAGCTATCATTGTCTCTCCCACTATTGAAGAGTAGATACCCCCATCTCTTGTCATGATGTCGTGGTGATGCATTAGGGCCAGTGAGGAGATCAGTTCGATAGGTACAAAATGAAGTGCAATCTTTGGATGTAAATTGACCATATATGTGACCGTAATTATGAAAAAGAGTACAACCATTTTCAGATAGATAATTAAAGGCATCTTTTTGCCCTAAACCACTTGAGTTGTCGACAAGTAATAGTATTGGAGATTGTTGATCATCTGCAATATATTCAGCCCAATCTTGGAAATGTTTTCTTCTGTCTCCACCATCAATAAAAACAAGTAAATTGCTATCTTTTTCCCAATAATTATTGATAATATATTCTGGCATAACGTTTATTTCATTTGGTTCCTTTAATTCGATATTTATATCTAACTCTTTTGCTCTTTTATGCATTAGTTCCCACCAATTTAAACCCATACCTAAATCAGATTCCCCAACATTCCGTGCTTCAAATGTGATGCAGTTTCTTGCTTCTTTCTTAAAAAAAAAAGTCGAAATACCGCTACCATATTCAATTACGGTGTATTTAGGTAATTCTATGTCTAAGAGTAGTTCCTGTGCTGGCAGGGTAATCCATGGTGCAGTTATTTTGCTATTAGTCGTATAATATTTTAGAGATGGTAAATTTTGTTGATATAAAGAGTCGATAAATCTTGTGTCTTCTCTGGTGATCACACCAGTTTTCAGTAGCCTGAAATAAGCACCATGCATTATTAATATATTTGTTATTTCACTATAGGAAAATCCATTTAAATTCCCTATCCTGAATATATCTTTAAGGTCTGCTTCTGCAGCCATTTCAAGAAAAGCTCTTTGAAATCCATCAGGTATGATTATAGAGTCTTCTGTTTGGTTCTTTTCATTTAGTTTAATATAGGCTTTCCATAGTTGAAATGCCTTATGTATATACTGCTCATGATCCATGATTGATTTCTTTTAGAGGACGAGATTCACTTGGTTTTAGTTTAGTTTGTTCCTTTTAGAGTTGTTATCAGGCGGCCATGAGTATATCATAGATTAATGTATTATTTATAGTTGAGTATATTGTTTATCCATTTTAGAATGATTTATATCGGAGTTTTCATTGCTTCAAATTTTCTGGACATATAATAATATAGTATATATAAATCAATTGTGATTTATATATTTCTTGAGTGCTCTTAATATCATATGTTACAAGTATCCATGTTCATAAGATATTTGTTTTAATAGTGCTTCAGACGGTTTAATAATTACTTAAACTTCCAGGTTAGCTTGTTTGAGATATTTTAAATTTACATGTATTACTCTTTCTATTGACTTAGCTGATTACTGATAATTTTAAAATGACTATTTTAAGTTCTTTTGCAGTTAGGAATTAGTTGGGAGCGGAGGGGGTGGGATTCGAACCCACGATGCCCTTGCGGACATGCTGGTTTTCAAGACCAGAGCCATCAACCACTCGACCACCCCTCCAGAGTTGGACAGACGAGTTGTGTCACAAACATATTAGCAACTGCCCTATAACCACTAGTGATAAGAGGCCTCGGCACTTTTGCAACCATAGATAATTTTTAGAACGTGTTTTCGCGCTGAACTCCTTTTTGTCAAGAGTATCCCAATAAATGGACTCAATATTTCCCAAGCTTCTTTGGCCAAATGAGCTAAAACTCGTTGGTTTTAAAAGCCATGGTTAATAGTCCTTGGTAAATTTAATCTCTCAAGCAGAGATAAGGACGTTCGTTTTAAAGTGTTATACGTGGTTCTCGGCTTCATCTTCGAGGTACGTTCCTCAAATCTGGTGGCAGCTGAGAGTGGCAAACTGATATGTGGGGAGGTTGGCCAAGAGCATCAGTGGAAATATCGACCTTGAGCCACATGACTGTTTCAATCTTGGCTTATTCAAACTATGCCAATTAATTTCGAGTAGATACCTTTTGCCAAGACAATGGGATATTACATTGCTTTGACTGTGCGAACTTACGCAAGGCAATTAAATTATAAGCAGTTTAAGCAGCAGCTTATATTTGCCTAAGGTAAAATATCAGGCTGCTTTTACTGACTCGTTTTTGAGGGATTTCAGATACCTCTTCCTTTGACCACTATCGTGTGGTGATACACACCAACCAGCTGCCAATCGGGTATCTAGCTCTTCAAAATCTGGCTGAGATTCCAAATTGAAGATCTTCTTGGATTTCTTTTGCATAGTTTATTTATACCATATTCACTTAAATGTAGCTTGTGCCTTATGCTAAAAACCCTAAGATCCTAAACAGGCATTTGTTTTGATGTTGGATTTCAGTGTAGCTGCTTTTTATTTATTCCCTTATGAAAATTGATGTTTTGGTTGATTATGACTTTTTGGATTGGAATCTTAGGATTTTTACTTCTTTTATGCCTTAAGACTGTAATCCAATTTTCTGATTCGACGAGTTCTGTGCTCAACCGTTAGTACAAATCAGATGAACTAGAATTTGAAGTGAGAATTCACAAATCAAAAACCTTCGTCTTTTTAGGGTGAGTTGTGCAATAATTCCATGTTGACGAGACAATTTTGCTTTATGTCCACCCAGAAGAGTAGTCAGTCCCGGTTTTTAGGAGACCTTCCAATGCAGGGCGGTATATCTGCCAAGGAAAAGATCCGCTACATCTCACATTTAATGTTTTTCTTAGGCTGTGGTCTTTTTTCATTTGGAGTTTGGGCGCTTTCTGGCTTTAATTCATCTACTGGTGCAACAGGACCATTCCCATTTTGATATTTAAATAGACCCTTTTATTTTAAACAGAACTAGCAATACCAAATTTAAACCTGATTACACATACATAATATCAATCAGTTATTTGTTTATGTTAAAAAAGAATGCCTTGAAATAGCTTTATGACTGGCTTATTAGAAATCCCAATAGATTTAGATTTAATTTATTGGATTTCTAAGCCTATAATCTCTGTCTGAAATTAATACCCCTAGCCATTTAGCAGCTAGGACTCTAGAAATAGTTCTATTCCTAAGGAAATCACAAATAACTGTGTGCAATGGGCCTGAATGTGCCTCGTTATCAAACCATTGTTCAAAACTCAGGATCTCTTCTGTTGTTTGACAAGAACGAAGCTTATCCACAATTGCATCACGCGCTACCTTGCTCATTCTTTCTGCTGGTTTTTGGGTCGTTGTCATTTTTAGGCTCGCGGCGTAGGTCTATATCGCCTACTCATTTATAACTAGCTGATTTTTGTGTTTTGTGCTACGTCAAATGCAGTTTTTATTGATTGGAATCAATTCCCTTCAAGCCAGGGGTCAAATGTCCTATGTCTATTTACATAGGACATTTGAGTAGGCTATTGAGTATTTACGAGTTTGGGGTTGTGAGTGGAAGTAGGCATTTGTCAGAGTCGCATCCTGCTGGTCCGGCCTCATCCAACTCTCCTTTGTCATATCTATGAAGAGCTTCGAAGAAATCAGTGCTAACTCTCCTTTCTATGACCTTGGATTGAAGCTTTTCATATGTCTCTGAATTTATTGGTTCGAAAGGTAGTCTTGGAAAAGTTGCATTTGCATCAAATCTTGCTAAAAGAGCAGCAGATATGTAGCCATTATCATTAGATATTGATTGGTGTATTGCTTTTGCTAATGCGTTGATTTCATTTTCACGAAATTCAATTGTTGCTGAAGTGTTGTGATCAGTGTAATTAGTTTGAACTTGCATATAGAAATCAAATTGGGCTAATGCTGAGAAGTTGTTTATATCAACTGAGTCAGCTCCAGGAATATTTGCCCAACTAACTTCAGTTGGAATTTCTACGAGCCATTCTGTACAACGTGGGTCAAATGGATCATCTAGAAGTCGACCATTCTCATCTTTATCTGATTGAGAAGGAACAATAGTGTAGCCATAGTCCATACATGCCATGGCCACTGGGTCATTTTTCCTAAAGGTTATTCTTCTAATAAAACGCTGCGCTTTTGGTGGGTGCCATCCAGGGGATGCTCCAGTAAGTAAGCTTTTTGTCCCTGCTGGTTGGACTGTGGTACATCTATTTGGACGTCTTAACTTATGTCTATCGCAATAATCCCATACTGTTTCATTTACAATTTCTTTCCATCGTTTTAGATATGCAGCTTCTTTTTCTTTGAATTTCTTGCCAGGCTCTGAATCTGGTCTTCCTTCTTCCCACCAATTAAGCCATGGAGTACCAAAAGCATGTACGAAAAAGTCAAATAGTCCTGTGAAACTTACACCTACAATTGGGTCCCATGTACGACTTTTCCTATACCTCTCTATTACAAACCGATGATTTAGTAAGCATGCTACTGATAGAGCTCCTGCCTTAAAAGCTTCCTCTTGTCCTTCTTCATCTGAAGGATCGATTTGATTTAGATGTATTTCTGCAAGGTTACAGTGAAAATCCGTTCCAAGAATTTCTCCGCAAGGATTTAAACCATATCGACTTAGACGATGTTCCAATTCGTCAGAACCAATTGGACCATGATTAGTTTCAAGCCATTTACCAGCTTCTAATTTTCCTTGATCACAATATATATTTATAAATTCATTTTTCAATTCCGATGTTGTCAATAAATCTGCGTTGCCTCGTGCAATAGCTTCAGGTGCGAATTGAATTGCCCCTTCGCCAGATTGAAATTGTTTATTTACTGCTTCAAGTATGACTTCAAAAGTTGGACGAGAATGATAAACCCTTGTGTGATTTGCCATTCTTAGGGCATCCCTCTCTGGGTCAATTCGCCAATTCCCATCTTTATCTTGCTCCCATAGATTTTCTTTTGCTCCAGAAGCAGATAAATCAGTTGCAGCAAATTGACGCATTCCAGCACTCCTGCGAATGTTTCCAGCAACTATGGTTACTGCTGCTTCATCAATGAGAAGACAACATTCAACTGAGGTAAGTCTTCGTCCTATGGATTTATTTAATAGTCGCGCAACTCTTGTGAAAAGATCTTTTAATTTGACTGGATTAGCCATTCCTCCAAATCCCTTTAAAGATTCACCTACAGGTCTAACGTCAGACAAATCAATTTTTATTTTAACTTCAGAACCACCAAATTCTTTATCACTGGAAATCTCTAGCAATAATTGATAACTGTCTACCCAACCCCTACGACTATCTCCTACTTTTATTGTTACATTATTGCCATGAATATTGTGAGTAGTTTTTTCTTGCCTTTGTTTTGCGGGTGTTATTCCGATATCACTTACTGATGTAATGTTTATAGGATTAAGTATTTGTGGGAGTTTAGAAATTAGATGTGGCTCAATAATCGCTCCTGTTCCACAGCCCATCATTGCTAGGTCCATCATTAGACCAAATGCTTCCCAGTCCACCAGATTGGTTGATGTGCAGTTATAAGCCCCTGAAAAATTTTGTTGATTTTCTATCCATGATGTACCACCTATCCAGAGCCATCGGCCAGAGGGAAGAGCCTTCTTTTCGGCTTGCATTTTTGCAAGTAGAGATATTTCTTCAGAATTAAGTTGGCCAAGTTGTGACAGGCCAGAGAGGTTTCTTGCACTGACTTGGTTCCAGCTTTCACGACCAGATTGCTTCTTTCGGCTATAAGTCCGGTAAAAAACAGGGTTTGCTGCTGGAGCAGTAGCAGGAAAATCTGCCCGATGATCACCTTCTCCGAAGGTACTCATTGAGATTTCGGGTTGAGTAGGAGTAATTGTCAAGAGAGGCTATCGCGGCTAGGTAAAGGCACGCTAACGCCACAATTGGGGGAGGCAAGTTTTTTTAACACCATCTACAGTGCTAGATGCAAAAGCTTCGTGTTGGGTTTGATTTGTGGAACGTGTTTTAGAACCTGAAATAATGAATGATGACTTGCAAGTCAAGGAATACGCTCAGGCGGATTTTGAAGTTAGTAATAGGGCTTTTTTGAGTGGACTGGACCAGTATTTGCATTCAGTGATGAAAAGGCCTGATTCAAGAACTTTGATTTTGGATTTCGGTTGTGGTCCTGGCAAAATCACCAAGGGTATAGCCAATCTTTGGCCCTCTTCCAGGGTTATTGGATTAGATGGGTCTCAGAAAATGCTTGATATTGCTTTGCGAAGTAAAAATGAAAGTAATCCTCCGGAAGAATTAGACCAACTTTCTTACAGACTTTTAGAGGATGGATGGTTAGATGGTCGACTTACTGATTTGGAGGACTCAGTTGATGTAATTGTTAGTAACAGTTTTCTTCATCACCTTCATGATCCTTCAAGATTTTGGAAATTCACCCAACACTTAACTTCACCAGGCACAGTTCATTTTCATAGAGATTTGCGTAGACCCTCATCTCTATTAAAAGCAAAGGCCTTACAGGAAAAATACCTTCCAGAAGCCCCGCCTATCCTTATTAGGGATTATTTGGCTTCTTTACAGGCAGCTTTTACTACTAGTGAGATACTATCTCAGGTTCAATTAGCTGAACTTGATTTCTTGAAGGTATTCGAGGTTGAGGATCGTTATCTTGATGTATTGGGTAATTCTTAAACTTTCTTTCCAAGGTTTGCTTTAGTCTTAAATTTCGATGATCAATTCTTCCTCTTCAAATGAATGTTCACCTTCCCCTAAAGGTGATGATTTTCTTTTGGAATTAGCTGATGAAGTAAGTAAACGAAGAAATTTCGCCATAATCTCTCATCCTGACGCTGGGAAAACTACTCTCACTGAAAAATTACTTCTTTATGGCGGAGCGATACAACAGGCTGGTGCTGTAAAAGCAAGAGGGGAGCAGCGTAAAGTTACCTCTGATTGGATGGAACTAGAGAAACAAAGAGGTATATCAATTACATCAACTGTTTTACAATTTGCTTACGGTAATACAACTATTAATTTATTAGATACTCCAGGTCACCAAGATTTTTCAGAAGATACTTATCGCACTCTTGCTGCTGCTGATAATGCAGTTATGCTTGAAGATGCTGCAAAAGGTCTTGAACCACAGACAAGAAAATTATTTGATGTTTGTCGCTTAAGAAAAATTCCAATTTTTACTTTTATAAATAAAATGGATAGACCTGGGCAAGATCCTCTTACGCTTATTGATGAGATTGAGTCAGAATTGGGGCTTTTAACTTGGCCAGTTAATTGGCCTATAGGAAGTGGAGAACAATTCAGAGGTGTCATTGAAAGAAGTAGTAGAGAAGTTTTTCTTTTTAGCCGCGCTGAAAGGGGTAAACAATCAATAGAGAAAAGACTACAACTTAACAGTAATGAACTAAATGGTTTGGTTGAAGAAGAGTTGTTAAATAAAGCAATTGAAGAAATAGATGTGTTAGATGAAATTGGAGCCGGAATGGATATGGATCTTGTGCATTCAGGGGATTTGACTCCTGTATTTTTTGGATCTGCGATGACAAACTTTGGTGTTAAACCTTTTCTAGATACATTTCTCGATATGGCGCAAGGTCCTGTGGCACGTTCAACTAATGATGGCCCTATTAGTCCAATTAACCCTAATTTTAGTGGTTTTGTTTTTAAATTACAAGCTAATATGGACCCTAGGCATAGAGATAGAGTTGCTTTTGTCCGAGTATGTAGCGGACGTTTCGAAAAAGACATGACAGTACGTCATGCACGAACAGGTAAATCAATTCGTTTGTCTCGACCCCAAAAGATTTTTGGTCAAGATCGAGCAGTTGTTGAAAATGCATACCCTGGCGATGTTATTGGCTTGAATAATCCAGGCATGTTTTCTATTGGAGATACGCTATATACAGGCCCGCGTGTTGAGTATGAAGGGATACCATGTTTTAGTCCTGAGATATTTAGTTGGTTACGTAATCCAAACCCTTCTGCATTTAAGAATTTCAGAAAAGGTGTAAATGAATTAAGAGAAGAAGGAGCTGTTCAGATTCTTTATGATACTGATCAAAGCAAGAGAGATCCTATCCTTGCAGCAGTCGGACAATTGCAATTAGAAGTTGTTCAACATCGTCTAGAGAATGAATATGGTGTTTCTACTCTTCTAGAACCCTTAGGCTTCCAAGTGGCAAGATGGGTTGAAGATGGTTGGCAGGTATTGGAGGAAATTGGTCGTATCTTTAATTGCAAGACAGTTCAAGATCCTTGGTCAAGGCCTGTTCTTCTGTTTAAAAATGATTGGAATCTTAACCAGTTAAAAGAGGATCATCCTAACTTGAGATTAAGTGCTGTTGCACCAGTTGTTAGTGGTGTTGACCCGATAACTCTTTAGTGCAGATTATTTGTACTGTATCTTTCCGTATGATTTATTCACGATTTCAATTGAAATGAATTCAATACAATTGATTTCTTGGTTCATTTTTTTAATTTTCTAAAAAAATGCGATTTTCAAGCTCTTTATTAATCTTACCAAGATAAACTCTAAGAGTCTCAGACAATATTCATGGCCTCTAGTACTGACTCTAGTTCGAATCCAGAAGAGCAAGACCACTATTCCTTGCTTGGACTTGAGCCTGGTGCAAGCTTTGAGGATGTACAAAAAGCAAGAGATAGGCTTCTTTCAGAATTATCAGATGATGACCCACTTCCTAAAGCAAGGATTGAGGCTTCATATGATGCGCTTTTAATGGTAAGCCTGAAGCAAAGACAATTAGGTAAAGTTAGCACCGAAGCTGTTAGTGCTTCTAAGAGAGAGGAAAAAATTGTAAATGCTCAATTCGGAAATAATATTGGTAGTAAACTTTTGAACAACATTAAAGGCTTTAATTCTGAAAGTTCCAAAGGAGATTCATCGCGATTCTTGCCTGAATTATCTTTTCCTGATGGACAGGGTTTGAATATTAGACTGGCTTTAGCATTGTTAGCCTTAGTTTTACTGCTTGTTTCATCAGAAGGAAGTGTTGAGTTGATACTTTCTTTATCTACTATTGGACTTTTTATTAGTCAGATTCGTAGAGGTAGAAAACCACTCCCCTCATTAGGGTGGAGTGTTACTTTATTATCTATCGGCTTAGTATTAGGTGGATTAATGCTTGCAGGTATAAATGGTCAAAGTCATATTATTACCAATTTTTCTAAAGACCAGTTAGAAGCATTGCCAGCAATTATTTTGATCTGGTCAGGAGTTATCTTTCTGTAAGTAAGTAGAATTTATAGTTTAGTTTATTTTTGGATAAGTAGTTCTAATTCACTTTTAGATATATTAAAAGTTGTATTGCAGAAGTGACATGTCATAGTGGCTTTTCCGTCTTCTATAATCATTGTTTTGATCTCACTATCTTCTAACAACTTGAGGGCACCAAGACACCTCTCCTTTGAGCACTTGCATTTGAACGTAACATCTTGAACTGTCTCGTAAGTATCTAATGATTGAGGGTTAAGGTCTGGAAAAAGATCTTCAAGTAGCCGATTTAAATCATTATCAAAAGTATTCAGTTTCTGACTGAAGTTTGTTATTTCCTTGCAGCGTTCATGTATCAAGCTGGTCAATGCTTCTTCTTTAGCCGCTTTGGGTAGTATTTGTACTAATAAACCTCCGGAAGATTGAAGATTATCATTTTTGAATGTTTCTCCTACAAATACTGCAGACGGTGTTTGTTCTGAGTGCATTAAGTAAGAAGCAACATCTTCTCCGATTCCACCTTTTACTATCTCTACGGTACTTGTAAATGGTTCGCCTTTGCCTTCATCTCGCATTATATGGAGATAGCCTGTTCCTACAGCATTTGCAAAATCGAAACAGTATTGACCTTTTTCATTTTTAATCAAGTCAAGTTCAAGTTTTGGCTCTCCTACATATCCGCGTACGCTTCCATCTCTTCCTGCATCGACCATTAAACCTTTAAGTGGTCCTTCTGAACCAATTCTCAGGTTTACTCTTCCTTGCGAGACTTTCATTGAACTAGCCAATAGAAGGCCAGCACTCATGGACCTCCCAAGAATTGCTGTAGTCAAGAATGACAGGCCATGCCTTTTCTTTGCTTCTTTTGTCGAATTAGTAACGGTAACTGCTATTAATCTAATACCTCCCTTAGCTGCTGTTGCTCTAAGTAAATGGTCTTTCATTTCCCTAATATTATTAATTAGATGTTTTCATTTCTTGTAGTGTAGTTCACCCTTATATAGATGATATGAGTCCATTACAATATCTTTGAAAAGATCAGGTTCATGGGTAACAACGATAAGAATTTGCTCTTTAGCAATTGATGTAAGTAATTCAAGGATCTCGTTTTTTACAGACCAATCTAGACCAGCGGTTGGCTCATCTAATAAAAGTATGGAAGGATCTCTAAGTAATTGCACTGCTAATGCAAGTCTTCGCTGCTGCCCTCCACTCAATTTTTCTGGCGCTTCCTTAAGATTAACGTCAGACAAGCCAACCTTTTTTAATGATTTTATTTGGTATTCACTAGAAAGACGACGGTGTCCAAGATGTAATTCCTGAGCCACTGATAATCCAAGGAAATGACGCTCGGGAAACTGAAAAACCACTCCAGATAGCCATCTACGTTGTCGCTCATTAATTTTTATTCCATTCCAATAAATGGCTCCCTTTTGGGGCTTAGTTAATCCGCTAATTACTTCTATAAGGCTTGTTTTTCCAGTACCACTTGCTCCTGAAATCATTACAGGACTTCCAAAAAATGCTTTTAGATTGATATTCTTAAGTACTGGCTTCTCTGCTGTAGATGGATGGTAGTACAAATTTTTTAGCTTTAGCATTTGATGATGTGCATTACTATCAATGAGCTAATAGTTAACTAGCTTCTCCTACCAGGCTGATTTATAGGTGCTTTCAACTTCACCTCTTTAAGCCTTAATGCAAATTACTACAGATTGTCATGGATGTACGATTTCGGGATGTTGATCCTTTTAATTGCTGGATTTGGCTGAATTTTTATGAGGTACCTACTGATGCTGAAAAGAATTATATTGATGGTGTGTTCGATAGTTGGTATGTACTTGGACGTTTGGGCGGATTTAACGCAGAAAATCTTCAGGTTCACGAGGAGGGGTCTGATTTGAGCTGGATGAGCTACGACAATAGTGAAGATTCACGGGTGATGCCTGCATTGATGCACAACCTTGGGCATATGGAATACCAAGCTGAATGGGCAAGATGCTGGGTAGATCTTGGAACTTCAGATTCTTTGGCTTTTGATGTATTGATAAATTCTCTTATTCAGATTCAAGGAGATATTGTTAAAATTAGGTCTTTAATTATTGGTGGTGTTAATGATGATTGGGCTGTTGAGAGTCATCCTGATTCCATTTTTTCTCCTGATAGATATTGATCTGTGGCAGAATTACGGCGACTTTTAATTGATTCGGAAAGAATTAAAACCTCTAGGTTTAATAATAATATTATTAATTTAACTGAAGAAGAAACACACTATTTACGTAAAGTTTTACGCTTAAGGAAAGAAGATTCTGTTTTAATTGTAAATGGTCTTGGCAACCTTTGGCTAGGATTACTCCATAATTCCAATACAATTAGAATTAGTACAGATTATGATAATCCAATCAAATCTGAAATCAGACAAAAACCTTTAACATCTTTAGCTATAGTTATTCCAAAAAGAGGATTTGATGATATATTAAGAATGTCCTGTGAGATAGGAATAGATATTATTCAACCTCTTATTTCTTCACGTAGTACTCCTGGAATAAAAACTAAAAGTACACGCTGGAAAAATATTTTGAAAGAAGCTATGGAGCAATCTGAAAGGTTATGGCTCCCATCATTATTTGATACTATTCGATATAATGACTGGTTGCAGACTATAGAAACTACAACTAATTATGCGATAGCAAGAAGCAGATCAGAAGAGATACAAGAATTTTCTATATGGTTGAATCTATTGAACCAGGATTTAGATGAGGTTTGGATTGCAATAGGGCCAGAAGGAGGCTGGAGTAATCAAGAAGAGCTTCTGGCCAAAGAAAAAGGATGTAACTCTGTAAAGCTTGGAGATACAATATTGACAACGTCTACAGCTGGAGTTGTTGCTTCACAAGTAATGTCTTCTTATCGACGTCTGCTTAATAATAATAAATACATGTCAATTTAATTAGACCGACTATAGATCTTTAGACTTTAAGTATCTTTAGAAGGTTATTACTTTCAAAGCTATGGTAATCATTGAGTTATAATCGAGGTAATATATGCTTAACTTCCTTTAATCGTATATATTGATTTTATATCAATCTATTATAAAAAATGAATTCAATATGGATCACAGCCTTTGTGGTAAATGGATTTCTAGTTTCTTATGCTCAACGTTTTCCGTTGTTAACTAAAGAGGGATGGGTGCATGCCGGTGTTTTGGGAACATTGCTTTGGGGCTGTCTTGGCTGGAATGGATGGTTTGCAGTTGTTATTTACTTGGCACTTGGTTCATTTGTCACAAAATTAGGGTTCGCAAAAAAGCAATTAGCTGGTATTGCTGAAGGCCGAGGAGGAAGAAGAGGACCTGAAAATATTTGGGGTTCTGCCGGTACTGGAGCTATTTTAGCTTTGTTGATAAAAGCAGGTTTTTGGTCAAGAAGCTTTTTGATGATTGGCTTTGCTGCTAGTTTTTCTGCAAAACTTGCAGATACTTTCGGGAGTGAAGTAGGTAAACGCTGGGGACGTAAAACTTTTTTGATAACAAATTTTAGATCAGTTCCCCCAGGTACTGATGGAGCAGTAAGCCTTGAAGGGACATTGGCTAGTGCATTAGGGAGCTGTCTTATGACATTCACTATGGTTTTACTTGGATTAGTTCCTCCAGGTCCAGTTGCCTACATGGTTTTCTTTGTTGGTCTTGTCTCAACTTTGCTTGAAAGTTTATTTGGGGCACTTTTACAGCATAGAATTTCTTGGTTAACCAATGAGTTGGTCAATTCAATACAGACAACTTTTTCGGCATTTACAGCAATATTGTTATCATTATATTTGATTTGATTTTTTTAGTTGCTATAAGATTAGAAAGCCTTCTAAATACCATTTTATTAACTGGAAAGATATCATTTATTTATTTAAAATAACCTTTACATATTAATATATTAATCAGCTTGAAATGGATGTGGTTTGATCCATTCGATCAAGTTCTGCCCATTTAAGCAATGAAGGCCAGTTAATTAATCGATTGAATATCCACTTATGTCCAAGTTCATTTAAATGAATTCCATCTGGTTCAAGCCAAGTTAAGTATTCTGGTTCATTTAACATTGCCTTATGAATTGGTAGAAATGGGATATCAAGTTCCAGGCATGTCTCTTCTATTTGGGCCTCATAAATCATAATTGATATATTTTTATACCATAGACATTTAGCAAAAGGCATTGGTGATTCATCTACTGCAGTTAAGCCTATAACCATTACGGTAGTATTCTTTTTTATCTCTTCAAGCAGTTGTTGGAGTCCAAATCTGAAGGCTTCTGCACTCAATTGTGGCCTTCCGTCAGGCCTACCAATTTTAGCCGTATCATTTAGTCCTATTGATATCAAAACTCCTTCTGGAACTTTTCTTCGTAGCTCACCTCTGCATTCCCATTCTTGTTGCCATCTTTTGGCAACTCTTTCTATCCCATCTCCCCTTACTCCTAATGAATATATAATTGGTGTATTAGGTGAATTCATAAAGTTTTTACGTAGTCTTTCGCACCAACCTCCACCTTCACGATCTCCCCATCCATAGACCCCGCTGTCTCCAATAATAACAAGTTGTTTTGGGATAAAATGCATGGTTTAGTGATGAAAAAATTCTAATATTGAAGTGAGTGATGTGAAGGAGTACTATTGCTGGAGTTAATCCAATTATTATTTGAATATTCACTAATTGCTTCGCCAATCAATGTTAAGGTGCTATAACCACTTATTATTAATATAACCTGTGCCCAATCAAATGAACTAAGGGATTCTTGTAATTGCCAGCCTAAACCAGCTCCACCAACAACACCAACTACTGCCGTTTCTCGAAGGAGCACATCTGTTCTATAGGCAGCAAAGCCCAGGTAACTTTTACTTTCACTATATAGTCGACTATATAACCAAGCACTTCTCATTTTTGCACCAGTAGAAGTTACTGAATGAAAAAGTTCATTCTTTTGTTGTTCAATACCTTCTTTGAGGAGTCTTCCAAGAACACCAATATTTTGCACAGCAAGAGCTAAGGTTGCCACATAAATACTTGGTGTTGTGAATAGGAGTAAAATTAATGCAGTAAGAGGAATTGGCATTGCCCTAAAAAATGTCCAGATAATAGTTAGAAACTTACCTCCTATTTCTGCAGGTAATATTAATAATGTTAATGGAGGTATGCCAATTGCAATGCCTGCTGCTAACAATGTCATTATCAATGTATCTGCATATAAATTTAACCAATCCAATTCATTGAAAGCAATTAATAATTTTTGGATATCTGTTAGTTTAACTGTGTTCCACCTTATATCTAGAAATAGTCCTTGATTTTGGATATATAATAAGATAATTGACATTATTGTTATTATTATTACAAGTATAAGACTAATTATAATTCTTCGACCAGAACTGCTTTTTGTAAACAACCACAATCTGAATCTATCTAATAATTCTTCAATTGCAAATATACTAAATATTAGTAGCCATAACGAAGTCCACATTTCATTAAATTCTAGTGACCTTAAGGATAGTTCTAGTTCACTTCCTATTCCTCCCATTCCGAATATTCCAAGGATAGTAGCTGCTCTGAGTGAGCACTCAAGGCGGTAGCCTATATAGCTGATTATTGTTGGGAGTATTGCTGGGCCAATAGATGTAATTAGAGCATTTATTGGTTTGGTTCCAGCTTGGATTAAAGCAATGAGAGAACGATCATCTATTGTATCTATTTGGTCAGCAACTACTCGAGCCACTAATGCAGAGTATGGTATTACTATTGCAATTATTGCTACTAATGGACTAAGGCCTAACGTACTCTGTAGTAGTAATCCCCAGATAAGTTCGTGTATTGATCGAGGGAATGCTAACAATCTTCTAATAGATTTACCCAGCCAGCTTGGTCCTTTTAGAAAGATCCAAAATTTGTTAGAACTAATAATACCAATAATTATCCCGGTAAAACTACTTATTGCCCAGCTACTAATTGCAATAGTTGCGGTTATTCCAAGTCCTTTGATGGCACTTAAAATTACCAATTTGTCTGTAGATGGTGTAATCGCACTTTTAAGGAAATCTAGTAATAAATAAACCCCACCCAAATGAATATTTAATATCAAATTAGTTAGTACTGGAATTATTGCTAAGGCAGGCAGTAGACATAAAATAGGTGATGATAAATAAATTTTCTTCATGGGTTACTATATAATAATCTAATGTCTTGCTCTCTTAATTTATTAGATGTTAAATCGATAATTATTTCACCTGCTTTAAGTCCAATAACCCTAGTGAAATTGCTGATGAGTTCAGGTCTATGGATGCTCATTAAAATAGTATCAGGAACTTCGATAGATTGAGGATATTCTAATCCAAGAAGAAGTTTAATCATTGCATTGGCAAGATATGGATCAAGGTTTGATATAGGCTCGTCAGCTAGCAACAAATCTCCTTGTTGTCTGAGCATACGAGCTATTGCGATACGCTGTTTTTGCCCTCCTGAAAGGGATCTAACTTGCTTTTTGTATAAGTTTATAGGTAGCTTGACAGCATTTAAACAATTTAAACTTTTCTTGTTATCTGTTAATCCAATTAGGTTGAGGATTGACCAATATAAACTATGATGTCCTAAAGCACCAACATTTATATTCTGAAGAACATTTAGATCCTCTATTAATCTTAAGTCTTGCCATATCGTTGCAATTTTAGTTAATGACCTAGGGCTAAGGTTTTTTATTTCTAAATCTTTAAAAAATACTTTCCCTGAACTAGGTAGAAGACTACCATTAATTATTGATATTAAAGTACTTTTGCCGGAGCCACTATTCCCGAGAAGAGCTACCTTCTCTCCTGAACCTATTGTTAAATTTATATTTTTTAGCCTGTGGTTATTTTTACTATAAACGTTAACTTTATTAAGCTCTAAAAGCTTCATTACTTTATTTTCCCTAGTTTTCTTCCTATAAGTTCAATTTCTACGTATTGATTTGCATTGGCCGGAACAAACTTTTTAGCACCAAAAAGCTTCATGATCTCTTTTTGCCTAGGAGATTTGCTAGAGAAACCTACTAATACAGTTTTTAATTTAGATGTGAAACCTTTCCCAAATCGTTTATCAAGATTACTTTGTGCTAACCAATGGTAGTTAGCGTAAGGGGGAGTGCGCCAGATTACTTTTACTTTAGATAAATCTACTCGTTTTCTGCTTAGGTTTGCCTTCCAGACTTGTTCGTTTAGTGCTCCAGCTTCATATGATCCACTTTGCACTAGGGCAAGTGTTGCATCATGACTACCACTAAAACCTGGTCGCTTTCCTTTGAAACTATTGATAGTTACATTAGCTTTCTCTAGATAATATTGAGGCATCAGTCTTCCAGATGTTGAACTCTCTGATCCAAATGTAAAGCGCTTACCCTTTAATAATTTCAAGTCTTTGATATTTTTTATTGTGGGTATTCCACTGGATTTGTTGGCTATTAACACGCTAGTAAATTTGGAGTCAATATCACGTTGAGCGATTACTTTTGCTCCAGGTTTTTGTAGTCTAGCTTGAACTCCAGTAAGTCCACCGAACCATACTAGATCTAAATTACCAGTGCGAAAAGCTGTCACTGCAGCTGTGTAATTAATTACTGGTACATATCGAACCTTAACTTCTAGTTTTTCGCTGAGCTCTTCAGACAGCAATTTATAGAGTCTATTTAATCTCTCAGGATTTTGATCTGGTATCGCTCCTATCGAAAAGGTTTGTTCTGCAATCACCTTTGGGGTACTTAAAAAGATATTACCCACTAGGAATACAGAGGAAACAAAAAGGTTTTTTCTTATTGGCATTGTTGGCATAAGAATCTTTTGTTTTAATATAAACTGTTAAATAACAACTTTAAACGTTTGAGGCCATCATTGATGGTTTCATTTGAAGCCGCACAGGAAAGCCTCATACAAGTTTCTTCGCCAAATGGAGTACCGGGAATCATTGCCAGTCCTACTTTCTCAAGAGCTAACTTACAAAAGCTTATAGAATCTTGATTTCCTATAGGAAGTTGTGGAAAAGCATAAAACGCACCTTTTTGTTCTTTAAGTGTTATTCCAGATATTTCTTTTAAACCATCGAATAGTAATTTTCTTCGATAATTATATGTAGTTGACATTTCCTCGATACATATTTTGGGCCCTAATAAGGCCGCTAGTGCTCCACGTTGGGCAAAACTACAAACATTACTTGTACTTTGACTCTGTAGTGCAGTTGCTACTTTTATAATTTCTTGATTACCTGCAAGATATCCAACTCTCCAACCTGTCATTGCCCAGCCTTTTGCAAACCCATTTACAGTAAAAATTCGATCTTTTATATCAGTAGCAATGGCTGCCAAACTTGTATGTTTTTCATTTTCAGCCAAAAGATATTCATAAATTTCGTCTGTCATAACTTGTATATTAGGATTTCTTCTAAGAATTTCTGCTAATGCCTTTAATTCATTTATAGGAACTACTCTTCCTGTAGGGTTTCCAGGGGAATTAAGGATAATTAATCGAGATTTTGGGTTAATTGCACTTTCTAGTGCATTTAAGTTAAGTTTAAATCCATCTTCAGGTGAGGATGGAATAGCTATTGGTTTTCCTCCAGCCAATTTTGCTATTTCTGGATAACTTAGCCAGTATGGTGATGGAATTATTACTTCATCTCCTTGATTTAAGAGTACTTGAAAAAGGTTGTAAATAGCTTGCTTCCCTCCATTAGTTACTAATACCTCTTCTTTATTAGTAGGGATTTGATTGGTATTTGTCAGCTTTTCGGCTATTGCTTCTCTTAGTTCTGGATCACCTGCAGCGGGTCCGTATCTGGTTATACCGTCTCTAAGAGCTTTTGTGGCAGCTTCGACAATAAATTCTGGAGTATCAAAATCTGGTTCTCCTGCACTTAGGCTACATATATCTCTTCCGGCTTGCTGTAGAGCCTTGGCTCTGGCAGAAATCGCCAAAGTTTGAGAGGGTTTGAGGGTCATAACCCGCTTGGAAATTATTGACTGGGCTGTCATGGGCAATTCCCTCGTTTTTGAGTGTTGCTCATAAAGGCACATACTGCCTGATTTTATGTACTAGACAACATCATTAATTCTTGGAGAGCCTTATGTTTGAACCTGAGCTTAGTTTGGTTATTGCATCCCCAAACCCTACAAGACTTGCTGAGTTCTATTCATATGCCTTGAATGTGAAGGCTCAGGTGGGATCTGATGAAAATCATTATGTAATCCATCAATCTAATGGAAAACGAATTCAGATTTACAAACCTTCTCAAGATTATTTATTCACTGAGGCTGGCAGAAGAGTTAGTTTTTGCTTAACAGCTTCTCCCTCAAGAAATCCACTTTCAAGTATTGAGAAATGGTCTCTTATGTTGATTGCAAGAGGTGCTACTTCTTTAGAAGAACCTAGTGTACAAACTTTTGGAGCTGAAACATGGTTGGCTGACCCTGAGGGTAATGAATTCTTGATTTTAGTTCCTACTTATAACAATAAAAGTACTTTTTGCAAACGGGCTTAAGACCAGTTAAGTTGTTTAATTCTTATTCGGACAAAGATATGACTTGTCCTTCGTGCGCATGTGATAAGACTTTTCCTAAGATTGTTGTTAGCAGAGGGAATCCGCGTGCCCGCTTAATGCTGATAGGAGAGGCACCTGGGGCTAAAGAGAACGACACTGGAGAATCCTTTGTTGGCAGGTCTGGGAAGCTTTTAGATACATTGTTGGAACAAGCTGGTATAAACCCGGTAGAGGATGTATTTTTTTGCAATCTTGTTAAATGTCGCCCACCTAATAATCGGAAGCCAACAATGCCTGAACTTCTTTTGGCAAGACCTTGGCTAGATCAGCAAATTCATTTAGTAGATCCGTTGATTATGGGATTAGTAGGGTCGACTGCTGTCAATGCGTTGCTAGGTATAAAGTCAAGTATCTCCAATCTTCGGGGCAGTTGGCAGCACTTAGAAGGTAGACTTGTTATGCCACTTTTCCACCCGTCATATTTATTGAGAAAACCTTCTAAGGAATCTGGTTCCCCTTTCTCTTTGACTTGTGATGATCTTTTATCTATTCGCAGAAAACTTAGTAGTTTTAAGATGAATAATGTTGATGAAATATTTGGTACCAATAGTTCTTCATTTCAATGAATTTCGCAATGGACCATCAATTGACAAATACTCCTCAAAGGTACGACACCAAGATTCACCGTAGGCCAACTCGTACAGTGATGGTTGGCGATATTTCTATAGGAAGTGAGCATCCCGTAAGAGTTCAATCGATGATCAATGAAGACACCCTCGATATTGAAGGTGCAACAGCATCTATAAGAAAATTACATGAGATCGGGTGTGAAATTGTTAGACTTACGGTTCCTAGTCTTGCGCATGCAAAGGCTGTTGGTGAAATTCGAAAAAAGCTTTTAGATACTTATTTGCCTGTGCCTCTAGTTGCTGATGTTCATCACAATGGAATGAGCATTGCTCTTGAAGTTGCTAATCATGTAGACAAGGTTAGGATAAATCCAGGTTTATTTGTATTTGAAAGACCAAATCCAGAACGTACTGAATTCACTGACGCAGAAATAAAAGCAATTAGTGAAACTATATTAAATAGATTTCAGCCTCTTGTTAAAAAATTAAAGGAACAAAATAAAGCTTTACGGATAGGAGTAAATCATGGTTCTTTGGCAGAAAGAATGCTTTTTACTTATGGAGATACTCCATTAGGAATGGTTGCCTCAGCTATGGAATTTGTAAGGATTTGTCATTCCCTAGATTTTCATAATATTATTATTTCTATGAAAGCATCAAGGGCTCCTGTAATGCTTGCAGCGTACAGGTTAATGGCTGACACTATGGACAGAGAGGGATTTAATTATCCACTTCATCTGGGAGTTACTGAAGCTGGTGATGGGGATTATGGCCGTATAAAGAGTACTGCGGGGATTGCCACATTATTATCCGAAGGTCTTGGAGATACAATTCGTGTTTCTCTTACAGAGAACCCTATTAAAGAAATACCAGTTTGTTATTCAATACTTCAGGCAGTTGGTTTGCGTAAAACAATGGTTGAGTACATAAGTTGCCCTAGTTGTGGTCGCACATTATTTAATCTTGAAGATGTAGTTAAAAAAGTAAGAGATGCAACTATTCATCTCACAGGATTAGATATAGCTGTCATGGGATGCATAGTTAATGGACCTGGAGAGATGGCAGATGCGGATTATGGTTATGTCGGCAAAGGACCAGGTGTAATCGCTCTATATCGAGGGAGAGACGAGATTCGAAAGGTCCCTGAAGATAAGGGCGTAGAAGCATTAATTGATTTGATTAAAGAAGATGGAAGATGGTTTGAACCTTAAATTAAAATTATTTCTAAAAATCCACGGTTAATTTACCGATTTTAAAATGCTAACACCAAGTAAATTATATATTAAGTCGAAATTCTTTTTACCCCTTGGATTATGGGGAGTGACAATATTTCTATCTATTTTTTCTCCTATACAATCACTTGCTAGGCCATCTACAGCTATTATTAAAGATAGCCCTAAGGAAGTAATTGATCAGGTATGGCAGATCATTTATAGAGATTTTCTTGATTCTTCAGGTAAATATGATCGAGAAGAATGGCTCCAAGTTCGAAAAAAAATACTTTCTCATCAATATATAGATAAATATGAATCATATGATGCAATTAGAAAGATGTTGGCTGATCTAGATGATCCATATACACGATTTCTTGATCCAAAGGCATTCAAGGAAATGAGAATTGATACTTCTGGAGAATTAACTGGTGTAGGTATTCAACTATCAAAGGATAAAGAAACTAAAGAATTGATAATAATTTCACCTATAGAAGGAACCCCAGCATTTAGGGCAGGAGTTAGGCCTACCGATGTAATTATCTCTATTGATGGAGTCTCAACTAAGGGGATGAATATCGAAGATGCAGTTAAATTAATTCGAGGAAAGAAAGGTACTGAAGTTATTCTTGGTATAAGGCGAAAAAGCGATTTAATTTCAATACCTCTAATTAGAGATCGAATCTCTATTCATGTGGTTGATAGTCAGATGAACAAGAGTTCAACAGGAGTCAAAATTGGATATATTCGACTTAAACAATTCAATGCCAATGCAACAAAAGAGATGCGTAATGCAATTAATAGACTTGAATCTCTTAATGCTTTAGGTTATGTCCTTGATTTACGTAGTAATCCTGGGGGATTGCTTGAGGCAAGTGTAGCTATTGCTCGTCAGTGGTTAGATGAGGGGATAATAGTTAGTACGCAAACTAGAGATGGAATTAAAGATGTGAGAAAAGCAAATGGTACAGCCTTGACTAACAGACCAGTTGTCGTTTTGGTTAATGAGGGATCTGCAAGTGCAAGCGAGATACTTTCTGGAGCTATTCAGGATAATAATCGAGGGATACTTATTGGCAAAAAAACATTTGGAAAAGGACTTGTTCAGTCTGTTCGTGGCTTGTCAGATGGATCAGGACTTACTGTAACTATAGCCAAATATTTAACTCCTAAGGGGACTGATATTCACTTAAATGGGATAAATCCAGATATTATTGCTGAGTTACAAGATGATGGCCAGCAACAATTAACAATAGATGATTTAGGAACTATAAATGATAGTCAATATAGAATTGCAGAATATACGCTACTTAAATATCTTGCAAAAGATGATACAGTACATTTTTTCAACCCAAGATCATCTAATTTAATAAGTGCGTTAGCACTACTAGAATAAAATAGTTCATTTAAAAGACTATTTTATTCTTTTAATTATCAACTGCTATAAGAATAGAACCATCCATGATTAATTTAATTGGCTATCAACTTTATCAATTCTCCTATATCCGTACCAGTCTGGAACCAATAGTTGATCTCTATTTTGTGGATCAGGTATCAATGTGATTTCCCACTCTGAATTCGATTCTATTAAATGACAGCTATCAATATTGTCTATCATGTTGATTTCTTTTATATCATCTTTATGCTTTTGTTCAACTTCGTCTCGCCATTTAATTTTCGCCTTATACTTTGCATTGGTTGCTGTATTGGCGACAACCAATGCAAAGTGGTGTAATTCTGTGAGACTATTTTTCTTGTAACCACCTAGATTAACAAACCAAAGTTTTTCTATTTGAGGTTTTGATTTTTTTCTTCTTGGTAAATAATTATCCTTCTTGTTTAAATGTATTTGTTTGCCTTCTATATATTTTAAGGCGACGTAGCTGTCTATATGTAGTCCTTTTTGATCACCAAACCATTCTTTTCTTAACTGGACATAAGTCTCTTCAATTTTGTTTCCAATTACCCAACGTATATCGTGAAGCTCTATATGCGTATGCCTTGTACGACCACCTAGTACGACAAGAAATAGAGTTGGGATTTTGATTTGTTTGTTCATTCATGGACTTTAGAAAAACAGATTTTTATTCTAAAAAATTTATCAGTTTTGTGAAAATATACATTATTAATATGTTATAATGGATGTTATTTCAATAGATAACTATATAAGAACTTTATAGTATGATTATAAAGATTACTTGCTCATTTCTAGCATATTTTGTATTGGTTTTAATGCTCTTATTCTAAGATCTTCTCTTATTTCAATTTGAGGGTTCATATTTTGAAGACATTTAACTATTTTTTCTAGTGTATTTAATCTCATATATGGACATTCATTGCAGCTGCATCCATCTAATCCAGGGACATCTATGAATTTTTTATTAGGCATCTTTGTACGCATTTGATATAGAATACCTGGTTCAGTTAGGACAATAAATGTAGAAGATTTGCTTGACATGGCGTAATACAGCAACTTGCTAGTAGATCCAATAAAATCAGATAAATCTAATAAGTTTGATTGGCATTCTGGGTGCGCAATGACCTCTGCATTCGGATTGCTTAATTTGAGTTTTAGCACAGCTTCTTCGCTAAAAGTTTCGTGTACTATGCAGCTTCCTGACCAACAAGTAAGTTCTCTGCCACTTTGATGTTGGACCCATTTCCCTAGATTCTTATCTGGGGCAAATATTATTGGCTTATCCTTCGGTAGTTGCTTAATAAGGTCGACTGCATTGCTACTAGTACATATCAAGTCACTTTGCGCTTTCACTTCTGCTGAACAGTTTATGTAGCTGACTACAAAGTGGTTAGGATGCCTTTTACGAAAATTTTCAAATTGATCTGATGGACAATCGTCAGCCAAAGTACATCCCGCATCTTCATCTGGTAAGAGAACTGTTTTTTTGGGATTAAGAATTTTGGCAGTCTCTGCCATGAAATGAACCCCACAGAAAACAATCACATCTGCATTTGTGTTTGAAGCTTTACGGGAGAGCTCCAATGAATCTCCTACAAAGTCTGCTATAGCTTGTATTTCCGAGGCTTGATAGTAATGCGCCAGTATTACAGCATTGCGCTTTTGCTTTAGTTGAGTTATTTCATCAATGATTTGTTCCTGGTTCATTTGGTTCTCTGATGCCTATTTATAGGTAGAAAGAGAGGAAATCAGCGTTCAATTAGGCTATTTAAGGCAGTATATATCCAGCCTTGTAAATACCCTGTCAGTTATTACTCTTGCCATTGCTGGTGATCTTCATGGCGTTTGGTCAGAAGAGGATCATGACTTGCTAGAGCAGTTGAAACCTGATGCTGTCCTTTTTGTTGGAGACCTGGGAGAAGGGGATTTGAAATTGATAAAGGATCTGAAGACGATTTCTATCCCTTCTGCTGTAATCCTTGGGAACCATGACCGAGGTATTGATCATACAGGCGAAAGATTGAGGACGTCATTGAGCCTTTTGGACGATTTGCATTGTGGATGGGATCTGAAAAATTGGACAAGTCCTAATATTGCTGTTGTAGGAGCAAGACCTTGTAGTGCAGGTGGAGGGTTTTATTTGTCGAGTGAAGTCCAGGCTGTCTACGGATCTGTAAGTCTTACTGAATCGGCTAATCGAATAGCTGTTGCAGCAAAAAAAGCCCCTGTAAATAAACCATTAATAATTTTGGCTCATTCTGGGCCTGTTGGTCTTGGCTCAGAGGCTTCCAGCCCTTGCGGAAGAGATTGGAGATTACCTGCAATTGATTGGGGAGACAAAGACTTGGCTTTAGCAATTGACCAGATCAGAAAGTATCGCATTCCGGATTTGGTTGTCTTTGGACATATGCATCATCAATTAAAGAGAGGTGGTGGTAATAGGCGCACTTTTGTAAAGGATAAATGGGGTACCTTGTACTTAAATGCAGCATGCGTACCTAGACGTGTAAAAGACAATTTAGGGAATATGCTTTCTCATCTATCATGGGTTGAAATCTTGGATAATCAAATCAATCATATTTCTCATCGATGGTTTAGATCTGATACTTCCGTGGCATATCAAGAGACATTATTTATTAGAGATGAACATATACAATAATGTTGGTATATCTTTGTTTGAGCTCCCACGGATTTGGCCATGCTGCTAGGCAAGCTGCTGTTTTCAATGAACTTCATAAACTTCAGCCAGATTGGCGTCTAGTTGTTAGTTCTATTGTAGATATAAACTTTCTTTCTTTAGTTTTCAAAGGAATACCTATTGAATATCGTCGAGTTGAATGGGATATTGGCGTTGTGCAGAAAAATGCATTAGATATTGATTTTTTAGCAACACTACGTAGATTAGAACATATTGAAAAAGTATTACCTACTATAATAAAGTCAGAGGCGAAGTGGATAAAATCACAAGACTTACCTACAATTATAATAGGAGATATTCCACCTTCAGCTTCTCAATTAGCTTTAGAAGTTGATTGTGATTTGGTATGGATGGGAAATTTTGGTTGGGATGATATATATGCTGACATGGGCTCGCTTTTTAGGAAATTTACACAAATATATAGAGAGAACTATTCTAAGGGTAAATTCCTTTTAAGATGCCCTTTTTCCTTAAAAATGGAGTGGAATCTTCCTGAAACTTCATTAGGACTGGTTGCAGCCAAACCAAATCCAATTCCAGTCTATTTTGAAGCAAAATTAAGAGCTCATACTGGTCCTATTGTTCTTATAGGTTTTGGTGGTTTTGGATTGGATATTCCTTTAAATTTATATGAGAATTGGCCTAATCATCTTTTCATATTGCCTGATGTCAACAATATTAAAGGATCATCTTTCAATACAATTATAAATAATACCATTTATTTACCTAATGATATTAGAACGTTAGATATTCTTCCTTACTGTTCTAGATTTATAGGTAAGCCAGGCTTTAGTAGCTTTTGTGAAGCATTAAGTCAGAGGGTTGGTCTACATGTAATTAGTAGAGAGAATTTTGCTGAGGTTAGGGTACTAATGGAAGGCTTAAAATCTTATGGACATCATCTTATTCTAGATAGAACTAATTTGGAGAATGGTGATTGGAAACTAGATCAAAGTTTAGAATCACCTTCAAAGAATGTTCTTTTGAATGATGGAGCAATAACAGCAGCAAAATCAATAATCAATATATTTATAACTAATAGAAAAAATAACTTTGTGTGTGATTAATTTTAATTATCTCCCTTGCCCATAGTTGTTTTTGCTAGTAAATAGCCTATTAGTATAGAAACTAGAAAACTAATACCATTCCTAAAAAGAGGTAGTAATTCTGTTGTTCTTGTAATTATCGGAGCGATTCCAAATACCCCAAAGAGCATTACCCATAGAGGTGATAGTAAAAAGAACCATCCCCAAGCAATTATTTGTCCATTCTTTCTTGGAAATGCTGCAATGCCAGCTATTAATCCACCTAAAGTAGACGTAGTCAATGTCCATAACCATTGCTCTTTTGGAAGACCAGGAACCACTTGGCATCCACCTCTATCTAAACAAGTTTCAACTGCAGATATTGCACCAAGGATTGCTCCATCCTCACCATAGTCTTTTACATAGTATTGATTACCATATCGTGTTTGTAGTTCAACCCAGAAAAGACGAGGCATAAGTGCAAAATATGCATCGCCAACGTTGAAATTAAGTAGATTACCTCCTCTTGGGTCTGCCACGATTAAAAGACTACTCTCATCAAGATCCCAGTATTTCCTTACAGCTAAACCTGGAGTCTTGTCAAATTGTGATAAGACTCTGATCTTCCAACCCGTTTCTTTTTCATAATCTGTTAGAGATTTCTCTAATGATTCTCTTTGATAGTCAGTCAGCGTTCTCGCTAAATCAAGAATTGGTGTTTGATAATTTGGTAATAAGTCAGGATTGTCGTAAGCATATGTTGCTTGACCGCAAGAACAGAGGAGAATTATTAGGGAGGCAAGGCTCGGTAAAGCTCTTTTCCAGAGTTTGTATCCCATGAGGATTTTTGTTCTTTGTATTATTTGAGATGTATACATTATCTGGATCGTGCCCCAAATGGCTGGAACAACGAATTAATGCCGCAGGAGGAATCATTAGTTTTCATAACTATATGGAAATTGCATTGAATGATCCAGATCATGGTGCATATGCAAAAGGTCACCTCAGAATAGGCAGAGAAGGTGATTTTGTTACCTCTCCATCCTTAGGTTCAGATTTTGCACAACTGTTGTCGGTGCAAATTATTGATTGGTTACATCAATTGGATCAGTTAAACGTCCAAGGTCTTCCATTATCTTTTGTTGACATAGGCCCTGGAGAAGGAGATCTGGTAATTGATCTTATCTCAGCTATTGATGCTGCCTCCCCTGAGTTGCTTTCAAAGCTCCAATTTATATTAGTAGAAGTAAATGAAGGGATGGAAAGGAAACAACGTCGCAAATTAAAGGATGTTAAAAAGATCCCTATATATTGGAGGACATTAGAAGAACTTTCCTTAAATCCAGTTTATGGTATTTTATTTGCACATGAAATACTAGATGCCTTACCTGTTGAACGAATTGTTTATTTTAAAGAAAAACTTTACAGACAAGGAATTAAACTTATTAAAGACAAAGATAAATCAACAATTGTTTCCACAACCCTACCTCTTACCCAATGTATTTCTAATTCTATTAATGATATAGCTAATGAATTACAATTAGAAATACCACTGGATGAACTCAGCGATGGGTGGAATAGTGAATGGCATATAGAACTTTTTCCATGGTTTAAGAAAGTATTTAACTCCTTGATCCAAGGCCCATTGCTTATTATTGATTATGCATTGGAATTCAGAAGATATTACAATAATAAAAGAAATTCGGGAACTATCATTGGATATAAAGAACAAAATGTCACTAGTAATATTTTAAACGATGTAGGATATATGGATATTACTTCTCATCTTTGCATAGAGACTTTGTACAATTTTGCAATAAAAAGTGGTTGGCATTTAATCGGAGAGTGTAGACAGGGTCAGGCTCTATTATCTTTAGGTTTGGCTCAGCGCTTACACTCTTTACAACATTTACCAAGTAATGAGTTGAAAATTGCATTAGAAAGGAGAGAAGCCTTACTTAGACTTGTTGATCCAACTACCCTTGGAGATTTCAGATGGATAGCCTTTCAGAAAAATAATACCTTTAATGATAATCTTAATCTAAGAAATCTTTTTTTAGAAGAGCCTATTGTTTGATTTTTGAGAGACAGTACTTTATTTCTTCTGAATTGATATCATCGCGGATTTCAACATTACCAATTTCTTTAGGAATTACGAATCGAATCTTACCATCTCTAACTTTTTTATCTGCTTTCAAACTATCAAATACATCTTCAAATTTTAATCCTGGCCATTGAGTAGGTAATCCTGCCTTGTTTAATAATTCTTTTTGTCTAATTTTGTTCTCTATGCTCAAGCATTTGAGATTTACAGCTAGTTCTCCAACTGCCACCATTCCCATAGCCACAGCTTCGCCATGAAGCCATTTTCCATAGCCACAAAGAGTCTCGATTACGTGTCCAAATGTATGCCCATAGTTTAGGATTGCTCTTATTCCATTCTCTTTTTCGTCTAAGCTAACGATCTTGGCTTTTGCTTTTACAGAGTGCCAAATGATTTTTTCGATGAGAAATGGCTCAAGAGTTGATACATTTAGAGTTGGTAGATCTTCTAATAATTTAAAAAGTTCAACATCTCCAATCACTCCATATTTAATAACTTCAGCCATCCCTGCCTTTAATTCCCTTTCGGGAAGTGTTGTTAATGTTTTTTGATCAATCAATACAAGTTTTGGTTGATGAAAAGCACCTATTAGGTTTTTACCCTTTGGATGGTTTACTCCTGTTTTCCCCCCAACAGATGCGTCCACCATTGCCAACAATGTTGTTGGTACTTGAACAAATGAGACTCCTCTTAACCATGTAGCTGCAGCAAATCCAGTCATATCACCTATCACTCCGCCACCTAATGCCAACATTAAAGACCCTCTTTCGAGCTTCGCTGAATAGGCAGCATTGTATATAAGGGATATGGTATCTAGATTTTTTTGATCTTCTCCGGCCTGAATGATCAGGAGTTTTGGGTCATAATCGCACTCACGAAGACTCCTAAGCACTATCTCTGCATATGGACCAGCCACATCAGAGTTGGTGACAACTAAAATTTTGGTTTGTTTTTTAAAACCAACTTCTATAAGCTCTTTGCCAACCGCCTCTATTCCTGCTCCGCCAATAATGACTTGATAAGGTTGTTCTTCAAGCGGAATGTCAATCCTGAGATTTGGCCTGTTCATAAAATAAGGTTGATAGCTCTAGTTGGATACTTACTTTGCTTTGTTTAGTCTATGCGCAAAGTTGGGTTAGCATTCTTAGTGGGAATTATTGTTTAATCTTATTCTAGCTAATTATTATTCATTGTATTATGTTATCATTTGAATATTGTTTTATTTAATCTAATTTAACTAATTTTAATACGAGTAGCCCTAGAAGGGTGGAATATATATTTCTGTCCTCAAATATATGTACTAAAATTTTTTCTATCTAGAAATTCAACTAAAATGGATATTTGCCCTAATATGACATGTATGAAAGACTAAAATTAGTTAATTCATTATGAGCCTTTCTGCTAAAGCAAGTATTGATAGTTCGCAAGCCTTTATAGGTGTGATCGGGGGAGGACAACTTGCGCTGATGTTGGTAGAGGCTGCCAAAGTACAAAATAAGGATGTTGTTGTTCAGACTTCATCCACTCAAGACCCAGCTGCAATGCTGGCAAGTCATGTAGTCCTTTCTGATCCATATCGGATTGAAGGCACAGAAAAATTACTTAACTATTGCTCTCATGTTACTTTTGAGAATGAATGGGTTGATACAAACAACCTCAAGAATTTGGAACCTAAGGGCGTAAAATTCTTCCCATCATTAACCTCTTTGGAACCATTAGTAAATAAAATATCTCAACGACAACTTCTTGATAAACTAAATATACCAGGACCAAAATGGTTATGTTTATCATCAGATCTAATTTCAACTTCAAAACTCCCCTTAGGATGGAAATTCCCAATAATGGCAAAATCTGCTGTCGGAGGTTATGACGGCAAAGGCAATAAAGTAATTAGTGATTATTTTGACTTGAGTAACTTTTATCAATCTGTTAATAGAGATGAATGGTTGATTGAGTCCTGGGTTAATTATGAAAAAGAACTGGCACTTGTTGCATCAAGAGATAAAAATGGAATTGTTAGAACATTTCCTTTAGTCGAAACCTCACAACACAATCGGATATGTAATTGGGTTATTGCACCAGCCAACATTGATCATCAAACTGAAAGAATGACTTATAATATTGCATCTTCATTATTGAGGGAACTTAACTACGTAGGTGTAATAGCAATAGAATTCTTTTATGGGCCAAATGGTTTACTTGTAAACGAAATTGCACCACGAACTCATAATTCAGCACATTATACGATTGAGGCATGTAAAAGTAGTCAATTTGATCACCAAATATCAATTGTATCTGGAACAGATGTACCGTCTTCAGACTTATCTGTACCCGGTGCTTTAATGGTTAATTTGTTGGGTTTGTCCGATCAGAAAATCTTTATAACAATTGAAGAAAGATTAGCCAAACTTAACGAATGTAACGATTTTTATGTCCATTGGTATAACAAAAATGAGGAGAAACCAGGACGAAAACTTGGTCATGTGACAGTACTTCTAAGTGGAACTGATGATTCATCGAGAAGAGCTGAAGCTTCAAGTGCACTTGAGAAAATCCGAGCGATATGGCCCATGGATTGTTCCCACATCGATTAAATTGGGATATGACTCCCTTGTTGGTGTCGGCCTTATCCTAGTGCTCTGATCTGACTCTCTTTCGATTTGGGGAAACTGTCGTGACGGTAACGTATACCAGCAATTTAGCTGGAAACGAAGCCCCACTTTGATTCCTCTTCTGGTTCTTCCAGGTCGATGCTACTGGGGCTGCACGGCAAGGTGGTTCGCTAGGCGTAACTGACTGCACCACAAGGGCTCTGCTCGGTGCAGTCGGGTCTAGTTTTCAGGGTGGTCCTACCAAGGTGCCTTAACGGGTATTTTTTTTGCTGCTTCGTTTGAAGTTAATCATTTGTTAACCATCACCCCAATGTGATTTTTCATGGAGATCTTTAAATTGAGCACCAGCCCATTCAATAAAGTCATATTCATCTAAAAATTCCTTTGCACCTACAAAAGACATCCTCCTTACATACAAGGCCATCATCGGCTCTGTAAAAGTATTTATAGAGGATTCTTTCTCATCAACGTATTCCCATTTTTCATTGTTGTAGAAGTCTGGATTCGAAGGTATGAATCTTTTAGGGACATATAAAGGTCCTACATGTTTAGAATCTTGATAGAGTAATTTTCCGTCGCCATGACGGTCATAAATAATCACTTCATCATTGTCATCATCTTTCATAACTTTTAGAAATTCTTGAGTTCTTTTGAATATGAAAAATAAAAGTCAAATTTACACTAAATTCCATAACCTTGGGGTTCTCTCAGGACCTTCAGAACAAGAAGACAAAATGGAGATTTTGTAGCTCTTCTAGATACTTTTGGTCTCTATAAGATGACAAACATCAAGGCTGAGAGATCATTTTACAAACATAATTCAGCACATATTTTGGAGTGTACTTCTCTCCGTTAGTCTCAAACTGATGCGATGGAACGGAAGATTATCAAAATCTTAAACGCGCTACAGTTTTATGGGGATGTTTTCTTGAAATGATATTTGATAATGCTCGATTTTGTTCCAGTCTTGGCTAGGGGGACTATCGTTTTTATTTACGGGCATCGCGGTGCCGTCCGTCTAAATTAATAACAAAGAATTCCTCCTGGGAGGATTAAAGATCATAGGAGGGCTGTACACTAAATAGAGAATAGATACAAAATAAGCAAAAACAGAAATGTTGTATTAAAATATAAAAAAAAATGTACTAAAATAATATGGTTAGACAAAGAAATCTTGGTATGGAGCAAAACTTAAAAAAAACTTCTAATTCTTATCAGGAAAAACTGATTTCCCTGGCATTTCAGTTTCAGATCGATGGAAATATTTCAGAAGCTATAAAGTATTATCAAATATTTTTGAGTGAAGGATTTAATGATCCAAGAGTTTTTTCTAATTATGGAGGGCTATGTCAACAAATAGGTCTAACTCAAAAGGCTATAAGTCTCTATTATCAATCTATAAAACTATACCCCAATAATGCTATTGCATATTGCAACCTTGGAATAATTTTAAAAACGCCAGAAAGCCTTAAAAAAGCAGAGTTATTTACACGGAAAGCAATTACATTAAAACCTGATTTCATAGAAGCGCACACAAATTTAGGATTAATATTATTAAGCCAAGGCAAACTAGAAGAAGCAGAGGTCTCTTTTCGAAAAACAATTGAACTAAAACCTGACTACGCAAATGGAAATTGCAACTTAGGTGGTTTACTAATAGAACAAGGGAAACCAAAGGAAGCAGAACTATTTATTCGTAAAGCAATTGAGTTGAATCCAAACGATGTAAATGCAGTTGCTAATTTGGGCTTAATATTATTGGACCAAGGAAAACTTGAAGATGCAGAATCCTATAGTCGTAAAGCAATTAACTTAAAACCAGACTATGCAAATGCGTATGCTAATTTAGCAGGGGTCTTAAAAAGCCTAGGTAAGCTAGATGAAGCAAGATTATCAATTTTAAAGGCTATTGAACTTGAGCCAGAATTTGCTAGGGCCTACTACATACTTTCTACCCTAAAGTTCTATGATAAAATAGTCAAGTGGAAAGAAAGTTTATTCTCAGAAAACATATTTCAAAATCAGACAGAAAAAGATAAAGTTGATATTTATTTCGCAAGAGCAAACTTACTTCATAGGGACAAAAGATATAAAATGAGTTCACATTATCTTCAACTGGGTAATCAACTAAAGCTGAAAATCAATCCTTCAAATGCTGAATATCTGATAAGAACGTCTAGGGAATTACTTCATGAAACGACCGAAGTAAATACAAAGAAATCTGATTGTTTGGATAATACTGAACATATTTTTATTGTTGGAATGCTAAGAAGTGGGTCAACACTCCTAGAATCTATAATTAGTATGAACCCCGAAGTAGCAGATTTAGGTGAAGTTAATATTTTCGAAGATTCATTGAATGTTTGGAGAGAGCAAATCAAAAAGGGAAATCGTTTAGATCTTAGTGGAATATATTCAGGGAAGATAGCGAGCCTCACAAACGATGCAAAAAAAATTACTACCAATAAATTTTTACCTAATTATCAATACACAGGCATAATAACCACACAAATACCTAATTCAAGAATTATACATTGTCACAGAAATCCCCTGGATAATATTCTTTCAATATACAGGGCACATTTTGCGATAGGGAACCTATATTCCTCGTCGTTAGTTGATTGTACAAATGTTTATATCAATCAAGATGAAATAATGTCTGAATATTATAATCGTTATCCCACATCTATATATTCATTAAATTATGATCTCTTAGTTACTAATCCGAATAAAGAAATTAAATCATTGATATCTTGGTTAGGTTGGGATTGGGACGATAAATATTTACTCCCACATCTAAATCCTCGAGCAGTTTCAACAGCTAGTAATGTTCAAGTGCGTTATCCAATAAATATCAATTCAGTTGGGGGATGGATTAATTATAAGGACATGCTTCAACCAGCAATTGACATTCTTGCTGACAATTGCAAATATTCTTATCTAAATCTCTAATCCCTCCTCCAGCAGTGGTATTGACCTGGGAGTTAGTGATATCCCTGCAAGGGATCTATTGGAGACTTTGTAGGATAAACTTAGAGAAATTGTATAATGTTTGACTAGGGGCATGACAATTTAGTTCTCAATATTCATAATTGATTGTTACGAAAACTATCTGCGGGTATAATGGGTTACCTGTTTTGTGATCTACCTGCGCAGAGTCGTACGCTGCAGAGATTGCCTCTTTTCTTCTTCTGGTAATTGATCAAGAGCAAGTTCTTTCCCATCATGAGGACTATTAGGACCGTTGTAATCAGCCTCTAGTTTTACTACTAATGAAACTTCTTTGCCACCAAACTCTCTTTGAATCAGAGCTTCTACTCGATGTTTGTTTGCATCCGCTTCCCTTCGGGTGTTCCCGAGCTTTCTAATGACCTCACATTTGTTGTATTGAGATCTAAGTTTTCGAGGTACAGAGACACCTAAGTAGTACCCCGCACGTCCAGATCTTTGGAAGAATCTTGACAAGGTGGTCCTACCAGTCTATCCGTTTAAACCCTGTTGTCTTATGCCTCAATGTCCTCTTAAAAGCTTATGGTTTTTCCAGGTCGATGCTACTGGGGCTGCACGGCAAGGTGGTAACTAGACCTGATTCCAACACTGGGCTTTGCTCGATGCAGTCGGGTCTAGTTCTTTATGGCTTGCAAAGATTGCGTTGTCACTTGTATAGGCATATCTAACTCTACTTATAGCTTCAAATAATACTAGATTAATAGATAAAGGAAGATAAATATTTCCTAGCATTGAAAAGTTTATATATGTGTGATTATAATTATTCAAACATAAGTCCACCATAAGTGTTTAAATATACTTTACTAGTTTATTTTAGATACCTTTGAATCTAGTCTTCTTTGCTCCACAAATTGGACATCTCCATGTGTCTGGTAGGTCTGAGAATTTGGTACCAGCAGGTACACCATTCTTGGGATCTCCCTTGGTCTGTTGATATGCATAAATGCAATCTAGGCATTGGTGCTTCATTACAGAATGCTAATGACAACTTTTCTTTTTCTTGGGCCATCTAATTCTACTAGTATTACATCCTGATATTTGCCTAGCTGAAGTTGTCCATTTTTAAAAGGCAAGGTTATATCATTTCCAAGAAGAAGTGCTTGCAGATGTGAATGGGCATTTTTCGGTTCATCTATGGGTATATTTACACGAAGATGTAAATCGTCATGCTTGTATCCCTCTGCTGGTGGGACTAATTCTTTTACCCATTTCTCTAGGTCCATAATCAATCTTTCTTCCATTTCGTTTACAATAATTGCTGTGGTCGTATGTTTACTGAAGACAGTAATTATTCCTTCTAATTGCTTGGTACTAATTAGTATATTACGAATATTTTCCGTGATTGAATGACAAGAAAATGAGGATCTTGTTTGAATAGTGATGGTTTCTGTGAACATCTTGGGTAGGTTGTTTAGTTACGTTATAACTAATTAAATAGTGTCTTTCTTATAATATTAACAATGCTTGGTAGCTATTTATCTGGATTTTCGATGGTCTAGTAAAATATGCTAAGAACATGAATCGTGTTCAATTTACATGGTTTTTAATACACCTGGAGCTATAGACTACAGTTTCTACTCTACATCCTCAAAGAATCATACACCATTGTTTTGCTTGCCTAATAAGGTAAGTTTCGTAAGAAATGCCATTAGTAATCAAAGGCCTACTATTACACTAGAATATAGAAATAATGTAGATGTAGCTAAAACTTCAATGACTTTTGGTCCGGATGAGACATGTCATACATGCAAGGTTGAACAATCAAAAAATAATATAGAATGCAATATGCGTGATAGGAATTAATAGAATTATGTAATATATTTAGGAGAGAAGATGATCAATATGATTTTTTGCTACCAGAAGGTATAGAAAAGGATGAATTTGTAACAGCTCATGTTCTTAAGTATAATATGTATCTATTGACATGCACATGGGCACCATATATCTGTACTGAATGGGTGTGGCATGGCATAATTATCAATCTAGGCTTCAAGCTGGATTTGACAATATTCTTTTACCCCAGATAGGTACATAGGCTACTAACAAGTCTTGCACTTGAAAATCTATTCCATCCATTTCAACTTTTCATTTTAGGCCGAAATATATAGTTGAAGAAATTACATACTTATAAAATATATCTTTATTAGCCATTTATCATTATATCTCTTTGATTTAGTGTAATCCATTATTAATAATGTATTATAGTAAGTACTTAACTAGATCCTTTCAGGAAGGAGTTCTACATTTAATCTACTATTTTTGTTGATGGTGATTATGCTAAATACTTATTCAAAATTATTAGATCGCATATTATATAAAAGCAATTATGTTCTCCTCTTTTGTAGGTATGAGGTTAGTTTATTAATTTTAAACTAACATGCAGACTACATATCTATGAATAAATAAAATTACAATATGAAACTTCCTTAATTTTATAATTTCTATTTGGATAGAATAAGGTTGTAATTCACCTATTAGTATTCGCTAAAGGAATTTCCAATTCATTAATTTGTATATGGACAATCTTTTGAAGGATAGATTAGATGAGGCTTGGAAGCTATATAACCTTTGCAAATTTAAAGAAGCTATAGACCTTTTTACTCATATTTCAGACGAATTCCATGATCCTAGTTCTTATAGAGGATTGGGTTGGTCCTATTTCAAATTAAATCAATTTCCATCTTCTATAAGCGCATTTACTAAATCACTTCAAATTAAAGTCCATTGGGATTCGTACCACGGACTTGGTTGGGCTTATTACAGATCACACAATTATAAAGCTGCTGTGTTGGCTTTAACTAATTCGACCCATTTACACGATGATTGCGACTCATACCAGGCTCTAGGTTGGTCCCTCTTGAAAATTGGAGAGCCTCAGTCATCTATTAGTGCTTTTAAAAAAGCAATTGATCTTAAGCAAGATTGGAATTCGTACTTAGGTCTTGGCAATGCCTACTTTAGTAGAGAATACTTTACGGATTCCATCTCGTGTTTCCTTCGATCAATTGAGTTAAAAGAGGATTGGAATGCATATAGGGGACTCGGATGGTCATATCTCAGAATGAATGAATTAGAAAATGCTATAAAAATGTTAGATCATTCATTATCCTTAAAGGAGGATAGTAATACATATTTAGGTTTGGCTCTAGCATATGTTGAACTATTCTATTTCGATATAGCCCTGCATAACTTTATACTATCGTGGCAGATGGATAAGGATCCTCAATTATTTAAATCGATTTATAGCTGTTTCAGAAATTTATACCCTGCAGAGATTATGATATTTAATCATTTCAGTGAATTAACTAAACATTCATTTCTAAACTCCACTACTTTGGTTCGTCCAAGTGTTAACAAACCTGACATCTCAGAATTTTACAAACAGTTAAATAATGGATGTATAAATCCATATTTACTTTCCCTATTGTCTATCTATATTAATACTATATCTGAGGGGTTTAAATATGAACAATATCATGATGCTGAACAATATAATTACGATCAGCAACTTAATCAAGTTGTTGATCGTAAAACCGTATCTCAGATCTTTAACAATATAAATATACTCTCATTTGGCGATTCACACGTGAAGATATTTGATTGTATTGATGGCATTACCAATTTTCCTTTCAAATCTGGAACTGCATATAATTTAAATAATTCATCGTCAAGCTCGGGAACATTCAGGTCAGTTATGAATTCCCTTCAAAAATATTCACCCAATGATACTAGTATTATTTTAACTTATGGCGAAATAGACCTTAGAGTACATATAGCAAAACAGTCACGAGCTAGAAATATACTTCCAGAGTTAATAGTGAAGGATATAGTTAAAAATTATATAAATTTTGTTGATAGATTATTATTACAAGGTTATTCAGTATTTATTAACTTGCCTCATTCAGGTGGATCCGAGACTGCATCTTCTATTTCTATGGAGGCTCGTAATGACCTATGCAGATTTATGAATAACCTCATGTTTAGGATGTGTAAAACAAGAGGTATTAAATGCTCAAGTCTCCATAATATTGTAGTAGATAAAATAACTAGACAAAGTAGGTATCAATATTTCATTGACGATTTTCATTTGCTTCAACCTTATACTAAAACTGGAAAATTTTTACAAGATCAACTTATTCTTGGATTCAACAATGAATCAGTAAGGGAAAATTCTAATATAGATATTTACAACTATCAGAAATTTGTTTGTAAGGTCTTAGCCAGTACATTTATTGGTATAGAGGCAACGGGAACGTTCCTTACAGGTAATAGATTAAAACCCAATCGTGCGAATTATAAGTATGACTTAAATTATATATTATTCCAACTACCCTTTCCGGTTTTAGTAGATAAAATAGCATTGAAACTAACTAATTGTTTAAATCTTACTCGCCAGGACATCAGCTGCTATGCTATTTATTCAAGTTGTAATCCATGGATAAAACTTGATAAGAATGTGGTCAAAGGCTCTCTTCTTGACACTAAAATTTCTAAAGAAATGTTAATCTACTTTGATTTTTCAAATTCAGTTTATACCGATAGGCATTGTAATTATATATTTTTGTCATTAAATAATTCAAGTAGAGCAAATATAGAAAATATATTTATTTCTCGCTTAAGATACAGAAAATCTATCTATCCTTAATTTAGTTTTTAAACATTTAAATTTATTTACTCTTTTTATGACTTTTCCTTAGTAAATCTAGTATAATTTCTTTAACTAACAAAAGTCTATATAATATTTCAAAAGTTTTATAATATGTATCGGCTAGATAACCACCACATGTCAGAAAGAATACTATCATGGCCAGATTTTGCTGAGCATATAGCTTTTATAGCTAAAGACCTAGGTGCAAAGGAAGCACTTAAAAGATTACATCAATTCCAAGTGCAGGGAGAATACCCTGAATACATACAAGGATTTAATCAAGCCTTAACACAAGCAGCAGAAAATGAAGATAGAAGGATGCTTATTTTATCTAGAATCATGGCATTTTCTGGTTTCTTTTTACCTATTGAGAGTTTATTTGAACTGGGTCTTCCAAAAAAAGAATTTTTGGTCTATGCAGACCTTACTTTTGGCCGGCTAGGAGATAGCCTATATAAATTATGTTTATTATTACATGCTATGAATCGTTTAGATTTAGTCTTATGTGTAAGATCCAAATTTTCTAGTAATAAACGTATTTTAATCCATAATAAGGATGTCTTTGATTCAGATGTGCCTTCTATTGAATTTATACCACCGATCAAGGAATATCTTTGGAAGACAGCTGAAATGTATGAGTTTTCAAGATCTACTCTTCAAAATACAACTAGATCAATTTTTCTTGATATTCCTACAGTAGATAAATATAAGGATCTAAACCTAGATGAATCATTAGTAGTTCATGTTAGGGGCGGAGACGCTCTGTTTGAGGGGGCTTTATTTTTACCACCTTTTAGTTATTATACAAATTGTATTAAAAAGGTATCAACTAATAAGGTCATAGTCTTATATGAGCCCGATGACCAATTTAAATATAATGCTCTAAATCCAATTCCAAATAAAATTCTTGAATATTGTAAAGTATTAAATAAAGAATGTATTTTAATTTCTAATAAAGATGCCAATTATGACGCAGGTATTTTACTATCAGCCCGAAACGTTGTAGCTTCTAACTCATATTTTTCTAAAATGATTGCCTTATATAGTAGGATTTGTCAATGTATGTATTTTCCATCTCAACTTAATAACGAGAAGCAGTGGATTAGCGATGACAGCATTTATTATATATATTGCTGGCAAGATTTTGATCATCTTATGTGGACTAAATCATTAGAATATAGAATGAATTGGGTCTTAAATTGTTAAATCTATCTTCACCTAACTTATTCACATAAACAACCTACATTATGTCGCAAACAATAGATTCAGTTATCACTGTAGCCAACCGAAAACATATTAATGTATGGAAAAATACCTCTAGATATTTAGTAGAACATATAAAATCTAAAGAATACCGGTTAATCGTACCTCGTGAGGACTTCTTATTATTTTTATCAAATACGCCAAACTCTTTTACTGTTTTATGTGAGGATGAAATCATAGATTCTTCTTATATGAATTATATTAAGGAATCACTTATTATTTCTGGTATACCTCACTTTCGTTCTGGTTGGATATATCAACAATTTTTGAAAATAGAAGCATGTGCCCGTTCTTCTAACAAACTACTCATATGGGATGCTGATACAATTCCAATCCATGACATTAGTTTTTTTGACTCCAAGAATAGAATTTGTAATTTTTATAGTCAAGAAGATCACAAACCATATTTCATATCGCTATTCAGAATATTAGGTCTTCACAAACTAGCAAAATACTCTTTCATAGCTCAGTCATTCCCTGTATTGAGCTATATGGTAGCTCATATGATTAATTATATAGAAAATAGATTTTCAATTGGTTGGAAGGAAGCTATCTTATCTACTTTTACTAAGGAACTAGGTATATCTCCTTTTAGTGAATATGAAACTATGGGTAATTGGATTTTGTTTAAATATCCACAAATGATTTCGAGTCCCCGCTCAAATTGTTTTTCATGGGAACGACATGGAACTGCATTATTTGCAGATTCTAATAATATTAAATTATTTAGTAAACATTCAATATTAAATTCAAATAGTTTTATTAGCTTTGAAAACTGGCAATCACCTTATGAGGCATGGTCAAAGTCTAATTTATTAATATTTTTGAATTTCTTTTTTCAATCTGCAACAAAACCAAAGGTAGCTTTATATGGGAATATTAGTTTCATTCCTGATTTAGCTATCAGAAATATTATTAGTCAAAATACAACTACTATGGAAATATTTAACACTATGAATATTAATTCAGTGTCCCAAACTCTTTTCGACCTATATTTAGTTACCCTTGACCTTTCTACTACTAAACTAGAACAATTCCTTAAGCATCATGATCATGAGAGGTTTATCCTAATTTATCTTATTAATAAAACCACTACAAAATTGAATCATCAGAGGTACATAAATCTATGTCAACATTACAAATCGGAAATCTATTTCTTTGATAATAATTACCTTCTATCTTGTAATCCAAACAAGTAATTCAAAAATATACTATACCTATTTTCCTCCCGACATCCTGTAATATTTAAAATATTATTATCATTAAAGAATCTTATTTATTGAATTAATTATATAATTAATTCAATTAACTAAAAAGTAAGTGAATTATAGTTATAAGCATCTTAATTATTCTAGGTATTATATCCAGCAATTACAATATTTCATAGCCGTATTTTATTAGCTTATTAACACGCCCTTTAGATCCTTAGCATTTTTTCTTTTTTACAAAATACAGTTTCCAACACTCTAAGATATATAATTATAATAATATATATTTTCTGCTCTGATTAATGTCGACTAGCAAAAGAGAAGAGGTCAGCTCCCATTTGCGCTATATCCGCCAGGAATTAAGGGATATGGACCAAATACTCAGAGAAGACCGTCTACTCCCTGAAGTATCTGAGTTAAAAGAGGTTCTTGCTGCATTAGAGGCTCTATATCAGCTTCTTGCAGGTAAAACCAAAAAGAAACCAAAACCTGAATTTGACGATTGAAATTATTAATTTTTTAATAACTATAAATCTTTAATATTCTATAAACTCTAAGAAATGCAATAAGATGTTAATTACAAATGTAACTTTATAACGAGTTATCACCTAGATTATTATCATAGTGACACTATAATTATAGTCTAATTAAATTATCATCAGTACTATTAATTATAGCGAATAAATTGTATTTTAACTTTTTACCACAGCATTGTATTTACATTAGTAATAGTAGTATTTATTTATTTGAGAATCCAAGTTTAACTTCTAGTATAACTCTTCTTTTAATCAATAGAAGTGTAGGCAAATACCAGCAAGTATTCCCTTTTAGCCCAGTGATACTATCTAAAATAAGATTATATATAAATAATTTGTTTATTTCTAATATTATATTTATCATAAAATCATTTATAATAATAGTTTTAATAATATTGCAATTGATTTAATAATTAAATGTTCCTAAACTTTATATATAAATGACTAATCATTTCTTTGATTTTCTTGAGGATTTGGGTTCTATAACTTCAAGAAGTTTTTCCATCCTTGTCATTACCTTTTTAACTTCCTTTGGGTCAGGTAGGGTCATCTCCTCAGTTACTCCTAAGTGCATAACCCTTAATTCTGCACGTAGTTCCTTGAGGTGCGTTTTTACTTCCTCTTTTTTTTCTTTTGCAGTAGCCATTGATTTTTTCGAATTTTTTATATCTTACATCTATAGTGGAAATAAAACAAATCGGGTTTTAAATTATTGCTTCCATTCCTATTAGTTAATTAGATCACCTTTTATATTAGAAAGTTTATTTATGATCTGATAGAGTAATTATCTTACTAGTCCCTAACTACTAAAATCGTCGCTATAGTTTATAAGTGATTTAAAGGCTTCCATTACTTCATGTTCTGCTTGTCCTTGCCATATCCAATTTTCTGGTTCTAAAACTTTTGTATATTCTTTAGGTGGTATAAAGTTATATTCTTTAATTGCCTCTCTTGTAAATAATTTATTATTCTTTATTTTTTGCTGCCGTATATATGCATCTCTCCCGTCAGAGTATCTGTGTTGGCAAAGAACTTTAACCCATATCTTTTCATAGCCACTATATTTAGCAACTCCTTGTGGCCCCTTTACTAGAGGCTTGTTTGTGATGCCAACCTTATATGTATCAAAATCTGATGTGTTGTCATTTCTAAAATCTAATTTTACTAAATAAAGTGTTACAGGTTTGTCATTTAGTTGAAAAGGTATATCTGCTCCGTACCAATCAAATGCGTTGGGACCAATTCCCTTGAACTCAAAGACAATGTCTGCTATTGCGTGAGCCTTTTTCTTATATTCTTCTAAATCAAATGAGTTAAAAAGTTTTACTTCCTCTTTAATCCATTCTACTAATTCAGTTGCTCTATTTTCCTTATAGACTTTGGGCAAGGTTAAGTATGATATGCCACTAAGAAGTTTTAATTGAGTTTCTATAATTTGTTCTTCGTAATTTTCTGATAATTCTATATCGTTCACGTTAGCATTAATATATTTTTCTGTTTTATTTACTGAGATTTTGTTTTTTTTACTAAAGACTAATTTAAGTAAAAATTCAGTCCAGTCTATGATGTCCAAATCAATAACGTCCTTAAATTACTTTATTTTGTGATAATAGCTTTTCTTTCGCATTTTAACCACCATTATTTTGGGATTATCAAATACATAATATTAGCTGTTTTACTTTTACTGAAACAGTATTTTTATATATATGTACCTCTAAAATTAATAGATCGCCTCAATTATTTCTTTAAGCTTTATTTACATGCAAAAAGCTTAAGATCAATTAAAATTTAAATAAATATCTTTTTTCGCATGGCCACAGTAAAATTTGATGATTTAGGTTTGAAACTTGGAAACCTAGTCCTAGCAATAACCCTGTCTACTGTCCCCACCGTTATGACAATTACGTTCCTAGGTTCTCATGGATTTCTACTTTGTAGATCCCTCACAAGCCAAGTTGAAAAACAAATTTCACCTGTAACTAAAACAACTTGCTTTGAAAATAACAAAACATTAATATACCGATATACACTGTTTATCTGGCTTTTTATCAGTATTCCAACTTGGCGTTGGTTCTATATTAATCATGCTAGAAGGATACGAAATTAGTTGATAACCATTTCTTTATGTTTAAGCCTATTCACAATAAGTAATTTATATCAGAATACTTTTAGTATAGTAATTAATATATAGGTCACACATGATAATAATATTAAGCTTGAATACTTAACTATAGTCTTGGTTTTTGTATATCCTTTTATTTTATCATAATTAGCTTTATTTAAAATTGTAGTTAATGAAGGTAATTGCGTTATAGCTATTTCTTTTTTAGTTTTATCAATGTACAAATTGTTGGATAGTGGCTTTATAAGTTGTGTCTTATTCCTATTATCAATGGATGATTCGTCTGTTGTCCTTTTTGGCTCTACTTTGGTGGAAACGGGATTTTCTTTGATATAGCCACTTGAATATTGGTTTATAGGAGTTGAGTTCGTTTCATCTGGGAAGGTAACCTTACTTTGGGGATAAGAGATCTCGTGAGTATTATCAGATAATTGGGTTTCTACGAGGAAAGGATCTTCGCTTGGGAGAGTAGAAATCTCCTGAGCATTATCAGCTGGTTCGGTATTCACGAGGAAAGGATCTTCACTTGGGACAGCGGAAATCTCCTGGGTATCTTCAGTTGATTCGGTACTCACGAGGAAAGGATCCTCACTTATGGGAGTGCTGTTAGCAATGCATGCGTCTACCGTTTTTTGTGCAAATTGGTTTTGATCGTTTCGGAGAGGGATTGATATCTCTTTTGTGGAATTTACGTCTTCCTCAGCAGGGTTAGAATTAATGTTATTTGATTGACACCCAGGTTCAACTGGATCGTCATTATCAATTCGTTCCGTATAGGAAAAGTCGGGTTGTTGTTCTTCCTTTTTGTCTTCCATGAAATGCTTTTGATACTTTGGTTTGACGGTGTTTTCTTTTGAATATTGGTTATAAATGAGCTCTAATTAAACTTTAATCCAAGAGTACATAATTTTGTCCTAAAAAGATAATATCACTAAAGATTGACTTTTTGAGGTTAATCTTTGGATCTATACACGTATTTACCGATAAAACTTCAATTTCATAAATCGTTTTGCCCTTCATTGTCCAAAACAGCTACAAGAACACATGAGCTGATATGCTGGTAACTTAAGATTTTCTTAATGATGCATCTTGATCCGGCCAAGCGTGTTGTATTGCCAGTATTGGTCTCTCTACGATCGGATGTCGTTCATTTGTTAGATGAGCTTGCTATTGACATGGATCTAAGTATCGATGAGCTTTTTAGCGCAATAGTCGAAGAGGCAGCGTTTGGATTGGAAAAATCAAGTAAATTTGGAGAAGATATCGTTATTCCAGATCAATGTAGTATGAAGGATTTACTTGATTTGATTAGAAGCTAGCTTATTTATTCCATTCTGTTTCCAGGTAATGTCAATTGTAGATAGCTAATTGACTTTCACTTTTGAGTTTTTTTGTAAAGCTTAAGTTTCTAATTAATTAAATAATTGTGGTGATTATCTGCCGGGATGGATTTGAGAAGTAAATTAAAGGTAGAGATTCAAATTTTACGTGGATATCCTATATCACTTGATTTATAAGATTCAACATCCGTTAGAAGGAATTGCATATTTGATTTATATTGGCTGGTTTGTCAGATGGAGGTGGCCAATTAAATGGAACAGCTTTTTACAAGGACTTATGAGATCAGTTACTACTTGATTATTTGAGTTTATTTATATATACTCTCAAGTACACTTTGTGGCAATATAATTGTGTTTAGTTTCCATTTTATAAATCCATACCTTCTTAAAAATAGCTTTAAAGGCTCACTTGAATTCTCTATATCAACTGTTAACATGAAACTATTAAGGTTTACGTAACTCATTGAAGTTTTGTTCTGGAATCCTTCATTAGAACCCTGAGATATAGTTTTCTTTGATGAGTGTAATTGTGGTCTTGTCAGAGTTCCGGATTGCATTAATAAGTTAAGGCCCTTTGGATTAACTGTAGCATCGACTATCCCGCCTATTATTGGATTGAATAACATTATAGTTAAGGAAGATAGAGGCGAGTCATTAAGTCTTCGATTAACTCTTTTGGAAATTGTTTTACTTAGTTGAGAACTTAGACTTGATTTTAAAGCCTTATAATCTATATACTTTTCAGTTTCATTAAATTCATGATTATCAAATATATATTTTAAATGTGCCAATGTTAAATATGGAGTAAGATATATGTATCCAACCGCTAATAATCCAGTAAAGCATAGAATAGAGGTACTCTTTCTCATGCTTGAATGCTTTCTTTATAATTAATCGATAGCCAGAATTTCATTTAATTGTAAGTAGAATTATTCAAATCAACTCTATCTTATAAATTAGAATTTTGTTTAAATTTTTATGTAATTGATACTTTGTTAGTGATTGGGTTCTAGATGGAGGATTTTTTAGTTAAAATTAGCATAATAAGCTCTTGTTTCTTGAGTCTAGAAAGCCCCTCTGTACCTTTTAGGATAAGCCTTAGCTCCTCGTTTGTCATCTTCATTAGTTTTGATTTATATTCGTTCTTTAGAAATTGCTCATATGCAATTTGACTTGATAGTAGAGTTTTTACTAGATCCTCCTTGCTCATTTCTTCAAGGATATCTATTTCTTTAAGGAGCTTAATCAATTCGTTTCTGTTTTTTTCTGAGACCCTATTGAATTTACCTTTGTTGTCCTTGATTGATAATGTGTTTTGATTTGTTTTAGAAATATCTGTTAGCAGCATATTGAGGAGTTTGGCAAACTCATTAAATAGTGTTAGTACAATAAAAATCAAGTGTCCTATAATGCTATCAGCGCCTCTGATTTCGTCGTCATTTTTATGAGGCATGATCTCTTAGAAAAGGAATAAGGGATTCTTTGCTTCTTTATTTTAAATATAAATTGATTATTTTGCTGATATTAGGGTAGATGAACTTAAGTTAGTTTCTCCAGCCTGGCTTTTGAATTTGTAATTTTAACTAAAGAAGTAAGCAATTTCTGCGGCTTTTAGTCCTTCCCACCCAGCATCTATCAATCTTTTATTGAGAGTTTCTTGATCAAAGTGCTTTGAACCAGTTGCTATTATTTTTTTCCTCATTGCTACTCGAACCCTGCAAATCCTATCGGCTTCTTTTTGCATTACTTCTTTGTAGAAGCCAACCATTTCCTTTGGAAGTGGCGCCCCATTTAGATCAATTCCATCGCTGATGGCGCTTTCTATAGATTCTGGGACAGCATCAAGAGCATCAGGACCATCGATGCCCTCAAAGATATTTTGATCAATGCTGATACTCACGGCAATTGGGTTCGGGGCGAATAGTGTTTGTTTGATTTTACTCAAACTAATTAAGTGTTCAATGTATCTGCGTATGTTTTTGTATCTGTCCCAATGCAATTTCTCCTTCAGGCCAGCCCATTCAACCCACAATAGGTAACTTCTCCAACATTCTTATAATTATATTTGTGGTAATACAGTTAAAAATGAATAAGGCACCAAAATCCTTTTAGAGTCGAGCTTTTTTCAATTAAAAGTTCTATTAAATCATTTATCTCATAAAATATATTGAACTTTTATTCTAATAATATCTGTAATATTATTAATTGATTTATTTTATTGAGCAGATCTTGTTGTATCAGGGGATCATGACCTGAATAAGTTCTTTATTTTGCCTTTCACTCCTTTGTCTTTTAGTTTAGTGCTTTAGCTTGCGTATATACCCAGCGATAGCCATATAGAACTGATATCGATCGCGTTAAAGCTACTAATAAAATTTATTTTGTTTGAAATAAGCAGGATCGCAGTTGCAGAGCATCCCAGCATGGCCGCCCTACCATTAATCTTCTCAGCCATACTCATGTCCTTACTTCCCATAGTAATAAATGCCTATACACTATTATTATCATGCCCCCCTGAACATCCTATGAATCAATGTTAAGCCTTTGTTTTTGGCACACCTTAAATTTTTGTGTATTGTGATATGGAAGCCCATCAGTAATATCTTTGAGCTTTAGGGTTTGAGTTGGTAAATCAAGGTTGAATGGCTGGTTCACCATTCAGCACCACTCACTCTAATTTAGTGATATATCAGAAAATATTAATAGCAATTAGTACGGACAAATCTAATGAGGATGTTATTTCCTTTCTTCAGAAGCTAATTCATAAGGACTTTATAACTTTATGCTAAACTGGTTTATTATTAATTTCCTTAAATTTATTTATTGTGGAAAACTATAAACAAGAGATTATCACATGCCAAGAATGGATTGTCAGGTTTGATGGAAAAATTAAACGAAAAGTGGTTTCATACCCAGCAATTAAAGGAGATGTAGTAGATAAGAAATTAATATAATTCCCATAATTATTAGATTTACTGCTAAAATTTAAAGTTTAAAACAATTAATTTTAAAAATTTAATTTATTTTTCTACAAAAAAAATGAGCTAATTGTAAAAATGCTCATTTTTTTATAAATGTTATTCCCTTTATTATGAAAAGGAGAACTTTATAATTTAAAATAAGATTTAGTTAACTAGAGAAAAGTTTTAAACAAAGCTGCAATTGCGACTACAAATCCACCGTACTTTATAAAGTCATTATTGTTTTGAGCTGTATTAGCTATGAGTAATGATGAAAGTAGCAATACAGTAAGATTACCGTCCATGAGTTGTTTGAGAAACTACCTCTATCTAGCCTGTTTTTTCTCTCGTGTCTACATTTAACCCTTGGTTTTAATGAAAATAAATATAAAAGCTTAATATTGACTTAATGAATGGATAGGTATTGTAGGTATTTGAGTGATGTAATTTATTACATATATTGTATAATTGATAATGTTAATATTTATTCAATCTTGGTAACTCTATTGAAATTTTAAAAGTTCCGTTGTCATAAGAAATTCAGTAAAAAACTTATATTAAGATTGTTTTGACATTCTTTCAAATGATTTGTCTGCATTTTTAACGAGATAAGGAGCTGCAGCTTTTTCAACTAATTTTCTTAGCTTTTTACTTTCTGTCTGGGCCAATTTAATACTTCGTTTGGTTGAACTTATTTTCAAATTCTCTAGACGTTGTAATTGTTTCTTAGCCGCTATGTAGTCATTGCAATATATATATAATGAATCAACACATACGTGATATAAGGTGCCTGCATCGCCTTTATGAGTGTAAATAACACTTCCTTTCTTACTTATATATATAGGTTCTTTTGCCATAAAAGCAGTCTAGTACAATTCTTGTTGTAAAATAAATTGGTAAAATATTTGAATATATTGTGTATCATAATTATATTATATAATTCACCGACGATAGCATTCCTTTTTAACCGCATACTGGTAGAAATATTAAAAATTCTTTACCATATTACGTCTTTTAAATTATTAATACATACCAATATATGTTCAAAGTGAATAATCCCTTGCGTTAGCTTGTATACGATGTTACTTATCTAATCGTAACGAAAGTATAAATTTATTCAATCAAGTGTCTCCCTATTTTGCTTATATAGCCCTATTCTAATCGAATTACTAAAAGCTTCAATTTTACTAATATAAATTTTTCAAGGTTTCAGCGCACATCACCCTTGAATCTTTGAATTATTCATTATAATTTACTAAGATATACCTTATTCTTGATTTATTTGACCTTTCTTTTATAAATTTCTGTTTTTAAGAAAACCCAAATTTGTAAGCGTATTTTCCTGAATTTCATTATTTCCTATCCCCATGAGACATTAGCTATCTTTAACCTCTTCTTGGCATACAAACAAAATCGTCTAGTACTCTTAGCTACTATAAGGAATTTAAATTAATTTCTATTAGTATATAGTCTTTATAAATCAAGTGAGCCTAAATTTATAAATCTGAGGGTTAATAATTATGGACTTTCCGATTAAATGATTTTTCGTTGGCTGACAGTATTTTCTTGTAAATCATCATCATTATTATATTAAACCTTTGCAAAAATTTATTTTCTATACTATATAGAATCGATTATTTCATCTTCTTTTCCATTTGTGATATCAATTGAAAATTCCTTTTCTTGTATTATTTCATTCTTGTCAACTAATTCAGGATTTGCCTTAGTAATTATATTGTTAACCTCACTAGGAATGTTTAAATCCTTTTGAATATCATCTAACCTACTAGTAACTTTTTCTATTGCAGTTGTAGTTTCTTTATTTATTAGTCTGGACGGTATTTTGATACCATTCTGACAGTACCTGCATGTGTAACTATTTAACTGAAATAGGTTGAGGGGAAGTCTGTTTGAGCAACTCTCACAGTTTCGGTCTTCCGGTGCAGGTATTTTCATGGATTTACCATAGCTTCCTTTTATAATAAGTGAATCGTAAGTGAATCGTTTATAAAACAAATCTTTTATTATTAATCGAGTTAATGCAGTTGGATTTTATATTCTTATTCTCATTTAGTGACATGTCTTAAGGGATCTCCTTCATGTATAAATATCCTAATATAACCTTAGATACCTGAAAATACTTTCAATCCATTTAAATACTGAAGTTTCAGGGGTTTATGAAACTGTTACAAAAATTGTGCACAGTAGTATAATTGTATTAATAGTCTAGATCTTTGTTGGAAACTGACCCATTCTTTAATGACAAATACTTTGGTGATGGTAATTCCAAGTCTTTTTTAGGGGTTAAACCCTCAGACATTGTCATCATTCAAGATGATGCAATTGGGATTGATGGAAATTTCGACAACTGGTGGATGGGGTATGTTATATGTATCCAATCGGGCGCAAGAAATTCAAAACACAACAGTATTTTCCAGATAGCTGATCTTGATTCGGGCATTATTCGATGGGTGAATTCTGACCTTGTTATTCGTATCGTAAAGTAGAAAGAAAAAAGTAAATAGTTGGTGTAATATAATATTTACTGGATATTGTATAAATTACTAAAATATCTATCTACTAATATTATTTTTAGTCTGTCAGGCCAAGCCAATAGTGAAGTTTTGATGTCCTCATTTTCAAGCAAACAAATAATAAAATCAATTGATTGATTTTCTTTTGATGTGAGGATTTTTTTGATGTTATTGTTATAAAATTCAACTTTTTCAGTTTCGGACATAGGTTTATTTGTGAAGGGTTTATAGTGGGGAATATTTTATTGTTTTAATTAGTTATTTGTGGGATTAGGAGCAATGTACTTTTATAAGCACTACTAAAATACTATATTAGCAGAACCTACTCAAATATTTAGTGAAGCATTATAAATATAGTTCAAGAGATTTGTCATAGTTCACCACCATTACAAAAATGATTTGCAATGGAAATTGCAGGCATATCTGATTGGAACTTAGTTGATTTTAATTCGCTAGCAAACGCATAAGTGGATTCAATGCAACTGTTGTAATTCTTTGCCTGCCTTATAAGGGGGTAGAGGTATAAGAGTATTGTAATTGTTAGAATTGAATATCCTATTGTCTTAGTATTTTCAAGAGCAAATTTCTTTGAGTTCTTTTGGGCCTTAAGCAACGATCGTAACCATTTGTCAGGAAGCCCAATTTGTACGAAAAGGAGTTCTACCCACCAGGGGAGCTTGACTTTGTCACCCTCTTTCATGGTTTAGTTAGGTTAAATATTTAATAAGTATATTAGTTTTTCTTTATATAGTGAAGGTTCTGATATATAAAGATTGGGAATTGATCATAAAAATCCACGAGATTTTTATCAATGTAAAATAGGTTTTGCGATTTGAACTATTTAGGCTAATGTTGCTTTTATAGAGATTTTTAGTCCCGATGCCAAAAAAAAGAAGGAGGAAATTAAGTCCAGATCTTGAAAAGGATATATCCTCAGCAAAACGTAAGGTAGAATTAATTACTGCTATTATTTTTGATATAGAAGATGAGGAGATACAATTAGAGTATATAACAGCATTTGAAAAAGTTAAAAATGCATATTTATTACTCACGGCTCTATATGATGAGGTAGGTTTCAATGATCAAACGGTCATGGCATTTGATACATATAAAGCTCTAATCAATTCTTTTGAGGAAGAGTATGAACTTTAAAACATTGTTGTCCATTATATTTTTAAATCCTAAATAAAAAATTTCTTTTCACTATCTTTAACTATCTCTTAACTTCCTACAAAATATATAATTATATCTCTTAATTTAATTATGCTAGAATGAATTCGTTTTTTATTGTTTTATCCTGGTTATGGATATTAGAATTAATAGACTTTATTTATTTATATTACTTGCTATTTCAACTATTTTCTTACCCGTACAATCCCATCAAAGCAAGTCTCATCACAATATTTGTAAGAACGTAACTGATTATACTGGCTGCATTAAGGCTAATAATGTCAACATTATACCTGAATTCAGGAGTTATGGCCCATTAATATTAAATTGGTCGGAATGGAAATCTAAAAATGATAATCACATTGTGCCAACATATTTTGTAGGAGATAAAATTATATATCTTGCTATAAATTGCAAGAAAAAACTTATTAATGTTAATACTGATAATCTTAATTGGAAGAATTGGAAGTCACCTATATACAAGTTTGAAAAGGACATTCTTGATGATTTTTGTGTTCCTTGATAGTGAATTATTTAAAAGGATTAACATTTTCATCTAATTTAAATTTATCATTGATAATAAAAAAGTAATTTCACAAATAGAACTTATAACTCATGCCTTTAGTCTCCATTCACACTTCGTCAACAACTAAAGTAGATACGAGAAAATTGTTGATAGATTTATCTTCACTGTTGGCTGAACTAACTAATAAACCAGAGTCCTACGTCATGGTTATATTTAAGAACAACCTTGATATGACATTCGCGGGCTCACATGAACCTTGCGCTTATGTAGAAGTGAAATCTATTGGCTCAATTCAATCTAAATTAATCTCAAGTACTCTATGTAAGTTCATAACAGATGAAATTGGTGTAGAACCCTCTAGAATATATATCCATATTGAAGATGTAAAAGCAACAAATTGGGGATATAATTCTAGTACATTTGGCTGAGTAAATTCCATTAAATGATATTGTTATTCAATATGATTTAATTAGTCATTGTCCAAGTTGACCGACCGCTCTTATTAATTACTTTATTCTTTTGATTAGTTTCATATGGTATTACTTTTATTGGCGTGGGAGTAGTTGTAATTAATTTCGGTAAAGCTTTTACAGGCGGTAGTTTCCGTATTGTTCGAATACATCTTTCATAATTTATTTCGTTCTGACAATATTCCTCAGCTGTATTCACTGCTGTAGCATTAACAGCACTTATACTGAATAGATATGAGAGAATTATGATCTTAATATTTTTCATGCTAGAAATTTAAATACATACCTACTGTTAAATATACAGCATAAATACCTGAAGGGAGTTATCTAAATGTTACATTAATTGCATTTTTAGTTGTGTAAGAGATAATAAAAATCCTGATTCTAGTATTGCCATTTATGGAAACAGATAAGATAAACCACCTTAGTGAAGCGCTTTCGGCTATTAAGGAGGAATTACTCTTCGACCTTGCTGAGTCAGTCCAGGCAATCTCAAGGATGAAACAAAAAAAATATAATGATACCGATGAACTTTTTCAAAAAGTTTAATTAGCCATAGACAAGCTAATTATTAACTATTTCTTTAATTATTTCTTCCATTTTGTTTTTATTCAAACTTGTTATAACGAATATTTCTTGAACAGTTTTACCTGATCTAGCTAAAAGCTTCCAACCACTTAATGTCCTGATAGATATTCTTATTATGAGTTTGGGGCTGTGTCCCTTAACCTTTGAGATTACTCCAGGTGTTATAGTTTTTATTTCACTTATTTTCGCCATTTCTTTTAAGACTGGTATAAGTCCTTTTATATGAGTACTGTGATTAAATACTAATCTACCCAAGACACACCTAATTAGTTACTTATCAAAACTAGCTAATTTCTGACGTAATTGATATAGGCAAAATATGTTCGTAAAGTCTATCGATGTACTTATATAAGACAAGTGTCAGGCAATTAATGGAAATTAACTTCCTAGTGCATTTGGTGACTATTTATCTGCACCCTAGTTTGATACCATAAGGTTCGGTGAGTAGTTAGGATACTCGTTTTGGTTACGAGGGCAAAACCTTTAGTGTCGTTTATTATGCCTATGCGAAAAGATAATATTCATCTAGGGGTCCCCCCGATAAATATTTTTAAATTACGACTTTTGAATATATACATAAATGGTATTTAGAGCAACTACTAATAATATAGTTAGTGGACTATATTATTAGTAGTCTTCCCATTAGATAATAAATTATTCATCTTTACTTTATAATTATGTTCTCTGTATTGGTGCCATGGTAAGCCCTTCAGTCCTTAATTGTTGATGATATAACTCAGCCTGTTCAAGTGGACCACACCAGACTTCAGCTGAACCTTCAGTGTCAACCTTCTTTGCAAGTTCCCAAGCTCGCTCTTCATTCATACCTGGGATGATTTTAACTAATGACTTCACTACATGCTCGTAGGTATTTACGTTGTCATCTAGGACTATCACGCTTGCTTCTGGATATCTAGCCGTTTGTTTTTGTTTTTCTAGTACTGCGCTGGCGCCTGTTTTTGTAACGCTCATGACTTCCTACCCTGAATAGTTGTAATCTGTTGGAAGCCTAGAGCCTCATCTGCATCTACTAGTACCATGATTTTCACTTTGGGTTGGGCTGCTTTAGCAGCGGTATTTAGTGTCTCCATTGCAATGGTTGTATGGGGACGTAATGGAGATAATACTATTGATTTTTAATATATCATTTAATAGTGAGTTGTTAACTGCCTCTAATCTTCTTGGATTAGTTGCATTATCCCTTCTTGTCTTTGTGACTTTATCCGTTATTTATCTTTCTTTTATAGAACGTAAGGATAGGAAGAGACGAAATGAATAAAATTTTTAACCAAACTAAGGATTTGATAATTCGAGATACTTAAGGCTTTTTATTTTTTTGTATTTCGTTCATAAGCTCAAAGGCCTGATTGATTTTTTCTATAGTTGAGTCATATAGAATTAGATCTTTTTCTACTCGCTCTTTTGCAAAGCCTATATTCACAGCAGCCACTTCAGCAATCTTGTTTAATTCTTTTTGGTTTTTACTAGAATCTGAATTTGCAGAAATAAACATATTTACGAGCCCAATGGACATTAATCTTGAATAGTATCTTTCACCTATTTTTTGTATTTTAATTAACTCGTTAAGTTCTTGTGGAGCATCCTGTCCATTATCGCTAAACCATTTTTGTACATCTTCGATTGAGGAGCCTTGTACGATCGCTTCGAATTTATACGCTTGTGACCTTATGCTTGCTGCATCAAACCCTGTGCTTGTACACAATGCCTCAAATAACGATTTTAAATGTTCTTTAGGCCTATAACCTGTAGTGAAAGTATCAAAAACTTTTGACAAGCCCAACGCAAAAAGACCATTGAGCTTGAAATCTTGTTGATGGCTGAGCAGATTCAGCTCTACGAGTAGTTCATCAGCAACTTTTCTGTAGATAGGAGGAATAACATATGGGAATGCCTGATGGAAAACACGTTTGCTGTCTGAAATGGTCTGCCGATTCTTCAAGTGCTTGAGCTGATCTATTTCAATTTTATTTTAGCTCTGATGATGACGACGTTAAGATCGTACAAACCGACTTTTGAATGATGATCCCTATTGTGATTGAGGAATCAGGGAGAGGAGAGAGAGCTTTTGACATCTATTCCAGGCTCCTACGAGAAAGAATAATTTTTCTAGGGGAACCGGTTACAAGTGATTCTGCTAACCGAGTCGTTGCTCAAATGTTATTTTTAGAAGCAGAGGAACCCGAAAAGGATATATACCTATATATCAATTCTCCTGGAGGGTCTGTCTATGACGGATTGGGCATATTCGATACTATGCAGCACGTAAAGCCAGATATACATACAGTTTGTGTTGGCTTAGCAGCGAGTATGGGAGCTTTTCTACTTTGTGCAGGGACCAAAGGGAAGAGAAGTAGCCTTATGCATTCAAGGATAATGATTCATCAACCGTTAGGGGGAGCAAGGGGGCAGGCTAGTGATATTCGTATTCAAGCAGATGAGATTTTATTTCTTAAAGATAAATTGAATAGCGAGCTGTCTAATCGAACTGGACAACCATTAGAGAGGATTAAAGAGGATACTGATCGAGACTTTTTTATGTCACCAGATGAAGCACTGTCTTATGGAATAATTGACTCAGTTGTAAATAAAAGGCCTGTAAATCCTATATAGACTAATATCAATAATCAACTGTTAATTAGTAGATAAATTCAAAGGAAACTTAATATATTATTTCTTACAAATAATATTATTTAATTGATTCGAATGAACGTGCTTTCTCAGGTATGTTTGTATATTCCTTTAATATAGAACAAAACTCATTACCATCTATGGTTTCTTTTTCAATAAGAACTTCAACTAGTTTGTCCATTGCGTCTCTGTTATTTTTAACTATATCAACTGTTTCTTTATAGCAAAATTTAACCATTGTTCTTACTTGTTCATCTATTTGTTTTGTGATTGCATCTGATACATCGCTACGGGTCATAAGGTCTCTCCCCAGAAATACTTCCTGACTATCACCTTCCAAGGAAATTGGTCCTAAGTCACTCATGCCAAAGCGGGTAACCATTTGTCTAGCCATTGAAGCAACTTGTTGAATGTCTCCACCGGCTCCAGTGGTAACTTCTGCATGGCCAAATACAACATCTTCAGCTGCTCGACCTCCCAAGGCTCCCATTATTCTTGCCTTTAATTGGGCTTTACTAACAAGCATTTGATCATCATCTGGGGAGAACCAAGTAAGACCTTTTGCTTGACCTCTCGGTATTAGGGTTACTTTCTGAACAGGGTCATGTGCTTTCACAAGTGTTCCTATTAGGGCATGTCCAACTTCGTGGTATGCAATTAGTCTCTTACTACGACCATCTGTCAAAGGTTGACCTTCCATTCCTGCAATTATCCTGTCAACGGCATCATCAATTTCGGATAATGTAATAGCCAATTTTCGTCTTCTTGCTGTTAGTATTGCTGCTTCATTTAGTAGGTTTGCGAGATCTGCCCCTGTAAAACCTGGAGTTCTTCTGGCTATATTTTCTAATGATAAATTATCTGAAAGTTTCTTGTTTCTTGAATGAACTTTTAGAATTGATAATCTACCTTTTACGTCGGGTGTATCTACGCTAACTTGCCTATCAAAACGTCCAGGCCTCATTAATGCAGAGTCAAGAACATCTGGTCTATTTGTTGCAGCGATGATAATAATCCCACTATTTCCTTCAAAACCATCCATCTCAGTTAGTAACTGATTTAATGTTTGTTCACGCTCATCATTTCCTCCACCTATGCCAGCTCCTCTTTGACGACCAACTGCGTCAATCTCATCAATAAAGATTAAACATGGACTATTTTCTTTTGCTTTTTTAAACAAGTCTCTAACTCTACTTGCACCAACTCCAACAAACATTTCTACAAATTCAGATCCAGCCAAGGAAAAGAAAGGTACACCTGCTTCCCCTGCGATGGCTTTTGCAAGAAGCGTTTTACCTGTTCCTGGTGGTCCTACAAGCAATACACCTTTAGGTATTTGTGCACCAACTGAAGTAAATTTCTCAGGTTGTTTTAGAAAAGTAACTACTTCTTCTAAATCTTGTTTTGCCTCTGATACTCCTGCTACATCATCAAACTTTACACCTGTTTCTGCTTCCATTGCAAAACGCGCTTTTGTTTTTCCAAACTGCATTGCTTGACCTGGCCCACCTGGCATAGAGTTTGAACGTCTTGCAAGTAATATCAAACCTACAATTAAAATAATTGGAAATAAAAGATTTCCAATTATTCCCAGGCCTGGAGGAGCTGTTTTGACTGGGTGAATATCGAAGCTAATCCCTTCTTCTTTCAATGTGTTTATTAATTCAGGAGCTAATCCTGGTAGATCTACTCGTATTCTCTGAACTCTATTATCGAGTTCGGGGTCAACAGCTTCTACTACAGCGTTTCTACCTCCTTCATATATATCTACTGATGTAACTCTTCCTGATTCCACATAATCAAGAAAACGACCATAACTCATTCGCGCTATTGCTGTATTTCTAGGTGCAGCAGTTGTGACCTTTGAATCAATGCTATTGGGATTATTGCTACCCAATAATTGCCACGAAAGTAGTAAAACCATCCCTATGGGGAGGAGCCATAAAGCTATAAGACGCCAGCGATTATTCATTAAGTAGGCAATTCAGAAGGTTTTTACATATATTAAATGGATATAGAACCTTTCTGTGGTCTTTTTAGGAAGTCTTTTTTCTGTGGTTAAAATTTTTAGCATGAGTTCCCTTAAAACCCAGAGCTGGACTTGTGTTAAGGATTTTTTGGTTTAAAGGCTTCTAAGAGCAACTATTGGGTCAAGAGTTGCTGCTCTTCTGGCAGGAACGACACCAAAGAACAATCCAATGCTCCCTGACAAACTTACCGTGGTGATTATGGTTTGAACTCCAATTGACGCAGGTAGTGGAGTTATTGCAGCTATAAGTGCAACTGCACCAACTCCTGCTCCCGTACCGAATATTCCCCCTAGAATTGCTAGTATTAATGATTCAACCAAAAACTGTGTAAGTACATCTGAACTTTTAGCACCTATAGCCTTTCTTAAGCCTATCTCTTCAGTTCTTTCACTAACAGATACCAACATTATGTTCATAATTCCTATACCTCCAACTATTAATGATATTCCTCCAATTGCTGCTAACATTAATGTTAATCCACCAGTAATAGAGGATACAATTTGCAATGCATCTTTTTGAGATCTAACCGCAAAATCATCATCTCTAAGAATTTTATGTCTTTGTCTCAACAGGTTAGTGATTTGAAACTTGGCTGCACCTGTACTTTTTTCATTTATTGCTTCGACACTTATAAAACTTAAACTAATACCATAAGTTTTATCTCTACCTGTCAATCTATTCACCATAGTTGTTATTGGCACGTATGCATTTTCATCTTGATTACTTCCAAATACAGCGCCTTTAGGTGACATCACGCCGATAACAGAAAAATATTGATCCTTTATTCTTATGTCTTTACCGATACTTTCCATTGAGGGGAAAAGTTTCTTGTCTAAGTCTGGGCCAATGACAGTAACATTTCTTGCTGATTTAATATCTTCATAATTAAAAAAACGACCTTTTGCTATTTCAAAACTTCGGACTGGGAGGAAATTTGGATCAACTCCGGAAATCGAACTAGTTGTACTTCGTGATTCATATTGAATGACTTCACTTGAACTTATTTGTGGGGCTACTCTTTTTACCGATGGTACTTGTTTTGCTATCGCTTGTGCATCTTCCAAAACAAGATTTCTTGGAAATGCAACACCTCTTCTTCTAGTATCGTTGTTTCCCGGGACAACAAAAAGTACATTTGCTCCTAGGTTGCTCAATTGATTGGCTGCAAGGTTTTGTGCGCCTTTTCCTACTCCCACTAAAGTTATTACAGATGCGTTTCCTATTACTATCCCTAACATTGTAAGTAGACTTCGTAGTTTATTATTCTTAAGTGTCTTTATTGAGATTGTTATTGTTTCAGTTAAACGAACTCTATTTCTTTTCATATTATTATTTAAGTTGAGTGTTTTTACTTTGGATATTGTCAATATCCGATGGACTTTGTTGAACTATACCTACTTTAATGAGGTCTGTTGACCCACTAACGTTAGTAAGTGTTCCGGCGGTTTCTATAACCAAGTCTCCCTCACTAACTAAACCCTGTTCTTTAGCAACAGTAATTGCTAAAGTAAAAGTTTTTGATGTACTTTCTTGATTTGGAATTAACAATGGACTGACTCCCCATGCTAACTGTAATCTTCTGGCCACAGATATTTCATTAGTGATTGCTAGGATCGGTGTTGCTGGCCTAAACTTACTTACGTTATAAGCTGTAGCACCACTCTTTGTTAGAGGCAAAATAGCAGATGCATTTAATTGTCTCGCAATGCTACTAACTGCAGCACTTATTGCGTTTGGTATTGTACAGGCAATATTACTTTCTATTGAACGTTGAGGATAGTCCCTTTCTATTCTTTTTGCGATTGTAGCCATAGTCATAACAGACTCAACTGGGTAATCACCAACTGCGGTCTCATTCGACAACATGACAGCATCGGTACCATCGAGTATTGCATTCGCCACATCACTTACCTCTGCTCTTGTTGGCCTAGGGCTAGATGCCATTGAATCAAGCATCTGCGTTGCCGTAATAATTGGTATTCCTAAACTATTAGATTTTTGGATTAGATCTTTTTGTAAAAGTGGTACCTCTTCTGCTGGCATTTCAACTCCTAGATCACCTCTTGCTACCATTACTCCATCGCACAAAGGTAATATTGCGTCTATCTGATCAATGGCTTCAAATTTTTCAATTTTTGCTATTACAGGAGTACTAAATCCTTGATTTTTTATTAGTTCTTTTATTTCTTGCATATCAGATGGATTTCTGACAAAACTCAAGGCAATCCAGTCAACAGAATGTTGTAGTCCAAATGTTAAATCATTTTTGTCTTTATCGGTTAGAGCTCTAACTGATAAAGCAACATCCGGAAAGTTAACTCCTTTATTGTTTGACAGGACACCTCCAACTGTAACGACACAATGTAGATTTTGCTGTTCAGTATCAACTTTTTCTACTCTCATTTCTACTCTTCCATCGTCTAGAAGTATTCTGTTTCCAGCTGAAACTTCCTTTGCAAGTTTGTCGTAAGTTACCGTTGCAATATTTTTATCACAATCAACATCTCTAGATGTGAGAATAAATTTATCTCCATTAGAGAGATTTATTGGACCATCATTAAATTTACCAAGACGAATCTTTGGTCCTTGAAGGTCTTGAAGTATACCAATATGAACACCCACTTCAGCTGATACCTCGCGAATAGTGGCTATACGCTTGGCGTGCTCTGCATGGTCACCATGTGAGAAGTTCAACCTAAATGTCGTTGCACCAGCCTTGACAAGCTCTTTAATACGTTCAGGGCTTTCAGTGGCAGGCCCAATCGTTGCAACGATCTTTGTTCTTCTCGTCAAATCTATTTGCTCCATATGAGGGACCTTAGATGTTGTGGACAATAACAACTTGGTACTATTCCGATTTTCTCACTCATTTTTAGGTATTCAATAAACATCATGGACATGAATGAGTACCAACACAAAGCTAGGGCTACGGCCCGTTACCCAAATATTGGCCACAACCCAATCTATCCAACGCTTGGATTGACTGGGGAGGCAGGTGAGGTCGCAGACAAGGTAAAGAAGGTACTTCGTGATAGAGAAGGTAATTTCGATAATGAAGCTCGAGATGCTATAAAGCTTGAATTAGGAGACGTGCTTTGGTATATCTCTCAACTTAGTAGCGAACTTAATTTTGACTTGGATGATATTGCTATCTCAAATTTAGAAAAGTTAAGAAGTAGATCATTAAGAGGTAAGATATCTGGAGATGGCGACAATAGATGATTTAAATATGTAGCATACTAATGCTATTGTCTTACTGTAGCTAATCTATAGAGGTATAAATATAGAATAAATAATATTAACCAAGAAGTAGTTAGCTATAATGAAGAAACTAATAATATTAGTTTTCTTATTGGTAAATCACGCTATTACTATATATAGAGAGGCTAGCGCTAGTAAGGAGTTGCTCCATAATGTTTATTGCAATGAAAGCTAGTATTGCTGATAAATCAAGGCCACCTATAGGAGGTATTATTCCTCTGAAAGCATTTAAATAAGGATCTGTTATTGAACTTACTGTAGTCAATGCTGGGTTACTCCAATCTAGATTGGGAAACCAGCTCAACAGAACTCGAACAATTAGTATTAGAGAATATATTTCTAGTGTTTGAGCAAGAACCTGAAGAACTGTTGAGAGGATTTCCATTGCCATAGTAATTTGCTGTATTTAAGCAGCTTTTTGCGAATCTGTTGAGCTTAGATCAGGTAATACAGAAAAGGTTCTATGAAATTTTTCTGAGGGAGTTAGCCAAAATGACCTTCCCTCGCTTTGTCTTTTCCTTTCTACAAAATTTTGGGCAACTAATTCCTTTATATGGTCATATGCGCCTGATCCTCTTAGGTCTACCAATTCTGATTGAAGAATTCTTTTCTTTAAGGCAATAGTCGCCAATGTTCTTAAGGTTGCTACTGATAGGTCGACGGGCAAAAGATTTTTAACGAGATCACCTAAGCCTTTTTTTAGTTGGAGACTATATCGACCTTTTTCTTCATGTATATCAAGTGCTGTATCTCTTTGTGCATAACCTGCTATGAGTGCAAAAAGTGCCTGACCAATCGATTCTTCACTCTCCTTAGTAAGTTCTGCTAATTCTTTCAAAGCTACTGGTCTACCTTTTAGATAAAGGATTGCTTCTAGCCGAGCTGGTAGAGAGATGTGAGGGCTCAAGTCAATAGAGCTGGATGAATCGCTAGTCATTGGAACTACTTCTTTAAGAAGTTATGTCAAATTACCGCGATCAAACCAACTCTGCACCTAGAAAAAGTCTATAGCCAGGATTCTTGGTTTCATCCCAGCTTTGATAATTGATGTCTTTTAGGAAGTTTTTCCACTCAGCTAATTGATCTTTCTCTACTAATACTCCTACTACTATGCGACCAACATCCGCCCCGTGATTTCGATAATGGAATATACTTATGCTCCACTCAGGCTTTAGAGCATTAACAAATTTCATAAGAGCACCTGGCCTTTCGGGAAACTCAAACCTATAAAGAAGTTCTTTGCAACCCACTTTGTTGATAGGGTCTGCTGTAGTTGGTAACCTTCCTCCAACCATGTGACGTAGATGAACTTTTGCTAACTCATCATGACTTAAATCTAAACAGTTGATTCTTCTTTCTTTAAACCTCTCAATTAGTAATTGTCTATCTGAATGGTTCTCAACTTCTACACCCATAAATATCTGGGCTTTTGAATTATTCCCCATACGATAACTAAATTCAGTTAAATTTCTAGTTCCTAGTATTTTGCACAATTCTTTAAGACTTCCTGGTTTTTCTGGAATCTCAACAGCGAGCATTGCTTCTCTTTCTTCTCCTAATTCAGCTCTTTCAGCGACAAATCTCAGCCGATCGAAATTTATATTTGCTCCACAAGCAACTGCAACAATGTCTTTGCCTTGAAGTTGTTTTTTTGCTAGATCAGCTTTAAGTCCTGCTATGGCTAATGCCCCTGCTGGTTCAAGTATTGACCTTGTGTCTTCGAAAACATCTTTTATAGCTGCGCATATCTCATCTGTACTCACAGTAATCATCTGATCAACATACTTTTTTGCTAATTCGAAGGTGTGCTTACCAACTTCCTTTACAGCCACACCATCTGCGAATAAACCAATACTAGAAAGATTTATACGTTTCGAGGCTGCAAGTGATTGTGTCATTGCACAGGCATCCTCGGGCTCAACACCAATCACTTCAACTTGAGGCCATAAATTTTTTATAAATGCAGCAATTCCACTTATTAGACCACCTCCTCCAACTGCCACATATATTGAGTGAGGTGGTTTTTCACACTGTCTCAATATCTCTAAAGCAATTGTTCCTTGTCCTGCAATTACTTCAGGATCATCAAAGGGGTGTATGAATGTGAGACCTTCCTCCTCACTTATCCTTAAAGCCTTTTTATAGGACTCATCATAGGTCTCTCCATAAAGCACAACTTCAGCTTTTTGTGCTTTGACAGCGTTTACTTTTACTGCTGGGGTTGTGATTGGCATCACAATTACCGCTCTGCATTTCAGATGAGATGCACTTAAGGCCACTCCTTGAGCATGATTCCCAGCACTCGAAGCGACTACGCCCCTTGTTAGTTCATCTTTGCTTAACTGGACCATACGGTTATAGGCTCCTCGAAGCTTGAAAGAAAAAACTGGTTGAAGGTCTTCTCTTTTTAACCAGATTTGGTTATGGAGACGAGTACTAAGGTTTGTTGCCAGTTCTAAAGGGGTTTCTATTGCTACGTCATAAACGCGAGCTTTTAGAATCCTTTGCAGGTAATCGTCCATAATTTGTTTCGATGTCCTAGGACTCAGATGTTTAAGGTATCAATTGACTATTAATAAACATTTTTGTTGAGCTATGCGTAATAAACCGTAGATTGAATGTATTGGTTTGCGATGGGCATGCAATTAAGCGAGTTAACTCACCCTAATCAGCTACATGGTCTATCCATTGAGGAGCTCGAGAATGTCGCTTGTCAGATTCGAGAGCGACATCTTCAAGTTGTTTCTACTAGTGGTGGACATCTTGGTCCTGGTTTAGGAGTTGTTGAATTAACACTTGCCTTGTATCAAACACTCGATCTTGATATTGACAGGGTTGTTTGGGATGTAGGGCACCAAGCCTATCCGCATAAGTTGATTACCGGGCGATATGAGAGGTTTGATAGCTTGAGGCAGAAAAGTGGAGTAGCAGGTTATCTCAAGCGAACTGAAAGTCCTTTTGATCATTTTGGGGCAGGACATGCCAGTACATCTATATCAGCAGCACTTGGGATGGCACTTGCACGAGACAGGAGAGGGGAAGATTTCAAATGTGTAGCAGTTATAGGGGATGGAGCATTGACTGGGGGAATGGCCCTCGAAGCAATTAATCACGCAGGACATCTACCTAATACACCTTTAGTAGTGGTTTTAAATGATAATGACATGTCTATTTCTCCTCCTGTTGGAGCATTATCCACTTATTTAAATCGAATGCGGCATAGTCCGCCCATTCAATTTATTTCTGACAGTGTTCAAGAAAGTGTTAAAAATTTGCCATTTATGGGAGGCGAACTACCTCAGGAAATCCAATCATTAACAGGAAGCGTAAGAAGATTGTCAGTTCCAAAAGTGGGAGCCGTGTTTGAGGAGCTTGGATTTACATATATGGGACCAGTTGATGGTCATGACATAGAAGGAATGATAAAGACATTTAAAACTGCACATCGATTAGGTGGCCCAGTTTTAGTTCATGTTTTGACTACAAAAGGTAAAGGTTATCCATATGCCGAGGCCGACCAGGTTGGCTATCACGCTCAATCAGCTTTTGATCTCACAACAGGTAAGTCGCGTCCTTCGAGCAAACCAAAGCCTCCAAGCTATAGCAAAGTCTTCGGACAGACGCTTGTGAAGCTTTGTGAGCAGGACAGCACAGTGATTGGTATTACTGCAGCAATGGCCACAGGAACAGGCCTTGACCTATTACAAAAGTCTGTTCCTGATCAATATGTTGATGTAGGTATTGCAGAGCAGCATGCAGTAACCCTTTCTGCAGGAATGGCCTGTGAGGGATTAAAACCTGTCGTAGCTATATACAGTACTTTTTTACAACGTGCATATGATCAACTAATACATGACGTAGGGATTCAGAATCTGCCAGTTACATTTGTATTAGATCGTGCTGGGATAGTTGGTGCAGATGGTCCAACCCACCAAGGTCAATATGACATTAGTTATTTAAGGTCTGTTCCTAATTTCACAGTAATGGCTCCCAAGGATGAAGCTGAGCTTCAAAGAATGTTAGTTACATGTCTAGAACATAATGGTCCAGCTGCTTTGAGAATTCCTAGAGGTTCAGGTGAAGGAGTTCCACTTATGGAGGAAGGCTGGGAAGCTTTAACGATTGGGAGAGGAGAAATACTTGTTCAAGGTGATGATTTGTTAATTGTTGCCTATGGAGCAATGGTTTATCCAGCATTACGTACAGCAGAAATATTGAGTGAAAATGGTATTAGATCAACTGTAGTAAATGCGCGTTTTCTGAGACCACTAGATCAGACTCTCATTCATCCATTGGCTCAAACAATTGGCAAGTTGGTTACTATGGAAGAGGGTACGATTGAAGGTGGATTTGGATCAGCAGTTGTTGAATCACTCGTTGATAATGATTTGCATGTCTCAACTTTAAGAATTGGAATTCCGGATAAATTAGTAGATCATGCAAGCCCTCAGCAAAGTAAGGAATCATTAGACCTTACTCCCGAACTTATGGCACAAAGAATTCTAAGAAAGTATTCATTTAAGTCTGAAGATGCTTTATCATTAAGCAAACATTCAAAAGCAAAAGCAATAAATTGATATTTGTATTAACTCACTTTAATTATATTAATTTCATTTCTTAGATTCCTTCTAAGTATTAGTAAGTGCTTTCACCATTTTATTATTAGTCACTGATCTAGCTAATTTCTGATTTGATTGAATTAATATTCTTAAATTGTAAAACGTTACTTCCTTTTGCCTTTTGAACTAATATTACAATTAAACTAGGTATTATTTGTTATATATTCCTAGAGATAGTTATTTATTTGATGTGAACCCTTTTTGACGTTACTGTTTGGACTAATTTTTTGTTTATACTAGGTATTCATTGTTTTTACTAATGCACGATAGGAAAATTAGATATTAATACTTTATGGATAGCCTGAAATTATAATAGAAATATAAAATCAATATCCTAGCTTAATTGGAATATTACAATAAAAAGAGAGTGTTCTGAGTAGGAACACCCTCTTTTTATTTATTAAAGATTTTAGAGCCACCTTGGTATAGCCTGAGTATTGGCTATAAATGGGATGGTTTTAGTTCTTCTTGTTAATCCTTGGAAGTTTAGAGGACACCTTGAGATGCAAGCCCAAGAATAGTTCCTATTCCAAGTACATGTCCTAGTGCGTTTGCCGCAACTACAGATGCGTGGCTCATACCTCCATAAAAGTGAGAATTGGGAAGTTGGAATCCTTCGTTTGGTTTTGCGATGTTAGCTCTTGCAATTGCGTAGGCGAGTACATTGCACGCGATCATCACCACAGCAACCTTTGGTGTCCAATGAAAGGTCGCTGGATCTGCAGCAGCCAATAGGGTTGTGATCATGAATAGGTTGTAAGCGACAACATATTCTGCTTTATAACAGGACAATAAACACTTACTTTTCTTTCCTCTTAAGAGTTATTCACTACTTTTTTGGGGCCAATTCTTAGAAAACCCAGTACTACCAAGGCATCACTGATGGTGAGGAAAGCTTCCGCTGCTCCGTGCAGTGGATCTACATCAGTGAGTTCGCGCCCATAAATTTGACTAGCCAGAATGGCAAAGACAATGGTCATGAGAACAAAAAGAAGTGTGAGTCTGAAGCCCCATAAAGATATTTTTGGTATTGAAGAGGACTTTTGTGCCCAAAAAAGAAAGATAAGGTATGGCGCTAGGGATAGGATGAAAAAGGCCCCAGGATTGATAGTCCCTAACCATAGAAAAATTTGTTCCAGATTTAATGGACTCATATTCTTTGTTCTCTCTCAACCTTGACTAAATTCCAAGCTGCTATTGCTAAACATGTATTGCCCAGCATCGTGAGGGCAGCTTGAAGCACTACTAGTCCTTTTAGTGCCTCAGAGTTGTCAAAGATGTGCCAAGTTATCGCAGCCATAGCACTCGCAAGGTTTGGAAGCATTGCTAGGGCGAACCAGGATAAAGCAGAGTTTTTCCCCCATTCCCCCCAGCGAACAACAAGAACTATTGCCAACATCCACTCAAATAGAGTAGTGATGTGGATAAACCATGTACCTAGAGATAGAGCGTGCACAATTTAAATTCAACACTCAAATACTAGACAAAAATCCTTTACTTCGTAAGAAATAATTTAAAATATTAACTTGGCCATGACTATGTATAAACTAATTATTAGTTATAGGTAGATTCTAAGTTGGATTTATTGCGGATTTATTCTGCAACCAGTATTTTTATCAAAGTGATGTTCTTTACCTTTAGACCAGCTTAAATGACAGCTGTCTGGAACATTAATATCACCATTACATAACATTCTAAGTTTACCTCTTGCTGTATCAAATATAAGTAGCTGCTTGTCTCCTTGCCATTCTGTATAAATAAGTTTGCCACTAATTCCGGTTTCACTAAAATAAATATCTTCGGGCCTTATTCCCAAATAGGCACCATCTCTTGGGGAAAGTATATTTATTTGTGGGCGTCCTATGAAATTTGCTACAAATAAGGAATTTGGAGTTTTATAAAGCTCTTTAGATGTACCTATTTGTTCAAGCTTACCATTATTTAAAACAGCTATTTTGGTAGCCATAGCCATTGCTTCTTGTTGGTCATGAGTGACATAAACAATGGGTTGCTCACCATGAAAAATTAAACGACGAAGCTCTGGACGGAGTTCTTCTCTTAGTTGAGCGTCAAGATTACTCATTGGTTCATCTAGAAGATATACCAGAGGATCTCTTAGTAAAGCTCTTGCCAGTGCAACTCTTTGTCTTTGACCTCCTGATAGTTCTGATGGTTTTCTGTGTGCTAGATCTTGTATTTGCATTAAAGCAAGTGTAGATGTAACTCTACGAGTTATCTCTGAATCAGAAGCCCCTCGTATTTTTAAACCTATAGATAGGTTTCCTGCAACTGAAAGGTGGGGGAAAAGAGCATAACTTTGGAAGACCATTGATATTCTTCGTTCAACTGGAGAAACATCTGTAATGTTCTTTTTATTTATGAAAATTGACCCTTTAGTAGGTTTGTCTAATCCAGCTATAAGACGAAGAGTACTGCTTTTACCACATCCACTTGGGCCAAGAAGTGCTAAGCATTCCCCTTTTTTAACTTCAAAACTTAGATCATTTATTATCCATGAGTTGCCTATATAGCGGCCTAATTTTGTTAAAACTAATGTCATCCTTTTACTGCTCCTTTGGTTAAACCAGATACAATTTGCTTTTGAAAAATTATGACAATTAATAATAGGGGAATTGACCCTAGGACTGTAGCAGCTGCATATGCACCATACGGCACAGAGTAGACGGATGAACCAGCGATACGAGAAATTGCTACAGGTAATGTTAAAAGCTCAGTTTTGCTAATCCAAGTAAGAGCTATTGGGTATTCATTCCATGAGAATATAAATATAAGTATAGAAGTACTGGCTGTGGCAGGTGCAATTAATGGGATTAGTATCCAACGTAGTCTTTGCCATAAATTTAATCCCTCTAACCTAGCTGCTTCCTCAAGATCAATAGGTAAATCCTTAAAAGAAGAAGATAATAGGAGTAATGCAAGTGGCATATTAAGTGCGCTATAAGGGATACTTAAAGCGAAGAGATTATTTCCTATATTTAGTGCTCTAGCTATTTCGAGTAATGAAAGAAATAGTAGTACATAAGGAAATAGAGCTGCAGATAGGAGAAATAATCTTACCCAACCTGCAATAATAGGTTTTATTTTAGATATTGAATACGCAGCTGGAATAGCTAATAATAGAGTTAAGAATGTTGTACTTATTCCTACTATTGTACTATTCAGTAAGTACCTTAAAAATGAAGGGTTTGAACTTAATAAAAGAGTATAATTCTCTAATGTCCATCTATTTGAAATATTCTTAAGTGGATAAATAAGAGCTTCTGGCGTGCAAAATGAAGTGTATGCCTGCCAAAAAATAGGTGCCAATGACCATATTAAGATTAAACATAAGTAATTTCTTGTATTATTCACAGTTTAGATTTTTGAAATAATCTTTTTGAATTATATATTATAAACCAACAGACAACGCAGGCAAACATCAATAATATAAAGCTGGCAATCATAATAGTTGAACTATAGCCAAAATCCAGATATCTCATTGCATTTAAATATGAATACAGGGCAACACTTTCTGTGCTCCCTGCTGGCCCTCCACCTGTCATAACTTGAATAAGATCAAATACTCCGAAGGCTTGGGCCAAACGAAATAAAACTGCAATAGTGATATATGGTTTTAATAGTGGAAGTGTAATTCTAAAAAATGCTTGTTTAGGCTTTCCACCTTCAAGTCTGAATGCTTCATAGAGATCATCTGGAATTGTTTGTAAACCTGCAAGAATAATTAAAGCTATAAAAGGAGTAGTTTTCCATACGTCTCCAATAACAGTTGAAATCCATGCCAAATTTGGATCTGATAAAATATTTATAGGCTCTAGTTTTAAGAATTTAAATATTTGTTCTATAGGACCATAAGGTGTATTAAATATCCATCTCCAACCTAAGGCCATTACTGTTGTTGGCAATGCCCATGGAAGAAGAGTTAAGGCTCTAACTAGGTCTTTAGATCTAACTCTATGATTTAGTAATAAGGCTATTAGTATTGCGAGTATTAATTCAACACTTACTGAAGACACAGCAAATCTTAAGGTTTGCATGTAATCTGTCCAGAATCTTTCATCGTTAAATAATCTGAACCAATTCGCTCCATTGTTTGGTATTACTTCTAGTCCAGTTATTACAGAAGATGCGTGTATGCTTAACCATGAATATCTAAACAGTGGTAATAAAAATACTATAACTAGTAAGAAAGCTGCAGGAAAAGAAAGAATATAGATCACCTTTTTTCTCCTGCAGATGAAAGAATCCTTTCTGTACTTACCTGAGCTGCTTCCATTGTTTCCTTTACATTCTCTTTATTCGTTATAATTTTACTTATATGTTTCTGAAGAACACCGCTAATTTGAGCATATAGTGGTGTCTGTGGTCTTGGTTTTGCATTTTTTAATGCAATTTCAAGTATGGGTAATATTGGTGATACTTTCAAAAGATTCTTGCTTTTATAAAGGTTTGAAATAGTTGGAGTGTAACCATATTTAGTAAATAGATATTTTTGAGAATCCTCATTTGTTAGATATGATATTACTTTGTATGCTTGATCTTTCTTACTACTTCCTTTGGTGATTGAAAAGCCCCAGCTTCCAAGTGTTGAGGTTGAATATTTGCTTTCTTTTGCAATCATTGTTGTTACACCTACTTTTCCTTTAACTGCACTTTTGTTCTTGTTTAATTCCGCCCAGGCATAGGGCCAGTTTCTCATGAAAGCAGCATCTCCTATTTCAAATGCTTGAAGGGCTTCAGTTTCAGTGAAATTTGTAACTGCTTTAGGACTTACACCGCTGGTAATTAATTTTTTGAGCCAGGATACGGCCTGCTGGCTTGATTTACTGTTGAGCTTTACTTCTCCTTGATTATTCATCCAATCCCCTCCAAAACCATTAATTAATTCAAGGAAAACACAACTTAATCCTTCGTATTGACGACCTTGCCAGACATAACCATATTTTACAATGCCTTTATTTTGCAATTCTTTGCTTATCTTTATCAATTCAGCAGGTGTAGTGGGAGGTTGTTTCATTAAGTCTTTTCTCCAATATAAAAGTCCCATATCTGCAACAAAAGGCCAGCGATATATTTTTCCCTGATATGAATTTCCTAGACGTGCGCCTTTAGCTAGAGCTTTCCATTGAGAGCTCTCAACACGGTTATTTAGTGGTTCCAGCCATCCTGCAGCAGCGAATTTTGGTAACCAAGTTACATCTATTAGAATAATATCAAAGGGACTATCACCTAAAAGTAGGCTTGAAATAGCCAGGTCTGAAACTGATTCAGTTTCTAAAGGACCCCGAGTTACCTTAATTGTAATTTTACTTTCGTGATCTTTATTGAATTTATTTACTAAAACTTCCGTAGAATCAGCAAATGGTGCTGGCATTAATATAGTTACTTCGTCAGAATTATTATTGCTTGTACTAGCGTGAATACGATATGAAAAGATATTAGTGACACCTAGTACTGTTAATATTAGTGGTAAAAATCTTCGTTTCATTTCTTAGTTATTAGGGTTATTCTCTAATTGATACATTTGCTCTTCCGCCCAATCCTTCACTGTATAGGCCTCGACAGCAGATGTCATATTATCCATCCTTTGTTTTTGTTCTACCTCTGTCATATTGATCGCTTCTTCAATTGTCTGATCCATACGCTTGTGTGAATATGGATTAGTAAGAATTGCTCCATTTAGCAAAACAGATGCACCTGTAAACTCGGATAGAACTAAAGTACCTCCTCTATTCTTACGCGCTGCAGCATATTCTTTCGCAACTAAATTAAGACCATCACGTAATGGTGTTATCCAACATATATCTGCCTGCGAGAACCATGCGATCATTTCTTCATAAGGAATTCTCCTGGTAGATAATCTTATTGGAACCCAGTCGATCAAACTAAATTTGCCATTAATTCTTCCAGCTGTTTCTTCTATATTTCTTTGAGTATCCTCGTATATTTTCATTCCACTTGCTGCTGATACACAGGCGAGCATCAATACTATTTTTCCATGTAATTCTTTTTTTCTCTCTAAAAGTCTCTCAAAACATAGTAGAAGTTCTTCATTACCTTTTGTATAATCAACTCTACTAGCTGATAGTATTAGTTTCCTACCTTTTTTCGTACCTCTTTCGATCTCCAAGGAGTGTTTTTGTACATCTTGGTCATTAATTAACTTTTGGATTACATCAGGTGATGTACCTACTGGAGATGAAATTAGTTTGATAGTTCTTCCAGCATGATAAAGAGAAGGTGTTTCTGTTGGCTCTGTCAATGCACTTCCAACAGCAATGAATCTTTGATTTACTGGTACTTTATTTCCTCTTTTTGCTCCTACTAAGCAGTTAGCCGCTCTAGCAAAGTTCTCGGTATACCTAGGAATATGGAATCCAACTAAATCGCAACAAAGTAGGCTTTCTATAATTTGCCTTCTCCAAGGCAATATAGCAAAAACATCATTACCAGGAAATGGTGTATGGTGAAAAAATGCTATCTTTAAGTCAGGTCTTGATGCTCTGATAAAAGAAGGAGAAAGCCATAAGTTGTAGTCATGAATCCAAACAGTAGCTCCCTTTGCAGCCTCATTACATGCAGCATCAGCAAATCTCTTATTGACTTCCTGAAATATTCCCCAGTCTGCATTATTTACGTCGAAATAAGTAGGAAAAGTGTGAAGAATAGGCCAGAAACACTCCTTTGAGGTTACGTGATAGAAACTGTTAACTTCTTGTTTTGATAAGGGTATACGTCTCAATGTAAATGATGCTGGGTTGTCCATTGATATTCGTTCATCGACTTCATCCTTTAGTTGTTCTACTTGCCTCCAAGCAACCCAGGTTCCTTCGTCCCTGCTTCTAAATAAATTTCTCAGTGTTGGGATTATTCCATTTGGACTTTTTTGGTCTATCCATATTCGTTCTCCTGAATCGTCTTTAGACTCCTCAAATGGTGTTCGGTGGTATAAGAGAATAAATTTGCTGCGGCCTTGTTGTTTTTCCATTTTTAATATCCTTTTACTGTTATGTAGTGTATATCATTAAAATAATTATATAATTTTTATCCAGAAGTTAATTATATAATATATAGCTTAATATAGTCTAGTGTAGAATTGTAAGTTAAATTATAATTGTTCTGTATATATTTAACCTGTCAAATTTTATTTAAATCAACTCCTAAGGACTTAGCATAGGGTCCAAGTCCCCTTTTTTGAATAGTTTTAAGAGCTCTGGTTGTGACTCTGATATTAATCCATTTTTTTCCCTCATCCCACCAGAGCCTTCTTTGCTGAAGGTTTGCTTGTTGGAGTTTTTTAGTTCTAATATGAGAATGACTTACAGCCATCCCATTATTGGCTCTTGTACCAGTTAATTGACATACCCTAGACATTTCAGCACCCATTGGGTTGTAGTCCTTCTCATTATATCAAATTAATGACTTAGCTTAATGATCTATCTAGCAACTGGCCCATTAGGTCTGCAGTTTTTTCTGGAAATGCTGCTATTTCGTTGGGGTCAAGGCCTCCAACACCAAGCTTGGCTAATTGGTATATATGCAAAGCTAGTTTTTTGGATAAAATTTCAGATGGTGAGTTATTAGTTCCTACAACAATACTTCCAGAATTGAGTTTTGCTAGTCCTTCTACTAGCGGATGATTCTTATTAACTAAAAGAACGTGATGCTCAGGTAGTCCTGGAAGTCTTTGGTCCATAAGTGCTCCCATATCATTTATACGACGCATTTGCTCTGGCAAAAGTATTAATGCAGGTGGTGAGTCTTTCCCTTTAAGGTTTTGTACTTGGATTGTTACTTTTTCATCAGCGACAGCATCTTTTATTAGTTTTCTTATCGATTCAGTTGTTGTTTCACCCTCAGGACCTACCAATTCCTTATTTTCATCGTTTAAATTATTACCTAATTCAGAATCTACACGTACAAATGTAATTTCCTCGCGTCTACTTTCTAACCAAGGTATAAATTGGGTATCAACAACAGTTTCTGCTTTAAGGATTTCTGATCCTTGTGATTTCCATAGGTTTAATGCACCTGCTTGAGATAATTCATCTGTACAATATAATATCTTTTTATCAGAACCCTCAGATAATCTATTGATATACCCTTTTATTGTTGTGTAGGATCCTTCATTATGGGTAATTATCTCTGAGAAGTCCTCATTTTTACTTACGTTACTATCATAAGTAGTTGAATAAATTATAAGATCCTCTACTTGCTCTGCAAACTTTTCATCCTGCATAGAACCTATTTTAATAAATGGTGAAATCTGATCCCAAATTTCTACGTAGAAGTTCGGATTGGTATCTAATAAGTTCTTTAATTTATCTGCAACCTTCTTAGCAATAAAGTTACCTATTGATCTTACTCGTCGGTCAGTTTGGAGAGCACTTCGACTAACATTAAGTGGTATATCGGGTGAATCTATTACTCCTCTTAATGGGAGTAGATAGCTAGGTACTACCTCTTTTATAGAGTCGCTAACGAAAACCTGATTGCAATAGAGTTTTATTTCGCCTTTCTCCCAGTCGGCTCTTCCTGTTGTCTTCGGAAAATAAAGTATTCCTTGTAATGTATAAGGGTAGTCAGTGTTTAGATGTATCCATAGCAATGGATCTCCTTGAAAAGGATATAAATATCTATATAAATCTATATAGTCTTGATCTTTCAACTCATTGGAATTCTTTCTCCATGTAGGATTTCTTTTATTTACTACCTCTCCTTCTAGTAGTATTTGAACAGGCATGAAGTCACAATATTTTTTTATAAGATTTTTTATACGACTTGGCTCAAGATATTCTTCTTCTTCTTCTAATAGATGAAGTACTACGTCCGTTCCAGGAGTTTCTCTACTTGCCTCTTCTAGACTAAAATTTGGTGTCCCATCACAACTCCACTTTACTGCTTGATGGTTATCTGTTGCCGATAATGTAGTTAGTTCTACATTACTTGATACCATAAAACTAGAATAAAATCCAAGTCCAAAATGTCCAATTATTTGGTCGTTTCCTTGATCATATTTCTTTAGAAACTGCTCAGCACTTGAAAATGCTACTTGATTTATATATTCTCTTACTTCATCTGCACTCATACCAATACCATTATCAGATATTGTAATTGTTTTATTCTCCTTATTTATTTTTAAATCGATTTTCCCGTCTTCGCTATCAGGACAATCCCCTGACATTGCAGCCATTCTTCTTTTACTTATTGCATCTACACTATTGCTTATTAGTTCCCTGAGAAATATTTCATGGTCTGAATAAACAGCTTTTTTGATTATTGGGAATATATTTTCTGTGTGAATTTGAATCTGACCGTTTTCTAGTAGACCCATGCCTGTATTTTTATGGAATACAATAATAGCTTAATAAGCTTATATTAATTTTTCTTTAATGGAGAGGTCCCCGTACACCCCCTTAAAATTTTTATTTCATTTATGTGGTACTTTCCGAAAATAAGCTCTGGTTTACAATTATTAAAATGAAATATTAGTAAATGAAAATATATTCAGGCCTGTAGTGAATTTACTGTTAGAAGTTGTTATTAATTAAGCCATTCTAATTTGTTGCAATTACGTAATGCGAGTAATTCAGTAGCATCTTTTCTACCATTACATTGAGTTAGTTCTACTGTGGCTTGGTGACCAAGGTCATGTAATTCATTTTGTCTTCGAAGAGCTTTTTCTAAGCTACTTTTTTCTCCAAAGACTACTAACGTTCTAATAGGTTTATCAAGCTTTGGATTTGCTGAATTGAATAGTTCCCTTAGCTTCTCTATTGAAAAACTAAAACCTAAGCCTGCTGCTTCTTCTTCTTTGGCGCCACATTGACGTACTAAATGATCATATCGACCTCCTCTTGCTACAACGACAGGAGAAGCATCGTTTCGACATAATAGTTGAAAGACAATTCCAGTATATAATTCTAACTGTGGTTGAAAAGTTGGATCTAATTGAATAGTTAAACCTTGTTTTTCAGCAATTGGGGCTATTATAGAGAATAATCTTCTAAGATTGTAAATTACTTCTTGGTTTCCAAAAATACCTTCTAGTTTCTCTAATATAGCCTTGGGTTCACCTCTTAACTGATGTATCAATACTAATCTTTCTTTCTGATCTTTTTCTAAATTTAATTGTTTTAGTTCTAACGAGTTGTAGTTAATAAGAGACTGTCTTATTTCGTCTCTTAGGCTATTTTCATATGGAGAAAGGATTAAATCCATTAATAATGTATGTCCTATTAATAGTGTTGGATTTTGATATTTACTAAGAGAAAGTTTTTGCATACATTTAAGCAAAAGCGACATTAATTCCATTTCTGCACTTATATTCTTAATACCAAATATTTCTACTCCACTTTGGAGAGTCTCTTCAATACATAATCCACCTTCTACAGATTCTCTACTTTGGAAAACTGTTCCTGTTGCCCACAAGCGCAATGGTCTTGGCTTTTCAGAAAGTCTTGTACATGCTGCTCTTGCTATCGAGGCAGTCATTTCTGGCCTTAGCCCAAGGGGCTCGCTTGCAACTAGCTTAACAATGTCATTACTGGATATTGCACCACAAGCCATAAGAGTGTCCAATCGTTCAACACGTGGAGGAGCTACTTCTTCGTATCCCCATAATCGATAAGTTTCAGCAAGTAGGCTGCTAATAAATTGATTCGTTTCTACCTGTTGCGGGTTTAGGTCTTTTGCACCTGCTGCGGGTTGGAGTGCCATAGGAGTTTGCTTGTAGTTCAGTTTCCCTTGCTCTTAATGTCAGGAGCTCCAAATGCTTTTCCTTCAAGTGGTTGCACCTTGTTCAGTTCTTGTATCAATTCATCAGCAATGCCTTTTGTTGTTGCAATAATTCGGCCTCTATTGATGTCAAAAGGATTGCCACGATAATCAGAAATATGTCCTCCTGCCAACTCTACAAGAACTACGCCTGCAGCTAAATCCCAAGGTGCCAATCCTCTTTCCCAGTAACCATCTAATCTGCCACATGCCACAAATGCTAGATCGACTGCTGCTGCACCACCTCTCCTTACGCCTCTGGAACGATGAGTAAGCCAGCAGAACTCAGCATAATTATTATCTAACCTAGTGTGCCGGTCATATGCAAAACCTGTAACTAAGAGGGAATTGGATATTGATATACAACTAGAGACTTTGATAGGTTCTTTATTGCAAAATACGCCTATAGTTGGAGCTCCCCAATACATTTCATTTAGAAAAGGAATTGCAATCACACCCATAATTGGTTTATCGTTCCATGTAAGGCCTATAGAGGTAGCAAAAAATGGATATTTATGAGCAAAGTTAGTTGTGCCATCTAGAGGATCAATACACCACTTTAATTCATTTTCTATGCCATCGGATCCACTCTCTTCGGCTAAAATTGAGATGTTTGGTGTTTCTTCTTTTAGGTAGTTAAGGATTACATCCTCAGCTTCTAGATCTGCATTTGTAACCAAATCTCCAATCCTACCTTTATTTTTTATTAAACTTAAATTTCCATAATGATTCATTAATATGCTAGATGCTCTAGTAGCTGCTTCCTTGCTTATATCTAATAATTGAACAAGATCTGCTTTTGATAAATTTGCCATTTGGACAGCGTTTGTTGAATTCATGGTTTTGTTGATCTTTCCTACTTAAGATGATCAAATGAAATTTTAACTAGACTAATAAGACGATATTCGTATATCTCAATATTGTAATACGATCGTATTTATTTCCTAGACTTTACTATAAGTTATACACTCATCCCTTCCTAACTTTTATTTGCAACTATATAGAATAAATTTTCAGATTAAAGACAAATAATACACATTGATTGCTTCTTATATGTTTTTTCAAATATCCTTCACTACATTAATAATGGAAAGATTTAGTGTTTCAAGATTTTTCTAAATTAACTATAACTGATTGATCAACCCTCATAGAATCCATTGGAATTTGAACGCGGTTATCAACGCCCTGCTAGATTTGTCGCTTGACGCTCAATGATGGAGAGGTGGCCGAGCGGTCGAAGGCGCAGCACTGGAAATGCTGTATAGGGGCAACTCTATCGAGGGTTCGAATCCCTCCCTCTCCGTTTCATACAATTGATGCAACCTATTGGCTACTAAAATGTTTGTTGCCAGTAGGTTAATCACTTAGATTATTTTTTCTAACCAAACTTCCCAGATACGTAGTCTTTAGTCGCTTTTTCTGTAGGCGAGTTGAAAATCATGTCGGTTTTATTGAATTCAACTAAATATCCGACTTTGCCTCCTGATCCATTATCTAACTGTTCAGCATTGAAAAATGCAGTCATATCACTGACTCTTAATGCCTGTTGCATGTTGTGAGTAACGATTACTATTGTAAAATGCTTTTTGAGTTCATGTATCGTCTCTTCTATTTTTAGTGTTGATATTGGGTCTAATGCTGAACATGGTTCGTCCATAAGAATAACTTCTGGTTCTATAGCAATTGTTCGAGCAATACAGAGTCGTTGTTGCTGTCCTCCTGAAAGTGAACATCCACTTTCTTTAAGTTTATCTTTGCATTCATCCCAAACAGCCGCGCTCCTAAGAGAGCTTTCTACAAGTTCATCCATATCCCCTGTAAATCCATTAATTCGTGCTCCGAATGCAATATTTTCGTAGATGCTTTTTGGAAAAGGGTTTGGTTGTTGAAAGACCATACCTATTTTTCTTCTTACTTCTACAGGGTCTACTTCTTTTGCATATAGGTCAACACCATTAAAAACTATTCTTCCTGTTATTGAACATCCATTTATAAGGTCATTCATTCTATTTATTGCACGAAGTACAGTAGATTTTCCACAACCGGATGGTCCTATAAGAGCTGTAACTCTATCTTTAGGTATATCAAAGTATATATTTCTAACTGCCTCGTATTTGCCATATCTTATGGTTACGTCCTCTAGTGAAATCATAGACTCCGGCTTATATTTGTTGTTTTGCATTTGTACTTTCTGAGACATGATTTATAGAGCGAAGAGATTTTTTGTGAATTTATAATTGATTTGTTTGATCTTCCCTTTTTAATTTATCAACCTATTTATTATTTTTGTCATGATATTTATACCAAGGATAATAGCAATAAGAATTAATGCTGCTGTTAGTGCTAATTCATTTTGCGCTTCATATGGCTCTAGAGCAAAATTGTATATCAATACTGACAAGGATGCTATAGGTTCCAATAAGGACTGTGATCCTTGTGACCAGTAGAATGAAAATAAAGCAGTAAAAATTAAAGGCGCTGTTTCTCCAGCAGCTCTTGATATGCCTAGAATTATTCCTGTGGCTATTGGTTTTAATGCGCTAGGTAATGTTATTTGTACTATTGTTGCAAACTTAGAGGCTCCAACACCTAATGCGCCTTTTCTAAGATCATCTGAAACTAATTTAAGTCCCTCATCAGTTGTTTTAATAACAGATGGGATCATTAATATTGATAGAGATATTCCACCTGCAATCGCACTAAATGTACTTCCGCTTATTACTCTTGTTGAAACTATTGCTCCATAAACAAAAACACCAGCAATAATTGAAGGGACGCATGACAACACATTAGTTCCAAATCTAATAAACTTACAAAATGGACCCCTTTTCGAATATTCCGCAAGGTATACACCTCCACCTATTCCTATGGGTATTGCTATAAGTGCTGCAATCCCTGTAACAATAAATGTGCCTAGAACTGCATTTCCTATACCCCCTGCAGATAGGTCGTCACCGGGCGGTTCTGGAAGGGTTGTGAAGATAGAAAAGTTTAAGTTATTTCCACCTTTAATTATGACATAAGCGAGAATAAATGCTAGAGGTAATGTGGAGGCAATAGTTAAAATCAATGCAAATAGTGTAAGGCTTTTGTTAGCTATACTTCTAGCCGATAATGGACGATAATAAAGTTGATTCATTAGTGATTAAGGTATAATGAGATAGAATTTATCTAATATTTAAGACTTAGTCTTTTTACTAGCCATTGTGCAATTATATTAACCAATAAGGATAATGACATCAATACGAAAGCAGCATACATTAGTGATGATACTTGACTTCCATCTGCTTCACCAAATTGATTAGCTATCATTGAAGCAATTGTATTACCAGGTGCTAACAATGATATATTGAAATTGGTTGAATTACCTATGATCATTGTAACTGCCATAGTCTCACCCATTGCTCTACCTAGAGCTAGTAATACACCTCCAGCTATCCCAGAAACTGCTGCTGGAAGCAATACATTAAATATAGTATGCCATCGCGTTGCTCCAACTCCATATGCCGCCTCTCGTAATCTTGAGGGAATTTGATTTAACGAGTCACGAGCAATGCTTGTAATTATAGGTAGTATCATTATAGATAATATTAATATGGCTGGAGCTACACCAGGACCAGAAGCTCCTGTACTAAATAATGGTATCCATCCCATATAATGATTTAAACTGTTTAATATAGGTCGTAGAAAAGGTTCCATAACAAATATCGCCCATAAACCTAGTACTACCGAAGGAATAGCAGCCAAAAGTTCTATGAATATACCTATTATGTTTTTAAATATTTGAGGAATAAAGTTTTCAGTAATGAATATAGCTGTACCAACTCCTAAGGGGATTGCTATACATAATGAGGCCAATGAAGTTAATATTGTTCCATAAATTGCAGTAAAAGCCCCATACTCATTCGTTACAGGATTCCAATTCGATGTAAATAAGAAATGTAGGCCATATTTACCCATTGACTCTAATGCACCAGCAAAAACTATGGCTACAATTGATAGTAGAACTATTGCAACCATAGATGCCGTTGCAATAGCAAGATTTTTAAAACCTACATCAATCAATTTTTCACTAGGGGGCCTACTCCTTAGAAGGAATTGGCTTTCTTTTCCATTGGGCACAGTCATCACTAAACAATATATCCCAAAGATTATGACCATTCGATCAAAATTCCACTAAGAAATCATTATGAGGTGGTCATCACCACAAAAAGTTTTGGATTAAGTTCTTGTTAGTAGTTACGGTAGGGTTTCAGTTCAGGAGACTATGGGGCGAATTGTTGGCATTGATTTGGGGACGACCAACTCCGTAATAGGAGTTCTGGAAGCTGGTCGTCCTCAAGTCATAGCAAATGCAGAAGGGAGTCGTACAACCCCATCAGTGGTGGGCTATACAAAGGATTCTGAGCTTCTGGTAGGTCAATTGGCTAGAAGACAGCTTGTTTTAAGTCCTAGAAATACTTTTTCAAATTTGAAACGCTTTGTTGGTAGGGGTTGGGATGAACTTGAGGAGAATAGTCTTTCTGTTCCTTATAACGTACGTGCAAATGAGCAAGGTAACGTTCGTATTACTTGTCCTGTTACTGAAAGGGAATATGCACCAGAGGAACTAGTAGCCAGCATAATTCGGAAGTTAGTTGATGACGCAGAGACATACCTTGGTGAATCTATTGAATCGGCTGTAATTACTGTCCCTGCATATTTCAACGACTCTCAACGTCAAGCCACTAGGGATTCTGCTCGTTTAGCCGGAATTCATGTTGAGCGAATTTTAAATGAACCTACCGCTGCAGCTCTTGCGTATGGTTTTGATAGAAGTTCCATTCGTCGTGTATTAGTTTTCGATCTAGGTGGAGGTACATTTGATGTTTCTTTAATGAGAGTTGCTAATGGTGTTTTTGATGTGAAAGCAACCTGTGGAGATACCCAACTTGGTGGTAACGATTTTGATCAACGGATTGTAGATTGGCTTTCCAATAATTTTTCTAAAGAGCATGAGGTAGATCTTCGAAGAGATCGTCAAGCATTACAGCGTCTCACTGAAGCTGCAGAAAAAGCAAAACAAGAATTATCCGGTGTTCAAAAAGTACCTATCTCTCTTCCTTTCATATCAACAGGCCCTAATGGCCCTCTTCATATAGAAACGGAGTTAGATAGGAAAACTTTTGAGGGACTCTGCTCCGACCTTCTTGACAAACTTATGGGTCCTGTTCAGACAGTACTAAATGATTCTGGTTGGTCGGCAGAAGAAGTTAATGATGTTGTTCTTGTAGGTGGTGGAACACGAATGCCAATGGTCCAGCAACTTGTACGTACTCTTGTACCAAATCCACCTTGTCAATCTGTCAATCCAGATGAGGTTGTTGCAATTGGAGCGGCTGTACAGGCAGGAATCTTGACAGGTGAACTTCGAGATCTACTTCTTAATGATGTCACCCCTCTTTCACTGGGGTTGGAAACTGTGGGAGGATTAATGAAAGTACTAATTCCTAGAAATACACCAATTCCAGTAAGACAATCAGATGTTTTTAGCACTTCTGAAGCTAACCAATCATCCGTCGATATCCATGTTTGGCAGGGAGAACGCCAACTTGCTTCGGATAATAAATCATTAGGTCGTTTTCGTTTGTCTGGGATACCACCTGCCCCTAGAGGAGTTCCGCAAGTTCAAGTGGCTTTTGATATTGATGCAAATGGATTACTTGAAGTTAGTGCAACTGATCGCACTACTGGCAGAAAACAGTCCGTAAATATAAAAGGTGGTTCAAATTTAAATGAGGATGAGATTAAAAAACTATTAGCAGAAGCAGAATCGAAAGCAGATGAAGATAGACGCCGTAGAGCAACTATTGATCGTAAAAATAGCGCATTAACTTTGTTAGCTCAGGCTGAAAGACGATTAAGAGACGCAGCCCTTGAACTAGGTCCTTATGGTGCTGATCGGCAACAAAGAGCGGTGGAAGTTTCAATGAGAGATGTTGAGGATCTATTGGAGGGTGACAATTTTCAGGAATTAGAATTAAGTGTTGCAGCTTTACAAGAAGCCTTGTTTGGACTTAATAGACGTCTTTCTGCAGAGAGAAAGTCAGACTCTAATCCTCTCCAAGGTATTCGTAATACTTTTGGTTCCCTGAAAGACGAATTATTCAATGATGATTACTGGGATGATGATCCCTGGGATAATCAAGAACGAACAGCAAATAACAGAAGAAATCAACAACGAACTGATATGGATCCTTGGGACAATGACTTCTACCGCTAATCACGACTATTGGTCGCTACTTGGCTTGAAGCCCGGTAGTAATTATGATCAATTAAAAAGAGCATTTAGAAGAGAAGCAAGGAGATGGCATCCTGATTTAAATGGTAATGATGTTAATGCCGAGGAACGTTTTAAACTTGTCAATGAAGCTTATGCTGTTCTAACCGATCCACGCCGTAAAGAAGCCTGGGAAAAATCATATTTGAATAATAACTTTAATGGTGATCAATTCTCTGAAGGCTTTCCCGATTTCGAAGACTATATATCAGTAGTTTTGGGTTTAGAGACGAATGAAGACAATGAATACTTGGATGAATCTAATATACAAGATCAGGTATCTTGGCCTACCCCTGCAGAACAATCTACTCAACCTCCGGTTCGGATTTATGAAGACATAGAAACAATATTAGAGTTAACTCCAGAAGAAGCACTTAATGGTTCAACTTTAGAATTAGAATTGAAAAATGGGACTTTGGTTGAGATAAGAACCCCTCCATTTGCAGGAGATGGATGGCGATTAAGATTGGCTGGTGTAGCTCAAGGTGGAAAAGACCATTTTATGCAATTGAGAGTTATGACTGACGAGGGTTTAAGGATAGATGGTTTGAGGGTTTTTTATCGCTTAGAGCTCTTTCCTCATGAGGCCGTTCTTGGTTGTGCAGTTGATGTCCCTACATTGTCTGGCCCAGTAACCCTTCAAGTTCCACCTGAGTCATCAAGTGGAAGGATGCTTCGATTAAGAGGCAGGGGAATGGAACATGACGGAGAACGTGGAGATCAACTTGTGGAAATAATAGTTGTTATACCAGCAGATTTAAGTGATTCAGAAAGAGCTTTGTATTCAAGGCTTCAAGAGATTTCCTTAGACCCTGAAATTTCTTAATTGACCTACAATTGGATTACTTCAATTAAATTTTTTCATTTTATCAAAATGCGGGTAAGTGTACTTCTATATGAATCTGAAAATGATGGAGAGGGAATCCATTCTCTTGAGGTTAACGGAAAAACTATTGTTTTGATGTTTGAGAATCCAGATGACGCAGAACGATATTGCGGACTTTTAGAAGCACAAGATTTTCCTACACCGACTATAGAACAGATTGATCAAGAAGAAATTGAAAGTTTTTGTTTAGAGGCTGGTTACGAACCACGATTAGTAGAGAGTGGATTTGTACCAAAAAATGACGAAGATAGACTTTTAATAGCACCCCCTCAAACAAATCTTGATGTTGACAAGTGGCAAGAAGATAATCCTAATGATTCTATAATTGACGAAACTAATATAGAGAAAAATCAGAACAAGTCAAAACTTGACCATATTCGCCAACGTCTAGAAGATTTACTTTAGTAAATATGAAAAACTTTATAAATCAGCCTAATCTTAAAACAACTGATAACAGGGGGGCTCTATTAACCGAACAAACAAATATTAAATCTATAGATTTAGATATACTTTCAACTACGGAATTGGTTTCACTTTTCTCTACTGAAGACCTTATCCCTCAAAAAGCCGTAGCAAATTCAATTTCAGAAATCGTCATTGCTATAGATTTAATTTCAAAAAGAATGAAGTCTGGAGGAAGGCTTTTTTATCTAGGAGCTGGAACTTCTGGACGGTTAGGTCTACTAGATGCAGCTGAATGTCCGCCAACCTTTTGTTCATCACCAGATCTTGTTCAGGGTATTTTAGCCGGAGGAACAGCAGCTATTGAAAATAGCTCTGAAGGTTTGGAAGATATTGGCAGTCTTGGAATAGACGATTTAAAAGCTAGATGTTTTGACGGCAAAGACTGCTTAATTGGTATATCAGCTGGTGGTACAACACCTTACGTTAGGCATGCTTTGAAATACGCCAAAAGGATCAATGCCTTAGTCGTCTCTATTACATGTGTTCCTAAGGATCAAATTAATATTGAATGCGATGTGGACATTAGATTATTGACAGGTCCAGAACTACTTACAGGTTCCACTAGGTTAAAAGCTGCTACAGCAACTAAAATGACACTCAATATTATATCGACCTCAGTAATGATTCGTTTAGGTAAGGTTTACCAAAACAGAATGATAGATGTATCTATAACCAATCAGAAACTTTTAGATCGCGCGATAAGAATTCTCTCTGAGATTACAAATTTAAAGAGAAAAGAATCTCTAGCCCTATTAAAAAAAAGTAATGGGTCAATTAAGACGGCTATCGTTATGCACTCTTTAGACATAAATTTTGAAAAAGCAAATGATATCCTTCGCAAAAATAATAATAACCTTAGGGAAGTAATTAAATTTTCAAAAACTAAATTACCGATTAGAAATCATTGACTTGTTTAAATTTCAAAGAAGAATAGATTTTATAAATTTGTCTTGGTAACAAATTATTGATTGACTTATTCTTTATTCTATGCTCATATATTTATTGAATTCTATAGTTTATGCAGGAATTATGACTATTGTAATAATGAACACAGATGTTGGCTCAATCCAAATTGAACTTTTTGATAATGATGCTCCAAATACAGTTGCTAATTTCAAAAAGCTTATAAATGAAGGATTTTATGATGGTCTTACCTTCCATCGTGTAATACAAGGTTTCATGGCTCAGGGTGGATGCCCAAACAGTAGGCCTGGATCGAAGGGGACAGCAGGAACTGGAGGTCCTGGCTATACAATTGATTGTGAAATCAATAAAAATAAACACGAAGCTGGTTCTCTATCAATGGCACATGCTGGTAAAAATACAGGTGGATCCCAGTTTTTTATAGTTCATGAGCCCCAGCCTCATTTAGATGGAGTACATACAGTATTTGGTCAGACTAAAGACATTAAAGTAGTTTTAGCAATTAAGAATGGTACCCTTATTAACAATGTTAGTGTTAAGTGAAAATTATAAAAAGTTATAAATATTATATAGTTAATTCCAGTATATTATAGTACCAGCACTATTACTATTTATATTCTTAAGTGGATGATAATCTTTTTCTAGATAATTCTTGATAGAATTAGCTTTTGATATTGTATTTTGTGCTGGATGTTTAGCTTGTTCCTCATTATTTGTCTTAAATATACCAACTCTTATCGTAGCCTTCCAACTTACAATTTCAAACATAAATCTTTCAAGGGCGATGATTTCATTATCTGAAAGTTCTGTTCTTTTATTAGAGATTCCTATATTCCATATTAGGCTTGGTTTTTCTAATAGTGCCAAAAGTCTATTTGAGTTGCTATTGCTATTGATTAATGTGAAATCAGAGAGTAATGCCTTGGCTATATCTTGCCTTTCGTTGAGTTGACTATTATCAATTATCCCATCCCAGAATATTATAATTGTGGCACCTAGTTTCCTAGAATTTTGATCCTGTTGATATCCATCAATTAAATGTCCAAGTTTTCTTTTTTTAACTGCTAAATATTCCTTATTATAGTCTCCTGGGCATATAACCAAAGGTACCCTCTCTTCAACTTGTAAACCATATCCTCCTAAACCAGCAATCTTTCTTGGGTTGTTAGTTAATAATTTTAACCTATGTATTCCAAGGTCAGTTAATATTTGAGCTCCTACACCGTAGTTCCTCAAATCAGCTGGAAATCCTAATTTCTCATTTGCTTCTACGGTATCAAGTCCCGTGTCCTGCAAACTGTAAGCCTTTAATTTGTTTATAAGACCAATGCCTCTTCCCTCTTGTCTTAAATATACAACAACACCTTCACCTTCTATTTCGATTCTTGATAATGCGGCTTCAAGTTGAGGTCTACAGTCACATCTTAGGGAGCCGAAAGCATCGCCTGTAAGACATTCAGAATGCATTCTTACTAGTACTGGTTCCTTCAGAGCGCCAGGCTTACCTTTGATAAGAGCTACATGTTCAGTTTTATCCAATTCATTTTTATATCCAATAGCAGTAAATCCACCAAATAAACTTGGCATCTTTGCCTCAGCCTTTCTATAAACAAATCTCTCATTCTCTAACCGATACCTAATTAAATCTGCAATACTTATTAGTTTTAAATTCCAATTTTTAGCATATTCACTCAACTCAGGAAGCCTTGCCATTGAACCATTTGAATTTTGAATTTCACATATAACTCCTGCAGGGGAAAGGCCAGCAAGTAAAGACAGATCGACTGCAGCTTCTGTATGGCCTGCTCTTTTCAATACACCGCCTTGACGAGCACGGAGGGGAAATATGTGTCCTGGTCTTCTTAGATCAATAGGTTTTGTATCTTGGTTCAGGGCTACTTGTATCGTTCGTGCTCTGTCGTCAGCTGAAATACCTGTTGATACACCATGTTCTGGCCCTGCATCGATACTTACAGTAAATGCTGTTTGATTTGCATCAGTATTTCTATCGACCATAAGAGGTAAATCCAATTGGTCTAAACGAGTGCCCTGCATTGCTAGGCAAATTAAACCTCTGGCTTCAGTCGCCATGAAATTTATTTGTTCTGGTGTGGCGAATTGAGCTGCACATATGAGATCACCTTCGTTTTCTCGGCGTTCATCATCGACAACTACGACACATTCACCATTCCTTATGGCAGCAAGTGCGTCAGCTATGTCATCAAAATCGATTTTGACTGACTCTTGTCTAGGAGTTGAGGTCCTCAGGGTGCTAAAACTCAATTTCTATAATTCATTATCTACGGAAGTACGATCAGCCGACAGGAAAAATTTTTATGCAAAGCACTCCCTTCAACCCTAATAGCAAGAATACGTGCAATGACGGACACAGGGTTGCGGTTGTAGGTGCTTCAGGGTACGGAGGTCTTCAAACATTAAGGCTTCTTAGGGATCATCCTTTTTTTAAGATTACTTTCCTTGGAGGAGAACGTACTGCTGGGAAGAGATGGAGCGAATTATGCCCATATTTGACCTTAGATCAAGACCCAGTTATTCAAGATCCTGATCCTTTGAAAATTTCGGAGGTTGCTGATTACGTAATTCTTTCATTGCCAAATGGAATTGCTTGTCAGCTTGTACCACAACTCCTAGAAAACAACGTTCGAATTATTGATCTATCAGCAGATTATAGATATAGATCATTGGATCAATGGAAACAAGTATATGTACATGAGTCAAATGCAAATGTACGTATTGATCATGATCTGTGTAAGGAGGCTATTTATGGTATTCCAGAATGGAATAGGAATTCAATAGCAAAAGCCCGGATTGTTTCTGCCCCAGGTTGTTTTCCCACCGCAAGCTTACTCCCTCTTCTTCCGTTTTTGAAACAAGGATTAATAGAAAATGAAGGGTTAATAATAGATGCTAAAACTGGTACATCTGGGGGTGGACGTGACCCCAAGCAAAGCTTACTGCTAGCAGAAGCTTCTGAATCAATAACACCTTATGGAGTCGTAGGACATCGTCATACGTCTGAAATCGAACAGGAAGCAAGTTTAATATCAGGTAAGTCAATACAACTTCAGTTCACTCCACATCTTGTTCCTATGGTCAGAGGATTATTAGTTACTGTCTATGGAAGATTAAGAGATCCAGGTTTGACTGCAGAGGATTGCAATACTGTCCTTGAAGCTACGTATAGGGATGATCCATGTATCGAAGTTTTACCAGTTGGTACATACCCAGCAACTAAATGGGTAAGACATACTAATAAGGCATTACTTTCAGTTCAGGTAGACAAGAGAAATGGATGCCTAATTTTAATGTCAGCTATTGATAATTTGATGAAGGGACAAGCTTCGCAAGCAATTCAATGTCTTAATCTAATGTCAAACAATAAACCTGAACTAGGGCTTCCACTAGTATCCTATTACCCATAAATCATGCAATATCCCTCCATATTTTACCAGCTATTGAGATACCTAGAATAATTATCTTATGTTCTTGACATTGTATTCTTTTTAGAAGTGTATATTTATCATCTGTATCCAAGACTGGCACTGATGCTTGAATAATTATTGGCCCTGAGTCAATATCCTCTTCAACGAAGTGCACAGTACAGCCGGATAATTTGACTCCACTCTTAATTGTTTGTTCTATTGCATCTTGACCTTTAAAACTTGGAAGAATTGATGGGTGGATGTTGATTATTCTGTGTGGAAATGCTTTTATTAATTCTATTGATGAAATTCTCATCCATCCGGCCATAACGATACCCTCTACTAAATACTTATTAAAGTGAGAGACTATTTGTTTATCATAATCTATACGATTGCTATAATCTCTATGATCAATAACCAAGTATGGTATATCATAATTTTTTGCGATATCTATGGCTTTACAGTTTTGATTGTTGACAATCAGTAATTGTATCCTTGCATCTAATTTCTTGCTTTCTATAGATTTTATAATAGCCAAAAAATTACTTCCTTTACCAGATGCAAGTATTCCTATCTTTAGTAGTGGGTCGAAGGTAGGTAGAGTTTTTGGTGAAGGCCAAATCAGTGAGGCCTGCATATCATTAACTTGAATTGACAGTTCTATTATACACTTTAAGCAAGTCTTTTTTTTTCATTTCATTATTATATGGAGATTATATTGAACATATCCATTAATAGCAGTAACTCGCATTCTTACTAATAAAATGATTTTATTTTACTTATAGCTTATATTAAGTTATTATCCTGACGACTAATAAGTTAGCTAAATTTGATATTGGAAGTTTATCTAATGAATTGAATTATGGATTTGATGTACCTAATCCAACATGAGACGAATAAAGGACTGCTCTAGCTGAATAAATTCTTTGTATAATTTCTGTTAGTAATTGTATGAAGCTGATAGTGACAACCAACTCAGAAATGACACTCCCAGAATTTAGTCCTACTGATGAACAGTCACAGTGGAAGCGTTTCTGTGAACTACTTTGGTCAGAGGATGACCTAGGTATATGGTTGGATATAAGCAGAATGCATTTCAAGCATTCTGACGTGCTCTCTTTAAAACCTAAGTTTGACAAGGCCTTTAAGGCAATGGATGATTTGGAGGGTGGATCAATTGCAAATATTGATGAAAAAAGGAAGGTTGGTCACTACTGGCTCAGGAATCCTGAACTTGCGCCTTCTATTGAATTAAAGCGCTTTATTTCCAAGGAAATTAGACTTGTAGAAGAATTTGGGAAAGCAATTCTTAACGGTGATATCAAAACTTCAAGTCAATGTGTATTTACAAATGTTTTGTGGATTGGAATAGGTGGTAGTTCCCTCGGCCCTCGACTAATTGTAAACGCAATTAAGGAGATAGATAAGGGTATTAAGTTCGACTTTTTGGATAATATAGACCCTGATGGAATAGATAATATTCTAACAACAATAGGTTCAAACCTCACTACTACATTATTTGTAGTTGTTAGTAAGTCAGGTGGAACACCAGAACCGAGGTTGGCAATGGATCAAGCCAGGAAAAGACTAGAAATGTGTGGTTGTAATTGGTCTGATCAAGCTGTTGCTATTACCATGCCAAATAGCAACTTAGATAATCAAGCTAAATCTCAAGGATGGTTAAATACATTTTATATACATGATTGGGTTGGTGGAAGGACAAGTATAACTAGTTCAGTAGGTCTTCTAACGTGCGCTTTAATAGGTTCTGATCTTAGAGAATTTCTGGGCGGAGCATACTCAATGGACGAATTAACTAGGATACACAATATATACGATAACCCTTCAGCGCTATTAGCTTTATCTTGGTATTTTGCTGGTAATGCAAGAGGAGCCAGAGATATGGTAATACTTCCTTACCGTGACAGACTAGAAGTTTTTAGTCGTTATCTACAGCAATTAGTAATGGAGTCACTTGGAAAAAAATATGATCGTAATGGTAATACAGTAAATCAAGGTCTTTCAGTCTATGGAAATAAGGGTTCTACAGATCAGCATGCTTATGTTCAGCAGTTGAGAGATGGACTTGATAATTTCTTCGCTGTGTTTATTGAAGTATTATCAGACGATTGCTCAATCCAACCAGTTAATAATGAAGCTCCTAGTGATTATCTTTCCGGATTTTACCAAGGCACTAGAACAGCATTGACAGAATCAGGTCGTCAAAACCTAACCATTACATTGAGATCATTCAATACTAGGACTCTTGGAGCATTGATAGCTTTGTTTGAAAGGACCGTTGGTTTATATTCTGAATTGATCAATATTAATGCATACGACCAACCCGGAGTAGAAGCAGGCAAAAAAGCAGCATCAGAAATTTTAATTTT
>QCJK01000003.1 GCA_003216075.1 Prochlorococcus sp. AG-409-B05
CCAGCTGGGATCAAAGATTACCAATTGCTGTTTGGAGAGGCTCTACTACAGGTTTTAAAGTCCTGAGCAATTACAATCTGAAAGAGCTTCCTAGATATAAATTATGTAAGAATTCCAATTTTTTAGAAGGTTTTATTGATGCTAGATTCAGCTCGATTGTCCAAGCATTGAATAATAGTGAATATAATAGATTATACGAAAGATTGTCTAGAGAGGATCTTATTAGACCAAAAATGGACCCTCTCGATTTAGCATTACATAAATGGATTATCGACATAGATGGAAATGTTAATTCTTGGGGTTTACTATGGAAGTTATTAAGCGGTACATGCGTGATCAGATTAACAACAAAACGTAGGCAATGGTATCATGGACTTTTGATTCCCTGGACGCATTTTATACCAATTAATAATACTATGGATGATATACAGAAGAAAATAGAATGGTGTTATGAAAATATTAATCAATGCAATAATATAGCCCAAAGTGGAAAGGAAGTTGCTGAAAAAGTAGTCAATGACTTATACTATGCTCAAGTAAATGCTGTAGATGAGTATATACGAAAATGTCAATAAAAAAGTACGATAAATCGAAAATTTGGTCTGGATCCGACTGGGTAAATCGAGGTGGGTATATTCTCTCAAAAGACCCTCATCTATCAAAACGTTTGATATCTCATGGACTAAAGTTAATTCCCAGAGAAGCTATAGCGTGGTTTAATCTAGGGATTGCTCTGCACCAAATAGGTAAAATAGAAGCTGCCATTAGGTCATACCGTCATTCATTAACACTACCAGGATGCCCAATTGCAGAAACTAAAAATAATTTAGGACAGGATCTACTTTTAAGTGGAAATTATAAATCAGGATGGGAGCTTTACGAGGACAGATTAAAACTCCCAAAATACGATAATAAGTATTTCGAAAACCGGTTAGGGCATGCATGGCAAGGATTCTCAGATAAAAGAAAGTTTGGGAAGCTTATACTTGTCGCTGAGCAAGGTCTAGGAGATACATTGCAATTTATTAGATTTGCAATTCAACTACAAAGACTGGGCATCTCTATTACACTGTTTTGTCAATCAACACTTGTACCTTTACTAAAAGAGTCATCAGAAATCAGAAACATAACAGATGCATTTGAAGATGATGAATTACAAGCAGGTACCTTATGGGCTCCTTTGATGAGTTTACCATTTAAATTAGGCTACGAAAATATTACTCACAATCAGATAGATAACTACTTAAAGGTTGATGTAGATAGGAAAAGACGATGGCAAAAAGTAATTCAACGAAGAAAAGATTGTAAGTTAATAGGTATACACTGGCAAGGTAACTTAAAGCATGAAGGAAGCATATACTCAAAAGGTCGTTCAACCTGCTTTCAAAACTGGTTACCATTAGGTCAATTAAATGGTGTCGAATTTATAGCACTGCAAAAAGGAGAAGGCCTAGGCGAGATAAAGGAAAATACTGATTTCCCTTTTGTTAAAGGTCAGCAATATTTTCTGGACTCCATGGATTTTCGAGATACCGCTTCAATTATTAGTATCTGTGATTTAATAATTAGTGCAGACAGCGGAATAGTTCACTTAGCTGGAGCGCTAGGAGCTGAGACATGGGTAGCTTTAAAAATGATACCAGAATGGCGATGGTTAATGAAGAATAAAAAAACGCACTGGTACAGAACATTGAAACTTTATCGGCAAAAAATAGATGGTGATTGGGATAACCTAATAAAAGAAATACAACAAGACTTAAGAGAATTTATCCAGACATGAAAATAGTAGCCCTAACCGATTCTGCAAATCCATGGCATAGTTATTGGATCCGAATAGGACAATACATAGAAAATATAACTATAGAATCTATTACAACTGATAACCTTTCAGAAGTTCAATCATTGAGAAAAGATGATGTTCTAATTTTATATAGATACAATATTAATTGGGGTGCTATGAATAATATCCTCCAATCCCTATCAAAGAAGGGTGTTTTTATCATAAGTGACATAGATGATTGTCTATGGCAAGCAAATAACTGGAGCAAAGAAAGACTTACTGGTTTAAATCAAAATCTAAAGAATAGTCACCTAATCACTTGTAGCACGATGGCATTAAAAGAGCTCCTGAACGTAATGTATCCCAAAAAGAAGACTATTTTGATCCAAAACTCTACTCCTATCAGAAGAAGCAATGCGAAGGATAATATCCATGATTGCGTAAGACTCTGCTGGACTGGTGCTCCCTGGACCAGACCTGAAGATTTGAGACTGCTAATTCCTTTAGCAAATTGGATCAGAGTCAATTCGGTTAGGGTTAAATGGCTGCATATTGGTCATGTGGAGGGACAGGCAAGTTTTGCTGAAATTATTGGAATCGAAAAAGACTCAGTAGAAACAGTACCTCTAATGGGCTATAAGGACTATCTAAAAGTTATTCAAGGTGAGATTGGATTAGCTCCCTTATCAAAAGGTGGTTTTAATGGTTTCAAGAGTGAATTAAAAATACTAGAATATAGTGGACTTGGTATTCCATGGATTGCCTCAGATAGTCGACCATATAGTGAGTTATGTTCAAGATGGGGAATAAAAGGAAGATTATGTAAAACTGGAGATGACTGGATCTCAAACTTACAAGAACTACTTCATAGAACAATTAGGCTCAGGGAAGGTAATATTCTGGAAAAGAAAAGCCATACTTTGCAAGGCTACAATCTTAGCCTTGCAAAGTGGACTACTTTAGTAACAAGTGCTAAATCTCTTTATTCCTAGATTTATAGTTATATGAATCAGTCTGAAATCCACGATATAAGTTCAAGATTAATTACTATAGGTAGCAAGAATATAGTTAAGAGACCTAGTTTTGCGATCTCACTTATCAAAAAAGGACTGATAATAAATCCCAGACAAAATCCTGGATGGTATAACCTTGGTATTTGCTTACACAACTCAGGAAAAATTCAGGAAGCTATAAGATCTTACAGTATAGAGATGTCCAATTCAAAAGAATATAAAGGTTACTGCCTTGAGAATATTTCATATGATTTATTTCTTTTAAAAAATTATAAAGAAGCATGGGCACTATATGAGAAAAGACCATGGATGAAATACAACAGATTATTAGCAATTCATTTGAAAAAGCAATGGCTAAGTTACATCGATAAAAACAACCTACCTCACAAACTCTTTATCACAACAGAGCAAGGTTTCGGAGACACATTACAGTTCCTTCGTTTTGCAATATACCTTGAAAAGAAAGGTGTGAAAGTCATATTAATATGCCAAAAACAACTAGTTGAGTTAATAGAAAAAACTAGTTTGATACATAAAGTCATTGGAGGATGGGATCCTACCATAAATGAAAATCCTGCAGATCAAATAAGGAATATGATGGCAGAAAATAACTTTGAAATTAATAGTGGAGTGAATTGGATACCATTGCTTAGTATCCCAAAGCTTTTAAATTGGAACAAGAAAGAATTTCCATTAGCACAAGGATATCTTGAAACTAGCTTCAAGAAATACGAGGTTAAAAATCGATTATCTAAAAAATTAAAAAGAAAGAAAAATCACAAATTAATTGGAATTTACTGGCAAGGAAATGCCATTAATGAACAGTCAATATATTCCCAAGGTCGATCTATGCCATTTAAGTATTGGGAAATACTTAGTGACTATCTTCCAAAAAATGTAGAATTTATATCTTTACAAAAGGGAGACTATGTTAATCAATGGAAAAGTATAAAAGGAATAGAATTTGTTGATGGTCAAAGTGATTATGATGGCGACACTTCAATACTTTCTCTAGCACAGGTAATTCTTGGCTGTGATCTGATAGTGACAACCGACTCACTAATTACGCATTTATCAGGGGCATTAGGCGTGAAAACATTTCTTGCATTAAAATATGTACCTGACTGGAGATGGGGAATAAATGGGGAAAGTAATGATTGGTACTCTAGTGTTAAATTATTTCGCCAAGCGGCAGATGGCCAATGGGATAAAGTAATGCATACTATTGGCAATGAAATATCCAAATTAAATCAAGAATGAATTGCTTAATATTAATTAAGTGTGAGTCATATGTTCTATAATTTTTTTACAATAGTCGTTCCAAGTAGTGACCACATTATTTAATAGGTCTTTATGAAGTTTAATTCTCAAAGCTTTATTAGAAAGCACAAGATCTATTGATTTTGCCAACTCTAACCAATTTTTAGTATCACAATTGAATATACCGCCATATTTAGAAAACTCTCCTAAAGCTCCATTGGAACCACAGAGACATGGCCTACGGTGCCAAATACTTTCCGCCACAGGCAAACCAAATCCTTCCTCCAAAGAAGGGTAAATTGTAAATTCACATGTTTCATAAAGTTCATTTAAAAGCTCATCATCTGCGTTGCTTATATATTTAATAGGCAAGCCTAGAGCGATACATCGATCAATCATAGAAACTATATAATTAGTATTAGGCCATCCTAAAATATAGAAGTTTGCATTAATCGTCTTTGTTGAATTTAAATAGGCAATTGCCTTGAGTAGACTAACATGATTTTTTCTTGGTTCAAGCGAACCAACAGTCAGAAAATTTAAAGCATTATCAAGTCTTTTAATTTTAACAGGTTGATGTCTAGTAAATCCCGGAAGTTCAATTGGCAACCTAAGGGGTAGCACATGGCTATAACGTAAATTTGCATTATTCAAAAATTCTTGAAGATGCTCACAAGTAGTTTGTGAGTTAGCTAATACTAAATCAAATATAGAAAGCCCTTTCATATAGTTACTATGATATTGATTAACTTTATTCCGCCTTAAACCATATAGCCTTGCATGTCTGATTGGTATAGCATCATGGAATATCCAAGCGACACGAATTCCAAGCTTTGTCGCGGCATTGAAAAGATTAGAAGATGAAGGTTGATATGGTCCACTAACAATTTCAGGAATCAATATCCATTCGTCCATTGCGCTTCTTGTTTGAAGAGAATATTCTTCCCAATCTTCTTCATTGGGTCCGGACCACAAAGCCATATGCTGTAGATGCTTACGTGAAGCAGCAACAAAATCTTTACGATTGGTATCCCAAACCACTGGTTTCAAAGAAATACCTAGGCCAATTAAGCCTCTAGCGATCGAGCGCACACATCTCTGGACACCAGTGTTAAAGGGAAAATTAGACGTGTGATTAATGTAATACAGCACCTAGGAAAAAATTTTAAGATTGAGGAATAGAAGTTTATGCAAGCTAATAATTATGGTGTAATAAAAAACATATTTTTATTTGAATGAGTAATCAACATTAGATAGCATTGATTGATATGTATACTTTAATAAGTTTTTTATTTCCCATTGCTTTGGAGGGAGTACTGGTGTTTGCATAAGATTCTTAAAGTCAGACATCAAATGATTAGCTATTAATACAATTTCACTTACATTAGATGCCCAAAAAACATCTGACCTTTTTCCCAATTCGTCCTGGCTGCCTAATAAAGCTGGAGAACCATAAATTATTTGTGGACATCCCACTGCCATAATCTCATAAAACCTGTGATTCAGATCATTATTTAAAGGTATGTTCAAGGCTAGCGCATGCTTTGAATACAATAAAGATGCCTCTAGTTGTGTCTGAGTTGTAAAATGCTTAAATCTAAAGTTATCCAATTTAAGTAAGGCTTCTACTACTCTGCGCCTTTGCGTATGGTACTTTCCAATACTTCCTACATGTACCAAGAAATTATCTATTTTGTCAGCTCTCTTGATAGAAGGATAACGAAAAAATGTCGGAGGAAAGCTAAAGACTGGAACTCTAATCATCGATTTTACATCAGCAATCATTGCAGGATTAAAAGCGAGTAAAATTGCGTCAAATGATTCATTTCTTAAATAATCTTTTAGCGTTTCTATTGGTTTGGGTCCATGATGCAAATCTCCAGAAACTAATACCTTTGGACCATTCCATGAGTCCAACTCAGTTAATGCTGAAAACCTTAATAAGAATGGATCCGTATAATAAATCAAAGCAGACTTACTAGATACGCCAAAATTAATTAGCTTGTTCTTAATAGCTAAAGTAGAGGAAGTGCTAATGTAAAAAGAATTATTTGTATTGGACATATTTGGACCACATTGAATCATGCCAGGCTGCTGCCAAAGAGGCTGAAATTCAGAATGATGAAATAAGACAACGTTGATCATTATAATAATCTTGAAAGCTTTTAAATGAGTGGTTGTTCAAGATGATTAAAAATTTGATCGATCATAATATAGCCATTGCAAAACAGTTGATTCCGTAGAGATAAAGACTACTCTCAAATCCAGTAAAGTCAACCAATTTTTATAAGGAGTTGCTCCAGTCTATTAGGGTCTAGCCAGTAATCTGCTGCAACACTGGGATAATAATACCTTGAAATTAAATCCTTAAGTGAACTTTTATTTTGAGTAAATTTATTAGTTATACCAAAAAATTGCTTGCCCATTGCCTGGGAGGTTCTATAGTAGTAATCATCCAAATGAGTATGAGGATAAATAATTCCTATTGACTGCTTAACATCATCATTTAAAAGCATATTACAAAAAGCGGAGCCATTCGGTCCAACAATAGATTCCACATCTTCAAGAAGATCATTAAGAACAAATAAACTAATTTCCTCTGGAAAAATAATATGATAATGATGGTTATTCAAAATCTTTTCTATTTCTGGCCAATTTAAGATTTTACGCCTAGAAAGATTTTGCCTTGACAAAAAGATACGCTTATGACAATATTTTTTTGGGAGTGAAGTGTTTTGTCTCGTGATTGAGACAAGCTTCTGCATGAATTCAGAAGCAATGTCAACTCGTCTATCAAAACTAGAAATAATTGGAACTATTAGTTCTTTTACTTTAAAATAAGAATACGGTAATGTAGGTACACTGTTTTCAATGCCAAGTGCACTTAAAGAGCTTTTAATAATAGAATGATCCACAGTATCAATTAATAAGTGATATTGTTTTATATCAATCCATTTGTGATTTTTTAACATCGCTATTCTGGATATTGAATCAATAAACCAGTGCCCAATATTAAAGGTTTGTTGAACAGACCCAAGTATTGCCTTAGGAAAATAAGTATATTTTATATTTTGGTGATTTGATAGCTCCCACAAATACAATGCTTCTGCAGCGTTGTGAGAGGCTTGTTTCACAATTCTTCCTTGAGAATCTATAATGCAAATTGAAAGAGGAGTACAAATAATTCTTGCATCCTGAATTATATAAAGTTGATCCTGTCTAATATCAATTAAATTCGACTTACAAAAAGGTTTAATAACATCTTGTTTGCTTTCACTATGAGTCAGGAAATTATTAAGGGGTGCATCATCATCAAAAAGTATTCTCTTTTTCGAAACTCGATTTAATGTTTTTGTATGGAATTTAAATATAGGTTGTATTTCGGAATATATTTTATCTTTAGATAAACCTAAGATGTTCAAGCTCTCCAGTCCAGAAAGGTCATAAATCCACTGAGTAGATGTCAGTTTTCCAATAGCAGAGAGGGCTTCAATGGAGTCTGGATTCGACTGAAGAAGAAGGCGTAAGCTAGAGTTCAATTTCATCTAGACTGATATCTTATTATTACATGTCTGAAAATTCTGACTACATCCTTAAGGTAAAGGCTTATGCCCATAAATCAAGGTTAACTTGAAAATTCAATCAAGTTCAAATATTAAAGGTTAAATAGTCTAAGATGTTTAAATAATCCAAAATTTAAAAAGATTTTGACAATTCCATAAAACGAATTTTTGGCTAAGATTGGCCAGAAATTCATTGCTAAAGATAAAAGGTCTGCCCATCAAAACTCCAATGAACTTAAACACACCAAAAACAGCTTTGATTACAGGAGTTACAGGCCAAGATGGAAGCTATCTTGCAGAATTATTAATTAAAAAAGGATACTTAGTACATGGACTCAAAAGGAGGTCTAGTAGTTTTAATACGAAAAGAATTGATCATCTTTATCAAGATCCACATGATCCAATCCCTAAATTAGTTCTTCACTATGGAGATTTAACTGATAGTACCAATTTAATGCGTATAATTGAGCAAATCAAACCTGATGAAATCTATAATTTAGGTGCACAAAGTCATGTAGCAGTAAGCTTTGAATCTCCTGAATATACTGCAAACTGTGACGCCATAGGAACATTACGAATTCTAGAAGCAGTAAGAATATTAGGCCTATCCAATAAGACAAGAATTTATCAAGCCAGTACGAGTGAACTTTATGGTTTAGTGCAAGATATACCTCAAAAAGAATCAACTCCATTCTATCCAAGAAGTCCTTATGGTGTTGCTAAGTTATACGCATATTGGATAACAATTAATTATCGAGAAGCCTATGGAATATATGCTTGCAACGGTATTTTATTTAATCATGAGTCCCCAAGACGTGGTGAAACATTTGTAACTCGAAAAATTACCAGGGGCTTAGCTCGAATAGATGCTGGCCTCGAAAATTGCATTTATATGGGTAATCTTGACTCACTAAGAGATTGGGGTCATGCACGAGATTATGTAGAGATGATGTGGCTCATGCTCCAACAGAATTATCCAGAAGATTTTGTTATTGCCACAGGTCGACAGGAGTCTGTCAGGAAATTCATTCAATTAGCCGCAAAAGAGCTTGGCTGGGGAGAATTACAATGGGAAGGAAAAGGTGTTGATGAAGTGGGTAAAAAAAACAATGGACAAGTTGTTGTTCGCATAGACCCTCGCTACTTTCGCCCATCAGAAGTTCACACGTTACTGGGAGACCCTTCAAAAGCTAGAGAAAAATTAAATTGGATGCCTAAAACAAGCTTAGAAGAACTAATATCAGAAATGATTGCTCTTGACAAGGAAGATGCAGATAAAGAGGCTTACTTGAAAAGTCAAGGTTTTAAAGTTATAGGCTCTATGGAAAATCCCCCAAGTTCTTCATAATAACGATGTCCAACTATCTTATAGATAAAAAAGATAGATTTTTTATTGCCGGTGCAAAAGGCATGGTAGGAAGTGCGGTTAGTCGTGCTTTATATCAAGCTGGCTATAAGAATCAACTGACTCCATCAAAAAACGAACTAGATTTAAGAGATAATAATCAAGTATCAAATTGGTTTTCTGTAAATCGTCCTGATATTGTAATTTTAGCTGCGGCAAAAGTAGGGGGTATATATGCAAATAGTAAATATCCAGTAGATTTTCTTTTAGATAACCTAAAAATCCAAAATAACGTCATAGAAAATTCTTTTCTTAGTGGCTGTAGGCGTCTTTTATTTTTAGGTAGTAGCTGTATATATCCAAAATTTGCTGAGCAACCTATTCAAGAAGATGCACTGCTTACAGGATCTCTAGAACCAACCAATGAGTATTATGCAATCGCTAAAATAGCAGGGATAAAATTATGTGCTGCATTGCATCTACAACATGGTTTTGATGCAATTTCTCTTATGCCTACAAACCTTTATGGAGTAGGTGATAATTATCATCCACAAAATAGTCATGTGATCCCAGCACTGATCAGTCGGCTGCATAAGGCAAAGATAGAAAAACAATCCTTTATTACATGCTGGGGATCTGGATCTCCTTTACGAGAATTCCTTCACTCTGATGATTTAGGTAATGCATGCTTATTTGCCCTTGAAAAATGGCAAATATCAGCACCTGAGACACCATTAGATATAAATAAAAATCCACTATTTTTTCTTAATGTGGGTTCAGGAAAAGATCTTTCTATTAAAAAGCTAGTAGAACTATTATCAAGCATCATTGGCTATAATGGCAAAATTTACTGGGATTGCACTAAAGCTGATGGCACTCCTAAAAAACAGTTAAATATTTGCCATATGAATAGACTTGGATGGGAAGCAAAAATAGAATTATCCGAGGGGTTGCAAATGGCTTACAAAGATTTTTTAACTAGATTAAATAAAGGAACTCTTCGCTGTTAAATAACTATCAAGCCTTCAGCCCGATTCTTTCTCCGCCGTAACCAGATCCATCTAGTGTTTTATAACACCAATCACGATTTGCCAAGTACCAATCAACCGTTTTCTTCAAACCGCTGTTAAAATCATGCAATGGTTTCCAACCTAATTCATTAGTAATTCGGCTAGAGTTAATTGCATAGCGCAAGTCATGACCTGGACGATCTATTACTTTTGTAATTAAATCTTTATAGGAATGCTTGACAGGAATACGTTCATCCAAAAGATCACAAATCAACTCGACTAATTTTTTATTTGTGCACTCTCCATACCCACCAATACAATAATTTCTACCTTCTATTCCCTGAGTGGCCGCGAGTAATAAAGCATCAACATGGTCTTCAACATACAACCAATCTCGAACATTTTCTCCATCTCCATATAAGGGTATTTTATCTCCAGCCAAAGCTTTCAAAATAACAACAGGGATTAATTTCTCAGGGAATTGCCAAGGACCATAATTATTCGAACAATTAGTTAAAATTATAGGTAATCCATAAGTATGATGCCAGGCATTAACAAAATGATCACTGGCCGCCTTGCTGGCTGAATAAGGACTTCTTGGATCATATGAAGTATTTTCAGAAAAATAACCTTGCTCTCCTAAAGATCCAAATACTTCATCAGTACTAATATGATGAAAACGAAAATTGTTCTTACGATCATTAGGCATCCCCTCCCAATGTAGAAGCACAGCCTGTAATAAATTAAATGTTCCAATCACATTGCTCTCCAAAAAAACTTTTGGAGAGTCAATAGAACGATCTACATGACTCTCAGCTGCTAAATGTAGTACAAGGTCAGGATTAGCATAGCGAATCGCTTCTAAAGTTTTTTCATGATCACTTAGATCTACTCGCATAAAATGATATCGATCAATAGATTTTTTTCCTATATTGGATAAAAGCAGATCGATTGATGTCAAGTCACTTGCATATCCATATTTATCTAAATTGAAAATAGATGCATGTGTTTCTTTCAGCAATCTACGGATAATAGCTCCGCCAATAAAGCCAGCTCCGCCAGTGACTAAGATGCGACGGGTGTTATCAAATGAAGCAGAGTAATTAATCAAAATAATGAAAAACGGTCAAAAAGTAATTAATCAGTAAGTTGCTACTCATGAAGAAGATAGGTCTGCACGTAATTGATGCAATACCTTTGCCAAAGATGTCCGCCAAAATCTTTGATCAAGCCTTAAAAGTTTTGAAGTACTACTGCAATCCAGTAATGAATAACTAGGCCTTTGGGCAGGTGTTGGGTAATCAGGAGTCGAAATAGGTTTCAAATCTGCTGCACGTTGGATAAGCCCATTCTGAACCGCTAATTCTCCAATTGCAAAAGCAAAATCATACCAACTTGCTACTCCTGCATCGCTCCAATGAAAAAGACGTCGATTCACAAGCTCTTTTTCCAGCATAATGACTCTCCAACATGCTTCAGCCAATGTGAAAGTTGAAGTTGGAGAGCCTATTTGATCAGCTACAACTTTCAAGACGTGACCAGCTGATGCTCTATCTGCATGCAATCTAAGCATTGTCTTACAAAAATTCTTTCCCACTGGACCATAAACCCAACTAGTTCTTAAGACTCTTGCACCCTCAAACTTCAAAGCTGCTTTTTCACCAGCTGCCTTACTGGATCCATACACACTTAAAGGATTAACAAGCTGATCAATCTTGTAGGGGATGCCTTGATTACCATCAAAAACAAAATCCGTACTTATTTGCAGCAAACGTCCTCCATATTCAGAAAGTGCTTCTACAAAAGCCGCAGGGGCTTCAGCATTAACTGCAAAAGCAATTTCAGGCTCAATTTCAGCTTGATCCACTGCTGTATAAGCACCTGAATTAATGACCCAAGCTGGCCTATGATTACGAACAATTTCTATGCAAGCATTGGAGTTTGCAAGATCACATTGCGCTCTGGTGCAAGTTATTAATTCTATATTCGGTGGTACAAACTTTTGCAAAGCATGACCAAGTTGTCCACTCGATCCAGTTAATAATACCTTCATACAAATAAGTCCTTATCTTTTATATTAGTAATTAATTGTGCAGATTTATCTTTTTCTGAAAGTAACAATTGATTCCGACACTTAGGCCAAGCAATATTTAAAAATGGATCATCCCAAAGTATTGCTCTCTCAGTATCTGGATCCCAATAATTTGTAGTCTTATACAAAACTTCTGCGTGATCTGAAATAGTTAAAAAGCCATGCGCAAATCCGACAGGAATCCACAACTGTTGCTGATTCTTTGCACTTAAAGAAGCACCAACCCATTTGCCAAATGTCATGGAACTTCGACGCAAATCAACCGCTACATCAAAAATCTCACCAACTATGCATCGCACAAGCTTTCCCTGAGGGCAAGGTTCAACTTGATAATGCAAGCCACGTAAAACACCTTTCTCAGAACGAGAATGATTATCTTGAACAAACTTCACTTCTGGCTGTCCAACACTAGATAGGATTTCGATCCAAACGTTTTGATTCCAGCTTTCAAAGAAAAAACCACGTGAATCTCCAAATAGCCTTGGAGTTAAAAGCAGTGGACCTTGCACAGACTCCCCATTTTGATTGAAAAGAGCTTCAGCCTGCATTTGAAAATCCTGAATCATTTGTTCTCTAGCAATTGCAAGAGATAATCCCCATATCCACTTTTCCTTAATGGACCTGCAATTGCAGCCAATTGCTCTGAACTGATCCAACCTTGCCGCCAGGCAACCTCCTCAGGACAGCCAACCTTTAGGCCCTGACGGTGTTCAAGAGTTCTGATATATGCAGATGCCTCATGCAATGAATCACAAGTACCAGTATCAAGCCATGCAGTTCCACGCCCCATGAGTTCAACCCTTAATGAACCTTCCGCTAAATACTGTCGATTAAGATCTGTAATTTCGAGCTCACCTCGCAAAGAAGGTCGAACTTGCTTCGCTCTTTCTACCACAGTGTCATCATAAAAATATAATCCAGTAACTGCATATCTACTTTTAGGTGTCACAGGCTTTTCCTCAATGCTCAAGACACTGCCATCCGGAGAAAATTCAACAACTCCATAACGATCAGGATCACGCACTGGATAGGCAAAAACAGTTGCTGATGCATTAGAGCGATTGCTAGCAAGCAATTGTGGCACTAGGTCATGCCCATGAAAAAGATTGTCTCCAAGGACTAATGCTGCGGAGGATTGTGCCAAAAAATCCTCTCCTATTAAAAAAGCTTGAGCCAATCCATCAGGACTATGCTGTACTGCATATTTAATGCTGATACCAAAAGATGTGCCGTCTCCTAATAATCGTTTGAAAGTAGATTCATCATCTGGAGTGGTAATAATTAAGATTTCTCTGATCCCTGCCAACATCAAGGTAGTAAGGGGATAAAACACCATCGGCTTGTCATAGACAGGCAGTAATTGTTTACTAACAGCCCGCGTGATTGGATGTAGCCGTGTTCCACTTCCACCAGCAAGAATAATGCCCTTTCTAGTCATAATGACCTTTCATTGGGAAGATGCTGCCATGAACCAAAGATAATGGCAGAAATTCACTTGATTCAACACGCCCCTGGGGCTCCTGGACTCCGTTGTTTGGGGCTAGGTCCAAGGCTATTACCCAGTCGAGGCCTTCTCAAACTAAAAAGTTTATTTGACAAGCATGCATTTTGGGCTTCTGGCCGCACCATTCCAGAAATCAAAAGCCTCTTAACTAGGAGCTCAGTAGTTGTATCCCTTTGGCGAGGGAAAAGAATGGTGGGTTTTGGGAGGGCAACAAGTGATGGCATCTATCGAGCTACCCTCTGGGACATTGTTGTAGCTGATGACTTACAAGGACGTGGATTTGGTCGAAAAGTAGTCAAAGCTCTACTAAATGCACCTTCAATACGAGAAGTGGAGCGGGTTTACCTTATGACCACTAATAGGAGTGAATTCTATCAACAATTAGGTTTTGAACGCGTAGCCAGCCAGCAGCTTCTAGTACAAACTAGAAATCGTGATAAGTGATTCTTTAAAGCAAATAATCCTGAATTGATTGCAGACATTCAAAAAATATTTTGTCTCCAGCTCGCAAAGTACCCACATTGTCAGATGCAACATATCTCCCTAATAGGCTTAATTTCTATCCAAACAACAACTCCGATCTTCTTCCGATCCCTTACCTCCAAATACAAGGTTCAAGAATTCATTCAAATCTATATATAGTGTATAGATTAGCAAATATTCCGTACTTGACGCTATAGTTGGAGGGTAGTCAAATCAAGAGTATATAAAATTTCCAATTCCAGGCTAATTTTTTCAGGGAAATTACTAAATTTTTATCTTCTTTATCAGGGAGTTTCTCATGATTTCCTTCGCAAGACTTAGTAAAGCAGAAGTTATACATGGAAGATTTGCTTGGATTGCTTTGGTGGCATTTCTATTAATACTGATTTTGTAATTAATGGCTTTAAAAGCCCAAAGTTTCTAAGGGCATTTAAGGAATTAAAAATTTTCAAACGTAGGAATTGATTCTCGAAAAATCAAAATTGCATCTTTTAATCTCAAACAGAAGAAATAACTGGGAATTTCAACTAGCAGTAATAAACACTCTAGCGAAACCACTCATGACATTTATTGTGATACTTCCTAAAACTTTAGTAGAGCCTCTATAGGTAAATATCCATGGGAACAAAATGGCGATACCCTATAGATGATCAAATTCATCTACAAGATACTCTCGCGGAAACTGTTTCCAACGCTATTTCCCGAATTGAATCCCTCAGCGGAAAAGACAGTCTTTGTCTCGTACAAGAGTATAGAGAATGGTTGGGATCCGAATCTGGAGATGATGATGTATTAGCACTACGAAAATTCCAAAAGTAATAGCAGACCAAAGAAAAAGCCCCGAAATACGAGGCTAATAAAGTAAGAGTTTTAATACTTTAAATTCACCATCCTTATCCTACTTTTGTATATTGTTGTCCACGATAGGTCAATACAGTGTGTTTAATGGATGCTTGTTCTTGTCTACTTGTGTAAACGTTTCGACGATAGGTCAATACTTTAGGTTGCTTTTCTGAAGCTTCCTTATGCTGTACATACTCGTGACCGCGGTAAAGCAGAGTAGTCATAGTTCAGAACCCGATAGCGACCCAAGTCCCCGTTCCCTGGCTTGAATCTAACTGCGCCTCACCCTGAAGCGAGGTGAACGTTTATGTAGCCGTTGCTACAACTTCAATTATGCACTAAAAGAATGTGTATGTCATTAATTGCAATAAAAACTGAGAAAAGAAGCATTGCCAATGCCTTCCTAAAGTTCTCACAAGAAAGTCATACCAAACTTTTTAGAGCTAGGCCCCCTCAATAACTAACCAAAAGCTTTTGGTATCGCGGAGAAAAATTAATTCATTAATTAGCCACAGGAATCAGCTCAAGTATTGAAGGAGCCAAGCAATTAAATCGGCTTTGTCGGATAATGAATGTCAATGCTTATAAAAGCTGAGCAAGTCTGAAATTGGCACGTTTTATCCACACAGCTGATTGGCAGATAGGCAAACCTTTTCTGCAGATTAAAGATGAGCAGAAGCGATTCAAGCTGAGACAAGAACGCTTGAATGCCATTGGTCGCATTCGAGAAGTTGCTCGAATGCAAGAATCACAATTCGTCTTAATTGCAGGGGATCTTTTCGATTCACCAACACCTTCAAGTTCTGTCGTTACGGAAGTTTTGGAGGTGATTGGAGAAATGAATGTTCCTGTCCTTGTTATTCCTGGGAACCATGATCATGGAGCTTTAGGAACTGTTTGGCATACAGATGATTTCAACAAGTACCAAAAGCAGATGGCGCCTAACCTTTTGCTTGTACTAGATAGTCAGCCAGTTGAGATTGAAGACACAGTTGTTCTTCCCTGTCCGCTATTACGAAATAAGGACAATACTGACCCAACGCTTTGGCTGAGAAATTTTGATTGGAGCACTATATCTTCTACGAAACCAAGGATTGTTCTTGCCCATGGTGGTGTTCATGAGTTTGGTGGACGGGATTACTCCTTTGACGATGAAGCACAATCTGGAGCAAATAATTTAATCGATCTCAATCAGCTACCAATCGATGAGATTGACTACATCGCGTTAGGCGATTGGCACAATCTCAAGCAAGTCAGTAAGAAAGCTTGGTATGCAGGGACTCCAGAGCCTGATCGTTTTGACCAAGGTGAGAACAATCAACGAGGGCAAGTTCTGCAAATAGATGTTTCTCGCAGTCAACAACCAGAGGTGAAAAGTATTCCTACTGGACGCATTCAATGGCACAACATAAGTTTTAGATTTAACAGCGATACAGATCTTAATCGCTTTGAACGTCAGATTGAAGATCTAACTGCTGGTCGTGTTTCCCGAGATCTATTGAGAGTTGAAATTAGTGGAGGGTTGAGCCTTTCAGGACATCATCGCTATGAGCTGTTAAAAGCGGACCTTGACAATAAGTTGTTGAGACTACGTATTAAAGGAGAATGTCATCAAGCACCTGAAGCTGGCGAACTCGAAAAACTCACAAGAAATATTGAAGATCCTTTAATTGCACAGGTCGCAAGTCGACTGCAAGAACGCTTAAACAGAGAAGAAGGTCAAGACTCTGAACAAGCTTCGATTACGCGTGTAGCTCTTTGTGAGTTGTACCGATTTGCGGTGAAAGGCTAAATAGCGATGCGTCTTATAAATTGCCAAGTTGAGAATGTCAGAGTTCACTCTGATCTGTCTGTTGATTTTTCTCCACGGATCACATTGATTGGTGGAGCTAATGAAACTGGTAAAAGCACCCTGATTGAAGCTCTCCATCGAACCTTATTTCTTAAGGCAACAGCAACAGGAGCACCAATTGAAGCTCTTAGATCAAAATTACATTTAGGCCACCCCACTGTTCAGATCAAATTTGAAGCTAAAGGTGAGAGCTATATCTTGCGTAAGTGTTTCACTGGTCCTTCTGGACAAGTCACGCTGTTGAGTGAAACCAATGGCAAGCAACTCTCTGGGCCAGCCGCAGAAGAATGTTTAGCAGATTTGCTTGGCGTCAAAGAATCGCTTGGTAGTCGTCAGGTCAGCACTCTTTTACCAACTCGATGGGCACACCTTTGGGTGATGCAAGGGTCTGCAGGTAATGATCTTTTAAAGCGGGATAAAAGCTACTACGACTTTGATTCATTACTTGTGCAACTCGAGAAAAAAGGCGGTGCCGCCATTCAACAATCAGCTCATGATCAACGTGTTGTACAACGAATTGAAAATGCAATCGACGAAAATTTTACGAGCCGTGGACCAAGAAAAAATTCTGCGTTCTGGCAACGTCAAGAGGAATTTGAGAATGCTGAGCTAGCGCTGGAAATGACTCTTTCCAAACTTCAGGAATATGAACAGTCCAGTGCAGAGTTGGTTGAAATTACCAACAAGATTGAGCACCTACAAAACATTGCCTTACCAAAACTACTTGAGCAAAAACGAGTGATTTCATCAAGTGCTGATGCGCATCAGCAACTTCAAGGAGGTATAAGTCTTGCTGAAAAGGAGTTGGAACCAATTCAATTGCGTTATAACACCTTGCAAAAGGATTTATTAACTATTAATCAACTTCAAGAAGAAATTAGGACAAAGGAAGAAGCACGAGCGACATTGCAAAAAAAACAGAGTGAGCAAAAAGCCAGTGAACTTGTATTAGTCAATGCATTACAAACCAAGCAGGAAGTTCATACGAATCTCAAAAGGAATCTCCAACGCATGGATCAACGCCGGTATCTGCTTCAACTATTAGTAGAGCAATTTCGGATAAGAGAAGTGGTCTCTAGGCTGAAGCTTGACTTAGAGAAGGCAGAAAAGAACTTAGATAGAAGAAAAGAACTTGAAATGAAAATTGCGGCTTTATCAAAGATAGGTCGCTCAGAATTACAACAGTTACAGGGCTTAAATCAGAAACTTCGAGATGCACGTACTCGACAAGAGGCGATGGCAACAGGCATCAAGGTTCTTCGATCGAACCAGGTCATTCGTCTCAATGGCGAAGAACTGCGACCAGGAGAGCAGAAACAACTGAGTGAGACATTTCAACTGCAAGTAGGAGATGATGTCTCACTCGAAATTAGACCTGGTGGGAGCGACGCTCTCAATGATCTACAAAGTCAATATCTAAATCAGCAGAAAGAGTATTCGGCAATACTATCTAGGCTGGGCTTGGAATCCATACAGGCCGCTGAAAAAGATTTTGAGCAAAGAGTAACTCTTGAACTGCAACTCTCAAGTTTAGAAGAATCAACACCAGAGCATATTCAAATCAAACAAAAAGAATTAGAGACGTGTGAGTTAAAAACTTTAGATCTGGCGAAACAGCTTGTAGTTTTTGATCAATGCCTTGAGGAATTAGCCAAGGAAGAGTCTCTGCCCACTAGTGCTGCTGGTCTTGGTGATCTTCAGCAGCAGATTAGACGAACTTTTGCTGATACTTCTAAAGCGTTTGATCAGGCTCAAAGTGAATTGGAATTGACTCAATTAAATTTGCAGCAATTTAAAAACGCTCAAGTTGATGATGAAAGCAATTCAAAGGTGATGGATAGCCAGTTGAGTACTCTTCGGCAAAATCTTTCAACCGTCGAAAAGGAGCACATCGATCATGAATTGCTAAAAACTCAAATTAACTCCCTAAAAAGTCAACTTCAAAATTCAGCAGGTCATTTGGCGACTCTCAAAAGTCAACTCGCATCCTTGGAAGAAGTTGACAGCTCCAATGAACTGTTAAAAATCGAAGCTGAGATTCAATCTCTTGAAAAAGAGAAAGAAACACTTATTGCTGATAAAGGAGCTGCCAAAAGGACTTGTGACAACATTAGTTCTTCTAACCCTTATGAAGCTGTTGAACAAGCACAAGTTCAATTAGAAATTGCTAAAGCTGATTATCAAACTCTTAAGCGACTCACCGATTCACATAAGTTGCTGCAAGAACTTTTTAGTAATGCGCAAGCAGATTTATCAACTCGATATACCGAACCTTTAGCACAATCGATTGGCAGTTTCCTTAAACCTTTAATTTCAGGTGGACCAGTAGCTCAACTCAGCTTTGACCAAGCTAGTGGCTTTAGTGGACTTCAAATGCGTCGAGGTAAAGAGTTCTATGACTTTGATCAATTAAGTGGTGGTATGAGAGAGCAACTAACAACTGCATTGCGATTATCCATGGCTGATGTTCTGAAGTCAGAGCATGATGGATGTCTTCCTCTTGTTTTTGATGATGCTTTTACAAATTCGGATCCAGAACGGGTTCAAGTTGTAAAACAAATGCTCCAATCTGCAGTTGATAAAGGCTTACAGATCATTTTGTTAACTTGTGATCCAGAAGCTTATGAGAAATTTGCTGATCAGCATGTTCTATTAGGTCAATAGTCAATAGGCATTGTCGATGATTAGTAGTCACCAACGACTAGGAGTGAGTTGATGACTAAGTTCCATTGAATAAAAAATGTAGTTATTCACTCTGTTCGAGAGGTGTTTCTTTTCTTGGAAACTGAGGAACCATTAACTCATCATCGATATCAAGGTCGTTAAAAAGCCATTCCCCTATTTCGAGAAATAGGTGGAAACGATCTTCTGGTTTCAAGGTTGTCATTCTTTCAAGGGAATGACAAACAGCAGTATTGATTGTCTTTTTTAGCTTTTTCTTTTTCTTGCTCATTTCCCTGCCTCCAGAATTGCTTGATTCTTTTCTTTGACTGACCAGTCTTCTTTGAAAAGAAACTTTGTGGCAGAGCTAGCAACTTGCATCCACGCAGTAGCTGGAGGGTCTTCAAAGGTGGCCTGGAACCGCCTTGGATTGGAGCCACCTTTATCGAAAAAGGTTTGATCACGCCGTGTCCAATTCAGGAATCCTTTTGCCTTAAAGCGTTGTAATTCATCAATAGCCCATGCTTCTGCAATTTTTCTCGTTGAGACGAAAGCAGAGGGGACCTCTCTCACTCCATAGACAGCTGGGATATAGCGAACAGTCAGGTAGGGATCAATAGAGTGATCAGCCCAACACTCCCAGGCTTGTTTTTGCTGATGGATTTTTTTGATGTAATTAGCTTGATCAAGATCACTGGATTACTTCAAGAGTTCAGGGTCTGGTTGAAGCTCAGTAATTAACTTTTTAAGCCAATATTCAGATAGCTCGCCATTGAGTTGGAATTGTCTGATCAGACTTCCAACTTTTGAAATGTTCTTGGCTTCTAGACGAGCGGCCAATTGCCCAGGCTTAATAAGCAAGCCATGCGGTTATCAGCCCACAGTCGCCTAAGCATCTAGATCATCTAGTTCTTTCTTGAATGATAGTTCCTTCTATTTTCGCCGCATGCTTGGTTGAATGGTCATGGTATTCATCAGCTTGATACCGCTAATAGCTGCTCCATAGTTCTTCAGTTCTTCGTGCGCATTGATCCTCGAATCATCTATTCCAACTGATTAATCAATCGAGCTAAGAGATGGTGTCTGTCAACTTCTTCTAAATCACTAATTCTGCCCTAAATAATTTGTCATTCAATCATGGAACTTTTGCATGCATTAAAAAAGCCAGTCATTGACTGGCTTTGAGATAAGCGGATGAAGAGATTCGAACTCTCGACCCTCTCCTTGGCAAGGAGATGCTCTACCACTGAGCTACATCCGCAAGATCATGAAAAAATGGCATTCGATAAATACCATCAGTGCAGCATGCCTCACAAAAGGTGCCCTGGTCAATTGAATTTGATCAACTAGAAGTAATCAATCATGAAAGAGCTTTCATTAAAGAGCCCATCTCTAAAGCCTGAAGAGCATAAGACCAACCTAGATTATTCTTGATACCAGCCCTTTCCAAGGCCTGTTGCATTGAGTCAGTAGTTAAAACCCCAAAAATAATTGGTAAAGATGTCTCTCTAGAAACCGCCGCAATTCCTTTACTTGCCTCTGCTACCACCACATCAAAATGAGGAGTATCTCCACGAATCACAGCCCCTAATACAATCAAAACTTGATACCGGCCACTCTGTGCAAGTTTTTGACTGACAAGCGGCAATTCAAATGAACCTGGTACCCAAGCGATATCTAATTGTGAACTGGTTTCCGAGGTGTCGATACCATGTCTATTGAGACAGTCCAAACAAGCGCTCAAAAGCTTATTTGTCACTAAATCGTTGAAGCGAGCTACAACGATGCCTATATGTAAATCGGACGCATCGGTATAGCGCCCTTCAATAATGGTCATTTTGCTTAAGCGGAGAATTCCTTAAGAACTACTAACTAAATTAAATGCTCACTATATGCAGCGCAAAAAATTGCATATAAGAAATTTAGATGGGGTAAACCCCACCCAAACCTCTGAGAAAAATCGAACTTGGAAAACCAGAACTTTGTTTTGGCCTAACCAAGTGGTCCCATATAACCAGTTACTCCATCAATTTGATGAGCAACATACTCAGCGATAAAACCATTGAGTAATACAAGGTGGAACCAAACACCACCAATGATCTCAATTCTTTTGATCTCTACATTACGCCTGTCTTCAGGGTTCTTTTGGGTCATGTAAAGAACTGGAACCCCAACGACCAGAAGCAAGGAAGCGAACAAAAGGGCGTTCGCGGCGATACCAGAAATGAACTGCATGGGGAAAGCGTCTAAGGAGCCAATGCTCACAGCATTCATTAATTCTCCCATGGAATACAGGCCAATTTCCAAAAGCATGCCTTTGGTGTCGCGAGGCTTCACATGCAAAGTGACCTAAGCCCTTTACTATGCGCGCTAAAGAAGGAAGAATTGGTTTATGGCTAATCACGCTGAACTACTGCAGGGCAGCTTGTTTGGCGAGGCAGTAGATAAATTATCAAGCCCAAACGCAAGCCCAACCCCTAGCTCTGTCGAATCATTAAAACAAGACTTATCAGATCAAGAACTCACCGCAGACGCCAAAGCAAGACCTCGAACAAAGCAAAACAAAACTACTGACACAATTTCAGCATCTCAAGAGTTCATTGATCCCCTTGAAGCAAATCAAACTGAAAAACTTCCAAATTGGTCAAATCACCGTCTTGTTAACAAAGAACAAGTCACACCAATGCTGCGGCATTACATAGAGCTAAAAACGGCAAATCCTGAACGAATTTTGCTCTACAGGCTGGGAGATTTCTTTGAATGTTTTTTTGAAGATGCCATAAAACTATCCAGGTTATTGGAAATCACTCTTACCAGCAAAGAAGCAGGCAAGGCCATTGGAAAAGTACCAATGGCAGGTATTCCACATCACGCTGCAGAACGCTACTGTTCAGAATTAATTAGACAAGGTCTGAATGTAGCTCTTTGTGATCAATTAGAAACTACACCTAGTAAAGGAAACTTATTAAAAAGAGGTATTACCAGAGTACTTACACCTGGAACAGTTATAGAAGAAGGAATGCTAAGTGCACGTCGAAATAATTGGGTGGCTGCAATTGTAGTTGAACCTGCTCAAAACATTCACCCATTACGCTGGGGAATCGCAAGTGCAGATGTAAGCACAGGCGAGTTCTTAGTTTCAGAAAGAATAGGAAGCTTTAGTTTACGTCAGGAGATTGCGAAGATTAATCCAGCAGAATTACTCTTACCAGGAGAAGATATCTATTCACTTAAACAAGTAATTGCTGAAAGAATCAATATTTCAAAAGTTGCCAGCACTCCATTTACATATCCATCTGCAGAGCAAACTCTCAAAACACATTTTAAACTAAGTACACTTAACGGTCTTGCACTTAAAGAATTACCTCTTGCCATTAGAGCAGCAGGAGGATTACTTGATTATATCAATGACACGCAACCAATAACTTCAGAATCAGATGATATCAAGGAGCCAATTAGAATAAAAATAGACATCCCAAAACCAACTTTTTCAGAAGATTACCTCGTTATTGATTCACAAACTAGACGCAATTTAGAACTAATTGCGACCCAAAGAGATGGACAGTTTTACGGATCTTTATTGTGGGCAGTTGACAGAACCCTGACTGCGATGGGAGGACGTTGCTTAAGACGTTGGATTCAAGCACCCCTTATCAATATTGATGAAATTAATGATAGACAAAATTTCGTTAGTGCACTTGTAAAAGCTAGATCTGATCGCCATTCAATTCGTCGCCTACTGAGGTCTATGGGAGATCTCGAACGCTTGGCAGGTAGAGCTGGTGCTGGCCATGCTGGTGCTAGAGATCTAGTGGCTATAGCTGATGGTCTCCTGCGACTACCCCATCTGAAAAACCACCTAAAATCATTGCCAATAAAAGTACCTAAATTAATCAAACATTTGGATGAGTTAAACCTAAAATTATTAGAACTTGCAACTACAATCAAACATCAATTAATAGATCATCCTCCTTTAAGTCTAAGCGAAGGAGGCCTTATACATGACGGAGTCAACGAAATACTTGACGGCTTAAGAAATCAATTAGATGATCAAGATCATTGGTTGGAGAGCCAAGAGATATTAGAAAGGCAAAATAGTGGAATAAATAACCTTCGCCTTCAATATCATAGGACCTTTGGTTATTTTCTAACAGTTAGCAAATCAAAAGCAGGACAAGTTCCTGAACATTGGATTCGACGACAAACCCTTGCTAATGAAGAGCGTTTCACTACTCCTATCTTAAAAACACAAGAAGGGAAAATTTTTCAAACCAAATCACGTGCAGCACAAAAAGAATATGAACTATTTTGTGCCCTGCGTGAAAAAGTAGGGGCTGAAACACAGGCTATTAGAGACACCGCCCGAGCAGTAGCAGCTCTAGATGCTCTTACTGGTCTATCAGAGGTGGCAGCTACCAGCTCATTTTGCTGTCCAAAACTTCTGAGTGCAGAAACTGCGCATAATCGCATGATCAGCATCAAAGACTGTAGACATCCTGTCGTAGAGCAATTATTAGCTGATAAATCTTTTGTTCCAAATGATATTGAATTAGGTAAGAACAAAGACTTAATCATTCTGACAGGGCCTAATGCAAGCGGAAAAAGCTGCTTTCTTCGTCAAATTGGACTGGTTCAATTGCTTGCCCAAATTGGCAGTTGGGTGCCGGCTTCATCAGCCACACTTGGAATCACTGACCGGATCTTCACCAGAGTTGGTGCAGTAGATGATTTGGCTGCTGGTCAATCAACTTTCATGGTCGAGATGGCAGAAACTGCTTTCATACTTAACCAAGCAAGCAAAAGATCTCTTGTTTTACTAGACGAAATTGGCAGAGGAACTGCCACATTTGATGGGCTATCTATTGCATGGGCAGTAAGTGAGTTTCTTGCAAATATCATCAAAAGTCGCACCATCTTTGCTACGCATTATCACGAATTAAATGCTCTATCAAAAACTATGAAAAATGTATCCAATTTCCAAGTCTTAGTAAAAGAAACAGGTAATGATCTTGTCTTTTTACATAGTGTAATCCCAGGAGGAGCAAGTCGAAGTTATGGAATTGAAGCTGCTCGACTAGCAGGAGTGCCATCTGATGTCATTCAACGAGCCAAAGAAATTCTCAAGACCCTAGAACAAAAGAAGATAAATATCTAAATTCAAGCATCTAAAACAAAAAGCATTTTCAGAAATCTCGAATGATTAATTAATAGAAGCTCGCAATAAAGCATTCACTGCCGCCGCCGCCAGTCCAGCGCCTCCTCGTGTCCCATCCAGACGAATTTGTGGCAAGCCACTTTTAGATAATCGATCTTTACTTTCAGCAACCCCTATGAAACCAACTGGCATTCCAATTATCAAACTAGGTGCCGCCGAACCACTAACAACCAAATCCAATAAAGCCTCCAAAGCCTTTGGAGCACTACCAATCAACACCAGCGGAGATCTAGGTCCTACAAATTCAGAAGAAAGCTCCCTCCACGCTCTTCGCAATCCAATAGAAGTTCTAGTGGAATCTTTAGAAGTATGAGTTGGTGCCCATTCAAGAACTGTTCTTACAGATGAATCTAAAGTTCTTGCAGCCATTGGCTTAATAGCAGCAGCAGCCATAGCAGTGTCAGTAATGATTGGTGCACCTGCCTGAAGCGCAGTCAAACCTTTACGACAAGCTCCAGGACTAAATGCTAATAAAGGTTGAATTCCAAAATCTCCACTGCTATGAATCAATCTTTCCAATACCCGCTGCTGTAAAGGCTCTAACCCAGTACAGTCCAAACGAGATTGAATGTGACGAATGCTCTCCAAAAAAATTGGATGGTCATACATTTATAGCGACCCTGTACAAAGAACTCTCTCTTAGTGCATCATCAGAGAAAGACCAATGGTCTACTGCTGCAATGCCAATACATCTAATCTGGGGTGATGATTCAGCAGCCACTGAAAGAGAAATTGCAAGGCTAATTAAAGCACTCGTTAATCCGGACTGGAGCAGTATAAATCTGAGCCTGCTGGATGGAACTGATATTGCCCAAGTCAACCAATCCTTAGAAGAGATTCGTACGCCCCCATTTGGGAGTGGAAACAGAGTAATAATCTTAAAACGTAGTCCATTTTGCAATAATTGCCCTAGTGAACTAGCCAAAAATTTTGAAAGAGTTTTAGAACTAATTCCAATGAATACTCACTTTGTAATCACCAATTCCAATAAGCCTGATGGTCGCTTAAAAACAACTAAGATTTTGAAAAAATTAATAGAATCTAATTTGGCAACAGAAAAAAGTTTTGTCCTACCAGCTATTTGGGATAATGTAGGACAACTAGAATTAGTAAATCGAACCGCGCAAGCATTGTCGATTAGACTAGAACAAAAGGCAGCCAACTATTTAGTTGAAGCAATCGGAAATGACAGCGCAAGGCTTGACTCTGACTTACAAAAGCTAAAGCTACATGCCGAGGCAAAAAATAATCTAGAAAGCAATGTCATGCAACCAGTTTTAATTACATATGAAACTGTTAAATCATTAATTGAAGGAATAACTACCACAACCTTTAAAGTTGGTGATTCACTCTTGAAAGGCGATGAAGGAGAAGCAATTAGCAGAATTGATGCATTATTAGATTCTGGTGAGCCGTCACTCCGTATTATCGCAAGCCTGACCAGCCAAATCAGAGGATGGTTGTGGGTCAACCTACTGGAACTACAAGGAGAAAGAGATGTTGCAAAAATTGCAAAAGCAGCAGGTATTAACAATCCCAAACGAATATATATTCTAAGGAAACAACTTCAGGGAAAACAACCAAAGCAATTACTTAGTCTGATGGGTAGATTATTAGAAGTTGAAGCTGCTCTGAAACGTGGCATGATGCCAAAAGATGCATTCAGAGATGGTTTGCTACGTCAAATATAATTTATAACCTGACCACAGAAGAAATCAAAGCCTCGCCCAAAGAAGTGGATGTCGTTATTTGTACAAAAATTCGGTGGCACTTCTGTTGGAAGCGTTGAACGCATCCAAGAGGTGGCAAAAAGGATTGCAACATCAAAAGATCAAGGAAATGATCTTGTGATTGTTGTGTCCGCAATGGGGAAGACAACTGATCAACTTTCTGCGCTTGCTCAACAAATCAGCAGCAATCCACCTCAACGAGAAATGGATATGCTTCTTGCCACAGGTGAGCAAGTATCCATTGCACTCCTTTCAATGGCACTTAATGAGTTGGGTGTTGCCGCAGTATCCATGACAGGGTCCCAAGTTGGAATTGTGACTGAATCACTCCATGGAAAAGCAAGAATTTTGGAAGTGCGTACTGAGCGAATCAAAAATCGTTTAAATGAAGGTCAAGTTGTAGTGGTTGCTGGATTTCAAGGCACCAGCCTAAGCAGTGGTGGCACAGCAGAAATCACAACTCTTGGAAGAGGCGGCTCTGACACATCAGCCATCGCACTTGCAACCGCCTTAAATGCTGAAGCTTGCGAAATATATACAGATGTACCAGGCGTTTTAACAGCCGATCCCCGAAAGGTTCCTGATGCCCAACTCATGTCCAGTATTAGCTGTGATGAGATGCTTGAACTTGCCAGTCTTGGTGCAGCAGTCTTGCATCCAAGGGCAGTCGAAATAGCAAGAAATTATGGAGTCAAGCTTGTAGTTCGATCAAGTTGGACAGATGAGCCTGGGACCACACTCACAAGCCAAAGCAAACGTCCATTAGGTCGAGAAGGCTTAGAACTTGGCAGACCTGTCGATGGCCTGGAATTAGTTGAAAATCAAGCTGTAATTGGACTTTCACATATCCCTGATCAACCTGGTGTGGCAGCCGATCTATTTGAGCAACTCTCTAATGGCGGTATCAACGTTGATCTAATAATCCAAGCAACCCACGAAGGCAATAGTAATGACATCACTTTCACCACGTCACAGGCAGAACTCACAACAGCAGAGAAGCTTTGTAGCAATCTCATTGCAAGACTAGGGGGCAAACTCAGAAGTCAAGGAGAGATGACAAAACTGAGCATTAGCGGTGCAGGAATAATGGGAAGACCAGGGATAGCCGCCACACTTTTCGATACTCTCTCTAGAGCAGGAATTAATCTCAGACTTATTGCGACCAGCGAGGTAAAAGTTAGTTGCGTGATTGATTCCAAACTTGGTGCAAAAGCCCTTAGAGCCGTTAGCGAAGCCTTTGAATTAAATGATATTCAAATAAGCATTAACCCTCAACCAATCACCAGTTCACAACCTGAAGTTAGTGGTGTTGCTCTAGATGCAGATCAAGCTCAATTTAGTGTCAGAAATGTTCCTGACAAACCTGGAACTGCTGCAGCACTTTGTTCTTCACTTGCAGAAGCTGGAATCAGCTTAGAGGCAATTGTCCAATCTGAACGTCAACATGAGGATGGTGGACGAGATATCAGCTTTACTCTCAAGAAAGAAGATAAAAAATTAGCATCTATTGCAATTGCACCACTTTTAGCAATGTGGCCAAAGTCACAACTTATAGAAGGACCGGCCATCACAAGAGTTAGCGCTGTAGGTGCGGGAATGCCAATAACGATTGGTACAGCCAGTCGCATGTTTCGTGCTTTAGCTGAGGTAGGCATAAATATTGCAATGATTGCAACTAGCGAAATTCGCACAAGTTGCGTAGTAGCCGAAGAAGACGGCATTTCTGCTTTGAGAGCCGTCCACTCGTATTTTGAATTAGAAAAACCACAACATTGATGAATTAATCAAAAACATATTCTTTTCATCTACGAAAATAATTAGTTTTTAAAATTCAATTCACTGCTTCTTGCTGAATTGATAGAGCCCTTAAGAGCAACTTTAAAACAATTTCTGCATTATTTTGATAAACATAAGCCTCAGCTTCCTGAGCTGACCCAAATCGCTTCAAAGAACCTTGAGGAACTACCCAACCTAAAGGCTTCACGCCCTTCAAATCACCATTCAAATGCTGCAGAACATGGATAAACTCATGAGTAATAAGTTTGCATCGCACTACCTCGGACATTGCTCGATCACTAAGCGTAATGAGACCCAAACGACCATGTAGAGCTTTATAAGTTGCATCCTTTCCTTCCATTAATGGCCTACCACGCATAAATTTCACTCCCAAAATCTTTCCTATTGCAATCATCTCATTTGCAATAAGAGGTTGATCAGTACATTTAAGGTTGTTTACAGGTGTTTCATGAAAATACTCAAGTTTAAGCCGATCATTAGTGAGCGCATTTAATGATCTCTCTCCTATTAAATATGATGATCCTAACAGTAATATTAAAGAGATTAATTTAATGGTTATTTTAGTCATTGTACCGACTTCCCAATCAACTTATCTCGTAATTTTTTGATCCTATCACGCAAAGAAGCAGCTTCTTCAAAATTTAATTCCTTGGCGGCATTCTGCATCTTTTTCTCTAGTTGATCGATCAATTCAGGCAATGCATCAAGCGCTAATCCGATATCATTAGACTTACGTAATTCGTCAACAGCTTTTCCTGCAATATGAATAAAATCATTATTAGAATCCTCCTCCTGTAACCGTCTAGATAATTCTAAAAATGACAGGATCGAATTACTGGCTTTTTTACCCGCTGCCTTTGGAGTAATACCATTCTTTTTATTATAAATATCCTGGATTTGACGTCTGCGTTCTGTTTCAATAATAGCACTATTCATAGAATCAGTCATATTGTCCGCATATAAAATTGCCTTGCCATCGACATGCCGTGCTGCGCGTCCTATGGTCTGAACAAGAGATCTTTGTGCTCTTAAGAATCCCTCCTTATCTGCATCTAATATAACAACCAGAGAAACTTCAGGAAGATCCAATCCTTCCCTCAACAGATTAACTCCAACCAACACATCATATTCACCTAATCTTAGGTCTTGAATAATCTCAATTCTCTCAATTGAATGAATCTCAGAATGCAAATATCGAACTCGAACTTTATTCTCTGCCAAATAATCTGTGAGATCCTCTGCCATTCTTTTGGTTAAAGTTGTAATCAAAATCCGTTGTTTTTTAATTACTCTTTCATTTATTTCACCCAATAAATTCTCAACCTGACCTTTAGTCGGTCGAACCTCAACCAATGGATCAAGAACACCTGTAGGTCTTATAACCTGCTCTACAACAGCATCTTTACTCTGCTGTAATTCCCAATCTCCAGGTGTTGCACTGACAAATATTGTTTGTTTAGCCTTATCCCAAAATTCATCACTTTTTAATGGTCGGTTATCAGCTGCACTAGGAAGTCTAAATCCATGATCAATTAAAACTTTTTTCCTCGATTGGTCTCCGTTATACATCGCCTTTAATTGTGAACATGTCACATGGCTCTCATCAATCACTAATAACCAATCATCAGGAAAATAATCAATCAAGCATTCTGGAGGTGACCCTTCGGCCCGCCCAGATAGATGTCTTGCATAATTCTCTACCCCATTGCAATATCCAACTTCCTTCAACATTTCTAAATCATATTTAGTACGCTCTTCTAATCTCTGGGCTTCCAATAAATTCCCCATCTGGTGAAATAATTCCAATCGCTCGTTCAATTCATTATTAATGGCATAAATTGCAGACTTCAGGCGATCTTTTGGAGTGACAAAATGTTTGGCTGGATATATATTTATACTATCAAGGCTTTGCATGATCTCTCCAGTCATTGGATCTACATATCTAATAGCTTCAATTTCATCGCCAAATAATTCTATTCGAACTAATCTATCTTCATAAGCAGGTCCAATTTCCAATACATCACCTTTAATGCGGAATTTACCACGATTAATTTCAACATCATTTCTACTATATTGATTATTCACCAAGTCACGCAAATAAGCTCGTATATCAATAGTTTGCCCTAATTTGAATTTAACTGCAGCCTTGAGATATTCACTTGGCATGCCTAATCCATAAATACAGCTAATAGAAGCAACTACAATTACATCACGCCTTTCAAATAATGACCGGGTAGCAGAATGTCTGAGCATATCAATCTCTTCATTAATGGAAGAGGTTTTAGCAATGTAGGTATCACTGACTGGGACATATGCTTCTGGTTGATAATAATCGTAGTAAGAAATAAAATATTCAACAGCATTGTCAGGGAAAAACTCTCTCAGCTCATTACAAAGCTGTGCAGCCAGAGTTTTGTTATGTGCCAACACCAAGGTTGGACGTCCTGTTTGAGCTATAACGTTTGCTATGGTAAAAGTCTTTCCTGTTCCTGTCGCCCCTAATAAAGTCTGGTAGCACTTACCATCATTTAATCCATTTACTAATCCCGCTATTGCAGCTGGCTGATCACCTTTAGGATCATAAGGAGCATGGAGATGATATTTATTCATAACATAAAGATTTGGCTAAGTAGTACTTAAGGTAAAGAATAAAATCACCAAAAATCTTCTTTTGTCTTACTCAATAAAACCACAAAATAATATCTTCGAAAAATATGATCTATTCTATAAGCACAATTATTCATTAGGCAGTTAAGCTGATTGGCATAAGACTAAAAAGTGCAGTGATGAATCTGCGATTCTTAATAGATTATAAATTTAGCCTCTTGCAATATCTCTACTAGTTAAACCGAACTTATCTCTATTACTGAAAGACAAGTCCATAGCTTCCCTGATCGCACTTACTGCAGCAATCATTGCCACTTGATCTTTAAGTTTGTTAATCGCTGAACCAATTCCCACCCCAGAAGCACCTGATGCAATTGCCATAGGGACTGTTACCGAAGACAAGCCTGATGCACATATCAACGGAACACTAGATTTGGCCTCTGACATTGCATGTGCAATGGAATGAGTGGCTGCCAAAGTAGGTGAAGCTTTCTCAATAAGACCCAAACTTCCTGCACTGAAGGGTTTGGCACTAGTACCTCCTTCAGTTTGAATAAAATCGACTCCTAAATTGACCAGCGACAAAGCCAGTGCTGCTTGCTCATCTAAAGGAAGAACGTGCGGAACAGTCACCGATAAAGGAACATCAGGTAATAATTCACGGGTTTGAAGAGTTAAATGCAGCACTTCGTCTGCATCAAAAAAACGACCCTTTGGATAAAAAGAATCAAAGTTTCCTATCTCCACCATTGAAGCCCCTGCAGAAACCGCTGCAGGAAACAAGTTCGGTTCAACCGCACTGACACAAACTGGTAGTCCAGAGACTTCTATCGCCAAACGAACCAAATCAGGATCACATGCCACATCTAACAAATCAGCACCACCTTGACCCGCAGCAAAAGCAACACACTCAACAGAAAGCCTCTCAAAATTATCCAGCCCAGAAATAATCTTAAGAAGAGAATGCTGTTGCAGACTTTTCTGCAGTTCAATAGGTAAAGAATGCAGTCGCATCATTACAAAACCAACTTTGTCCTAATTCTCCCACTACTCAACGCCCACATTCCAAAAAATAACCACAGGTTGGTAACCCAAAACAATGGTCACGTCAATCTCAAATAAAAAAATCTGGAGTCGATGGCATACCAGGCTTCATCAAAAGCTTCTGAAAAATCCAGATCTTTTGCCCAAAGATGCTTCTCTCTTACTCTCAGTTTCAGGAGGAAAAGACTCAATGTCTCTCCTGAAATTAATACTTGATCTAACAAGACATCACAACTGGAAAATCAATATTTGGCATGGTGACCATTGCTGGCATGATAAATCTCACGAAATTGCAAATGAATTAAAAGATTGGTGCCATAAAAATAGCCTCAACTTCTACTGGGATCGTGCAAAAAAAAACCAATCAAAGACTGAAGCATCTTCAAGGCAATGGCGTTATGAGTGTCTATTGCGTAGAGCAGCTATTATCACTTCAAATAATTCAAAAAGTCCTTGTGAATATATTTTGACTGGACATACAGCAAGTGATCGTGCGGAAACGCTTTTATTAAACCTAGCAAGAGGTAGCGATTTAGGTGGATTAAGTAGCTTGAGAGAATATCGTTTACTGGATGGAGAGATAAAATTAGTTCGGCCATTACTTGAGTTCAATCAAGATGAAACTACACAAATCTGTAAAGATCTAAAACTACCAGTTTGGCATGATCCCTCTAATGAAGATTTACATCTAAGTCGTAACAAAGTTCGCAAAAAAGTACTTCCAATTTTAGAGAGTCTTCATCCCGGTTGCAGTATCCGAATTGCTGCCTTAGCTGAACGTTTAACACATTACAAAGAAGACCAAAACACATTGGCAAAACTTGCACTAGGCAACTTGCAACATCCTCAAGGGTTGTGTCGAAAAAGTCTTTCAAGGCTGCCAAAAAGCTTGAGGGCAACTCTTTTGTTTCATTGGCTTGAAATCTCTGGTGCACCAAATGTATCGGCCAAGCAACTTGAAAATCTCAGCATGAATATTGTTAACAGCAAAACACCTGGATTTAGACAATTAGCACAAGGATGGAGAATTAGCTGGGTATCTGACGCAATTCAACTAGAAAAATTAAACCGTACTAATGCTGCTGATTCTCAAGTCTCTGATGATTAAATTACTGCTGAGCGCCTACGGCGAGTGCGACCGACAGGCAAAGATAAATCATTTTCAGCTTTAGATTCTGACTGAGAAGGTTCAGTCTGCTTTTTTGCTCCAGTTGAAGGTGGCAAAGATGATGAAGTCGCAGATTGTGATCTTTTAATGGGTTGTGAACTCGAATGACTGTTAACACGAGCATGATCTCTGCCCTTAGTTACTCCTCGAGATTCAAAATCTTCTTCAGAACGACCTTTATATGCAGGAGTACCTCCTGGAGCAGGTTGAACCAAACACAGAATTAAAGGCTCAACTTGTAACTCACGACGCATACGTCGAGCCAATCCAACCTCTACCTCTCGTTGCACACCCATCCAGTCCACTTCAACTACATTTCCACCGGAATGACGAGTTAATTGCTTCCAACGATTTTCTAATACCCAACCAATCTCACGTTCTGTCCAAAACGACATCTTCCTTGCATCAACTGTGGTAACAACACCACGGAGATTGACTCGAGGAGGTGCGACCATTACACCATCAGTACTAACCGCAACAAGAACAGTTACAACTCCATCTTCTGCTAGTTGCTGACGTTCTTTTAAAACACGCGCATCCACAATTCCATTCCTTGATGCATCTAGCAGCTCTATGCCTGCTTTTACAGGATCACCTTTACTAATCGAATCAGGAGTTAATTCAACAACATCACCATTATCAAGAATCAAAATATTATTTGCTGAAACTCCCATTGCCTGTGCACTCTTGCTATGAGAAACAAGCATTCTGTGTTCCCCATGAACTGGAACAAAATATTTGGGCTTAGCTAAAGCCAACATCAACTTCTGATCTTCTTGAAACCCATGACCAGAAACATGAATTCCTTCACCCTTTCCATACACAACTTTTGCACCAAGCATCATCAAACGATCAATTGTATTCACAACAGAGATAGTGTTACCAGGAATAGGACTAGCTGAAAATATAACGGTATCAGTGGTTTTCAATTGAACATGTTGATGCTCTCCTCTTGAAATTCGACTTAACGCAGCCAAAGGCTCTCCTTGGCTACCTGTCATCAATAACAAGGTTTCACGATCAGGTAGATCCCGTATCTGTTTAATCGGGACAAACAAATCATCTGGACAACGCATATAGCCAATCTCTCTAGCTTTTGCGATCACATTCAGCATTGATCGTCCAAGCAATCCAACCTTTCGTCCATTTTTCATGGCCAACTCTAAAATCATTGAAACCCTATGAACAGAGCTAGCAAAAGTGGTAATTATTACCCGACCATCAGCATTAGCAATATGCTTATCTAGTGCTGGGAATACTGTCCTCTCAGACGGACAAAATCCAGGTACTTCTGCATTCGTTGAATCACTAAATAAACAAAGTACCCCTTTATCACCATAATGAGCAAGGCGCTCCAAATCAAAATGCTCACCATCTACTGGAGTATGGTCAAACTTAAAATCACCAGTAAAAATTACAGTTCCTACGGGAGTAGTAATAGCAAGTGAAAAACTATCTGCAATTGAATGAGTATTACGAATAAATTCAACTGAAAAGTGTTGACCAACCTTTACAACATCTCGTGGAGCAACAGTTTGCAATTTTGTTCGATCTGTTACTCCAGCCTCTTCCATTTTTCCCTGAAGCATTGACATCGCAAGACGAGGCCCATGAATAACTGGGATATTGAAGTGTTTTAAATGATGAGAAATACCACCAATATGATCCTCATGACCATGGGTCACAATCATCCCTCTAATTCTGTCCTGATTCTCCCGTAAATAACTTGTATCAGGCATAACCACATTGACGCCATGCATTCCATCACTTGGAAATGCCAATCCAGCATCAACAAGCATGATTTCATTTCCATATTCAAAAACACATGTGTTCTTTCCAATCTCATGCAAACCTCCCAAAGGAATCACTCTCAAGCGAGGCACTATTCCTTTAGTGGAAGCTGATGAACTGAGCTTTGAATTGTTGGATTTGATGGAACTAGATGTCATGGAAAATAATCGAAGTAACTAACTGATTTGACTTATTACGCTAGCGAGAAACGCTGTGCGAACCCTCTTCAAGCCGTAGCATCAGGTTTGATGCAAGGCATCAAGGATCTTGGATAATTCAGTTTTCATGGCTGTATTAAGTGGAAGTAAAGGACTACGAGGAGGGCCAACAGGCCAACCAGTTAACTCCAGAGCAGCTTTAATGGGAATTGGATTAGTGGTAGCAAATAAAGCTTTAAAGAGAGGTTGCAACTGTTCGTGATAACCAAGAGCTATAGCACTTTGACCACTTAGATAAGCCTCAATCATCGCCTTCAAGCGACGACCAACAAGGTGGCTTGCAACACTAACAACTCCTACGGCACCTACTGACAACATTGGGAGCAACAAGCCATCATCACCGCTATATACAGCTAATTTAGATCCGCAATGCATTCTTAGCTGGGTAACTTCTTCAGTTGTTCCGCTAGCAGCCTTAAAACTGACAATATTAGAAAATTCCATCAAACGCTTAACAGTACTAGGAGCAAGAGAGCAGCCTGTACGACCTGGAATGTTGTAAAGCATTAAAGGCAGCTCTGGAGCTGCAGAAGCTACAGCTCGAAAATGCACCTCCAAACCTTCTTGAGGTGGTTTGTTGTAATAAGGAACTACTACTAAAGCCCCATCAACTCCCGCTAATGCTGCCTCAGATGTAGCCTCCACTGCCTCAGTAGTGCTATTGCTTCCAGTACCAGCCAAAACTTTCACAGCAGGTCCAACTGCTTGACGAACAGTTTCAATTAATTGATGTTGCTCTTTCCAGCTCAATGTTGGCGACTCACCAGTAGTACCACAAACAACAATCCCATCAGAACCTTCCTCTACAAGGTGACGAGCCAAGCGCCCTGCCAAAGCAAGATCTACCTTTCCATCTTTATCAAATGGAGTCACCATCGCCGTCAACAAACGACCAAAAGGCGTAGGAGATAAAGCAGCTAAAGAGCTCATGGTGAAGACAGTAAAAGCTCAGCAATTTGAATAGCGTTTAATGCCGCCCCTTTTCTTATTTGATCACCACAAAGCCAAAGTTCAAGAGCATTTGGATTACTTATATCTTGACGAATTCTGCCAATAGCAACTTGATCCCGGCCAGTTACATCAATTGGCATAGGGAAACGATTGTTATTAAAATCTTCTATTAACTCCAAACCAGGTGCCGAAGACAAAATTGATCGAGCTTCTTGAACAGGGAAAGGTTGCATAAATTCAATATTTATCGACTCTGAATGTGCTCTCATCACTGGAACTCGAACACAAGTTGCTGTAAATGGAAGTTGAGGAGTACCTAAAATCTTTCTTGTTTCTTGTACCATTTTCATTTCCTCCTCACAATATTGATTATCCTGAAGTGGAGAGTTATGAAGAAATAAATTAAAAGCAAGCGAATAAGGCAGCACTTGACTTGTAGGCTTTTCTCCATCTAAGACTGACTGACTCAAAACCTTAAGCTCTTCCATAGCTCTAGCCCCTGCTCCACTAGCAGACTGATATGTAGATACAACCACTCGTTTGATCGGCACTTTATTGGCTAATGGGGCTAAAGCCAAAGTCAATAAAATGGTTGTGCAATTGGGATTAGCGATAACAGTATGGTGACTTTTAATTGCATTTGAATTGACTTCAGGCACAACAAGGGGTACATCAAGCTCCATTCGGAATGCACTCGAGTTATCAATCATCAACGCACCTGAATCAACAATAGTCTTGCGCCAAGAACGCGAAACCTGTCCACCAGCTGAAGCAAGCACAATATCTACGCCTAAAAAACTATCTTCTGTCACTTCCTGAACTTTTATTTCGGATCCCTTCCAAGATTGAAGAGTTCCAGCTGATCTTCCTGAAGCAAGTAAACGGAGTTCTCTAACGGGAAATGCACGCTCATCTAAAAGTTTAATGAGCTCATGTCCCACTGCGCCAGTTGCTCCAAGCACAGCAACAGTGAGAGGTCGATCTAGGGAAAGCGGTTTAGACAAAAAAGGACTGGATCAGGCGCATGAGTCAAAAAGAGGTTTTTCTGAGCTGGTGAGTCAGTTCCTCTGCAAACGAAGAATGCAACCTGATATCTACAAAACGTTGAAGCCACAATAAGCGTTGAAGGTTTCACTGCCACTTAATTAAGGTGAGGTTTGACTGCATTAGCTAATTGACATGAGTGCTGAGGAACTACAAATAAAAATCAAGGCTATGCCTTGCAGTCGCATAGCTGTTGAATTGAAAATCCCCTCCAAGCTATGTCAAACAAGTTATGACGAATCACTTTCTCGCTTGGCTCGTTCCATAAAAATCCCAGGATTCCGTAAAGGGAAAGTACCGAAAGCAGTGATCCTTCAACAAATAGGCACCTCAAGAATTCGTGCTTCAGCACTCGAAGTTGTCATTGAAAAAGCCTGGAAAGAAGCCTTGCAAAAAGAAGATCTACAGCCTCTATGCGAACCAGAAATCCAAGGAGGAATTGAAGGTCTTTTTGAAACCTTTCAACCTAATTCACCTTTAACAGTCACTTTAGAAACAGATATACTTCCTACACCAAACCTGAAAAAAACTAGTGGTCTAAAAGCCACAGCAGAATCCACATCATTTGACAAGTCAAAAGTTGAGGATCTGATAGAACAATCACGCAAACAACTAGCAACCTTAGTACCAGTAGACAATCGCCCTGCTGCGATGGGAGATGTTGCTGTAGTGAACTTTCAAGGAACATATTGTGATGATGGAAGCAAAATAAAAGGTGGAAGTGCAGAGTCCATGGATATTGACTTAGAAGAAGGGCGAATGATCCCAGGCTTTGTAGAAGGAATAGTTGGAATGCAACTAAATAATAAAAAGTCACTTGAATGCTCATTCCCTGATGACTATCAAGAAGAAGAAGCTCGCGGAAGAAAAGCCAAGTTCGAAATTGAATTGAAAGATCTAAAAGTTAGAGAATTACCAAATTTAGATGACGATTTCGCCCGTCAAGCTAGTGATAAGAATACACTGGATGAGCTTAGACAGGAACTTGAAAAACGCCTCATAGAAGATGTAGAAAGACGTAATATGAAGAATCGTCGTGAAGCACTGATGAATGCCTTAATTGATGAACTTGAGGTCGAACTACCAAGAACACTGATAAACCAGGAAGTTCGCAATATAGTAGAACAAACTGCACAAGAATTTGCCCAGCAAGGCATGGATGTAAAGTCGATCTTTACTCCTGAATTAGTCAAATCATTAATGGAGTCCTCTCAAGAGGATGCAAGTAAAAATTTAAAACGAAATCTTGCAATTCAAGAACTTGCAAAAAAAGAAAATATTGAAGTTTCAGAAGAAGAATTAACGACAAGATTAACAACAATAAATAAACAACTTTCTAGTAAAAAAAATATTGATCCTAAGCAGCTAAAAGCAATCGTCCGGGAAGAAATATTACAAGACAAAGTATACACATGGCTAGAAGAAAATAATAACTGTTTGGAAGAAAAATCCTCTAGTAAAAGCGATAGTGATAAAACCAAAACAAAGCCAAAATCTACAAAAGAGAATCAAAAAGTCAACAAACCCTAAAAAGCTTAGGGCTATTATCAAAGAATAAAATTCAATTTCGTCCCCATCTAAAATTACTCGTGTGATCTACGCAAAGTCCGACCATCCAATAACAAATCGCTGGCTTGGGTCTTACCCTCAATCTGGACCAGGAGTGCTACCCACAGTTATTGAACAATCTGGAAGAGGAGATCGAGCATTTGACATTTATTCACGCCTTTTACGAGAACGAATCATATTCCTAGGAACTGACGTGAATGATCAAGTTGCAGATGCGTTAGTTGCTCAAATGTTATTTCTTGAAGCAGATGATCCAGAAAAAGATATTCAAATATATATCAATTCACCTGGAGGCTCAGTCACCGCAGGACTTGCCATCTATGACACCATGCAGCAAGTCACACCTGATGTAGTAACTATCTGTTATGGACTAGCAGCAAGTATGGGTGCTTTTCTTCTTTCAGGAGGAACCAAAGGCAAGCGTCTGGCCCTTCCTAATTCAAGAATCATGATTCACCAGCCTCTAGGTGGTGCTCAAGGACAAGCTGTAGAAATTGAAATTCAAGCTAAAGAAATACTTTTCTTAAAAGACACCCTTAATTCATTACTGGCAGACCACACAGGCCAACCATTGCAAAAAATTGCTGACGACACAGACCGTGACCACTTCCTTTCCCCGCAAGAAGCGGTTGAATACGGCCTGATCGACCAAGTAGTTACCAGTCTGTAGAAACCAGAAATCATTAAGGAGGGCTGACGAAGTCCTTTTTTCACACGATCCTGGTAATCAGGCTGACCAAACTGGGTTAATCCTGCATCCCTTATTAATTTTTGAGCTCGATGGCAAAATTCGACGCCCATCTGAAATGCTCCTTTTGCGGGAAGTCTCAAGATCAGGTAAGAAAATTAATTGCCGGTCCAGGGGTCTACATCTGTGACGAATGCATTGATTTATGCAATGAAATTCTTGATGAAGAACTCATTGATAGTCAAGGCAATGCGCGTCATGCAAATGAACCCAATCGCAAATCTTCTGCAACTACGCACAAAAGTGGTAAGCCTGCTCCCACCCTTGCCTCTATACCAAAACCATTAGAAATAAAAAAATTCCTAGACCAACAAGTTGTAGGACAAGAGTCAGCGAAAAAAGTCTTGTCCGTAGCTGTTTATAACCACTACAAAAGGTTGGCCTGGATAGGAAATGGACAAGGAGAAACTGAACGTACTGCAACCAAACTACATAAATCAAACATATTGCTTATTGGTCCAACGGGCTGCGGAAAAACACTCCTAGCTCAAACACTTGCGGAACTTCTGGACGTACCATTTGCCGTTGCAGACGCTACAACTCTTACAGAAGCTGGTTATGTAGGCGAAGACGTAGAAAATATCCTGCTCCGATTAATGCAAAAAGCTGATATGGATGTTGATCAAGCCCAAAGAGGAATTATTTACATCGATGAAATTGATAAAATTGCAAGAAAAAGTGAAAATCCTTCAATCACTAGAGACGTCTCAGGAGAAGGAGTGCAACAAGCTTTATTGAAAATGCTTGAAGGCACTGTGGCTAATGTACCCCCACAAGGTGGGCGTAAGCATCCATATCATGACTGCATTCAAATAGACACCAGCCAAATACTTTTCATTTGTGGAGGTGCATTTGTAGGCCTAGAAGATGTTGTGCAAAGACGCTTAGGTCGCAATTCCATAGGTTTTATGCCTAGCGAAAATCGCAGTAGGAGTGGTCGTAGTAGTCGCGATTTAGAAGCTCACCAAGTACTTCAAAACTTGGAGCCAGATGATCTCGTGAAATATGGTCTTATCCCAGAATTTATTGGGCGTATGCCAGTTAATGCAGTGTTAGAGCCACTAGATGCTGAGGCACTTGAATCAATCCTGACCGAGCCCAGAGATGCTCTTGTCAAACAATTCAGGACTTTATTGAGCATGGATAATGTTCAACTCGAATTTGAAGCCGATGCGGTAGTAGCAATTGCTAAAGAAGCGCATCGTCGCAAAACTGGAGCCAGAGCACTAAGAGGCATTGTCGAAGAATTAATGCTTGATCTGATGTATGACTTACCTTCACAGCAAGAAATCAAAAACTTTACTGTGACTAAAGCTATGGTTGAAAAACACACTGGGGTGAAAATACTACCTTTACCAGCTAATGACGACATACCACATCAAGAATCAGCCTAAAAATGGCTGCTGCTGACCACCTACAGGTGCCAAGGCAGCATGGGCTGTTCCAACATCATGGTATTGATCTCGGAGATGGAACTGTGGCCCATTATCTTGAAGGTCGGGAAATATTGAGAAGCCCATTGCACGAATTCAGTTGTGGAGAAAAATTGAGTATTGTCTCGCATACACATTCATCTTCTAGGAACTTGACATTGCGACGTGCAATGAGTCGAATTGGAGAAAAAAACTATAATTTACTATTCAATAATTGTGAACATTTTGCTTGTTGGTGCAAGACAGGCAGGCATCGAAGTGAACAAATGGAGAATTGGCTAAAAACAACAACTAGTGTTGCGAGAGCTCTTAGTAAATTACTGCCACCAACCTTAAATAACACCTTATCTATAATAATGGGGCAAGAATTTTCTGAAAATATTTCTCGAAAAAATTATGAGATTTTTCTCGAAAAAATTAAAACCCTACGACTCAGTTGCATTAGAAACTTAAATCAAATCCTTTTAAATGCTGACAAGTTAATTTCCAGGGACTCAGAGAAAATGTACAATAGATATCAAACATCAAATACACGTACTCTTTTACTAAAGGGTCAGGCAATCGCCAATAAGATAACTTTACTAGAGGATCTAGAAAACAAAATTAATAATCATCTGAAAATAAATAATTCATCTATGAAATCACATCACTAATGAGTCAATCATATCAACCACTGCATCACAAATATAGACCACAAAGCTTAGATGCTCTTATAGGTCAAGAAGCGATTGCCACAACTCTAAAGCAAGCATTATTAACTAACCGCATTGCTCCAGCATATCTATTCAGTGGACCAAGAGGTACTGGTAAAACATCAAGTGCTCGAATACTTGCACGTTCATTAAATTGCTTACATAGCGAGCAGCCAACTCCTGACCCGTGTGGAAATTGTGAGGTATGCAAAACAATCGCCAATTCGACATCGTTAGATGTCATTGAAATTGATGCAGCCTCTAATACTGGAGTAGACAACATCCGAGAACTAATTGAACGGTCAAGGTTTGCACCTGTACAGGCCAGATGGAAAGTATATGTAATTGATGAATGCCACATGCTATCTACCGCTGCATTCAATGCATTATTAAAAACCCTTGAAGAACCTTCGCCAAATGTGGTTTTTATACTAGCAACAACTGACCCTCAAAGAGTACTACCCACAATACTAAGTAGATGCCAAAGATTTGATTTTCGAAGAATTTCTATACCTGCAATCAACAAACACCTACGAGAAATTGCAAATCAAGAAAACATTTTAATTGAAGAAGAAGTTCTACAATTAATTTCACAAAAAGCACAGGGTGGATTAAGAGATGCAGAAAGCATGCTTGATCAATTATTTCTATTACCTCAGCCAATCAAGGTTAGTGCTGTATTAGATTTACTAGGTGCAATCCCTGAAGAAGAATTAATCAAATTAATAGAAGCATTGACTCAAGAGGATCCAGTCAAGCTATTAGAAACTTGTAGACAGTTAATTGATCTTGGCAATGATTCACTGAATATTTTACAAGGATTAGCATCAATGTTAAGAGATCTAGTACTCTTCAAATCTGCGCCTGATCGACCTGAACTCGCACATACTTCACAAAGGTTACATGATCAATTAAGAGAGATTGTTAATTCCATTAGCTCTGAGAGTCTTTTAAGATGGCAAGCACAACTTAAAGGCACAGAAAGTCAACTTCGCAACAGCGTCCAGCCTACTTTATGGCTTGAAGTATTATTACTTGGCATGCTCTATAAATCCAATAATATTAATCAAGAAAAACCAACTAATCCTAAAGTTTATTCAGGAATAAAACAACATAAAACAACAAATGAAATTGCAGTCAAGAGTGCATTAGAAACCACGGAGAATTCCGAAAACCAGAGTCCATGCAATGATGCTATACCTAACAGTTCAAATGACAATATAAAAGCAAAAAATGCTATTGCAGAAATTAATCTCAATGATATTTGGCACCAAATTCTTGGAAGACTTGAACTCCCTTCAACACGGATGCTGCTTTCACAACAAGCCAAGCTTACTGGCTTAACTCAAGAAAAAGCCATTGTCCAAGTTACAGCAAATTGGATGGGCATGGTTCAAAGCAGAAGTAATATCTTGCAAGAAGCTATCAATAAAGCTCTAGACAGCTCTAGACAGCTCATTCTTGAAGCAAACGCAGAACCCAATGTTCTCGTATCAAATAACAATAATGTACCTAAATCCAACAAAATATCTACCAAAAAAGAATCTCCACTAAAAGAACCGGAGAATATCTTAAATAAGGAAAATAAGGATACTAACTCACCTCTAAAAAATCAGTCTAAAATAGAAAATAATATAGATGGAAAGGCCAAGCAATTGGCTGATTTTTTCAATGGAGAAGTATTAGATATAGAGATCTAGAAATAACTTAAAAATATTATTTACCAAGATGACTTGTCTTAGCCCAAACAAGCTTTTTAGGAAAAAGTGCCATTCGAATAGTCACCCAGGGAATCACAACGAACCAATGCCCTAGATAAATAATCGCCATTAGTAATGTAAAAGGCTTAGCTGATGGTAAAACAGGACCTTCGACTGTACAATTACAACCTCGCCAAAAGGCCAACCCAGACACACTAAACGCAATAATAGATAAAGGCCAATACGTTGGCATTGTTCCCGTCAAAATAGTTGCTAGTAAATCTGCGAAAGAAACAACTGGAAGTGCATATTGCAAAAGGAAAAAAGAAACCAAATCATGCCTTTGAATAAAACTAAGCCGATCTGAAATCAAAAATGGCCAATAATCAAAAAACCTTTGCAATCCGCCTTCGGCCCACCTTTGTCTTTGTCTCCATAAAGCTTGCCAAGTCTCAACTGCCTCCTCTTGAACTGGAGGATCCCAAAGAATTCCTACCAAAGCTCCTGCAATCAAAAATCGAAAACTCAAATCGAGATCATCCGTAACCGTATCTTCATTAAAACCTCCGCAATCTTGAACAATTCTTCTATCAAGAAGTTGTCCATTACCTCGAAGCTCAACCACACCGCCTACTTCCAATCGTCCTTCTTGGATGACAGCATCCATGGCCATCTCCATAGCTTGAAAGCGAGTCAACCAATTTTGATTAGAATTAACTACAGCTTTCCTTAACTGAACCGCAGACCATCTACCTTGCTTTGCATGAACAATTAAACGACGTAATGAATCTGGTTGCAATTGAGCATCAGCATCAAGAATTAATAACCACTCTCCACTCAATTGACTTAAAGCCGCATTGAGCGCACCTGACTTGCCTCCACCCGCACTACGTGATCGATTAACAACATTCAGGCAAGGAAATTGGCTCTGTAAATCTTTTAAGAGTTGCGGGGTTTTATCTACACTTCCATCATCAATTATCCAAAAAGAAATTTTACTTTTTGGATAATTGATTACTTGTAGGCGATCCACAAGTCTCCTTACAACAGCTTCTTCATCTCTTGCTGCAACTAATACATCTACTAAAGGCCACTCTGCTTCCTGAGTCGGAGAATATATACTCTCATTTGCATCATTAAAAAACTTCTTCCTACTATGCAAAACAGTAAACAACCCATAACCACCAAGTAGCAAAGACAAGGTGATTGCAGGTAAAAGATTTCTCCCTGCCTCAAGCCAATGAGGCGCGGCCCCAGCACAACCACAAGCAATCAAAAACAGAGCAGTCTGCTTCTGTCGATGCTCTCCAGTAACAACAGCCGTGGCCATGGATACCCTCAAGATCCAAGAACTCTAAAGGGCTTGCCATCAGTCCGGCAAAGGACCAAATGTAGTACCTGGATAATAGTGACTAAGAATCTCTTGTACAGTCCATCCGCGTTGAGCTAAATCAATGGCTCCAGCCTGTGATAGACCCGCTCCATGACCAAAACCTCCTCCTGAAAATTCCCATCTCCCTTCTGCTTGTTTAGAAATTACAAATAAAGTGCTAGGCAATCCCCGGAAAATACGCCGAATTTGATCTAAACGTAAGACAATGGGATCTTGGTTTCCTGATTCCCTTATCTCCAAAGCAAGAACCCGTCCACTTCTTCCTCTTTCTAAAACGGTAATGGTTTTGGGAAGAGTGACATTTGTTTTCACCGAACTCAAAAACATCTTGATTTGTTCTGCAGAAAAAGTACGGTTCCATCTAAAAAGAGAATGATTTGCACCATATGCACCAACGCGATTTTGTAATAGTGACTTCACTGCATATTCATTAAGTGGTAATAAAAAACTATTTCTCCAAGTCTTAATCCCATCCAATTCCGCTCGAAGATATGGAACAGAGTCCATTGCCCAAGCTTCTCTAGCTGAAGCCATTACCCCACCATTACTAGCATGATAGACAGCATGAATAGGTTGGTTTCGCCAACTCAATATCTTTCCACTGGTTTTAGATATTGCCGTTTTTACTTTTTGACCAGCCTGACGAGGATCTTGATAAACCTGACATTGCGTATCGCTACAAAGATGATATCCATCAATTAAAAAACGGTTGCTATTTGCAATAGCCCAAGTTCTAGCTAACACAGCCTGAACCTCCAAAGCTGCTGCAGGTGAACCTCCTCCTATTTCATGAGGTACTACTCCTTCTAGATATCTCTCAAGAGCAATCTGCTCGACTAGTGTCCAGCCTCCATATGCATCTGCTTGCAGCAAAAATGGCCCTTTGTAAATACCTCCTTGCCAAAGCAAACCATCGGGAGCTTCAAGTTGTAATGGACCCGATAAAAGAAACTCCCCACTGCTTCCTCTTAAAACAGGCTTAACTTCAAAATCGATAGTTTCTGTAAATAACACTGCTTTAAATTTTTTAGGCAAGTCAACATTTATAGGCAACCAAACTTCCCAATCTTTTGGATAAGCTATCTCAGGAAAGAATCCCTTCTGTTGCAACTCAAAAGCCACATTCTGTGCTGACTCGAAACTGGCATATGGGCCTAATACTTTGCGAGCAAATGATTTCGATTTTAATAAGGAAATCTTTCTCCAAGCAATAGATATTTCACGCGCTCTATGAACCAGACCATTTGAATCAGATAATCGCAATGCACGCCCTGGACTGATCAAACGCAATTCAGTCGAGGTCTCGATATCTGTAGTGCCACGCCCTAAATGTGACTTTAAACCAACTAATAACACTTGATTGTTATTAGTTGGTAATGGTGGTCTTGGCACAATTCTATGAGTCGACAACAAAGGTGCCCTAAAAAAACTAAGATTTTTAGATTCCAATCCCCCAATACAACCTGTACCCAATAGCAAAATCGCACTTATCAATAGCTTTCTAGAAATCATGAATCAAAAGATAGAACAAAAATAAATAGCTAAGAATCGAGAACCAATACTATTTAGTTTGGCTCGAGGCAGGTCAAGGTCGTAGAATCGAAATTCTGGACTAGATCAAAGACATGCCCAAGCTAAAGACCCGCAAAGCTGCCGCAAAGCGGTTCAAAGCGACCGGTACTGGCAAATTCTTGAGACGTCGAGCCTTCCGCAACCACCTGCTCGACCACAAAAGTCCCAAACTCAAGCGCCATTTAGCAACCAAAGCAGTTGTTGATGAGCGTGATGCGGAAAATGTAAGTCTAATGCTCCCATACGCCTAAACGAACGATTTCCAGAGATCGTTACTTCACAAAGTCACCTAATCCCAATTACCAAGTTTTCATCAAATGGCACGCGTTAAAAGAGGCAATGTTGCTCGCAAACGTCGCAATAAAATTCTTCGCCTAGCAAAAGGTTTTCAAGGGAGTAATGGAAATCTGTTTCGTACAGCCAACCAACGAGTAATGAAAGCTTTATGCAATGCCTATAGAGATCGTAGACGGCGAAAGAGAGACTTCAGAAGGCTTTGGATTGCTCGTATCAATGCAGCCGCAAGATTAAATGGCTTAACTTATAGCAGACTCATTGGCGGGTTAAAGAAAGCAAACATCAAAATAAATAGGAAAATGCTTGCTCAAATGGCTGTGGTTGATCCAAAGAGCTTTAGTAGTATTACCACTGCTGCTAAATAATAAATAATTACAGTTAGGATAACTAAATTAGAGTCTTTAATATTAAATAAATAAAATTTATGATGGCAAAGCAAACTTAATTAGTCAAAAAAATTTAATTTCATTAAAAGAATTGAATCATTTTGAAGAATTCATTTGTTGTATACCTCAATCAAACAACAAAATATAAAAATTCATTTTAAATCATGGATAAAATTGTTCCTGAAAACATCTTGAGGGCGCAAACCATAGTGAATACTTACCTTTCCATAGTGAAACAACCATGAACATTCTAGTGCCCGAGACATATCTAATAGGCCTTATTGGCTTACTAGTGATCGTTGCAATATTGGTAGGACGTCAATTGTTGAGAGTTCGTCGTGACGAAATAAACCTTGTCAAGCTAGAGAAAGTGGGAACTACGAACTCCAAAGAAGCTTCAGAATTATATGAACTCGCTTCAGTGCAACTACGAAAAAGACTATATCCTCAAGCCACAACAACATTGCGGAAAGCTTTAAAAGCCGTCAAAGAAGAACCTGACGAAGCCACTGCTCTGATCTCAAACGCTTTGGGCTTTGCTCTAGCAGCCCAAGATGATTTTGAATCAGCAATCGTTCACTATCGCACTGCCTTAAAAGTAAAATCGGACTATCCAGTTGCAATGAACAATCTTGCTTTTGCAAAACAAAAACTCAATCAAATAGCTGAAGCCCAAAAACTATATGATGAAGTTCTAGCAATCGATCCTAAAAATAAAACAGCAATTAAACAATTAAAAGCTATCAGCAAAAGTAATGCAGATAATTCACCAAATAGTCCTAATGGAAGGGGCTTTTGAGAGCGTTTCATCACATTTCTTTAGGAGTTCTAATCTTCCACCAGAATTATTCATTCTTGGAGATTTCCAACTAAACAGCTTAATTCCTTCAAGACCTACAAAGCGGCCTCCCGACTCTAAATCTGAAATCAATTTTTCCCCAAGAGGAATCAACTCTACTTGATCAGACTTTGCATTTAAATTCCCATATATAGGTATAATTATCCCACCAAAATTCATTTCGCCATATAAGTCAACCGTTTGTCCTATAGGTTTTAAATGGGCAATAGTAAAGGTCACATCAGTACTTGATTCTTTATCAAAAGATTTATATGTACCACAAAACTTTCTATTCATATTTTTTGCGAGCTCAGCAGCACGCAAAACAGGGTCAAACTTTTCTACAGATCCTTCAAGCACAAATGGCTTTATTTCAAGCATTAGTTCACCAGGTAAAACCGGATCTAATGAATTTTGGTTATCTTGCGAATTAGGGAGTAACTCCAATTGCTCTAAAGGAGCCTTGCTTCCTATTGACTCAGGTATAGCTTTATCAAAAGAGTCTGTATTCGCAATCAAAAGCTCTATGGCTGCCAGAAAAATCATTTACCCAAGAGATGATAGGAACACGCTAAAGCCAATCGAATCAGCTAAAGCAATCACCATTGACTGATCCATCATCACAAATAAACAACATTATTCAAATGCCTAAAACCCATGACATGCTCAAGATCGGAGGACAATGCTTCACTAGTCGACTCTTTACGGGAACAGGGAAATACAATTCAAGACAAGAAATGCAAGCAAGCCTGAGTCGATCAGGTTGTGAAATGGTCACAGTGGCTGTCAGAAGAATTCAAACAATGAATTCCAACTTTGGCAGCCTCATGAATGAAATTGATTGGTCAAAGTACTGGATGCTGCCAAATACAGCAGGATGTGCAAATGCAGAAGACGCAATTCGTGTTGCAAAACTCGGTCGTGAATTAGCAAAAATGGCAGGGCAAGAAAATAACAATTTCATCAAATTAGAAGTGATCCCTGACAAAAATTATTTACTTCCAGATCCATTCGGGACATTGCAAGCAGCTGAACATTTAATTAAAGATGGTTTCACTGTGCTTCCCTATATAAATGCTGATCCATTACTCGCCAAAAGGCTAGAAGAAATTGGTTGTGCAACAGTAATGCCTTTAGGGTCCCCAATTGGATCTGGACAAGGTATTAAAAACTCTGCGAATATTTCCATAATTATTGAAAACGCGAAAATTCCAGTTGTCATTGATGCAGGAATTGGAGTTCCAAGTGAAGCAGCTCAAGCAATGGAAATGGGGGCTGATGCCGTGCTGATTAACAGTGCTATTGCTAGGGCCGGCAACCCTGCAGAAATGGCAGAATCCATGGCCAAGGCTGTCCAAGCAGGGCGTGGGGCTTTTCTATCTGGTCGACTGCCAAAAAGTGCAAAAGCAACAGCTAGTTCTCCATCCAAGGGGCTCCTTTAACACTAAGAATCATGAAGACCTTTAAAGGAACGTAACGGAACAAGGCTTAACGACCGGAGAAGTTCATATGGTCCGCCGAGATGCATAAAAAACATGCCGATTATCGAAGAAGATGGCGGTCGTTTAAATGCATTTGCAAAAGAACCAAGAATGGAGATCATCGATCAAGATTCTAGTAATAGCAAGACTTCTTGGATACTCATTATTGCCGGAATGGTGCTTGTAGGAGGTCTAATTGCTATCACGATTAGCATTAGCTGAAAACCCTGTAGTAGCTTGATGGAATGAGCGAATTGCTCTTTTCTGCTGGAGTTTGTTGGGGTGAAAGTTCTAGTTCTTGGTGGTGACGGCTTTTGTGGATGGCCTTGTGCCGTCAATCTGGCCGATCAAGGCCACGATGTTTTAATCGTGGACAATCTCAGTCGCCGCAAAATAGATATCGATCTCGAAGTGGAGTCCCTAACTCCTATTACGAGCATCGGTGACCGCTTAAAAACATGGGAAAAAGTCGGTGGAAAACCAATGCGTTTTGTCAGCATTGACATAGCGCACCAATATCAAAGGCTTCTAGACCTACTTCTTGAAGAGCGCCCGGATTCAGTTGTCCATTTCGCTGAACAGCGTGCTGCCCCCTATTCGATGAAAACCAGTATTACCAAGCGTTATACGGTTGATAACAACGTAAATGGGACACATAATCTGCTGGCAGCGATAGTAGAAAGTCGTCTGGATATTCACATTGTTCACCTTGGAACAATGGGGGTTTATGGCTATGGGTCCCATCGAGGAGCAACCATCCCTGAAGGTTATCTAAAAGTTGAAGTGCCCCAGCCAGACGGCAGTCGATTTGAAGAAGAGATTCTTCATCCTGCAAGCCCTGGGAGTGTTTACCACATGACAAAAACACTCGACCAACTACTTTTCCTGTACTACAACAAAAATGACAACATTCGAATAACTGACCTACATCAAGGCATTGTCTGGGGAACAAACACAGAGGCAACCAACCGAGATCCAGGTCTTACCAACCGATTTGATTACGATGGTGACTATGGCACTGTCTTAAACCGTTTTTTGATGCAAGCGGCTATTGGTTATCCACTCACAGTGCATGGCACTGGAGGTCAAACTCGAGCATTCATTCATATTCGTGATTCAGTGCAATGCGTTCAACTTGCATTAGAGAATCCCCCTGAACAGGGAGAAAGAGTCAAAATCTTCAACCAAATGACTGAGAGTCATCAAGTTGGAGAACTTGCAAAAAAAATTGCAGCCCTTACAGGTGCTGAAATCAATTACCTCCCTAATCCAAGGAATGAAGCGGTAGAAAACGATTTAATTGTCGACAATCGATGCTTTATCGAGCTAGGACTCAAGCCAACCACCCTCGATGATGGCCTCCTTACAGAAGTTGTCGATGTTGCTCGCCGCTATGCCGATAGATGCGATAAAAAACGCATCCCTTGTATCTCTGCCTGGACCTCTACCCAAGCAAAAGCAATTAAGCAATCTGCTTAAAGCTCAGCTCTCAGAATCCTAAATTCCTGTGAAAGTAGCATTTTTCACCGAGACCTTCCTACCTAAAGTCGATGGAATAGTTACTCGACTCACCAAAACAATTCCTCACCTTGTAAACAAAGGGGATGAAGTGGTGGTGTTCTGTCCCGAAGGAGGACCTAGCCATTACATGGGAGCCAAAGTGATTGGTGTTCCAGCTATGCCTTTACCACTGTATCCAGAATTAAAGCTTGGACTTCCAGGTCCAGCGGTATCTGAAGCACTTGAGAATTTAAGGCCTGATTTAATTCATGTAGTAAATCCAGCTGTACTTGGTCTTGGGGGTATTTGGTTAGCCAAAACCAATGGCATTCCTCTTGTGGCTAGCTACCACACACATCTACCTAAATATCTTGAACACTATGGAATGGGCATGCTAGAGCCCCTTCTATGGGAACTTCTTAAAGCAGCACACAATCAAGCTTTGCTGAACCTTTGCACTTCGACAGCAATGGTTAGAGAGCTGCATGAGAAAGGTATCCAGCACACTGATCTTTGGCAACGTGGAGTAGATACTGAAAATTTCCGTCCTGACTTTCGTAATGACTCAATGCGACGAAGATTATTAGGAGAGCATGATGATCAAGGATCTCTCTTGATTTACGTGGGAAGGCTCTCAGCCGAAAAGCAAATAGAACGAATAAAACCTGTATTAAAAGCCCTGCCTCAAACTCGATTAGCCCTTGTCGGAGATGGTCCACATAGGCAGCAATTAGAAAAAATCTTCCAAAACACTCCCACAACTTTCGTGGGCTATCTCGGTGGAGAAGAATTAGCTAGTGCTTACGCAAGTGGAGATGCTTTCCTTTTTCCATCAAGTACTGAAACTCTTGGATTAGTACTTTTAGAAGCTATGGCAGCCGGATGTCCTGTTGTTGGTGCAAATAGAGGAGGTATTCCAGATATCATTACCGATGGACGAAATGGTTGTCTCTATGATCCTGATGGACCTGATGAAGGTGCAGAAAGCTTAATCAATGCAACCAAAAGACTTTTAGGCAATGACTTAGAAAGGCAAGCTTTGCGCAATTCCGCACGTCAAGAAGCAGAAAAATGGGGATGGGAAAGTGCTACTAATCAGTTAAGAGGCTATTACCATCAGGTTCTAGAAAAATGGACAAAGCTTGCCGCTTGACTTGATCGTGTCAGGCAGCTTGAGGAGGGGGGGTCGGAGAACCCAAAGGTTGAAACGGTAAAACTAACGTCACTCTTCTCTCAGGTCTTTGAGGACGTTTTTTAATTGGTTGGCGAATACCGAAAGGAACACGAACCACGTTTGTACCGTCAACTGGCAGGGATTCACCTCTACTCAAAGCAATTTCAAGTCCCTGAGAAAAAGTTGGCAAATGCAATTGCTCTTGATTGGAAGAGCCTTGAGAACTATCTCGAGTGATCTCTTTAGTCATGCTGTCCCCTAAAAAATGAGAACTGCTGCGGTAAAGGGTAGTCAAAAACCACCCAAAAGGCAGCAAATCCAAACCAAAAATTCGGTTTTCGATGAAAATTTACCTTCTAAAGCGCTTTCAGGCCAGTGTTGAGATTTCTTTCAGGAGCGACAAAGTCCTCAAAAACAGAACAACTACATACCAAGTGGCGATCTCCATAGGCATTATCAATCCTTGCAACGGCGGGCCAAAACTTACTTTGGCTTGGGAACGATAACGGAAAAGCTGCTTGAGTCCTTGAATAAGGACGATCCCAAACATCTGCAGTCACAGCTGACAAAGTATGTGGCGCACGCTTCAAAGGATTATTTTCACGATCAATTTTGCCGACCTCAATCGCCATTATTTCTTCGCGTATCGAAATCATTGCATCACAGAATCGATTTAATTCTTCAAAGCTTTCACTTTCAGTGGGTTCTACCATCATTGTTCCAGCTACAGGCCAACTCACTGTTGGTGCATGAAAGCCATAATCCATAAGTCTTTTAGCAATATCCTCCACTTCAATACCCGCAGTCCTCTTGAAAGCTCGTAAATCCAAAATGCACTCATGAGCTACCAAGCCTTCTTTACCTTTAAACAAAATTGGAAAATACGGATTTAGTCGATTAGCGATGTAATTAGCGGACAACAAGGCCATAGCACTGGCATTGCGTAATCCGGTTACACCCATCATACGTAAATACATCCAACTAATTGGCAATATCCCTGCACTTCCCCATGGTGCAGCCGATATAGGACCAATAGCTCTTGGTCCTCCACAATCAGCCAAAGGATGCCCTGGAAGGAATGGCACCAAATGCGATGCAACAGCAATTGGACCAACTCCAGGCCCACCACCACCATGCGGAATACAAAATGTCTTATGGAGGTTCAAATGACATACATCTGCACCATAAACACCGGGTCTACAAAGTCCTAACTGCGCATTAAGATTCGCACCATCTAAATAAACTTGTCCCCCATAACGATGAGCTATCGCACATATTTCACGAATCTTTGGCTCAAAAACCCCATGTGTTGAGGGATAAGTAACCATCAAAGCAGCCAAGGTAGAAGAATATTCTTTAGCCTTTGATTCCAAATCATCAATATCAATATTCCCCTCAATATCACAAGCAATCGGAATTACTTTCATTCCAGTCATAACAGAACTAGCAGGATTAGTTCCATGGGCGCTCGTAGGAATAAGGCAAACATTTCTACAATCCTCTCCACGTGATTTATGCCATTCTCTAATCAATAAAAGACCTGCAAACTCACCTTGAGAACCTGCATTAGGCTGCAAAGAAACGCCCACAAATCCTGTCAACTCAGCCAACCACTTTTCCAATTGCTTAATTATATGTTGATATCCTTTTGTATCCTCAGATGCCGTAAAGGGATGAAGACTAGCAAACTCTCTCCAACTAATAGGAAGTAATTCAACGGCAGCATTTAGTTTCATAGTGCAACTTCCTAAAGGGATCATCCCGTTAACCAATGAAAAATCCTTATTTTCTAAGTGTTTGATATATCTTAGCAACTCTGTTTCGCTTCTATAAATATTAAAAGCTGGTTGCTGTAGCCAAGAAGAATCTCTTAATGGAACTTCAGTAATTAAGCACTCATCCAAATCAATATCCCGACAGGATGGTACAGGTTTCTCCTTAGCCAGCGCCAACAATTTTACCAATACATTCAATTCAGTCTGAGTGCTTAATTCATCAAAACTTATTCCAAAGCCGCATGCATTTTCATGAGAAGAGCCAATAGGTAGAACCCGCAGATTAAAACCTGCTGATGCAGCTAACTGATGTATTTTTGCAGCTTCCGGACAATTCACTTCAATTGTGTCAAAGCGTGCAATTGGTTTCAAGGGATAGCCAAGTTGCAACAAAATATCTTCAAAAGTGAGCCTCATACGAACAATCTTCCGCGCAATTTCTTCTAAACCTTCTGAACCATGATGAATTGCATAAAAAGATGAAATTACAGCCAATAAAACTTGAGAAGTACAAATATTGCTAGTTGCCTTATCTCGACGAATATGTTGCTCCCTTGTTTGTAACGCTAATCGTAATGCCGGGTTACCTTCAGAATCGACAGATTGGCCTACCAACCTCCCAGGAACCTGACGTTTAAATTCCTCACGTGTTGCAAAAAATGCTGCATGAGGACCTCCAAAGCCCAGGGGGACCCCAAAACGTTGAGTACTCCCAACAGCAATATCAGCACCTAATTGTCCAATAGGCTTGAACAAAACCTGAGCCAAAGGGTCAATAGCAACCGTCACCAATACACCAACCTCGTTAGCACCTCGAATTAATTCAGTCGGATCCCAAATTCGCCCACTTTTTCCTGGTAATTGCAAAAATACCCCAAAGACAGTTTCATTCACATCAAAAGCTGAGGCCTCCATGACATCGAGAGTGATTCCTAAAGGCTCAGCTCTGGTATGAAGCAAGGCAAGAGTCTGAGGTAACACATCATCATCAACAAGAAAATGTGTTGCTTCAGGGTGTTTGTTGCACACAAAACTCATACTCATTGCTTCAGCAACAGCTGTCGCCTCATCAAGCAATGAAGCATTAGCAATAGGCAAACCAGTCAACTCAGTAATCAGCGTTTGAAAATTAAAAAGCGCCTCTAATCTGCCTTGAGAAATTTCTGCCTGATAAGGGGTATAAGCGGAATACCACGATGGATTTTCTAGTATTTGTCGCTGAATCACCGCAGGCATATTTGTCCCGTAATAACCAAGTCCGATTAATGAACGGTTCAATTTGTTCCTACGTGAAATGCAAAAAATCTCCTCCAAAGCTTCCAATTCACTACAACCGTTTTCAAAAGAAAGTTCTTGTGTTGTTTCAAAAATTTCCGAAGGTATAACTGCTTCAAGAAAAGATTGCAAATCAGAATATTCAAGATTTTTCAGCATTAAATCCACATCACTTGACCTAGGTCCTATGTGACGCTGAAGGAAGTGGCTTGTGGGCACGCTTGAAGCCTTGAAAGACTGCTTGCCAATCACTTTGCACAAAGGTCAACAATGAAAGCAAGGGTAGAAAAACTTTTCAGGACATGCTGCGTTTCCAGCATTAAAAACAAAATTAATTTGCAGAAATCTTTTTTGCATACGCAGCTGCATCCATCAACTCTTCCAGCTGACCTTGCTCAGCAGGGCTAATCAAAAGCAACCATCCTTCACCATGTGGATCATTTTGCAACTCCTCAGGGCTTGCTAAAACCGATTCATTTCGTTGGATCAACTTGCCACTGATAGGCGCATACATATCCTCTACAGCCTTAACGGACTCAACCGAGCCAAAACTCTGCCCCCTAGTCAAAACTTCTCCTACTTCGGGCAGGTCGACAAAAACTATGTCTCCCAATTGATCAACAGCAAAAGCACTAATGCCAACACGAACCAATTCGCCATCCAAATCGGCATATTCGTGACTGTCAGCAAAGCGAAAGCTTTCAGGAAAGTCAAAAGCCATCGAAAACAAAAATATGCAACTCAACTATTTTGAGGCAAATTGATAAATCCTGCTTTTACCAAGTCCAAAAGTGCTCTTCTCAAAGCAAGTTGGATATGAGACCTATGAGTTCCACCTTGAATGAATAAGTTATATGGAGGCTTTAGTGGAGCATCTGCCGAAAATTCACTAGTGCTGCCATCTATAAAAGTACCTCCAGCCATAATTAAATCATTCATATAGCCGGGCATATTTGCAGCCTGAGGCTCAAGATACGAGCCGACCGGAGAGGTTTGCTGAAAAGCCCGACAAACCACTTGCAATGACTCAGGATTCCCTAACCGAACAGCCTGTATCAAATCCCCTCGAGGCTCTCTTAAAAAGGGCTTAACCTCAAAACCCAATTCCGCAAAAACACTACTAATCAAATCAGCACCTATCAATGCTTCTGAAACCATTTGAGGAGCAAGAAATAATCCTTGCAAAATCAGCCTATTCAAATCAAAACTGGTTCCAGCATTCATTCCAATGCCAGGAGCAGTTAAACGACAACAAGCTTTTTCAACCAAATCAGCTCTGCCAGCTACATAACCACCAGTTGGCACAATTGTGCCTCCAAGATTTTTAATTAATGAACCAGCAATTAAATCAGCGCCAACTTCACAAGGCTCTTTGGTTTCTACAAATTCACCATAACAATTATCTACAAAACATATAGTTTCAGGCTGTCTAGTATGAATAAAATCACATAACTTTTGAATGTCTTTAATACATAAAGATTGACGCCACGAATAACCACAACTGCGTTGAATAAATACCATACGTGTAGGCACTTCTAAAGCCTTTGCCAGTGACGACCAATCAAAATCCATCTCATCAGAAAAAGATATTTCTTCATAAGTAATTCCAAAATCAAGTAGTGAGCCTTTACCGGCTCCTCTCAATCCAATCACTTCTTCAAGCGTTTCATAAGGTCTCCCAGTGGCAGCCAACAATCGATCTCCGGGTCTCAATAACCCAAATAAACCCGCGGCAATTGCATGAGTTCCACTAACAAATTGCATCCTCACTGCAGCCTTTTTAGCGCCTAATACTCTTGCAAAAATGCGATCGATCACTTCTCTTCCTAAATCACCATGGCCATAGCCAGTAATTGAGGAGAAATGATGAGTGGCTAAACGTTCTTTTGCGAAAGCCTGAAGAACCTTATCCATTAAAGGCATTACTGCGTTAGTCCTGTCTTGAACCAAGCAAGCAATTTGATCAAAAGCATTTGAAACAGTATTTGCGGCCCATCCCTGCACTCGATCTTCATCAATGACAACTGAATTGAAATTCTTCACAGAAGCTTCAAGGATGGGTTTACAGTTCCTTTAGATTTATATGTTCTCTGGTCTACAACCAATCCGCTCATTTAGAAAGTATTGAAGAGCGGAATTCGCCAACCCAAGGAGTTCATCTTGGTTTCAAATGTTCCAACAACTGCTTCAAACACTCGAGACCTGCGGCTAAGGGCAGGAATAGTTGCCCCACGTAAACCACTGCCAGCGCAACAACGAAGATTAAAAATTGGCACTACTAGCTTCATGCTAGCGATTCATGTTGGTGCAGTCTTTGCACTACTTCCTCACTTTTGGAGCTGGCAGGGACTGACCATACTTGGAGTGCTGTATTGGACAACGGTACTTGGTGTCACCCTTGGTCTGCATCGTTTAGTAGCTCATCGCAGTTTTGTGGCACCTAAATGGGTTGAGAGATGTTTAGTCCTAATGGGAGCTCTAGCTTGCCAAAGTGGTCCAATCGAATGGGTAGCCCTACATAGACACCATCATCAATTTTCAGACCAATCAAATGACCATCATGATGCCGGGCGAGGTTTTTGGTGGAGTCATAGTGAATGGATGCTCCATGAAATACCAGCATTAGGTCCTGCTTATCGACTAGTTGGTGACTTAATAACAGACCCTTTTTTCCGTTGGCTCGATCACTGGTTCTTACTACTACAAATACCTTTAGGACTAAGCCTTTACTGGTATGGCGAATTTAATGACATACATGGTGGAGGCTTAGGTTTAGTGCTATGGGCAATTCCTTTGCGACTAGCAATTGTCTACCACGTCACATGGCTAGTCAATTCAGCTACCCATACATTTGGATATCGCAACTTCAACTGTCCAGATTTGTCTAGAAATTGTTGGTGGGTTGCAATCCTTTCATTTGGAGAAGGCTGGCATAACAATCATCACGCGCATCCACAAAGTGCCCGACATGGATTGAGATGGTTTGAATTTGATATCACTTGGCAACACATCAAATTACTAAAGCGTTTTGGCTTGGCCAAAAGAATTCGTCAAGCAAAATACTCTCACAAAACAGTTTAAGACTGGGAAGGTACTGCTAGATTTTTGCTCGCAAGTTACTTAAAAAAGTATTTATACCATTCTTCATATCACCTCCAAGATTTATATATGTTTGATACAAATCCAATAATTCTCCATCCAACTCTTCAGCAGTGTAATCCCTTAGTCCTGACATGACCTCAGCAAATCTATCCCGTCTCGAGGGCTTCAGAATTCGATAAGCCGACATAACTTCTTCTCGAGATTGTCGCCATGATTTTCCACCACAGAAGCAATCAGCTAATGCTTCACTAATATGTATTGCTTCATCATCTTCAATAAACCAATCAAAACATTCAGGCAAAGGTCTTAATCCGATAAAAATCTCAAAAAATTCACCAGCACTAACAGGGGTGCCTTCATTGTTTAACACTGGAAAAGCTGATTCCAGCAACACGTTTAATAATTCAGGATGATCTTTTGCTAAATGATCCTTAATATGCTCAATTCCTTGATCTAGAATCGTATTAATTTGAGAAAGTGCAAGAAATACTTCGGGCCCAGGTGAAGCTAGTTTGCCATTACGAAGATTAGAAATCTGAGAATTGTGGACTTTACCCAAATCAAGTGATTCAGCCAGTGCTGGCAAGACTTTGTGTGACCATCCATTGCGTTCATGCCAAACATGAATGAGATGTCCCATAGCTCGCCGGCCTTCGGCCAAACGCTCGCGACACCGATTGGTCAAGAGATTCGATTGGTGATCGTTAGCAGTCAAATGATATTGATCCTTATCGGCTATGGTAGGCAGCCATTCGTATGATCACTCATGGATGCCAGTGTGATCCATTCTATTGCTGCACCCAGTAAGCCAATTGCCTCTGACAAAGCTCTGGAGGCCTCAGCAAAACTACAAAACCCAATTCGGACGACCTCCCGACATTTTGCAAAAGAACAACGTCGCTGGGGAACCATGGGATTTATGGCGACAATTCATGCTCTAACAATATTTTCGTTACTTCCAAAATTTTGGAGCCTTCAGGCAATCACTTCTTTACTAGTCCTCTATTGGTTAACAGCATGCTTAGGAGTAACTCTTGGATATCACCGTCTCCTATCTCACCGTTCTTTTCGAGTTCCAAAATGGCTAGAACGTTTCTTCGCTACTTGCGGTGCTTTGAGTTGCCAACATGGGCCAATTGACTGGGTAGGCCTTCATCGTCACCACCACACATTTTCAGATACGGCAGCTGATCATCACAACAGCCAAAAAGGTTTTTGGTGGAGTCATATGGGATGGATGTTTGAACCAATACCTGCAATGAAAGCAGTCCCTCGTCTTACTGCAGATTTACAAAATGACCCTTATTACAGATGGCTGAACAAAAATTTCTTGCTTTTACAAATCCCTTTAGGTGCATTGCTGTTTTGGCTTGGAACTATTAACGGTGTTAACGGATGGAGCCTCGTACTGTGGGGGATACCATTGAGACTGGTGTTGGTTTATCACGTGACATGGCTAGTCAATTCAGCAACTCATTGCTGGGGGAATATTGCATATCCCAGTGGGGACAATTCTAGGAACAATGCTTGGGTTGCTGCTCTGACCTTTGGAGAAGGTTGGCATAACAACCACCATGCATTCCCAAGTTCTGCGTGCCAAGGACTTAAAAAAGGCCAGATAGATTTAACTTGGCAACATATACGACTTTTACGAGCTTTCGGCCTCGCAAAAAAAATTCGCCTTCCAATCACATCGTAGGCTAAGTACCATCTGATTCTAAATGGTCAATTCCTCCTTCTTCTCATGGCAAAACGTGTACAAGTCGTTCTGAGCGAAGACATTCTCAGCCTCGGCAAAGATGGAGACATAATTGATGTTGCACCTGGATATGCTCGCAACTTTCTCTTGCCGTATGGAAAGGCTCTACCTGTTACTCCAGCAGTATTGAAACAGGTCGAGCACCGTCGTGCTAAGCAAGCAGAGCATGAAGCAGCACTAAAACAAGAAGCCATCGACTTTCAAACTGCTCTAAAAACCATTGGGCGTTTTACCGTCAAAAAACAAATTGGAGAAGATGAGGTGTTGTTTGGAACAGTGACAAATGGTGATGTAGCTGAAGCAATAGAAGCTGCCACCCAAAAAACGCTAGACCGCCGTGATATCACAGTGCCTGAGATTCATCGCACTGGTAAATACAAGGTCCAAGTCAAGCTGCACACTGAAGTTACAGCTGAAATCAATCTAGAAGTCGTAAGTTACTGAAATTACGTGCAAAGATTCCCTAACTAGCAAAGTAAATCTTCACCCATAATCCTTTGCAAACTAAATGGTGAGCATCCCTCTTCAAAATAATGGCGATGCTTCCGCACAACAAGCAAAGGTATCTTCCTATGGCCAAAGATCTAAGTCAGAAGAGCCAAAATTCACCACGCAGTCAGATTCCATACCACCACAAAATTTAGAAGCCGAAGAAGCAGTGTTAGGCGGAATTCTTCTTGACCCAGATGCCATCAGTCGGGTCGCGGATCTCCTACAACCAGAAGCTTTTTACCTAAATGCTCATCAAGAGATCTACCGCACAGCATTAATTCTGCATGGACAGGGTAAACCAACAGATTTAACTGCAATGAGCGCATGGTTAGCTGACACAAGCTCTCTTGAAAAAGTTGGAGGCACGAATCGTCTAATTGAACTAGTAGAACGCATCTCCTCTACAGCATCAATTGAGCAGGTAGCGAAATTAGTGATGGATAAATTTCTTCGACGTCAATTAATTCGTTCAGGTAATGAGGTAATCCAACTCGGATTTGACCAAAACATGCCTATGGATCAAGTTCTGGACAAAGCCGAACAAAAAATATTCGCGATTAGTCAAGAACAACCTTCAAAAGGACTTACCCCAACAGCAGAAATACTAACCAGCACCTTTAACGAAATTGAAAGTCGCTCCCTAGGAACTTCAGTGGCTGGGATCCCAGTGAACTTTTACGATCTAGATGCAATGACCCAAGGCCTGCAAAGAAGTGACTTGATCATCGTTGCAGGCAGACCCGCAATGGGGAAAACTTCAATTGTGCTCAATCTTGCCAAAAATGTCGCACAGCTGCATGACCTACCGGTCTGTCTCTTCAGCCTTGAGATGAGCAAAGAACAACTGACATATCGCCTTCTCTCAATGGAAGTTGGTATAGAGAGTGGAAGGCTGAGAACCGGTCGCTTACAACAAGATGAATGGCCTCTACTTGGACAAGGAATAAACACTCTTGGTCAATTGCCAATTTACATAGATGACAAACCAAATTCAGGGGTTCTCGAAATGCGATCCCTATGCAGAAGGCTGATGGCCGAACAAGGGAAAGAACTTGGATTAGTGGTAATTGATTACCTCCAATTAATGGAAGGCTCAACACCAGACAACCGAGTGCAAGAGCTTTCAAGAATAACTAGAGGCCTAAAGGGTTTAGCACGAGAAATGAAAGTTCCAGTTATCGCCCTCTCCCAACTAAGCAGAGGCGTTGAATCCCGAACAAACAAACGACCAATGCTTAGTGATCTTCGCGAATCAGGCTCAATCGAGCAAGATGCAGACCTTGTTCTCATGATCTATAGAGATGAGTACTACAACCCAGAAACACCCGATCGTGGAATAACAGAAGTCATAGTGACCAAACATCGCAATGGCCCTGTAGGTACTGTAAAACTATTATTTGAGCCACAATTCACACGTTTTAGAAACCTAGCTGCTTGAAATTGACTATTCAATATTGAAATTACGAAAAATAAATCCATGAACACATTCGACATGCCAAATGAATACTTCGACATAATCGTTGTCGGTGGTGGGCATGCTGGATGTGAAGCTGCACTTACAAGTGCAAAACTAGGCCTGTCAACGGCATTAATTACGCTTAATTTAGATCGAATCGCCTGGCAACCTTGCAATCCCGCAGTAGGTGGACCAGCCAAAAGTCAGCTAGTCCATGAAGTAGACGCCCTAGGTGGCGTGATTGGGAAATTAGCTGATGCAACCGCTATTCAAAAAAGAATCTTAAATGCAAGTCGCGGCCCTGCAGTCTGGGCCTTAAGAGCGCAAACTGATAAACGTAAATATGCACGCAAAATGTTGCAAATATTGCAAGAAGCACCCAACTTGCAGCTTCGTGAAGCGATGGTGACTGACCTATTAGTAGATAACCAGGTAAAGCAAAATCATAAAATAGAATTAGAAAATAAAGCACAAACCTCAGAAATCAAGGGCGTAAAAACATATTTCGGCAGTGTCTACTACGCGAAGGCCGTCATTCTTACAACAGGCACTTTCCTGGGCGGAAAAATCTGGGTAGGCAATCAATCAATGCAAGCAGGTCGTGCAGGTGAACAAGCAGCAGAAGGACTCACTGAAGCACTCCAAAAGCTGGGATTTAAAACAAATCGTCTAAAAACTGGAACTCCCGCAAGAGTAGACAGAAGAAGTATTAATCTATCCTCGCTTGAAGAGCAGCCTAGCGATGCATACGATAGATACTTTTCTTTCGATCCTGAGTCTTGGATTGAAAGGAAGCAGATGAGTTGTTATATCACTCGAACTACAGAGAAAACTCATCAAATAATTAATAATAATCTTCATTTAACTCCTATCTATGGAGGTTTTATTGACAGTAAAGGACCACGATATTGCCCATCAATTGAAGACAAGATAGTACGTTTTGCAGACAAAAAATCACATCAGATTTTCCTTGAACCAGAAGGTGAAGAGACTCCGGAAATTTATGTTCAAGGTTTTTCTACTGGTCTACCTGAAAAGCTACAACTTGATCTCTTAAGAACACTCCCTGGCCTAGAGCAATGTGTAATGTTACGACCTGCATATGCAGTCGAGTATGATTATTTACCGGCAACACAATTGCAACCATCATTAGAAACTAAAATAGTAAGTGGACTTTTTACGGCTGGCCAATTGAATGGTACTACCGGCTACGAAGAAGCTGCCGCTCAAGGATTAGTTGCAGGACTGAACGCAGCACAATTGGTCAAAAATAAACAACCAATCTTGTTCACAAGAGAACAAAGCTATATAGGAACAATGATAGATGATTTAGTAAGGCAAGATCTACAAGAGCCATATAGAGTACTTACCAGCCGTAGCGAGTATCGTCTTGTATTAAGAGGAGATAATGCAGATAGGCGTTTAACCCCACTTGGGTATCAGCTAGGACTTATTTCAGAACAACGTTGGCAAAACCTAAAAAACAAAGAGATTGCTCTTGAACATGAAAAGAATCGACTAGAAAATCAACGCGTTAAAGAAAACGATTCAATTGCAAGCCAAATCAAAAAAGATACTGGCGCCCCAATCAAAGGTTCCATAACACTAGCCAATCTACTTCGTCGTCCAGGTGTACATACAGCCGATCTCATTAAATACAATTTATGCGATGATTCTCTCCCTAGATATATAAGTGAAGGGGTGGAAATTGATATTAAATATAGCGGCTATTTGAAACGCCAAAAAATGCAAATTGCTCAATTAATTAAACAAAGAAGTCGTCCTCTTCCCAGGGATATTGAATATGCAAATATCAATAGTCTTTCTCAAGAGGCTCGTGAAAAATTAACACTTAGACGTCCTTTAAATTTTGGACAAGCAGCAGATTTACCAGGTGTAAGCAAAGCAGATTTAACGGCTCTATTAATTTGGTTAAAAGTCCAAACTAATGAAGACGAAAAATCCACAATACAAAAAGTTTAATGCTATTTAAATTACTAGTAAATCAATCAAAAACGGAGGTGGATTCTGAGTAATTCATTATTCAAATCACCCACTCCGATCTGGGAAGCTGCCACGAAAACAGTACTTTCAGGTGAAGCCCCTAGCAAACTTCCAGGTCCATGGAAATTGCTTCTCTTAGGAGATGGCAGTCCCACACGCCACCTTCGTCTTTTGACAGGGCATGAAGTGCAAGTTCAACTAATTGCAATGGAAACAGAGAGCAGCCTCAGTAACGATGCTCCTATAGAGGTGAAAGAGCTCATGCCGCCACTAATAAGACGACAAGTTTGGTTGAAATGTGGACCACAGATCCTTGCATGGGCAGAAAGCTGGTGGAATGAATTAGAAGCTGAGCATCATCTAATCAACAAACATCAACCAATTTGGAAAAGTCTCACACAAGGCAGATCTGAACTATTTCGTGAAGTAGATGGACTAGCACTAGTTACTGCTAAATGGCTCGAATCAGGTTTCAAGCATCAGGGTCCCTTCTGGAGTAGACATTATCGATTTTTTCGACAAGAAAGAGAATTAACCGTCATCAGAGAAGTCTTTAGTCCCAAATTAGAACTTTGGTTGGGTCCTAGCAGAGGCCAAGCTTCCAACGATCCTGAAGCAAAAAATTTCTATAAATAATAGATTTAGACTTGACAACTTGCCAAGTCTTATGGTTGACGGAATATGGGTCAGTGACTTCTCAGTTATGGTTTCCTCCCGAAATTGGTTAAACCTCACAGATCTAGGCAAAGTTTATGGGATCTCTGCCATCCAATGCGGCTCTGCTCTTAAAGAAAAAGGTTGGTGTAATCAATTTGGCAAGCCAACTCCACAAGCATTCCAGGCAGGAGCTGCATCAACAAAATGTCGAAATAATCCTGATGATGACAATCCAATTTGGAATGCCAAAGTTTGCTGTGAATTACTTAAAGACATTGGATATACACCTATTAATCGAACTTTACAGATAGAGCAATGGGCAAAATTGTTAGAAGCGTTAGAAGAAGGCTCTCCATCAATCAACACAACTGCAGCACAAATGGCCGAAGATTTACCTATTGAATTAATTGATGAGGTCAATATCAAACTAGCATCAAGAGGTTGTATATTCAGAGTGAGTGACTCAGATCAAATCTCAAAATGCAGAGCTAAATCTTTCTCAAAATAATTCTAAATAGCGGCTGCAATTCATCAATATTTTCTTGCATTAATCCACACATATCAATTAACCACGTCTGCGGCTAGATCGAGGCAAAGGACGAGCTCCAGACTTTCGAGATTGCCTTTCATCAAACTTCTCTGTTTGCTCAACTTGTTTTCTTTGCCATCTGTTTACACGGAAATCAGACTCATCAGGCCATTCATCCTTGATCAATATTTCCTGAGAAGAATTTTTTGGATTAGGACTTATTTGGTGTTGTTTTGGTCTACGTGAGATGGCCTCCAGAGGACGCTTTTGGTCTGAATCCATGAATTCTTTTTGGACCGGAGGTGAATATGACTCAGTTTCCCACGGTTCCATCCAACCATCTTCATCCTCAAGAAACCAATCAATTTTGTCACCTACCCACCGTCCAACCTTTTCAAAATTGTCAGAGGGAAAACCCTTATTACGACTCACTGATCTCCGACTACCTGGACGAGTACCAGCAACCCCATCCACAAACTGTCTGCCAGTCTCTATCCAACTATCTACTCGACGATCTAAAAGATCACGTGCGCGTTTTTTCCTTTGATTTACTTGACGCTTTAAATCCATGTCTTAGCGCTAGTGACGCCTTCTTTGCAACCAATGTTCTCTTTGCCAACCAATAAGTGCAATCACTATCCCACTGACCTGTAAGACAAGCAAAAACAAATTCAAATCATACCCCCTTTTCAACACGGTGATACTCCAAAAGACAATTAGCATTCCATCGACCGTGGTAATGAGTATTGCAACACGATCGACAAGCTGCTCCGCGGACAATTCGTTGATAAGAAAAGCGGGCTCCACAAGATGGGCAAATAGCCCACCACTTTGGGGCAGACTGAGGAACAGGAAAATTATGTCTCACGCTAATTTGAAATCTATCCTGAGAGGCATTAATGAAAGCCATCCGTTTATAAAAGTGTTCTCCATGTCCTTCCTTCACTTTTAAAACTTGATCAATCCACACATGAATCATTTCATGGCAAAGAGTGCTCTCCGTAGCACTCTGAGGCAACTTTTCCAAAATAGGCCGAGAAAGAACAATCTCTCCCTTATGCAGTCGTCCGAATCTATTCACTCTTCGATAGTAACCAGCTGTCTTACGCAAACGACCATCACTCCAGCGAACAGAAGCCAAAGGTCTTGTACCAAAAGTCAAAGACCCTTCAAAATATGCTCTATTAAAAGCATGGTAAAGCGGCAACAGAGGCAAAATTGACATTAAAACAACTCAGGAGACCTCTCCTCCTCATCTCAATTACTGCCAGTCTGCCTACAAAAAGCGCTCTGGCACCAAATTTTTCCTACAGTAGATGAGTCAAACAGATTTCATCTTTGCATTTAACTAATGGATGCGGCTCTCGTAAAGGAGATAGGAACAAAAGCCTTACTGGCCGGGGCAGGTGCACTAGCCCTGTTTTGGACCATTAATGCTGTCAAACTGGTGATCAGTGCAAGAGGTATCAACCCTCTCGTCAAGCAATTCTTCAATCAAATAGCAGCTGGTCGTATTGATGGTGCTTATCGTCTAACAACCAAAGCCTATCGCCAACATGTTAATCGCCAAGATTTCCTCAAATTTTTAGGCAGTCTTCAACTAAACCGCTATAGAAATTTAAAATCTGGTAGACCTCGCATTGAAGACAAACAAATTATTCTTACCTTGAAATTAAAATCGGAAGATAAAAAATCTGAATTGCCTTTAGACTTTACTTTTCTAAAAATCGAAGATGCATGGAAAATAGATCGCATCGAAAAAACTAAAAAATAATAGGTACTTTCTGAAATAGTGACAAACGATTCCACTATTAAGCGCGCAAATGAGTTGAGAAATCTATTAAATAAAGCAAGTCATGCGTATTATGTCTTGGATTCACCAATAATGGAAGATTCAATATATGATAATCTATATCGAGAATTAATTGATATTGAAACTGCTGACCCATCTTTACTAACTAAGGATAGTCCATCACAAAGAATTGGTGGTTCCCCAGCAAAAAAGTTTATCAATGTTGCTCACAGGATTCCTTTATTTAGTCTTGATAACGCTTTCAATACAGATGAATTAAATAATTGGTATTCCAGAATAAAAAAACTAATTAATACAGCAAGCAGTGATCAATCTATTAAGCAAGCATTCACATTAGTGGGAGAAATGAAAATCGATGGAAATGCTCTGGCTCTATCCTATTCAAAAGGCGTTTTAGTGCAAGCAGCTACAAGAGGAGACGGACTAAAGGGAGAAGAAATTACCGCAAATGTACGGACGATTAATTCAATTCCACTGCGCTTACAACTAAAAACTCCGCCCTTATGGCTAGAAGTCAGAGGTGAAGCTTTTATTCCAGATCACACCTTTAAAAAAATCAATTCTGAAAGACAGAAGCTTGGAACTGGAGAATTTGCTAATCCTCGAAATGCTTGTGCAGGAACACTTCGTCAACTAAACCCTCAAGTAGTTGCCTCCCGTCAATTGGATTTCTTTGCTTATTCCATGCATATATCAGAAGAATGGAAAGCACAAATACAAGATCCAGCAAAACCAACATCTCAATGGGAAGCTCTGCAGTGGCTCAAAACTGCCGGATTCAGAATCAATCCCATTTCACAACATCTGAAAAATCTTGATGAAGCAACAAATTTCATCAACCATTCTAAAAACTCTAGGAAAGAGCTCCCCTATGCAACAGATGGAGTCGTGATCAAAATCAATGAATATTCACTTCAACAACAAGCAGGTTTTACTCAAAAAGCACCGCGTTGGGCAATCGCAGTTAAATATCCAGCCGAAGAAGCAGCAACCAAACTACTTAAAATGACTTGTCAAGTTGGTCGCACAGGGGTAATCACCCCAGTTGTCGAATTTGAACCAATTACTCTTGCAGGAACTTCAGTTACTCGTGCAACACTTCACAACGCTGCTCGCATAGGAAAGCTTGGTTTACATTACGGAGACACAATTGTGGTGCATAAAGCTGGTGAAATCATTCCAGAAATAGTTCGAGTTCTAAAAGAATTAAGGCCATCAAATGCTCTCCCAATTGAATTACCAACAAATTGTCCTTCATGTAATTCACCAGTGATTAAAGCTATTGATGAAGCAGCAACAAGATGTGTTAATAATAGCTGTCCCGCAATACTCCAAGGAGCACTCCGTCATTGGGTAAGTAAGGAATCGATGGATATTGATGGGTTTGGTGAAAAACTTATCGAACAATTAGTAAATCGTAAATTAGTCAAATCAATTGCAAGCTTATATCACTTAAATGAAACTTCATTAAGCAAAATAGAGCGAATGGGAACAAAATCAGCAAAAAAAATAATCAGCTCACTTGAAAAATCTAAAACCCAACCTTGGCACAAACAATTATATGGTCTTGGAATACTTCATGTAGGCAAAACAAATGCTAATACAATAGCGAAAAACTTTAACAATATCATAGAGTTATCTAACACAGCTTGCTCATCACCTGAAAAAATTAAATCTCTTTATGGTATTGGTGATGAAATTGCACAATCATTAAAGCAATGGTTTTCAACTCCTTCTAATCAAATACTTATAAGTCAACTTCAATGTATAGGTATCACTTTAAAAGCAAATGAAAAAAATGAAAATGAATCCAAAAATATTTCCTCGAAGTATACTCTTGATGGAACAATATTTGTTCTCACAGGAACTATAGAGTCATTGAGTCGCGACAAACTAAAAAGTTTAATCGAGGAGGCTGGAGGAAAAGTAAACACTTCTTTAAGTTCAAAAACCAACTACTTAGTAGCTGGTGATAAAGCTGGTAGTAAACTACAAAAAGCCCAACAACTAGGAATACCAATTTTAAACAAGGAGGCCTTTTATCAATTATTATCTAAATAGAAATTGTTGATCAACTTTCTTTCAAATAATGCGAAAACCCTTAATCCATCTTTTCATCAAAACAACTTGTGGTAGAGCAAAATTTGATGAACTTTCTACAAGGCGAGGCCCTGTCAATATAATAAGACTTTGTTGGTTTATAGTTATTGCAACTCTTAAAGATCTTCACATCCCTAATGATAATCAAATCAAAGGGTCAGACTCCTGAAATGCTTTATTGGCTGCCCGGATCACTAACCAAGCCACACCTACAGTTGCCAATAATCCGACCCAACTGATCACTATAGAATTAGAGTCTGAGTTCTCTAAAAGGACATTTTTAAAATTAGAAAGATCACCTGCTATAGCCCCAAGACAACAATATAAAATTGTTCCTGGCAAAATACCAATCAATCCAATAGTGTAATCCCGTAAAGTAACTTCACTTAATCCATATGCAAGATTCAGAAAACTAAAAGGAAGAACTGGCGAAAGTCGACTAAGAAAAATTAATTTCAACCCTTCTCTACTAACAGCCTTTCCTAGAAGAAATAATTTTGGAAATTTTGAAACCTGTCCTTGAGCAAAATCTCTAAATAAAGTACGCGACAAGAAAAAAACAAGCTCTGCACCAAAAAAAGCACCTAGGAATACAACTATTGTCCCAAGCCATGGTCCATAAAGCAATCCTGCTGCCATCGTCAACCATAAACCTGGCAGTAAAAGAACTATCCATAATATATATAAAAAAACGAACATTAAAGCACCACTAGGAGAGTGCAAAAAAGGAATATACAACTCTAATAAAGCAGAAACATCAAACATTAGTATCTCAAAGAAGATTTGATAGAAGAAAATTGACTATACAGGTAGGGCTCTAATAACTAAAAGGTTATAGTCACTCATGCCAACCCTGCCAAGCGATTGCGCGCTAAATCTGCTTGAGACTCTGCTTCAGCCAGTTTAAGTTTACATTCAGAAACAACACTTTCAGGTGCTTTGTTGACAAAATTAGTATTAGCCAATCTCCCTGACAAAGTCACAATCTCTTTCTCTGCTTTACCAATATCTTTTTGCAAGCGATCTTTCAGAGCATCTAAATCTACCAATCCTTCTATTGGCAATAAAACCTCTAATTCACCGCTAACACCTGCAAGACCCTTCACAGATGGAAGAGATGATGCCTGTTTTGGATTAAGAACCTCTAATGCACTAGCGCGAGTCAATGCCTGAATATCACTCTTGGCCTTGTCAAGTGTCACTGCCAAAGATTCCTTACTCGTAATAAAGCGAACTGGCACTGACTGCGATGGTTTTAAACCTGCTACCGCACGTAAGTTACGTACTAATCTAATCGAATCAAATAATTCTGAAAAAGAAGCCTCTAATTCACTATCTAAATGGTCAACTTCTACCGAAGGCCATGATTGAAGTGCAAGAAAGGTGTCCTCAGAAACTCCATTCAATCCGTGCCAAAGTTCCTCGGTTAAATGAGGCATCAAAGGATTGAGCATGATAAATAAATCATTCAATACCTTGAGTAGAACGTTTCTAGCTATATCACGATCAGCCACACTTGATTGAGCAGTTTTTGACTCTAGATTCAGACGTCGTTTAATAAACTCTAAATACCAATCACATAAATCATTCCAAGCAAATTCATATAAACCTTTTGCAGCTTCACCTAGCCCATAATCATAATATCGTGAAGACGTTTCACGATTAACTCTAGCCAATCGAGATAAAATCCATCTATCTGTAAGTTGTAATGATGAAGAATTAATATCTCCAGTATTACTTATATTTTCACTTCCAATATTAATCAATGCAAACCGTGTGGCATTCCACAACTTATTTGCAAAATTCCTGGCAGCCTCAACAGTCAATGAAGTATCACTTGCACGATCATAATCAAGACGAATGTCCTGACCCGCTCCAGCAACTTCTCGCACTAATGCAAATCTCAAAGCATCTGTGCCATAACGATCAATTAATAACAAAGGGTCTATTCCATTCCCTGAGCTTTTACTCATCTTGCGATTCTGTTCATCCCTAACCAGTCCATGAATATAAACATCTGCAAAAGGCATTTTCCCAGTAAATGCTCCCGCCATCATTGTCATTCTTGCCACCCAAAAGAAAATAATGTCAAACCCAGTAACCAAAGTACTAGTTGGATACCAACGTTCTAAATCAGCATTGCCCTCATCAGGCCAACCTAAAGTTGAAAATGGCCAAAGTCCACTAGAAAACCAGGTATCAAGGACATCATCATCTTGTTGAATCTTTACGGAAGTACCAAATTTTTTACGGGCCTGAACTAAAGCATCTTCTTCAGAGCGAGCAACTACATATGGAGTGTTATTAGTAACTTTGTCGGCTGTTTCGCTTACAACAAACCAAGCAGGGATCCGATGTCCCCACCATAATTGTCTGCTAATGCACCAATCATGAATATCAGTCAACCAATCGCGATAAACCTTCTCCCAACGATCTGGAACAAACCTTGGTTCACCTTTAGCTAAATGCGAGCGACATCTTGAGGCTAAAGGCTCCATGCGCACAAACCATTGAGTAGAAAGCAAAGGCTCAACTGGCACCTTCCCTCGATCTGAATAAGGAACACTATGGGTATGCGGTTCCACTTTCACCAAACAACCCTCCACTTCTAAGGCCTCCACTACAGCATTACGAGCCTCAAAACGATCAAGTCCTTCAAAACGGCCTGCATGATGGTTCATGGTTCCGTTTTTATTCATAACAGTGATCTGTGGAAGATCATGTCGTTGGCCTATCAAAAAATCATTAGGATCATGAGCTGGGGTGACCTTGACGCAACCGGTTCCAAACTCTTGATCTACATGTAGATCTGCAATGATCGGGATTTCACGGCCTACTAAGGGCAAAGTCAACGTCTGCCCAACCAGATGATGAAAGCGTTGATCATCCGGATTTACCGCTACAGCAACATCCCCAAGCATCGTTTCTGGACGAGTAGTCGCCACTTCAAGATGGGTGGTTCCATCAGCAAGAGCACCATGAGTTAACGGATAACGAAAATGCCACAGAAAACCATCTACCTCCTTCATTTCAACCTCCAAATCACTAACGGCTGATCCAGACGCAGGGCACCAATTAACTAAATATTCGCCCCGATAAATCAAGCCCTGCTGATGCAAACGAACAAATGCTTCCGAAACAGCCCAACTAAGTTTTTCATCCAACGTGAAACACTGACGTCTCCAATCAACCGAATAACCAAGGCGTCGTAACTGATCGACGATCCGTCCTCCACTTTCTTCCTTCCACGACCAAGCTCTCTCTAGAAAAGCTTCTCTCCCTATCTCGTCTCGGGTTAAACCTTCTTGACGTAACTGCTGCTCAAGGATTGATTGAACAGCAATTGAAGCATGATCAGTCCCCGGCAAACAAAGGACATTCTTACCTTGCAGCCTTTGAAACCTGACAATCGTATCTATTAATGCGGTATTAAATGCATGCCCCATATGCAGAAGCCCTGTCACATTGGGAGGTGGAATAACGACCGAAAAAGGTTCTCCCATTGCGTTTGGGTCCGGTTGAAAACAACCTGTTCTCTCCCATGCTTTCTGCCAGCGATGCTCTGTCCCAAGAGGATCATAGATTTTGGGCAATGCAGCAGCCCCCTTAAGAGAATTTGAAGTAGAGGAAAGCTCAGTCAAAACGAAACAAATAAACCATGTCACTCCATGCTGGCAAAAAGCGAGTGAAAATCATTTTTTAAAATCAAACAGAAGTGTCGGGAAGTTTTCGAGGAATTGCAATGATTGAATCAAGAATTTGCCAAAGTTTTTGATCTCTTTCAACATTTTCCAACAACCCAAGCTCCTTAATGACTTGCTGAGCCTGCTCAAGACTGACTTCACCGCCCCCAGACAGAGGCATAACCAGGACATTTGCATCTGCAGGATCTGCCATCACCTTTAATTGAAGGTCATCTATTTCTCGCTCGAAAAAAAGTCTTCTCATACGACTGGTCAAAGGGCTCCCTAATGCCTTAGCAAACAATTCAAGACTTGCTCTGTCACCTGACAAACCACAATTGAGCGCGAGCCAAATTAAAAATTTGACCCAACTATCAAGACTCCAGGCTGGCTGAAAATAATCCCTGTGCTGAAGGACTAATTGAATCACTGCAAAATCAAAAACTTTTGATTGAAGTGTTGTTTCCGTAGCATCTTTCATGACAGAACTCTATGTAAACAGTCAAACTGGTGTCGCCTCTTTAATGGCAAAGCCCATGATCATGGATTTAAACGACCCAGAACTCGAATTTTCCGATCTGGTATATGCATACCAGACCTGGGTTATGGCAATCATCAATGATGAAAAGCTTGATAGCGAAGAACAACTTCTAACAGATGAGATCGCAGAGGAAGCCCTAAACGCAATGCGGTTTTTACCAGGTGAAGTGACGAGCGCTATTGAAACGAGTCTGGCAAGGGTTTACGATGTAGATGCTGATGAGCTAGCCACACTGCTCTTTCCAGAAGAAGATGAATAACTGAAAAACATATTCTAATATTATGAAGCAAAATCTAATAATCAAAAAAAGTTAAATACGTAATTCATATATATATCAAGTCAAATAAGCAACATTTAATTACAAAAAATTAATGCCAGAATTAGGCTATTATTTATATAAATATAGCAACCATACTTGCTAAAGGATGGCTCTTCAAAAATCAAGCTGATTTTTAGTGGTTTTTAAGTTGGTCTTGATTTGACACCCTAAACCCTGCACCACAAGAACAACCTTCAGATCCCTCTGGAGAACTAATTAAAAAACCTCCTCCACTTAAATCACCATAATAATTTAATATTAATCCTTTAAATAATGGCAACTGTTCTTCAGGTGCATATAAGGTTACGCCATCTGTCCGAGCTATTGGGATACCAATGAATTTCCCTGGACGCAAACGGATATGCAGCCATCCTTCTCCACAGGTGTCATTAACTAAGTCAATATGCATAACTCCAGGCGTCCCAGCAAACGATGCTTGACGACCTAGTTCAGCAGCAGCAGTTGATGTAATGGTAAGAATGTTTCCTCCTTCATCTTATTTTTAAAAGTATAGAAAACTTTCTGAGCTTGATGCCAGATTTTTGAACTTGGAAAGTCTCCAAACCAACAACACAAGGAATGCAGATAAATCATCTGACGCAAATTTAAAATCCAAACAAAAAATCCCTTTCTATGAAAGGGATTTTTAAACATGGGCGATCCAGGGTTCGAACCAGGGACATCCTGCTTGTAAGGCAGGCGCTCTACCGCTGAGCTAATCGCCCATTTCGACAATTCTGCCGCATCAAGTCAGGCTATAACATTGACATCTGCAAATCACAATGGCCACAGGCCAAAATCACGACAAGGCAACTAAAGCATGTACATTGCCCTTCGGGCTAGTGATCAGTCTTATCGCAGGATTACAACTAGGTACCATTAGCGCTTTTGGATTTTTGGTTGGTGGATTATGGCTTTCACCAGACTTAGATACTCTGTCTCGCCCATTACAAAGATGGGGGGTCCTTAAAAGCTTCTGGTGGCCATACCGCAAGTTCATACCACATAGATCCTTCCTGTCACATGGTCCATTTATTGGGACAATGATTCGATTGATTTATGTAATGACTGTAATAATTTTAATTTTATTTGTCTTGATGCCTTTCAAGGTAGCTATCACGCCTCTAATGGCCATCAAAAGCACTAAAGAAATCTTAAATCAACATTACCCTCAAATACTTGCTATTACAGGTGGGTTAGAAGCCAGTGCATGGCTTCATCTTATTAAGGATGGAGATCCTTTACCAACTCAATGGAGAAAAAAATAAGGCTAGTAATAAAGATAACCCACTAAGTATCTTTCACATCTAATGGGCATGAATGCCAAGCAAGCTACAACAAAAAAAGCATCTCTAAACTAATTAAATTAGTCTAAAAATTCCGAAACCCTTCTAATGGATTTCCATGGCAGTTGGAATAAACTCATAGTACACTGTCAGAATCATGGAAAGCAGCTAAAAATATTTTAATGAAAAATAACTTTTTTATTAAACTTTACCAACTAAATTCATTTAGTACATTGGAATGAACAATCAAACAGCACCTTTAAATAACTGGATTGATGAATACCATAATGGAGTAAGATATGGCCTTGAAGGCGAAATTTTAATCGATGAGCGAAGCAGATTCCAACAAATCACTATTATAGAAAGTACTAGATATGGTAGAGGGCTGTTGCTAGATGGTTGCTGGATGACTGCAGAGCACCAAGAAAAACATTACCACGAATCTCTTGTGCACCCTGCATTATGTGGTGCAGAACAAATTCAAACAATATTGATAATTGGTGGTGGTGATGGTGGAACAGCTCGAGAATGCCTCAAGCACAACGAAATAGAACATATAGACATGGTAGAAGTAGATAGTCGTGTAATAGAGTTAAGCCAAAAATATCTCCCAAGTCTTGGCCAAAAGGCATGGCAAGACCCACGACTAAATGTACACATAAATGATGGTATTAAATGGGCTTCCAACTCAAAAGACTCAACTTACGATGTAATCATCGTGGATGGTTCTGATCCAAAAGGACCATCTGAAGGTCTATTTAACAAAACTTTCTTTCATGATTGCAAACGAATACTGAAACCCGGTGGAGTATTTGCCACTCAAAGCGAATCTCCAGAATCTTTTTTCAAAGTTCATATTGAAATCATTAAAACAATAAGGAAAATATTTGGCTATGCAGATCCTTTATATGGTTCTGTTCCTCTCTACCCAAGTGGCTGGTGGAGTTGGACATTTGCAGCTACCGACTCCCACAGATATTTATTGCCAAAAAAGAGTAGAGCAGAATCAATTACAAAAGAATGTGCTATATGGAGTCCTAAATGGCAAAAAGGAGCTTTTAACGCAATTCCAGCATTTGTAGAACGTGAGTTAAGCAATTGAAAAAACATATTTCTTTTGATAAAGAAGGTGCCATTTTTATGGGTGCTCAACGTAATCACCAGAATTGCGCGGTGGGGTTATATGGTGTCCCATACGATGGAACCACATCCTTCCGTCCTGGAACACGTTTTGGCCCTTCTGCCATTAGAGAAGTTAGTAACGGATTAGAAACTTATTGCCCACAACTTGAACTTGATCTAGAGGAAATTCAATATGCCGATTTTGGTTCATTACAAATTTCTAATGGAGCACCTGAACCAGTCATTAATGTCGTTAAAGAAGCAACTACGCAAATAGTGAACCTTGGACTTAAACCTTTATTGCTAGGTGGAGAACATTCAATAACTTCAGGAGCAATTGTGGCAATGACTGAAATCTATTCAGATTTAATATTAATTCAACTAGATGCTCATGCTGACTTACGTGATTCTTGGCTAGGGAATAAGCATAGCCATGCCTGCACTATGCGTAGATGCTTGGAAGTTCTCCCCAGCAACAAACTATTTCAATTGGCGATTCGAAGTGGCACGAGACAAGAATTTGAAGAACTAAATACAACCAAACGACTTATAAGTTTTAAATCTGGTCATGAAGCAACATCATTTGAGCAAGCACTAGCTCCTCATTTAGGGCAACCTATATATATCACTATTGATTTGGATTGGTTTGATCCAAGCATATTACCTGGTACTGGCACCCCTGAACCAGGAGGATTCCTTTGGAATGATTTTGCAGCAATTGTAGATGTAATTAAAAAGCATAATCTTGTTGGAGGCGATATAGTTGAATTATCGCCTCATTGGGATTCAACTGGAAACAGTAGTCTACTTGCGGCTAAAGTTACTAGAAGCTTAATTATGCTTCTAAGTTGATAATTTACAGCCAAACAATTTTAAGCATTAAATGATCATAAAAAATTGATTTTTTAATTTGACAAGCTAGGAGTTCAGCTGAAGCTTTTGCCCTAGTTATCAGTGCTCACAAGAGCACGCTCAAATTCCAACTGCCGATCTGCGGAAAGATCCAAGCTCTTTTCTGGCAACCTTGGTAAAGACGGGGGACGCTGAGTCCAGTGATGACACAAAGCAAATAAAACTATCTCAGAGTGAACTGTGATCCGCCTCAAGCGGCACCAGTGGTCAGAGTTAACCTGGCCAGCACAACAATGCTGACAAGTCCCACAACATCGTTTCGTGGACATCAAAAAGCCCTGAAGACACACAGACTAGTGACAGTTCCTGTATAGAACTACCACTCACAAAAATCTACGTGTTTCCTTCCGCTTCTGAGAATCTATTTTCAACACACGTTTGTCCAACCCAACCAAAGTGATGGCAACAAACCAAACTCCTCTCTACGAAGACTCCCTCAAGGCAGGTAGTCGAATGGTGAACTTCGCAGGCTGGCAAATGCCGGTGCAATTCACCGGGCTAATTCATGAACACCAAGCAGTACGAAAAGAAGTTGGAATCTTTGATATATCACATATGGGAATTCTTCTACTCGAAGGCAACAATCCAAAAGATGCTCTTCAGTCATTAGTCCCAACTGACCTAAACAGAATTGGTCCAAATGAATCAATCTACACAGTACTACTAAATGAAAAAGGTGGAATTATAGATGATCTAATCATTTATGATCTAGGAGTTAATAACAATAACATAGAAAATATTCTTTTAATAGTAAATGCAGCATCAACAGAGAGTGATAAAAATTGGATAGAGAAACATCTATTTCCAAAAAATATTTCCATCAAAGATATAAAAGAAAATAAAATACTAATCGCCATACAAGGGCCTAAAACTATCGAAATTCTTCAAGAATTTATCGATATATCTTTAAAATTAATTCCTCCGTTCGGGCATCGTCAAGTTCAAATTCAAAACCTAGAGTTAACAACATCTGAAAGCATGTTTATAGCTCACACTGGGTATACAGGAGAGCAAGGGTTCGAGCTCCTACTAAGTGCTGACACAGGAAAAGCATTATGGCGAAAACTTATCCAAAAAGGCGTGACACCATGTGGATTAGGGGCTCGAGACACCTTGAGATTAGAAGCAGGCATGCATCTATATGGAAATGACATCAATAGCGAAACCACACCTTTTGAAGCTGGCCTCGGCTGGCTAGTACATCTAGAAATGCCATCAAACTTCATAGGACGTCGCGCATTAGAAAAACAAGCCCAAGAAGGAGTGAAGAATCGACTAGTAGGACTTAAAATGCAAGGCAGGGCTATAGCACGCCATGGTTACAAAGTCATACACAATGGCCACCCCATAGGGCAGATCACTAGTGGATCCTGGTCACCAACCTTGAATAAAGCAATTGCTCTTGCTTATGTCCCAATCGAATACAGCAAAATCGGAAGTATCCTCACCATCCTTATCAGAGGCACGGAATATCCTGCAACAGTAGTAAAACGCCCCTTCTACAAAAGGAAAAGAGAAAGTCTTTCATCATCAAAGGAGCACTAGTCGATGCTCCTATGGGAAACTCACTTCTGGTTCTGAAATCCTTTGATATGCGCAGCATTGGTTGCGGCGAACTGCGCAAAACCCACATCAGTTCAAAAGTTCAATTATGTGGATGGGTAGATCGCTGTCGCGATCACGGTGGTGTCATCTTTATTGACCTAAGAGATCAGAGCGGAACCGTTCAGATCACGGTGGACCCCAATCAAGGCGCAACACTTTTTCAGACTGCTGAAAGTCTTCGGAATGAAACTGTTTTACAAGTCACAGGTTTAGTAAGACCCAGACCCACCGAGGCTCTTAACCAAAAAATTGACACCGGAGAGATCGAGGTCTTATCTGAGGATTTAACAGTACTGAACCAGGTACGTAGCAACTTACCTTTCACTGTATCGATTCACGAAGAAGAGCATGTCAAAGAAGAACTCAGATTGAAATATCGTTTTCTAGATCTTCGTCGAGAAAGAATGAATCGTAATTTGCGTTTAAGACATAAAACAATCAAAACAGCTAGGAAGTTCTTGGAAAATGAAGGTTTTATTGAAGTTGAAACTCCTATTTTAACTCGCTCCACACCCGAAGGTGCACGAGATTATTTAGTCCCTTCAAGGGTTTGTGGAGGTGAATGGTTTGCATTACCTCAATCTCCTCAACTCTTCAAGCAACTGCTAATGGTAGGCGGATTAGAACGCTACTACCAAATAGCACGTTGTTTTCGAGATGAAGATCTTCGTTCAGACCGACAACCAGAATTTACTCAATTAGATATAGAAATGAGCTTCATGCAACAAGAAGCAATCATGGAACTCAATGAAAATTTAATAGCTGAAATATGGAAGACAGTCAAAGGTATTGATCTACCAAGACCCTTTCCGAAGCTGACATGGCTTGAAGCAATGAATCAATATGGGACTGACCGTCCCGATACTCGATATGACATGAAACTTGTTGAAATTAATGATCTAGTAAAGAATATAGGTTTTAAAATTTTTGCAAATGCTATTGCGGCTGGTGGATGTGTTAAATGCATTACAGTTAAAGGTGGCAACGAATCAATTAGTAACGTAAGAATTAAACCAGGGGGCGACATATTTAGCGAAGCGCAAAAAGCTGGTGCAGGCGGTCTGGCCTTTATTAGAGTTCGTGAAGGAGGAGAAATTGATACAATTGGTGCTATTAAAGACAACCTTAATGATACTCAGAAACAAGAACTTCTTTTAAGAACAAAAGCAAAATCAGGTGATTTAATTCTCTTCGGAGCTGGTGCAACTCAAATTGTAAATAAGGCACTTGATCGCATCAGACAGTTTTTAGCTAATGAGCTAAACCTAATCAACAAAGATCAATGGAACTTCCTTTGGATTGTAGATTTTCCAATGTTCGAATTCAATGATGAGGAAAACAGATATGAAGCTCTTCACCACCCCTTTTGTGCCCCCAATGATGAAGATATTGGAAATGAAAAAACCTCTTGGGAAACAAACCTTCCTAAGGCACGTGCTCAAGCCTATGACCTTGTATTAAACGGCTTAGAACTTGGAGGTGGATCACTACGTATTCACAATCCAGATCTTCAAAAACAAGTCTTTCAAACCATTGGACTATCAGAAGAAGAAACAAAAAAACAATTTGGATTTCTAATAAATGCACTAAGTCTAGGTGCACCTCCTCACGGTGGGCTTGCATTCGGTTTAGACAGAATTGTTATGCTTCTAACAGGCGAAGAATCTATTCGAGATACAATTGCCTTTCCTAAAACACAACAAGCTCGTTGTTTGATGACTGAAGCCCCTGCAGATGTGTCCGGCAATCAACTTGAAGAACTACATATAGTGAGTACCTGGGAAGATCCCGAATAGATTCCAATGATTTTGAGCAGCTCGCTGAATATTCATCAATCCTAAGAAAGTACCTCCATTAATCAGCGTGAAGAAAACACCCCCAAAAACCGGGGAGGCTCGCATCCGCAAAGGCGGTAGTACCGACCTGGTTCGTCTATATCTACAGGAAATTGGCCGAGTTGAATTGCTAACTAATGAAGAAGAGGTACTTTTAGCAAGACTGGTCCAACGCAGACAGTCACTTCTTTTTCAACAAAAAGAATTGGCTTCTAAAAATAAAATTATTGATCAATTATTAACACTTGAGCAATTACAGCAAAGAGAATCTGCCCATTTTTGTCATTGGCCAACTCTTCAAGAATTAGCCAATGCTTCTAATCTTAGCCTTATTGCTCTCAAGAAAAAATTAAATGATGGATATGAAGAATGGGGAAAGATATCAGGCCTAAATCCAAACAATTTGCAAAAGATACTCAGAGATGGTCGACGAGCAAAGAATCAGATGATCCAAGCCAATCTGCGTTTAGTAGTAGCTGTAGCAAAAAAATATCAACAAAGAGGCCTAGATTTACTTGATCTTGTGCAGGAAGGAACTCTTAGTTTAGAAAGAGCAGTGGAAAAATTCGATCCAAAACGTGGTTTTCGCTTCAGCACCTACGCCTATTGGTGGATCAGGCAAGGGGTTACACGAGCAATCGCAACACAAAGTCGAACAATTCGTCTACCAGTTCATATCACAGAAAAACTAAACAGAATCAAACGTGTACAACAAGAAATTGCAACCAAGGAAGGACGTCTAGCGTCAATAAGTGACTTGTCTAATGCATTAGGCATAAGCCAAGAAACTGTAAGGCAAACTCTTTCAAGAGTTCCACGATCTATTTCTTTAGAAGCTAAAATCAGCTTAAGCGAAGACATGCAACTTGGAGATCTAATTAAAGATGAGTCCCCCACTCCTGAGGAGAAACTGACACGAAATCATTTACATGCAGACCTAGAAATCTTACTAGGAGAACTTACAAATAGAGAGGCAATTATTCTTAGAAAAAGATTTGGTTTAGATGATGATAATGCAATGACTTTAACGCAAATAGGAGAAGAATTAAATATATCTCGAGAACGAGTGAGACAACTTGAAACCAGAGCCTTATTAAAGTTAAGGCAACCGGAAATATGCTCTAAGGTGACTGAGTACATTCAAGACTTGGATTCTTGAAAAATGAATTTAATATTCAATGTAATTTCACTTGGCGTTAATACTAAAAGAGTTACTATAAAGAGTCATCTAAAAAGCAATGGCTAAGTTCGTCTTTGTCACCGGTGGAGTTGTATCTAGCATCGGGAAAGGGATCGTAGCCGCAAGCTTGGGTCGTCTACTGAAGTCTCGTGGATATAACGTCTCAATTTTAAAACTCGATCCATATTTAAATGTGGATCCAGGGACCATGAGCCCATTCCAACATGGCGAAGTCTTCGTGACAGAAGATGGTGCAGAGACAGATTTAGATCTTGGACATTATGAACGCTTCACAGATACAGCCATGTCTCGACTCAATAGTGTGACCACAGGATCCATCTATCAATCTGTAATCAACAAAGAGCGAAGAGGGGACTATGACGGGGGTACTGTACAAGTCATTCCACACATAACCGGTGAAATCCGCGAAAGGATACATCGAGTGGCTGCCAATAGCGGGGCAGATGTAATTATTTCTGAAATCGGGGGAACTGTTGGAGATATCGAATCATTGCCTTTTTTAGAAGCCATTCGTGAATTTAGAGGTGACGTTGGAAGACGAGATGTTGCATATGTGCACGTTACGCTACTGCCATTCATCAATACATCAGGAGAGTTAAAAACCAAGCCAACTCAACATTCAGTCAAAGAATTACGTTCAATTGGGATTCAACCAGATCTACTAGTTTGTCGCAGTGATAGAACCATTAATGAAGATCTAAAGCGAAAAATCAGTGGTTTTTGCGGAGTAAATAACCATGCTGTTATTTCATCATTAGATGCAGATAGCATATATTCTGTTCCACTTGCTCTCAAGAATGAAGGGCTCTGCAAGGAAGTATTGACTGTACTAGACTTAGCTGATCACGATAGTGATCTAAAAGACTGGGCTCAATTAGTACATAAGCTTCGTCATCCTGGGCCTGAAGTAAAAGTCGCATTAGTAGGAAAATATGTTCAACTGAATGACGCCTACTTATCAGTAGTTGAGGCATTACGTCATGCATGTATCGCACAAGATGCATCCCTTGACCTTCATTGGGTATGTGCCGAACAAATTGAAAACAAAGGAGTAGACAATCTCCTCAAAGGCATGGATGCTGTAGTAGTCCCAGGAGGATTTGGTAATCGAGGTGTTGACGGAAAAATTGCTTCTATTCGTTGGGCTAGAGAACAACGTGTACCATTCCTTGGCCTCTGTTTAGGCATGCAATGTGCAGTCATGGAATGGGCTCGAAATCAAGCCGGCCTGGAAGGTGCAACAAGTGCTGAACTTAATCCAAATGCTAAGCATGCTGTAATTCATTTACTTCCAGAACAACAAGATGTAGTTGATTTAGGAGGCACAATGCGCCTAGGAGTTTATCCCTGCAGATTGAAAGAAGGCACAATGGCAGAAAGTCTCTATAAGGAACAAGTTGTTTATGAACGTCATAGACACCGTTATGAATTTAATAACTCTTATCGCAGTCTTTTCCTTGAGTCGGGATACAGCATAAGTGGAACTTCCCCTGATGGTCGGCTTGTAGAACTGATTGAATTACCAAGCCATCCATTCTTTGCAGCATGTCAATACCATCCAGAGTTTTTATCACGACCTGGCAAACCACATCCTCTTTTTAGAGGCCTAATCAAAGCAGCACAACTTCGACTTCCATCATCCCCCAACGAGGCACTACGTCAAACATCAAATGCTGTCGATCAAGAAGAACTTTCCAGCCATGCTTAATGGAAGCATCTTTACCTGTCGTTGAATGTTTTCATTCCGTGCAAGGAGAGGGTGCGCATGTCGGTAGGAGTGCTTTCTTCATTCGACTAGCTAGCTGTAATGTTAAATGCTCCTGGTGCGATACTAAAGAATCGTGGTCTATAGATAATCATCCACAAGTACCTCTTCCAGAACTTGCTAAAAAGACAATAAAGGCTGTCTCACAAGGGGCTGCCTTTGTAGTTATTACTGGTGGAGAGCCATTACATCATGACCTGAGTCAATTATGTAAAGAACTTCGAGATGCGATGACTATAAATAGTAAAGAATGTCTACCAATCCATCTTGAAACAAGTGGAGTTAATCCCTTAAGCGGTAATCCAAACTGGATTACACTTGCCCCCAAACGTCATGCCCCCCCTCGTATTGACTTATTAGGATCATGTCAAGAATTAAAAGTAGTCATTCATGAATCTAAGGATTTAATCTTTGCAGAAGAAATGGCAGAGAAGACGAACAGCCATTCTTCTAGAGACATAACAAAGGATCGCAAGAAAGCATTACTATTCCTGCAACCAGGCTGGGGATCTAATGAAGCAAACGAAATCGTATTTGACTATGTAAAAAGTCACCCTAAATGGAGACTAAGTCTTCAAACTCACAAATGGTTAGGAGTGATGTGATCGAATCAAATTAATACTTATAATGTCAAAAAGAATAAAATATTAATCATGAGTAAAAAAACAACAATTGCGTTACTTTCAGGAGGACTAGACTCTGCAACTGCAGCAGCTATAGCATTAGAGGCTGGACAAAACGTTATTGGTTTATCCTTCGATTACGGACAAAGACATCGCAAAGAGTTAATTGCAGCCAACGAACTTGCAAGTTTCTTAAATTTAAATGAGCATCTGAAGCTTAATGTCAACCTGGCAGCATGGGGAGGATCATCTCTCACAGATCTTGAACAATCTATTCCCAATAAAGGTGTAGGAGATGGAATCCCAAACACCTATGTACCAGGGAGAAACACTGTATTCATTGCGCTTGGACTTAGCCTTGCAGAAACACGAGGTGCCACACAAATAGTCCTAGGTATAAATTCTATGGACTATTCAGGTTATCCAGACTGCAGACCTGACTACCTAGCGGCCTATCAAGCTTTAGCAAATCTCTCAAGTAAAGCTGGCCGTGAAGGTCATGGAGCCCAACTTTGGGCACCACTGATGAAATGGAACAAAGTGCAAATTGTTAAAGAAGCTATACGTTTAAAAATACCTATTGAAAAGACATGGAGTTGTTACAGCGGTCAAAATCAAGCATGCGGAATTTGCGATAGTTGCCGCATTAGAGATGCAGCATTAATCAAGGTAGGAAGATCAGATCTTTGCAGTACTAATTGCATATGACTACTACAAATCGACAACAATGTAATTGGCAAAATCCTCTAGTGGTTGCCAAAAAGTTAATTCAAGAGTGGGGCAAATACGGTCTGATCTGGCTTGATGGCGACGGAACTAAATTAGGTAGATGGATCACTATGGCAATAGACCCTATTGATCACATATGTTGTCGGGGACGACCTGAAGAACCTGGAGCCTTAAATCCTTTTGAGGCCTTGAGAAATCTTGAACCAGGCCACTGGACCGGTTGGTTGAGCTATGAAGCGGGCGCTTGGATAGAGCCAACCAATCCATGGAAAGCAGATAATATGGCAACCCTTTGGATAGCACGTCATGATCCAGTTTTAAGATTTGATCTTAAAAAACGAGAACTTTGGATAGAAGGAGTCGATCCACAAAGATTTCAAAGCCTTCAAACTTGGCTCCAAAAATCAATCACCAAAAATACACTAATAAATTCCAATCAAATAAAAGAAGATATCAAAATACCAATTGAAACATGGAAATGGCTTACCAGTAAAAAGGATTATATCTACCAAGTGGAGCAAGTAAAAAGTTGGATTGCCAGCGGTGACATTTTCCAGGCAAATCTCTCTGCATGTTGCACTACAGCACTGCCTGATAATAGTTGTTTAGTAGATATATTTGGTCAAATCAGAAACAATTGCGCCTCTCCTTTTGGCGGAATGATCATCGCATCAGGTTCTGCTCAAGGAGAGGCACTAATATCAACGTCACCCGAGCGATTTCTAAAAGTATTATCGACAGGAGTAGTAGAAAGTAGACCCATTAAAGGTACAAGGCCTCGACAAAAAACTATCAAGGACGATTTAGATATGGCAATCGAATTGATATGTAGTGCTAAAGATCGAGCTGAAAATGTAATGATTGTCGATCTTTTAAGAAATGATTTAGGCAAAGTCTGCACACCAGGGTCAATTCAAGTTCCACAATTAGTTGGTTTAGAAAGCTTTTCACATGTGCATCATCTAACCTCAATAATCAGAGGATCTCTGAGATCAACCCAAACGTGGGTTGATCTCTTACAAGCATGCTGGCCAGGTGGCTCCATTAGTGGAGCACCCAAACTCCGAGCATGTCAGCGATTACATGACTTAGAACCAACCGCAAGAGGACCATATTGTGGTTCTATGCTGCACGTAGACTGGAACGGGAACTTTGATAGCAATATTCTCATTCGGTCAATTTTAGTAAAAAATTCTACATTAAGAGTACACGCTGGTTGTGGCATTGTTGCTGAGTCTGACCCATTAACTGAAGCAAATGAACTCGATTGGAAATTAATACCTCTCCTCAAATCTCTAACATAAATTATGACCATATCTCATGGAATTGCGTGGATAAATGGAATTTGGGGTAACCCAAAAGATTTAACTATTTGTATTCAAAATCAGGTTGTCAAACTTGGAGATGGCATCTTTGAGACAATATTAGTTTTAAATGGTCAACCAAAACTCCTCACAAGCCATCTCAATCGCTGGGACCACAGTGCATCTCTATTAAACATGGCCAAGCCACCTGATAAACAATGGCTAAAACCACTTATCAAGGAAGCAATTGAAAGGGCAAAACTACAAGGAAAAAATGGTATATTGCGACTCAACTGGAGTAGAGGCAACTCTTCAGAACACGGAATTGCTAACCACATCAAGAGACCTGATCATTCAAGCAACAACTTTTGGCTAGAGTTGAATCCAGGTGAGCCATATTTTAATCCAATATTGGCAATGATTAGTTGTCATGAACAAAGAAACGCCAACAGTCGAGTCAGTCATTGCAAACACTTTGGATATAGTCAATCCATCCAAGCCAGATATGAGGCAAATAATTCAGGATATGATGAAGCTCTCTTGAAAAGTACAACTGGTGAAATTTGTTGTGGAGCAACTGCCAACTTACTCGTTAATCGCAATGGCCAATGGCTTACTCCTCGTTTAAAGAGTGGCTGTTTACCTGGCATTATGAGACAACAGGGGTTAGAAAAAGGACTTTTCAAAGAAACTAAGCTCTCTCCAGAACCTCAAGCAGAAGATCAATGGCTACTAATTAATAGTCTGAGTTGTAGATCAATTGTCAAATTAAATCAATACTCTTTACGCCCCTATACTAATCCCAAGAGTTTATGGGAATCATTAATCAATGAAGAGATTTAAAAGTTTAATCAAACAAAATAGGCATTGTTATATTGGCCGGATCTGGTGAGACATCTGCAACTTGAAAATCAACTATTGAGCCAATTACAATTATTACTGGAGACGAAAAATAAAGTCGACCAGCTTCAGCTGCAAGCTTATCTAGAGAAGCTTTAACATACCTTTGGCCAACAACTGTTCCTTGTTGAATAACTACTGATGGAGTAGATGGATTCAACCCACCTGCGATCAATTCAGAAACAATATGTTGAAGGTTATGCAACCCCATATAAATAACCAAAGCATCACTAGCTTTTGACAAAGCTTGCCAATTAACTGATGGACGACGTTTATCAATACCTTCATGTCCAGTGACAAAAGTCACAGAAGATCCTGCGCATCGGTGAGTCACAGGAATTCCTATATACGCAGGAACAGCAATACCTGCAGTAACACCAGGGACTACCTCTACAGATACTCCACGGTCCGTCAAATAAGCAGCTTCTTCTGCCCCCCGACCAAACAAAAAAGGATCTCCACCCTTAAGACGAACAACACAAGAGTATTCTTGCGCCATGCCAAGAAGTATGGAATTAATCTTGCTCTGTGGAACAGAGTGATGTCCTCGTCTCTTACCAACAAAATGGCAATGACAAGATGAAGGAACCAAGTCCAGTAGTTCTTGCGGAACTAAAGAGTCATAAATCAGAGCATCACATTGATTTAATAAACGACAAGCCTTTACAGTCAATAAATCTGGATCGCCGGGTCCAGCACCTACAAGATATACAGTTCCATATTTCACTGATGTCATGGTCAGTACGTCAAAATTCAGTAGCAAGTAGGCGTCATTAGCTTGCTATCAAACAAGTAAAGCATCAAGGCCGATTTCAAAAATCAATTGTCTCTCCATCTTCTATATCTAATATGAAAGCAAACTCAAGTCTTGAAATAAAAATTGTTTAATAGAATCAATAACATTAGTAGCAATTGCTACTTCATCAATAAATACCGATGAAGAATGATTATTTTTAAATAGAAAAGACCTTTATCGTGACTGAATCTCAAGAACTATTCAAATTTTACCTGAAAAAAATTGGAAGTGGTGAACATACAAGTCATGGCTTGACACGTGAAGAATCTGCCAAAGCATTAAAACTAATGATTTCTGGGCAACCGACTCCTGCTCAAATTGGAGCATTTATGATCGCTCATCGTATACGTCGTCCTGAGCCAGACGAACTTGCAGGAATGCTTGATACATACTTCGAATTAGGACCCAAACTAATTTCTAAAAAAAATCAACAAAGGCCTATTTGTTTTGGAATGCCATTCGATGGACGCTCGAAAACTGCACCAATTTATCCCCTAACAACACTCACTTTGCTCAGTGCAGGTCAACCAGTGATCTTGCAAGGAGGAAAGCGAATGCCGACAAAATATGGAATTACCACTCTAGAACTTTTCAATGCCTTAGGGTTAAACTTATCGGGATTAACAATTAAACAGGTACAAATTGGCTTTGAAAAAACTGGATTTGCCTTTATTTATCAACCAGAACATTTCACTCAAGCCGAAACACTCATCAGTTATCGAGATGAACTAGGCAAACGACCACCAATAGCAAGCATGGAACTTTTATGGACAGCTCATCAAGGTAACCACTTAATTATCAGTGGATTTGTGCATCCTCCAACTGAAAGCAGAGCTTGGCAAACCCTCAAATTAATAGGGGAACCAAATATGATTTCTATAAAAGGCCTTGAAGGAAGTACTGACCTCTCAACAGGTAGGGCTTGTATAACCGGCGTAATGAAAAATGCTGAAATGAAAAGAATAATCCTTCATCCAGAAGAAGGTAATTATGCCTGTAAAGATGAAAGATGGATAGAGTTTGCAGACTGGAAAGAAAAAGCTATACAATTGCTTCAACAAAAAGGAGCATTGAGGAATGCTGTAATTTGGAATTCCGGTGTTTATTTATGGTTAAGTGAAAACACAAAAACACTAAAGGAAGGACTCAACAAGGCTGAAGATATTGTCATGTCTAATTCAAATAAATCTACTTTAGAGGCTCTGATCAACTGGAGGAACCAGCTTGATATCACTGAATGATTATGCTAATTGATAATAATTGATTTTTCAATAGCAAATCATTCAGCGGAGCAATAAAACATCTTTTCCATAAAAAATCTAACTAAAACCACTAATAATTGCTATGGTTTGAAGTTTATTAATTGTCCATATATTCTCAAAGAGTCTAAAACTAAATATACTTACTATGGTTGTGAACAATATTTGGCGTTCTTAATACGCTTCCAATTCTATGGGGTTAATCAAGAGAAGTATGAGCTCCATACATAAATCATCCAAAACAATAAAGTAAAGCCAAGCTATCAATCACAAAGGCTGCGATACTCATTTTCATAGGTGATAAAACCAAATCACTCAATCAGGCTACTTCTAAAGCACCTTTAACCAGGCTAATCCAGGCAATGAGTTAATTTGAGAGAGGGTAGAACTACTTGTCACTGGAAGAGAAATTTCATGTACATAGACACTTCTCACTAGATTGAAATCAAATCTTTCAAGTGAATTTCAAAATGTTTAGAGCAAATTGATGTCTCAACCATCAAATCCAATGACCTAATTCCGTGAGATCATTAAATCCATCATGATGAGCACAACTGTCCCAAAACCAAAAATTCCAACACTTCTCAGTGCTTTTATTACTCTCCTAAACGACAGATTAGGAGAAACAATCGTCTTTCCCTTATTACCTTTTTTATTAGAGCGATTCACAAGCAGTGGAAGTACTCTAGGGCTCCTGGCAGGTACATATGCAATATCTCAATTTGCTGTAGCTCCTCTAATTGGAGCCTTAAGTGATCGATTTGGTCGCAAACCAATAATCATTAGTTGTGTTTCTGGCTCGGTCATCGGACTTGTGTTATTTGCTGTCACAGTAAGCCTTAATTGGAACAGTTTCTTACCAGCATGGGCTGCAATTTTACCGCTCATTTGCCTATTTACTGCAAGGGTAATTGACGGAATAAGTGGAGGAACTGCAGCTACAGCTACTGCAATTTTAGCTGATATTTCAACACCAGAAAATCGTGCAAAAACTTTTGGTCTAATTGGTGTGGCATTTGGACTAGGCTTTATACTTGGACCCGGTCTTGGGACAAGTCTTGCACAATTTAGTGTGACACTTCCAGTTTGGGCAGCAAGCGTCTTTGCATTGATAAATTTATACCTAGTCATCTTTTTTCTTCCAGAAACCTTACCTAAGGCTAAACGAAATTCCCTACCTCGCAAAAGACAATTAAACCCACTTAGTCAACTAAAAAATGTTTTTGAAAATCCATTATCTAGAAAAGTATGTTTAGCATTTTTCATATTTTTTATGGCATTTAATGGCTTCACAGCTATTTTAGTATTGTATCTCAAAGAATCATTTAATTGGGGGCCTCAACTTTCTAGTCAAGCTTTTATTGTTGTAGGAGTCGTAGCTATGATTGTACAAGGTGGGTTAATAGGGCCTCTAGTAAAATTATTTGGAGAAAGAAGACTAACTCTTGCAGGTACTGGTTTCGTTATCACAGGATGCATACTCTTAACACTTGCCAACATCAACAATTCAATCCCCACAGTTTTCAGCTCAGTTGCGTTACTAGCAATTGGTACTGGACTTGTCACGCCATGTCTGAGAGCATTAATCTCGCGCAGACTAAATGAAAATGGGCAAGGCGTTATCTTAGGTAGCCTACAAGGACTACAAAGTCTTGGAACTTTCTTAGGAGCAACATTTGCTGGGTTGTCTTATGACTTAATAGGACATAAAAGTCCATTCTTTGGCACAACACTACTACTGATCATAGTCATTATACTAATTACAGGTAATGAATTCTCTGAGGCCAAAAGAGACTCTAGTTTATGATAAATATTAAATGCGTAGTATTTATTACGACAGTCCCCATCCAGCCTTGTTCAGGCTTCTCATATTGAAGCTAAATACATGAAAAAAGATTATTCAGAACAACACCTTTTTATAAATCGCGAAAAAAGTTGGCTTGACTTTAATGAACGTGTATTATTACAAGCATTAGACACTCGCACGCCGCCATTAGAACAAGCAAAATTTAGTGCAATTTTCAGCAATAATCTTGATGAATTTTTCATGGTTCGGGTTGCATCATTGAAATCACAAGTAGAAGCAGGCATAACTAAAAAGAGTGAAGATGGTCAAAGCGCTTCAAATCAACTAAATAATATTCGATTACAAATCCTTTCTTTAATCAAAAAGCAACAAAATCATTATCTTATAGATCTAAAAAAACGACTAACAAAAGAGAAGGTTTATATTCTTGATTATGAAGAACTAACTCCTAAGCAATGCCTTTGGGTGAATAAATATTTCGAGAAATCTATTTTTCCTGTTTTAACTCCTCTAGCTGTTGATCCAGCCCATCCTTTCCCATTTGTAAGTAATCTAAGCCTAAATCTTGCTGTCCTCATTTGCGATCCACATACAAAACAAAAACAATTTGCACGTATCAAGGTTCCTCGTAAAACCATGGAGAGGTTAATTCCTATCCCAACAAGTCTCAATCAAAGAGATCCACAGTCCCTTTACACTGCCATACCAATTGAACAGATTGTTGCTGCTAATTTAAAACTACTATTTCCTGGAATGGAAATAGTAGAACATTACTTATTCCGTGTTACTCGTGATGCAGATCTTGCATTAAGAGATATCGAAGCAGATGATCTTATGAGTGCATTAGAAGAAGGTTTACGCAAACGTCGAACTGGAGGGGAAATCGTAAGACTTGAAGTTTCCAAACAAATGCCAAAAGAATTGAGCAATTTATTACTAAAAAGCATGGGTCTTGAAAAAGATGATCTTTATCAAATAGACGGATTACTTGGCATGGATGAACTGTTTAGCTTAAGTACTCTTCCCTTTGAACAAATTAAATTTAAGCCTCATAAGGGTTTAACTCCAGTAATTTTACAAAAAAGTCAACAATGCTTATTAGGGCAAAAGTCACATGATGAATATAAATTTGAAAGCATCTTTTCTATTATTCAACGTAAAGATATTCTGCTGATGCATCCATATGATCTTTTTGACAGTTCTGTTGAAGAATTTATAAATCAAGCAGCTGATGATCCACTTGTAATGGCAATCAAAATGACTCTATATCGTATTTCAAAAGATTCAGCAATTATCAAAGCCTTAATTCGAGCGGTCGAAAATGGAAAACAAGTTATGGCATTAGTTGAATTACAAGCTCGATTTGATGAAGACAATAATATTCAATGGGCCAGACATTTAGAACAGTCAGGCGTTCATGTTGTCTATGGTGTTCTAGGCCTTAAAACACATACAAAAATTACTTTAGTGGTACGTAAAGAAAATTCAAATCTTCAAAGCTATGTACATATAGGAACAGGTAATTATAATTCAAAAAGTGCCAAAAACTATACTGATTTAGGATTATTATCTGCTGATCCAGAATTAGGCAAAGATCTCGTACAACTATTTAATTATCTAACTGGATTTTCAAAACAACAATCATTTCGAAAACTTTTAGTCGCTCCAGTCACCCTCAGGAAAGGGATAGAATCATTAATTGATCGTGAAATTGATCATGCTAAAAATGGTAGAACTGGACACATACGAGCCAAACTTAACTCCTTAGTTGATTCGTCCATTATTAACAAGCTATACAAAGCTTCCAATGCAGGAGTAAAAATAGAGCTGATCATCAGAGGCATGTGTTGTCTTTATCCAAACAAAGCTGGATTAAGCGAAAACATAAGAGTAATTAGTATCATTGGTAGATTTCTAGAACATTCACGTATTTTTTGGTTTGGAAATCATGAGGAATCAGAAGTCTATATTGGAAGCGCAGATTGGATGAGACGAAATTTGGACAGGCGAGTAGAAGCAGTTACACCTATTCATGACAAGGACCTAAAGAAAAAGTTAGAAGGACTACTAGAACTATATCTAGATGACAACCGAGGAGCTTGGGAAATGCAAAATGATGGAAGCTATGTCCAGCGACACCCAAATGAAACAGAAATATGCTCTCAAACTCAATTAATAGAGCTCTGGGATAAAGACATATCCAAAGTATAATTACTTAGACAAATAAGAAGAGATCTCTAAAAATTTTTCACCATGTTCATGGTATTACCGAGTAAGAAATATGCTTTTGGCTTGTGCATAGTTTACTGAAAGATTTCCGATTTATTATGTCTAAATTGGTATAAAAGTGCTAAATTCCGGCCAAATCTAATTTTTAGGAGGCCAGGGTGATGGGGATCCCTCTGGAATCTGAAAAGGATTCTTTAGTAATCCAATCAGATCAAGACGCTTTAGCATCAAAGTCAGCTGAAACAACAAGCAAAAATAGATTTAAAAGTCAACAATCTCGAGGACAACAACGTACAAATGGGCGTCTAGGAACAGATGCTATCGGCTTCTATCTAAGCAGTATTGGAAGAATTCCTCTTCTCACTCCAGCAGAAGAAATTGAATTAGCTCACCACGTTCAAGGAATGAAAGAATTATTGAACATATCCAAAGATGATCTAAGTCGTCGTCAAAAGCACCAAATTCGAATGGGGAAACGTGCACGTGATCGAATGATGGCAGCGAACCTTAGACTTGTTGTAAGTGTGGCCAAAAAATACCAAAATCAAGGCCTAGAGCTTCTAGATTTAGTACAAGAAGGAGCCATTGGCTTAGAACGAGCAGTCGACAAATTTGATCCAGCTATGGGATATAAGTTTTCAACCTATGCATATTGGTGGATTAGGCAAGGCATGACCAGAGCAATTGACAACAGCGCACGCACAATTCGTCTCCCAATTCATATCAGTGAAAAACTTTCTAAAATGCGCCGTATTTCTAGAGAGTTATCTCACCGATTTGGTCGTCAACCCAATCGATTAGAACTAGCTCATGCAATGGGTATAGAACCTAAAGACTTAGAAGACTTAGTTTCACAAAGTGCACCATGCGCCTCACTTGATGCCCATGCACGTGGCGAAGAAGATCGCAGCACTCTTGGTGAACTTATTCCCGACCCCAATGGTGATGAACCTATGGAAGGAATGGATCGCAGCATTCAAAAAGAACACCTAGGTGGGTGGTTGTCGCAGTTGAATGAAAGAGAACAAAAAATACTTCGATTAAGATTTGGACTTAATGGAGAAGAACCTTTAACACTTGCCGAAATCGGAAGACAAATCAATGTCTCCAGAGAACGTGTAAGACAATTAGAGGCAAAAGCAATCCTAAAATTACGAGTCATGACTACTCACCAACAAGCTGCATAAATCAAAATTTGAATACCATCAAATCAATATTAATTATTGTTGGTTGGATAGGAATAGTCCTTATATCAGCCATTAAATGTAAAGCAATATGGCCAGAACAAAAAGAATTGAGCCGGAAAATTGTTCATATAGGTACTGGACCTGTCATTCCATTAGCCTGGTGGCTAGATATTTCAGCAAATATAGCAATTCCTATTGCAATGTTCATTACTTGTGCTCTTTTAATCAATTTCAAATGGCGAATAATTCCTACCATTGAAGATATTTCGAGAAAAAGTATTGGCACTATTGCCTATGGATTAAGTATATCTATATTATTAATTATATTTTGGAATAATAATCCGTTAGCGGTATGCTCAGGTGTTCTAGTAATGGCATTCGGGGACGGCCTTGCAGGGTTAATCGGTTATACAATTCAATCTCCTAGCTGGCTAATATTTGGCCAAAAAAAATCAATAGCTGGTACAACTACGATGATTTTTATGAGTAGTATAATCTTAATATTAACTACATTTTGCAGTGGAGGAGAGCTACATTCACTACCAATACTTGGAATAGCCTTATTAGCAACACTACTGGAACAAATAGGCCCATGGGGAATCGACAATATAACTGTGCCAATTGGAATAGGATTTGCCTGGACCTGGATGGTAGGCCTATAAAAACAAGAAGAAAAGCTAGAGTATTAAGAAGAAATAGAACCGACAGCTCGTGCTAATTCTTCAAGAAGTTTTTCTGTTGTAGATATATCAATACATGCATCAGTAATGCTTTTGCCATAAACAAGTGTAGATAAGTCTTCGGGTAATTTTTGATTACCTTCCACAAGATGACTTTCTAACATTACTCCCATTACATGCTGTGATTGATGACGAATCTGATTTGCAACTGAATGCAAAACATCAGCTTGTCTACGGAAATCCTTGTTGGAATTGCCATGACTACAATCAACCATCACACGCTCACATAAACCAGCATTTGATAATTGATTAACTACTTCTTGAACTGCCTCCTGATGGTAATTAGTACCTTGCTTACCTCCTCGCAGAACCAAATGACCATCAGGATTCCCTGTGGTCTTCACGATAGAAGCATGACCATCATGGTTGATACCAAGAAAATGATGCGGTTTGGAGGCAGCTTGCATTGCATTAATGGCAATTGAAGCAGTCCCATCTGTACCATTCTTATATCCTATAGGCATAGATAATCCAGAAGCCATCTCACGATGAGTTTGACTTTCAGTAGTCCTTGCTCCGATAGCCGTCCAACTTATTAAATCTGCAATATATTGAGGCACAACTGGGTCAAGTAATTCTGTTGCAGCAGGTATTCCATCCCGTGCCAAATCCAACAACAAGGACCGAGCACGTTTCAAACCAGTATTGATATCATAAGAACCATCTAAATGTGGATCATTTATAAAGCCTTTCCACCCAACAGTCGTACGAGGTTTTTCAAAATAAACTCGCATTACTATCTCCAAATGATCGATATATCTCTGACGCAAAATTTGAAGTTGCGCTGCATACTCTTTAGCAGCCTGCACATCATGAACTGAGCAGGGTCCAACAATAATCAATAAACGAGACTCAGTACCGTTAAGAATTGCCTGGATACGCTTTCGAGTCACAGAGACAGTACTTGCCGCTTTGGCATCTATTGGCAAATCATTATGAAGAAGAGAAGGAGCGACTAAAGGCCGAGTCTCCACCACATGCAGATCAGAGGTGGTACTCATTTCATCAAAGAATCATCACAACCAGGCTAAAGGACTAACCGATTGAAAGCATCGCTGAATTGCAATTCAGCATCGATTGACTCATGACATGGGAAGGTGGAAAAGAAAATTATTGACTTTCCCCACCGTTTTCAGGAGTTCAAACAATGCTAAAGGCATATCACAAGCAAGCGGCAGAACGTGAAGCCATTGGTATCCCTGCACTTCCTCTATCCACAAAACAAACAGAAGAACTTACCGCTCTACTAGAAAAGCCCGAAGACCTAAACAGCAAAGAATTGTTGTATTTGTTAAGTGAGCGCATTCCTCCTGGTGTTGACGAGGCTGCTTATATAAAAGCCTCTTGGCTAAGTGCAGTAGCTCAACAAAAAACTTTTAGTCCTCATGTAAACCCTCTAGAGGCAACAAAGCTTCTAGGGACAATGATTGGTGGATATAATGTTGCAGCTTTAATCACACTACTAAACAACAAAGAATCAGAACTAGCTTGTTGTGCTGCTCAAGGTCTGAGTAAAACTCTCCTTGTTTACGATGCAGTAAATGAAATAATAGATCTTTCGTCAAAAAATCATTTTGCTGAACAAATTGTAAAAAGCTGGGCGGAAGCTGAATGGTTTACATCACGAAATAAATTAGCAGAGAACATTACAGTAACTGTCTTCAAAGTAGAGGGAGAAACTAATACAGACGATCTCTCACCAGCAACTCATGCAACAACCAGACCAGATATTCCACTACATGCATTGTCAATGCTTGAAACTAGGGAGCCTGAAGGATTAACAACTATCTCAAATTTAAAGTCAAAAGGGCATCCTATTGCTTATGTTGGAGATGTTATTGGAACAGGAAGTTCACGTAAATCAGCACTAAATTCTGTATTATGGCATATCGGAAAAGATATTCCTCATGTACCCAACAAACGGTCTGGTGGAGTAATCATTGGAGGTAAAATTGCACCAATCTTTTTTAATACTGCACAAGATTCTGGCACACTCCCAATTGAATGCAATGTAAGTGATTTAAACAGTGGTGATGTAATCACGATTTATCCCTATGAAGGAACCATCAAAAGAGCTAATAGTGACAAAAATGCTGGACAAATAATTGCAACATTTGACCTGCAACCACTAACAATCAAAGATGAAATACAAGCTGGAGGGCGCATACCTCTAATGATTGGTAGAGCCCTCACAGACAAAGTTCGCGTCAAACTAAAACTAGATCCCTCAGATGCATTCATTCGCGCAGGAAGAACAATAGAAAATTCCAACGGATTCACACAAGCACAAAAAATAGTAGGACGTGCATGTGGGCTCCCAGGCATTCAGCCAGGCACAAGTTGCGAGCCTCTCATCACAACCGTAGGAAGCCAAGACACAACTGGGCCAATGACCAGAGATGAAATGAAAGAACTCGCATGCCTAGGATTTTCTTCTGATCTAGTCATGCAAAGTTTTTGTCATACAGCGGCTTATCCGAAACCTGTAGATATTAAAACTCAGCAAGAATTACCAGATTTTTTTGCTGAGCGGGGAGGTGTAGTTCTAAAGCCTGGAGATGGGATCATTCACAGCTGGTTAAATCGAATGTTAATCCCAGACACTGTGGGGACTGGAGGTGATAGCCATACACGCTTTCCATTAGGTATTTCATTCCCTGGAGGATCGGGGTTAGTAGCTTTTGCAGCAGCAATCGGAGCTATGCCTCTTGACATGCCGGAATCGGTTTTAGTTCGTTTTAAAGGCTCGCTTCAACCGGGAATCACCCTCAGAGATGTTGTCAATGCAATCCCTTGGATGGCTATTCAAAAAAAACTACTAACTGTAGAAAAAGCAAACAAAGTAAATATTTTCAATGGAAAAATCATGGAAATCGAAGGATTACCTGACCTCAAACTAGAACAAGCATTTGAACTCACTGATGCAAGTGCAGAAAGATCTTGCGCAGGCTGCACAATCAAACTTTCCGAAAATACAGTTGCTGAATATCTGAATAGCAATGTGACATTGCTTAAAAATATGATTGCACGTGGCTATAAAGATTCTCGAACTTTAAACAGAAGAATCCAAGCTATGGAATCCTGGCTCGCAGAACCAAACCTGATCAGCGCAGATACCAATGCCCAGTATTCTGAAATTATTGAAATCAATCTAAATGAGATCACTGAACCGATAGTTGCTTGTCCAAATGATCCAGACAATGTAAAACTTTTGAGTGAAATTTCAGGAGATTTAATCCAAGAAGTATTCATAGGCTCTTGCATGACAAATATCGGGCATTACAGAGCTGCTGCAAAAATTCTTGAAAATGAAGGTACTAACAAAGCAAGGCTTTGGGTATGCCCACCAACTCGAATGGATGAAGCAATACTAAAGCAAGAAGGTTATTACAAAATCTATGAAAAAGCAGGAAGTCGTATGGAAATGCCAGGCTGTTCTCTATGTATGGGTAATCAAGCTAGAGTTGAGGACAATACTAATGTTTTCTCAACAAGTACTCGAAACTTTAATAATCGCCTGGGCAAAGGGGCTCAAGTATATTTAGGCAGTGCTGAATTAGCAGCAGTATGTGCTCAATTAGGACGCATACCTTCACCTCAAGAATATCAATCAATAGCTGCTAGCAAGATAACTCCTTTCTCCAATGAACTATATAGATATCTAAATTTTGATCAAATAGAAGGTTTTGAAGATGAAGGTCGCATCATTTCTAAAGAGACAAAATCAATCGAAACATTATAAAAATACATGAACATTTTCAATAAACTGCAATCAAAAAGATTCCCAATCGATTCAAATTACAGCATTCGTAAATTATTACGGCAACGTTGGCTAGTAGTTTCAATCGCACTACTGCTCACCGGCCTAGGAGCAGCTTTAACAGGAGTTCTGTTTAAGGCCGGTGTTCATGTAGTGGAAGATTGGCGTGCCAATCTTTTAAAACAGTTTCCTGCATGGCTGGTCTTACCAACTTTAGGAGGCCTAGGAGGCTTTATTTCAGGGTCTTTAATCTCAAAATTATCTCCTGCAGCTAATGGCTCTGGGGTAACTCACATTATTGCTTATTTAAGGCATCGAGCAGTTCCCATGGGCTTGAAAGTCGGCCTTGTAAAACTAGTTTCAGGAATAATAGCTATTGGCAGTGGTTTCCCACTGGGTCCAGAAGGACCATCAGTACAGATGGGAGGCTCCATAGCTTGGCAAATGGCTCAGTGGCTGAAAGCCCCCGTAGCCTTTCGTCGATTAATAGTAGCTGCAGGAGGAGGAGCCGGTATAGCTGCTATTTTTAGTGCACCAATTGGAGGATTTATCTATGCAATCGAAGAACTTCTAAATTCGGCAAGGCCAGTAGTACTACTACTTGTAGTCATAACGACGTTTTGTGCTGATACATTTGCAGATGTTCTCCAAAGCTTTGGATTGGATCCCAAAGCCAGCGGGTTTGATATGGTTGAAGGATTCAAGTTGGAACGAACATATAATTTAGAGGTTCAATTTCTTCCAATTGACTTTTTATATCTAATAATTTTAGGAGTAATTATTGGTTTATTAGCAGAACTTTACTGCAAATATGTACTAGCAATGCAGAGGCAAGGCAACAAATTATTTCGCAATCATTCAGTGCTTCGTATGATTTTATGTGGAATATTCTTAGGAAGCATATATTCAACACTCCCAGAAAAATTCCATCATATCGGAGAACTTCAACATGTTATTGCTGAAGGTCAAGCAGATATCAAATTAGCAATTGGAACTTTTATTATTTTATTCGTCACAACTGGTCTAGCAGCAGCATCAGGTGCTCCAGGAGGCCTGTTTTATCCAATGCTCACTTTAGGTGGAGCAGTTGGATTGGCCTGTGAAGGATGGATCCATGCCATGACTGGCTATGTACCAACAACATATATATTTGCGGCAATGGGAGCATTTGTAGCAGCATGCTCAAGAACACCCATCACTGCAATGTTTCTTGCTTTTGCACTAACCAAAAATTTATTAATTCTCAAGCCAATTCTTGTCACTTGCATTGCTAGTTTTCTAGTTGCACGGGCATTCAATGCGCATTCAATATATGAACGTCAAATCAATCTTGAATCCACAAAATAGCAAAAATTATTGGATCATTGAAAATTAATTCTAAATATATTAAGCTAGACAATGAAGATGAAATCAACAGTAGACCCTATCCTCAAAAGGCAGCAAACAACTGAAAAACGAAACCCTCCTATTTAAACCCAAAGCCCCTGCAGCAGGAGCCTTAAAAGTTATTTTAGCTTTTCCTAACACTTATAAAATTGGTATCACCAGTCTTGGATATCAAATTATTTGGGCAACACTAGCTCAGCGAGAAGATGTTGATGTGAGAAGGCTATTTACTGATCAAAGTGAAAAAACTAGCAAAAAATCAGATTTATTCGGAATTTCTTTGAGTTGGGAATTAGATGGTCCAATATTGCTTGATTTATTGGAAAAACAAAATATCTCATTATGGAGTCACACACGAGAAGAAGATGACCCAATCATTTTTGGGGGCGGACCAGTTCTCACTGCCAATCCAGAACCATTTGCTCCATTTCTGGATGTGATTTTACTAGGCGATGGAGAAGATCTATTACCTAATTTTATAGATATTATGCAAGAAATTCGAGACTATTCTCGACAAGATCGATTAAAAGTTCTTGCAAGAATTCCAGGTATATATATTCCAAGTTTGTATATGCCACTTTATTCTTCCGATGGGGATTTAATTGCAATAGAGCCAATAAATAATGAGATTCCCACATCAATAAAAAAACAAACATGGACAAGCAACATACTCAGCCATTCCCAAGTAATTACTCCTGAATCAGCCTGGCCAAATATACATATGATCGAAGTAGTACGCAGCTGTCCAGAGCTCTGTCGCTTTTGTCTTGCAAGCTATCTAACACTACCCTTCCGTACTAATTCACTTGAAGATGGACTCATTCCAGCAGTCGAAAAAGGACTTAGGGCTACCAATAGATTAGGGCTATTAGGAGCATCTGTTACACAGCACCCTCAATTTATGGACCTCCTAAGATGGCTCTCAAAAGATAGTTTTGATGACATTCATCTCAGCATTAGTTCAGTACGTGCAGTTACCGTTAATTCAGAAATGGCAACTATTTTAAGAAAAAGAGGATGTCAATCCTTAACCATTGCGATTGAAAGCGGTAGTGAAAGAATGAGAAGAGTAGTAAACAAAAAATTATCTGAAGAAGAAATTTTCAATGCAGCAAAATATGCGTATGAAGGTGGCTTGAAAAAGTTAAAACTTTATGGAATGGTTGGATTACCTACTGAAAAGGAAATCGATATAGAAGCAACAATAAATCTGATTTTAAAAATAAAAAAATTAACTCCAGGTCTTAAACTCACATTAGGACTAAGTACTTTCGTTCCAAAAGCACATACACCATTTCAATGGCACGGTATAAAGCCTGAAGCTAAAAAACGAATACAACAAATAATTAAACAACTTAGACCTCAAGGAATTGAAGTCAGGCCTGAAAGTTTCGGATGGAGTCTAATACAAACAATATTATCTCGAAGTGATCGTCGACTGGCTCCAGTGATTGCAAAGGTACGTGGATCCGAAAGTAGTTTAGGTGGCTGGAAAAAAGCCTATCAAGAAATACGTAATAGCAATATTGAAACAACTAATGATCAACCAATACCTCTCCCAAAGCTACCTGAATTAGAGGAAATTCTTTTTGAGACATGGTCGAATTCACAAGTATTACCATGGTCACACCTAGAAGGTCCACTCAAGTCGGAATTTTTGATCCAACATCAACAACAATCCCTGACTCAAGAGTTGAATTAGAATGAGCAGGCTTAATCAAACAACGTAAACCTGCCAACAAAACCCAGCCAACTATATTTAAACGACTATCAAAAAAGGGCATATCAGCACCATGTAACACGACAAGGATAAACGTAGCTGTCCACCAAGCTCTATCAAAAATTTGTTTACTTTTAACCTCTATGAATCTTTTACTGCCACCTAAAACTCCACGTTTAACGGCGATAATCAATAAACCCAGAACAGTCAAAATAAACAAAATAGTCACAGGCAAGCCGTGACTTACTGATAATTCAAGAGGAAGATTATGTGCATGGCCATGCCATTGACCTGTTCTTAAAGGATAAAGCACAGAAAAAGCGGCAGCCCCCCATCCAAACCAAGGCCGATCTAAAATAAATTGAATAGCAACTTCCCATTGGCCCAACCGAGTAGAAGCTAATACTCTTTCATGTGTATAACGCATATCATTCAAACGCATCCAAATAGCATCAGGCACAAACTGTCTTGCCCACATCTGAAGCTCTAAACCAAACCAGGGCAAAACAGCAAAGCAAACAGGAATTAATGTCAAAATTAATAATGGAAATAACCAGAACCATTGATTAGATCCAAGCACAAATGGAATAGCTAAAAATAATCCACCCCAAGCATTTCTGGAATCAGTTAAAACCAATGCAGCTACAATGGCTACAACAAGTAGAAAAACAATAAAACGCCTACGTAATGTTAAACAAGGCTCAAGAAGTAACGCTAAAGAAAGCGGCCATATACATGCCAACCAAGCTCCAGCAATATTTGCATAATCAAATAAGCCAGATAAACGACCAACAGGTTCTCCACCAGCAGACACAAACCAAATAATCAAACCATCAAATAATTGCCAAGGCCCATGCCATCCCCACCAAAGCTGACCAAAACCAGTAATAACAACTGGGACAGTGCCAGCAACCAACCAAAATGCGCTCCTTCTTCTAGCAGTGGTATTTGCCAAAAAAGGTTGAAAAGCCCAAAAAGCCCAAAAAAATGGGAGCCAATTAGCCAGACCGATCCATGCAAGCCAACCTGAATACGCTCTAATACTTCCAAATATCATGAATATCCCAACCAAAAAGAAAGGATAGTTCCAATTGTCACGCCAATACGAATCTTCTCTCCTTAGAGAGCCCAAAGCCATTGCAATAACAAGACAAATCCCAGCCAAAAATGCACTAGAAGGTAAAAGGAAAAGACCCAAATAAAAAAATCTGACTCCCACAGAATGTCTAAAAAAATGACGCAATTCTGTAAACAAATCCTCTACTTTCATATTATTATGGCAATAATACAGACACGCGTACTACAGAAAGCCAACAGCTCAACTCAACGTGAATATGAATATAAGACTTAATCTAGCTCATTCAATTACAAAACCAATTATTTTGCAAAATTCAAGTCTTACACATGATGCCTACCTAAAGCGAAGCTATCAAATGAATGTATCGGCAAAGACTATAAAGTAATTTTCTCATAATGTATAAAACAATATGACTCCAACTTATGATTGATCAAAACTCATAATTGATAAAATTGTTTCACATAAAACAAGAACTATGATAATAGTCTAATTATTAGGTATAAAACTAGTACCAATCTAAACCAGGGTATAAAAGTCCAACCACATGTGAAATCATTACCATTGATAAAGTACAACTCTTGTTAAGGAAAAAATCAAACTGAAACCAACTATTGCAGTTATCGGAGCAGGTGTTGTTGGCAGCAGCACTGCATGGCATCTTTCAAGCCTTGATAACCAGGTAAGTTTAATCGACCCACAATTGAATAAAAAGTTTAGAAACAATAACCCACCTACTGGAACAACAGCCTCCCTAGGAATAATTATGGGTAATGTTTTCCGACGATTCACAGGTCGAAGTTGGCGACTAAGACAACAAAGTATGAGTTTATGGCCTCATTGGATCAAACAACTCAGCACAAAAGAACAAACTCTCCATTTTAAAACACCCCTTATTCAATTAGCCAATTCAGAAATAGAAGCTCATTTAATGCAAAAACTATGCAATGAAAGAAGTCATCTTAATCTAAAAATGTTGTCAAAAGAAGAAATTGAACATTTAGAAGCTTTTAACCCATTAATAAAGCATGGAGGATTAATTTCCTATAATGATGGTCGTATAGATCCAATCTCACTTCAAAAATGCTTATATAAAGCATGTCTAGAAAAAAAGACTCAATTCATTGATCAATCAGTAGTCTATATAGAACGAACATCACTTGGAAAAGATAATAAATGGAGAATTCATCTAGCAAATGGTGAAAGCTTCATCAAAAATACAATTATCCTTTGTGCTGCATTAGCAAGTGAACAGTTGCTCAAACCATTAGGACATCAATGTCCTATTGAACCAGTTCTTGGACAAGCATTAAGGATTTCAATACAAGCCACTCAAAAAAACTATTCACACTGGCCTGCAGTAATAAATAGCCACGGAATCAATATGATTCCCTTGACTAGGAATCAAATGATGATTGGAGCAACTTTAGAACCAGGTGTAAATGCCAGTCTTCAGTCTCTTGAAAATATGAAAAACTTAAATGGATACGCCCCGGATTGGTTGCAAAAATCTCAAATTTGCAAACATTGGCATGGGATACGAGCTAAACCATTAAATAGACCTGCTCCGATCTTAGAAAAATTAGAGCCTGGTTTATTCTTAATGACCGCACACTATAGAAATGGAATACTTCTTGCACCCGCAAGCGCAGAATGGATTGCAAATCAAATCAATATTGAATAAACAATTAATTAACTTAAAACAAACTTATTTAAGTTAATTAATTCATTTCGATTCAGTAAACTCGGCATCAATAACATCATCTCCAGAATCCGTATCTGACGCATTATTCTCAGATGAAGCAGCACCAGGCGCTCCTGCTTGCTGATAAACCGATGCACCTAACGCATATAACTCTTGTTGCAGTTCCTCAAGAAGGGACTTCATTGTCTCAAAATCATCTTTCTCAGTAGCTTCTTTTAATTTAACTCGCTTTTCCTCAACTTTAGCCTTAGCATCTCCATCTACTTTATCGCCCAACTCACTCAACTGTTTTTCTGTTTGATATACCAGTGTTTCAGCCTGATTTTTCAAATCAATACGTTCACGTTTTTCTTTATCTACAGAAGCATTAGCTTCAGCATCCTTAACCATTGTATCAACCTCACTATCTGAAAGTGTGGATGCACCCGTAATTGAAATGCTCTGCTCTTTACCACTACCTTTATCCTTAGCAGTAACACTAAGAATTCCATTGGCGTCAATATCAAAAGTAACCTCAATCTGAGGTACTCCCCTTGGTGATGGAGGAATTCCATCAAGCCTAAAAGTACCCAAGCTCTTGTTATCTGAAGCCATTTCACGCTCACCTTGAAGAACATGAATTTCAACATTCGTCTGCCCATCAACAGCAGTCGAATAAGTCTCTGACTTCTTAGTTGGAACAGTGGTGTTACGAGGGATCATCTTCGTCATAACACCTCCCAAAGTCTCTACACCAAGAGAAAGAGGTGTGACATCCAACAAAAGAATGTCCTTGACTTCACCAGCTAATACCCCACCTTGAATTGCTGCACCTACCGCAACCACTTCATCAGGGTTAACAGTTTGATTAGGATCTTTACCAGTAACACGTTTTACTAATTCTTGAACAGAAGGCATCCGAGTCGAGCCTCCTACCATCACAATCTCATCAAGTTCGCCTGAAGACAGCTTTGCATCCTTAAGTGCCTGCTCCACAGGTACACGACAACGATCAATTAATGCAGACGCTAATTCCTCGAATTTCGCTCTAGTCAGAGTTAAATCAAGATGTTTAGGTCCTTCAGGCGTCGCGGTAATAAACGGTAGATTTATTTCACTTTGAGTTGCATTGGAGAGTTCAATTTTTGCCTTTTCTGCAGCTTCAGTTAAACGCTGAAGAGCTTGTTTATCCTGTCTTAAATCTATACCCTCATTACTCTTAAATGTTGCGGCTAAATGATCAACAATTACTTTATCAAAATCATCACCTCCAAGATGTGTATCACCAGATGTAGAAAGGACCTCAAATACACCATCTCCTACTTCTAAAACAGAAACATCAAAAGTGCCCCCACCTAAATCAAAAACTAAAATACGTTCATTACTCTTTTTATCTAAGCCATAAGCAAGAGCTGCTGCTGTAGGCTCATTGATTATTCGAAGAACCTCCAAACCAGCAATTTTGCCGGCATCCTTGGTGGCTTGACGTTGAGAATCATTAAAGTAAGCCGGTACAGTAATAACTGCTTGTGAAATATTTTCTCCTAAATATTTACCAGCATCTTCTGAAAGCTTACGGAGAACCTGAGCACTAACCTCTTCAGGAGAAAATTGTTTATCAAGAATTGGACACTTGAGTTTGACATTAGATCCTGCCTTCTCAACTCCATAACTAACTTCTTTTGACTCCTCATTAACCTCATCAACTCTTCGACCAACAAAACGCTTGGCAGAGTAAAAGGTATTCTCAGGATTCATCACGGCCTGACGTTTGGCAATCTGACCAACCAACTGATCTTGGTTTTTTGTATAAGCAACAACGGAAGGAGTTGTGCGAAAACCTTCAGCATTAGCAATGACAGTAGGCTTGCCACCCTCCATAACGGCCACACAACTATTTGTGGTCCCAAGATCAATTCCAACAACCTTCCCCATGAGTAACCAACTCCAATGAGCATTCTTGAATAGATGCATCCTCCTCAGTGAAACCACTTAGAGGCGAGGTGTGGTTCCCGAACAGCTGCCAAGGCAGGCTGCTCTATAAATCAATAAATCAATTGCAATGATTAAAGGAACAACTTGTTTGGTGGGCCTCCTAGGTCAACCAGTAAGCCATTCACTTTCTCCAGCGATGCATAACGCAGCCTTAAAGGCATTGGAGATCGATTGGTGCTATCTAGCAATGCCATGTGAGCCTAAAAACATACCTTCAGTTTTAAAAGGCTTAAGAGAACTAGGTTGTAAAGGCTTGAATATTACAATTCCGCATAAAAAAAGCGCGGCAATAAATTGCGATGAACTAAGTCCACTTGCAAAAAGCCTTGATGCAGTAAATACTCTAATCCCTATAGAAACAGGAGGCTGGAAAGGAACCAATACTGATGTAGAAGGATTCTTGGCTCCACTTAGATATAAAGAATTAAAAAGGAAAAGAGCAATGGTAATAGGTTGCGGTGGCAGTTCCAAAGCAGTAATAGAAGGCTTAAAAGAACTCGAACTTGATTCCATCGTATTAGTAGGTCGAAAAGCATTTAATCTCAATAATTGCTTAAAAGAAATCAAAAAAAACCAGTTTAATGAAAAAAATTACAGCCTTAAAGGATTATTAGCAACAGATATTGATTTAATCAATGAAATCAGACAAGCGGATCTAATTATTAATACAACTCCAGTAGGAATGACAAATATTCATGACAAACAAACATCACAGTCTGCAATTCCTCTTGATAAAAAAGTTTGGTCCAACCTAACCCAGAAAACTATCCTCTATGACTTGATATATACACCAGAGACAACTGCGTGGCTGACTTTAGGCAAAAGCAAAGGTTGTGAAATAATTAATGGGCTAGAGATGCTAATACATCAAGGAGCAGCATCTTTAAGACTATGGACTGGTATAGACCATATCCCTATAGACATAATGAGAGAAGCAGCTAAAAATACTCTCCATGAAGTAAGCTAAAGAAATAGCTAATCAACTAATGGCAATTCCTTATTGGCAAAGGTTTATAGGTCTGATTATTTACATGTTGCCATGGAGTGATGCAATTCCTTTTGGCAGAAATCTCTTTATAGAGTTTCCTTTATTGCAGTGGCTCACAATTCCGGCAATTCCACTAATAATTGTTAGGCAATACATCCCATTTGGAGGCTTATTATTATTTTTTATTCTTTTTTTAGCCGTTATTCGTAATCCCAATATGCCTTATTTCATTCGATTCAATACACTACAAGCCCTATTAATTGATATTGGAATGATTTTAATTACTTATGCATGTGAAATTTTCTTCAAAGCGATAGGAGATGGACTAACTATTAGAACTCTATCCAGCACAATAGTAATCACTATGCTGACAATCATTATTTTTGCTACAAGTCAATGTTTACAAGGGAAAGAGCCAGATCTTCCAGGAATTAGCGAAGCCGTCAAAATGCAACTTTGATGGACTGAGTACCTCCAAAGGATATTGTGGTATCTCCGTCGCTCACAGTATTGAGCCTTCAAGTCCCTGTCGGAAAACTCAAATGACACAAACGCCCTATTACGAAACCATGTACATCCTCCGTCCAGACATCCCGGAGGAGGAAGTAGAAAGTCACTTGACCAAATACAGCGAAATGCTGGTTGAGGCTGGTGCAGTGGTTCTAGACAATCAAATGAGAGGAAAAAGAAGACTCGCTTACCCAATTTCAAAACACAAAGAAGGTATCTACGTACAACTCAGTCACAATGGTGATGGACAACAAGTAGAAACTCTTGAAAGAGCAATGCGTCTTAGCGAAGACGTAATTAGGTATTTAACCGTTAAGCAAGACGGACCTCTCCCAACACCTAGAGCTGCCCAACCTAGTGAACCAGTTCCACAACCAGAAGAAACTCAAACAGAACAACAAACAACCGACGCTGAAAATGAAAAAAGTGAGTCATCAAATTAATTCAAATCCCTTTTCGTCGTATTGATGACCAAAGCCTAATAGGTAAGCCCCAAATGTAAATAAAACCTTCTGCCGATTTGTGATCAAATTGATCATTAGCACCATATGTAGACATATTAGAAAAATACAAGCTACTAGATTTGGAATTACGACCAATAACAGTTGCATTACCCTTATATAAACGCAACTTAATCAATCCATTTACATGCTCTTGAGTAACATTTACAAAACCATCAATGGCATCCTTTAAAGGACTAAACCAAAGCCCTTGGTAAACCAGATCAGCCCATTCTCGCTCCAATTGAACTTTAGAACGTAATAGATCCGCAGGCAAAGTTAAGCTTTCAAGTTCTTGATGAGCTTTAATCAAAAGTAAAAGACCAGGAGTTTCATAAATCTCACGACTTTTAATACCAACCACTCTATTCTCAATCATATCAATACGACCAAAACCATGTTTTCCTGCCAAAAAATTGGCCTTTTTAATTAAGGAAATAGGATCTAATTGAATACCATCAATAGCTACTGGATTGCCAGCCTCAAAAGCAATTTCTACCTCTTGAGGGTCATTTGGTGCTTCTTCAATAGAAGATGTCATTGCAAACACCTCCTCCTGAGGAGCTGTCATAGGATTCTCAAGAGGTCCTGCTTCAATACTTCTGCCAAGAAGATTTAGATCAATAGAATAAGGAGACTTTTTACTGACTGGGGCAGGAATACCAAAGCGTTCTCCATAAGCAATAGTTTCTTCCCTACTCATACCCCATTCCCTAGCAGGAGTAAGAACCTTTAATTCTGGCGCAAGAGCCCCAAATGCAACATCAAAACGTACCTGATCATTACCCTTTCCAGTACACCCATGAGCAAGCGCATCAGCGCCACATTCTCTAGCAATCTGAACTAATTGTCTTGCAATCAGAGGCCTGGCCAGTGCAGTTGATAAAGGATAACGACCTTCATAAAGAGCATTTGTTCTAATGGCAGGAAAAGCAAATTCTTTAATAAAAGGTTCAATCAAATTCCCTACAAAAGAACTACTGGCACCGGCATCCAGAGCTTTTAAACGAATTGACTCAAGCTCATCTCCTTGACCAAGGTCAGCAGCATATGTGATAACTTCTTTGACTCCCCATTCTTCCTTCAGAAAAGGGATACAAACACTGGTATCTACTCCTCCAGAGTATGCAAGAACAACTTTTTTAGCCTTCAAAGCCATCTTTACTCCATAGAAGAATGTTTAAGGTCTGTCATTGACTGTAATTAGAACGAATTCCGCAATTACATTTTCATCCTCGAGCAAACCGCTCTAAATGACAGCAATTAAACCTAGGAAAAGATGAGGACAAAATAATCATATGCAACATCTCATAAAAATAATGCATGCATATACTAGTAAACGAGCATAAAAGGCACATCCCTATTCTTAAAAAATCATTAGCCTTATCAAATCATTGGAAAACACATATAGAGATCTATCTTGTATAAAGAGTCCCCATCGAAAAAGATAGAAGCCAGTAATTATCAATACATCGATAACAGCTCAACCAAAGGACATCAACAAGTATTCTCTGTCTTACAAATAAAAATAGACTGCCTAAAATTAGAACAAATTATAAATAATATTTGAAGCATAACAAAAACTCTGCCTGAAAGGCTAAAGCATTAAATCAAAAGATCGTATTAGCCAATAATCAATTCCAACAGATATATATTCATCTGTAATAACAATGATTGCTTGCTTTTATATAAAAACTAATCATTAGAGAAGCCAGATCTCTCCAAACGTTTTTAAGCACGTCATTTCCACTATGACCAAAAAACCGCAAAATAGCAATGCGTGTAAAGGCTGATTGCAAAGCCAGCCCAAAAGCAGCATGATTTGAACATCGAACAAGGAGGCGTCTATGGACGACACGCCACCAGAGACTGCATAGAAGCAAGCTGATTTAAAGCCCCTGCTCCAACAGTCTTTTTCTAAAAGTTGGTTTTTCGTCTGATGCGACAAATAACGGTAAGTCAATTCAGTCGATACTCCTCTGCATCGTCCTAGGTGCCCTCAAAGGAGTTCTAGCCAACACCTATATTTTTGGCCCCAGGCGCTAACAGTCGGAAACTGCTTCACAGAAAAGAGCCAAGTCTTTACCTACAGACTTGGCTCTTTTCTATGGAAAATTACTTTGTAGCTAAATCCATCAAAGGGATTAGGGATCTATACGCTTGTCTAAGGAAACAGTCTTCAAAGATCGTTTAGAAAATTCAATAAAATAAATCCAAACTCCGAAAAACACAGAAGGACCAAACAACAAAAGCAAAATTAAATAGGGTCTTATCAAAAAAGCCGTTGGATGTTGGACTCCCCAAAAGCGCAAGCCAAAGCTGAAAGCCAAAGCAAGTCCCCAGGTAATTAGCACTAACCAAAATTTAGAAAACAAAAAACCAAAACGAGCTTAATGAATTATGGTAGACACTTGGTCAATACATCTACTAAATAATGACCGCCTTGGACAAACTAAATCTAAGTGCTCTTGATGGCATCAATCCTGCACTAACAAGATATGGTCGAAACGATCCAGCACCAGTTTTACCTTTAAGAGAAGAGCCAGACCTCCTGTCATGGCTAGAAACTAGTGGTCGGCTTGTGGCCGACGAAGAATCTGGCTCTCAAGAGGTAAGTACAGTGGAAGAAGAAGAGCTATCAGCCTTAATGGGCGAAAAAGAAGACTACAAGTCAGAAGATGAACCAACTGATGACGAATGGGAAGAATAGATTTTTACTTAATGAGTAGTATGAAACCTAAGAAATAAAACCTTATTATTAATTCCACAAATTAAATTTTTGAACAATTTCACTTTCTAATTCGTCTTTGAGAAATCTTGTCAAGAGTGGACCTAAGTCATCACTCATATTATTGATATTTATATTTGCAATTACCTTCGCATCAGATCGATGGATACCCAATAGTAGACTTAGTCTTCCATTGATCAGTGCAGCACTGATTTCCTCCATAATCACAAAATTGACTATTCCAAAATTAAATATACTGAGATGTAATCAAATCATTCGAAAAGAAGGTCCAAAAGAGCATCATAACAAGTCAGGAACGCCAACATTGGGAGGTATTTTAATAGTCCCTATTGGTTTAATTATTGGAAGTTTGATTACTCTCAATCCTAACAATAGTGGCCAAATCATATCTATTTGTTTAGTCACACTTGCTTACATGATAATTGGCGGAATAGATGATTTAAAAAGTCTCTCAAAAAAAACCAATACTGGCCTAACTGCCCAAAAAAAAATTCTATTACAAACAGCAGTTGCAATGATTTTTTTATTTTGGACTGGTTGGCAAGGTTGGATTAATCCAGAAATATCACTACCTTTTGGAAACAGTATTAATGCAGGCTTGTTGATCTGGCCGCTAGCACTATTTGTCTTCTTGGCTGAAAGCAATTCAACCAATCTCACGGATGGGTTAGATGGACTTGCTAGTGGTTGCGGAGCTCTTGTTCTGACAGGACTTGCAATTCAATTACTGCTAAGAGGAGAGAATGGCAATCCAGTACTAGCAGGACTCTGCATGTCGATGGCAGGAGCCTGGGCTGGTTTCTTAACTCACAACAGAAACCCTGCCAAGATTTTCATGGGCGACACTGGTTCATTAGCCATGGGAGCATTTCTGAGTGGTGTTGCAATACTTTCAAATAGTTTGTGGCCCTTACTCGTCATGGGCGGAGTATTTCTAATGGAATCCCTATCTGTAATTCTACAAGTTACAGTCTTTAAAATAACAAAACAAATTAACGGTCAGGGAACTCGTATTTTAAGAATGGCGCCCCTACATCATCACTTTGAATTAAATGGAATGAATGAACAAGTAATTGTAAACAGTTTTTGGCTGTTAACTATCATATTTGTTCTTATCAGCTTACTAATTTATCCAATCTATTGAAAGTCAATGAGTTATTTCACCTGGAAAGAAAATCAGCTTACTAGTGATTGCGCTAGCTTAGAAGCAATGGCATCTCGCTACGAAGAAGCAGCAAAATTGATGCGAAATATGGCTGATGTAGGTTTTATTCTGAAAAACACAAGACAAGGTAAAACAATCACTCATAAGAATCCTTCAATATTCGAATCATGGGGATTTATCAGCGAAGAAACACCTTACATTCAGCTCAAATTGATACCAGAAGAATGATTATTCAATTAACATAAGAAATAATTACTTCTATACTTAAGCCTTTATTCTCCTGAGAATGATCATGACTAACTTTCCAAAAAAAATAATACTGCTAGGGAGTGGAGAACTTGGGAAGGAAATTACGATTGCAGCCAAGAGATTAGGTTGTCATGTAATAGCTTGTGATCGATACCAAAATGCTCCTGCAATGCAAGTGGCAGACAATCAAGAAGTGCTAGATATGACTAATGGAAATGCACTAATGAAAGTGATTTCTAAATATAAGCCGGATATCATTATTCCAGAAATAGAAGCTTTAGACGTCAACACGTTAAAAGAATTTGAAAAAGAAGGAATTAAGGTAATCCCAAATGCACGCGCAACTGCGATAACCATGAATAGAGATCTCATTAGAAATTTAGCCGCTAATGAGTTGAATCTCAAAACTGCAAAATTCGCTTATGCTTCGAACCTTGAAGAATTAAGTGATGCAGCAAACAATATTGGCTTCCCTGTAGTTATTAAACCAATCATGAGCTCATCGGGCAAAGGGCAAACTTTAGTGCATAACAATCATGAACTATATAACGCATGGGAAATGGCTATTAAAAAAGCGAGAGGTAATGCTTCTAAAATAATAGTTGAAGAATTCTTATCTTTTGATTTGGAAATAACACTTCTAACAATTCGTCAACAAGATGGATCTACTATATTCTGCGAACCAATAGGACATGAACAAGAACATGGTGATTACCAATGCAGCTGGCAACCTGCAAAGCTGAGTAACAATCAACTAAAAACTGCTCAAGAAATGGCTAAAAAAGTTACAGATAATTTGGGTGGAGTAGGAATTTTTGGAGTTGAATTCTTTATATCAAAAGATCAAGTTATTTTCTCTGAGTTATCACCTAGGCCTCATGACACAGGCTTGGTAACATTAATTAGTCAGAATTTAAATGAATTCGAAATACATCTTAGAGCAATACTTGGATTACCAATCCCTAAAATCACTAATAGAGATATAGGTGCCAGCAGAGTAATTTTAGCAGAAGAAATGGGTGAGTCTATTAACTACAGTGGGCTGGAAGAAGCTTTAAAAAATGAAAACACTGAAATTTTAATATTTGGAAAACCTAATGGAACAAAAGGACGTCGCATGGGAGTAGCTTTAGCTACAGGGAAAAATCTTGATGAAGCAAGATTAAAAGCCAATCAATCAGCTAAAGCCATCAAAATAAATCTCTCTTCCAGCTAACGATTAGAGAAAAACTTATAATGATTGAGGCCATCAATAACTCCCTTAACTTTATTATTTGATGCAAAAAATACCCTCTGCTGAGATCTCAAACTTTCTAAGCACGGATCATGATCAGCAGGGACAACAACAGATGTTAAACCACGTAAAAGTTCAGCATCTCCTTGTTCACTAGCAACTACAAATACTTGCTCTAATGGTAATCCCCAACGAAGAACTAAATAACGAATAGCTTCTGCGCGAGATGCTCGCAAAGGGACAACATCCAAATACCAATGGCAACGTAAATGAGGAGTTGCTGCTTGGCCATGTTGTCTTAAACGCTTACGAACAAGAGACAAAATAGAATCGCCAGGTTTTCGTAACAAATAACTCACTTTATAAGTACTCTGTTGCTCTTGATCTTGCAGAATTAAATGTTCATTTAAATCTGCAAGAACGTTCTCGACATTTTTACGATTCCAATCAATAGAGATAGCCGAATCCCAAAAATTATCGAACTTAGTCTCATTACCATAATATATTTCAGTACCTGCTCTAGTTATCCAAACTGTGGGGTCTGGGAGACGCAATTCGGAATATCTAAATCTAGCAGAATTAATAGAACGCCCTGTAATGACACCCAATGAATTGGACTTATTTGACTTTGTACTCTCAAAAGTTTTACGTAAGATCGCAAAACCTTCAGACTCAGAATGTTCTAACTTATTATCCAAATCTAATAATAATAAATTATCACCAAATGGACTATTTTTAGTATCACTAGATATTCTAATATTTCCTGATGATGACAACTTCAAACGCTTTTGCATAAGCGCTAAATAATTACATACATGCGCATCCCAACTAAAATGTCTACTAACTGCTTCAACTCCATTATCACTCCATTTGTTCCATTGAAGATCATTCGAACCAGCTTGCTCCAAAGAATCTTGCAAAGAATCTAAATCTGTCACATCAACCAACACTCCATTATCACATCTAGACAAAATATCTCTTGGACCACCATCATCAGTTGCAACCGTAGGAAGCCCACAAGCAGCAGCTTCAAGTAAAGTCAAACCAAAAGGCTCAGTCAAAGCTGGATTAACAAATAATCCACGTTTAGTAGCTGCCCACCTATAGATTGAGGGGATTTGATCTCGTCGATGCTGTTTGGGATAAGCAACTTTCCCATAGAGATCATATTTATCAACAAGATCAAATATTTGTTGAAATACTTCTCTTTGCTGTTTATCTAATTGTCTTGGGTCTTCTCTTGATCCAAGAATAAGAACCAAGTTATGTCTTTTTCTTAATACAGATGAACGGCCAAAGGTCTCTATCAAAGCAGGAATATTTTTTCTACGCACAGCTCTTGATATAGCCAATAGAGGAGGTAAATCAAAATTTTGAAGGAATGGAGATAGCAAGCCTTCAATATCTAATATCTCTTTATTAATTGTTCTTGAATGAAAACGTTTTGAATCTACTCCAGGTGGAACAACTTCAGCAGATTTTGATGAAAAATTTCCATATCGAGCATATTGTTTATCAGCTTCTTGCAGCGTACTTGTAATAACCAAATTTGCATGCGCTAGTGCCAACTCTTCGGCATCAATCCTTCTACTAATTGAATACATTTGTTCTATTTGTTCATGATCACCACCAGCTGCCAATAATCTTCTCTGCTTCTCTCGTCCTAAAGAATGACCAGTAAAAACAAGAGGTATTCCTAAGCGTCTACTTATTAACGCGCCAACATATCCCGCATCGGCATAATGAGCATGAATCCAATCAGGGAGTCTTTCTTCTTTTAATTTATCTACTAATTGATCAGCCAAATCATCTAAATATGACCACAAAAGTTCTTTGCGAAGATACCGTTTAGGGCCGAAAGGTATTCTAACAATACGTGCTCCGGCAGAAAGAGTTTCAACCGGCTGAGAATAATCAGAAGAAACTCGACGATCCTGGATTAAGCGTGTAACTAGATCAATCTCATCAACCTCAGGTCGTAAAGCAAGCCCCTTCACTAATTCAAGTACATAGAGAGTTTGCCCACCTGTATCAGCATCCCTACCTAATTCAAGATTATGTGACCTGAGCAATCCATGCAAATTTAAATGAAGGAGTTTCAAACCCACTTGATTTCTCCTCTCTCGAACTGCGGAACTATTAGTAGATTTTTAGTGGTTTAAACCTAAAGAAAGGCTAATAAAAAAATGAATAAAAACAAAAATTGATGAAAGCAGTTGCAGTGACTAGGTTTTTGAAGATTGAAAACAAAAAACGCCTAAAAAGAACATGGAGAAATGCTAACAAAAACAACCAAAACGAATTAAAGAGTAAAACAATAATTAATTCCTCTTAAGAAAAACAGTAAAACCTCTTGACCGTGAAAAATTTAAACTTAATCCCTAATCCCTTGCAAGCACTTCTTTTAAGTAACGACCCGTATGACTGACTGCATTTGAAGCTACCATTTCTGGAGTACCAGTAACCAAAATTTCACCTCCTCTATCACCACCCTCTGGACCTAAATCAATAATCCAATCTGAGCAACGAATAACATCTAAATTATGTTCAATCACAATAATAGAATTACCTTTATCTACTAAACGTTGAATAACATCCATTAATTTATGAACATCAAAAAAACTAAGGCCTGTAGTTGGTTCGTCGATTAAATAAAGTGTTTTCCCTGTAGCTCTTCGCGACAACTCAGTAGCTAATTTTACTCTCTGAGCCTCACCGCCTGAAAGAGTGGGAGCAGGCTGCCCTAATTTTATATATCCAAGACCTACATCAACTAAAGTGCGTAATCTATCAGCAGCTTGCGGTATTGCAGAAAAAACCTCAGCTGCCTGCTCAACAGTCATTTCCAATACATCTGCGATCGTATGGCCTTTATATTTAACTTGTAATGTTTCTCGATTAAAACGTGCACCCCTGCATACATCACATTGAACATAAACATCCGGTAAAAAGTTCATTTCAATAACATTTACTCCCTGTCCTTTACAAGCTTCACATCTGCCTCCCTTAACATTAAAACTAAATTGACCAACTTGGTATCCTCTTGCTTTAGCTTCTATAGAAGCTGCAAAGATTTGACGTATTGGATCAAACGCACCTGTATATGTAGCGGGATTAGAACGAGGAGTTCTTCCAATAGGAGATTGATCGATAACGATGACTTTATCTATTGACTTAATACCTCTTAATTCACCAAGACCCTTAGGGAAAGGAACTTTTAAACCAAGACTATGATTTAATGCTGGATGCAATAACTCATTAACCAAGGTACTTTTACCACTACCACTTACCCCTGTAACAGCAACAAGTCGACCAAGAGGGAACTCAACAGTAATGTTTTTAAGGTTATTTAGATCACAATTTATGAGACGTAATTTTCTTTCGCCAGATTGACGTCTTTCTTGAGGCGTAGGAATCCTTTGTCTACCACTTAAATACGCACCCGTCAAAGAATCTTTTTGAGCTAATAATTGATTAAACGATCCTTGCGCAACCACTTTGCCTCCGTGAACTCCTGCTCCTGGACCAATATCAACCAAATAATCTGCTGCTTTAATTGTTTCCTCATCATGTTCAACAACAATCAAAGTATTACCAAGATCTCTTAATCTTTTTAAAGTTGCTAACAGACGATCATTATCTCTTTGATGGAGTCCAATACTAGGCTCATCTAGTACATATAAAACACCAGTTAAACCAGCCCCTATCTGGGTAGCCAAACGAATACGTTGGGCTTCTCCACCTGACAAGGTCATAGCCGGCCTATCTAAAGTAAGATAATCAAGTCCAACATCAAGTAAAAAACGTAACCTTAATCTAATTTCTCTTAATACTAAATCACCAATTTGTATTTGACGGGCATTTAACAACGGTTTAGATTGTTTAGCTGTACCTACCCCCATTAATTTCTCAATTCTTTTTAATGTTTCAGCTACACTAATAGAAGTTAATTCAGTAATCCGATATGGTCCTACTTTCACTGCTAAAGCTTCTCGCCGTAATCGTTTTCCAGAGCATGAAGGACAAGGAACTAACTCTTGAAATTTTTCCAGTTTTTGACGAACTGATTCACCACTAGCATCCTTTAATTGTCTATCTAAAATAGGTAAAATACCTTCAAAGGTTCTAGTAAATCCCGAACCTTTTTTATAGCGAGTATCTACTTGAATTTGAATTTCATCTTCACTACCATTAAGCAAGACAAACTTCTGTTCTTCTGTTAAATCTTTCCATGGAGTTTTAATTTCAAATCCAAATGCTTCTCCAACGGAATAAAGCAGAGAAAAATAATATGAGTTATCTGTATCACTCCAGGGAGCAATAGCTGCATAAACAGGAAGAGTCGTGTCAGGCACGACTCTTTCCGCTGTGAATTGACGTAAATGTCCAATGCCATGACAATCTGCACATGCTCCATATGGACTATTAAATGAAAAAAGACGAGGAGACAATTCTTCAATTACTGATCCATGTACAGGACAAGCAAAATTTTCAGAATATAAACGTTCTCGCTCTAAGCCTTGAGGTAATTCTTCATTAGATTTTGGGACTATTTCGACCAAGGCCAAACCATCTCCACGTTTAAGTGCTGTTTTCAAGGAGTCTGTTAATCGTTCTTGAATACCATCTCTTGCAATTAAACGATCAACAACTACTTCAATACTATGAATATGATTTTTATCAAGTTCTATATTATCTGCCAATTCTCTAACTTCATTATTAATTCTCACACGCACAAAGCCTTCTGAAGCAAGTCCAGAAATTAATTTTGAATGAGTTCCTTTTTTACCTCGCACAACAGGTGAAAGTAATTGATATCTAGTTCCTTCTGGTAAAGAAAGAATTTGATCAACCATTTCATCAATCGTCTGAGGACGGATAGATCGATCACATTCTGGACAATGTGGTTCACCAGCACGACCAAAGAGTAAGCGTAAATAATCCTGAATTTCAGTAACAGTACCAACTGTAGAGCGTGGATTATGACTTGTTGACTTTTGATCTATTGAGATTGCTGGCGACAAACCCTCTATTGCATCTACATCTGGCTTATCAACTTGACCTAAAAATTGTCTTGCGTATGCAGACAAACTTTCAACATAACGCCGCTGACCTTCAGCAAAAATAGTATCAAAAGCTAAAGAACTCTTACCACTCCCACTTACACCTGTAAAAACCACAAGCTGATTACGAGGAATGCTTAGATCAATATTCTTAAGGTTGTGCTGCCTAGCTCCACATACCTTGATCACATCAGCCGACACATCAGAAACCTGACAAGACCCTCCTGCCATTCGATCCTGCTCACCTTTCGAAGGAGGGTGCTTCATAGAAGAGAAATATGAATCAAGGATTCTAATTAGAAAAGATGCCTTTAGGCAGCATGCTGTTCCAGCAAACTAGCCGCATAACTACTTGCCTTAACAGCCTCGCCTCCGGCCAATTCTGCTAACTCTTTTTGACGATCCTTCAAAGCTAAAAGATGGGTAACACAAGATCTTGTCACTCCAGTTTTAAAAGATTTTTTAACCGAGAAGTGATTATTTGCAGCGGCTGCTACTAATGGCTGATGAGTAACACAAAAAACTTGTCTGTGTTGAGCCAACTGTTTCAACATATTGGCGATTGCATTACTAACACGTCCACTTATACCAGAATCAATTTCATCAAAGAAAAGAGCTGCTGAACCATGACTTTGAGCGAGTATTACTTTTAAAGCAAATAAAAAACGAGACATTTCACCACCTGATGCAACATTACCCAAAGGTGCTAAAGGTTGTCCAGGGTTAGCTGAAAAGAAAAATTGAACTAAATCTTGTCCATTATCTGTTGGGATAGCATTCGTAATTTTAATTTTAAATTGCATATGCATTAATCCAATAGGCCTCAAATAATATAGTAATTTTTCCTCAAATTTACTAGCAATATTTTGCCTTTCAATATGTAATTGTTGATTTAGTTGATCTCTTTCAAGACGTGCTTCTTGTTCAAGTTCCTTCAATTTTACTAACTTTTCTGCAATTTTATTTGACTTAAAAGATTGCCTTAGTCCATCTCTCAACTTTATTAAATCAGATAGATCCCTATTGTGTATCTTTTTTGCATGGCTTAACTCATGTAATCTATCTTGTATTACATTGAGACGATTAGAATTGAAGTCTAATAAAGAAAAATAATTATCTAGTTCTGCAATCAAATCATTTAATTGATGATTTAAAGAGATAGCTTGATCCAGACAAGAATTGAAGGTAGAATCAAATTTTATCATTGATTTTAATTCATGCGTACATACCGATAATTGATCATGAATAGATGGTATTTCGCCAACTCCTTCTCTTAAATAATTCATCAAAAGAATCATTCCTTCCTTAATTTTATGATGATTGATAAGTCTTTGTTCTTCTTCTTGAAGCTTACTATCTTCGAATGGATCATCTAAATTGAGTTGTTCCAACTCTAACAAAAGAGATTCTTGAGCAATCTCCTTTTCCTGTATTACATCAAAATCCTTTTGAACACAATCAAGATCTTGAAAAATTGTATGCCATCTATTCCAAGCTGTATTAACATCCTTAAGTTTAGTTTTGAAAGCAAGGGAACCTAAAGAATCCAACCATTGCAATTGTTGATCGGGACAAGACAATTGATGTGCTTGACCCTGCATCGTTATATCAATAAGAAGAGGTCTTATAGAATTTACTTGCTTACGATTAACAGCTACACCATTGATTCTACTTCTACTGCTTAGTCGATCCTCTCTCAGGCGCCATTCTCGACTTACTACTAATTCATTGTCTTCATACTCAAATTCACGTTCAATTAACCAAGATTTAATATCGTCATTAAGTGTAAAAGTTGCTTCAATCTCAGCCATTGTTGAGCCATCACGAATTAAACGATTCCCGGAGGAAGTATTAGGAGCCTCAAATAACACATCAAGAGCATCCAAAAGAATTGACTTACCTCCTCCAGTTTCCCCTGTAAGAACCGTAAAACCCTTATCAAAGGCCAGTTCGAGGCGATCGATAAGAGCTATATTCTTAAGTCGTAAACCTACTAACAAAAGAATCACAAGCAACCAGATCAACACTAGCGAGCTAAAAAGAGGTTTAGAAGGGGAAGAGGTGTCCCTTTAACATGGAAAACAAATTAGGGGATTTCATTGAAGCAGCTGGACTTTTGGAATACGATCCAGCAGCTATCACAAAAATCTATAGAGGACATCCAATTCGACTAATCAGTCGTCTATGCCAAACGTTGATACCTCTAGGAAGTTTCTTGCTGAAAATAGGAATCGAAAAATTACTAGGCTCCCTAAACAATCAAGATCAAACTAAAAAAAGAGCAAAGGAATTTGCAGAATTACTCGCAAAACTTGGTCCAGCCTTTATAAAAGCAGGCCAAGCTCTTTCAACTCGACCAGATGTTGTTCCACCAGTTGTACTGGAGGAGTTATCACAACTACAGGATCAACTACCAGGATTTGAACCTGAATTAGCAATGGCCTGCATAGAAGAAGATTTAAAAAATAATATAGACAATATATTTGATCAGCTTGATAGAAAACCCATATACGCAGCCTCATTAGGACAAGTCCATAAAGGAATTCTTAAAGGTGGTACAAAAGTAGCTGTAAAAATTCAAAGACCTGGATTACGAGAACAAATAACATTAGATCTCTACATTGTTAGAAATCTTGCTCAATGGCTAAAGAGTAATATTAAATTTATTCGTAGTGATCTAGTCGCGTTAATTGACGAACTAGGTACAAGAGTTTTTGAAGAAATGGACTATTACAATGAGGCTAGTAATGCTGAACGTTTCAAAAGACTTCATCAAGATAATCCCAGAATCAAAGTTCCCGAGATATTCATGAATGCAACTAGTAGACGAGTACTAACAATGGAGTGGATTGATGGTGTAAAATTAACAAATATTGAAGCAGTCAAAAAATTGGGAATTGACCCTGATGAAATGATTGAAATAGGTGTAAATTGTAGCCTTAAACAATTATTAGAACATGGTTTTTTTCATGCAGATCCTCATCCAGGTAATCTTTTAGCATTACCTGACGGAAATTTATGTTATCTAGATTTTGGAATGATGAGTGAAGTTAGTAGAGAGTCCAGAACAGGCCTTATTCAAGCTGTAGTCCATCTAGTAAATAAAAAATTTAATAAATTATCTAAAGATTTTGTGGACTTAGGATTTTTAGCAGATGATATTGATTTAGAACCTATTGTGCCTGCATTTGAAAAAGTTTTCACTCAAGCATTAGCAGTAGGTGTCAATCGTATGGATTTTAAAAGTGTTACTGACGACCTTTCTGGCATCATGTATAAATTTCCTTTTAGAGTTCCGCCATATTACGCATTAATTATTAGATCTCTAATTACTCTTGAAGGAATTGCATTAAGTGTAGATCCAAATTTTAAAATACTAGGAGCTGCATATCCTTATTTTGCAAGACGATTAATGGAAGATAATGACCCCCAATTAAGAAATAGTTTAAAAGAAATGATATTTGAAAAAAACAAATTCAGTTGGAACAAACTAGATAATCTTCTTACAAGTGCTGCAAGTCAAGCAGAATTAGATATTAAACAACTAACTGATCAAGTATTTGATTTTTTATTTTCTAATAACGGAAAATCAATACGTGAAGAAGTAAAAAAAGAAATAATAGTTCAAATAGATCAATTGGGCTGGAAAATAATAAACAAATTCAAATCAAAACAACAAAATACAATTCTTAAATCTAATACTAAAGTCAAATCTATTAGGACTGCATTGAGTTTAATTAAAAAAATTCCCAAATTTAAATTTCACATAATTCTTAAACATATGCCAAAATTTCTAATAAAATCAGAAGGAAGGCAAATGAGTCTTGAAATCGCCAAAGGAGTCACAGAAAAAAGTATTGTACGATTGGTGAAAATCGCCGCAGGAACTCAAGTTGATCCTCAATGAAATCCAATTTCATCAATATTATTAAATATGGTTTAAGCTTTTTAATTGCAATAGAAGTAATTCTAATTCCAGAAACTAAATCAGCAGAAAAAATTGCTTTTGTAAATGGAATATTTAGTCGCACAGTATCAATTGAAAATCTTGAAAAATTCTTAGAGACAGGCACTGCCGATGGATTTTTAAAAACAATAGTTAATATGGATAAAAATAAATCAAAAGAAATAATAAGCTTACTAAATGAAGAGGCAGAAATGTCTTTAGTATTAACCAGCAAACTCATGAACACTAAAATAGGAGAAACAATAATAAAAAGAATTGCTCAAATAATTTATCCAATGAAATTACCCAAAGAATCTATAAGCATCCCAGCAATAAGATCAGCAGTTATAAAAGGATTAGATACTGGTCAAGGAAAATTGAATCTCCTTTTATTTCTAAAATCATACCCTAATAAAATTATAACTCTAGATATACCCGCTTTGTATAGAGTAATCAACAAAGTCGAGTCTATATCTGAATTAGTTAGATTCTTTTCGAATTCACCGTTAAATGGAACTATATCTAAAGATGGGCATGAGTTAGATTAATATATCGTATTGGATAAAAACTTAGTAAATCAATCCAAATCATTGAAGCAAGGAGTTAATCCAGTGATGCAGAATTGGCCAGGCCTTATCAAAGCCTATAAAAAATGGCTTCCAGTAACAGAGAAAACACCTGTAATCAGTTTGAAAGAAGGAGCTACTCCTCTTTTGTTGCTAGAGTCAATCTCTAGAAGAATAGGGAAGGGAGTCAAAGTTTACGCTAAATATGATGGGTTAAACCCTACTGGATCTTTCAAAGACAGAGGGATGACAATGGCTATCAGCAAAGCGAAAGAAGAAGGTTGTGAAGCAGTTATTTGTGCAAGTACAGGTAATACTTCAGCTTCTGCAGCTGCTTATGCTCGTAGAGGAGGAATGAAAGCTTTTGTTTTAATACCTGATGGATATGTAGCACAAGGAAAATTGGCACAAGCTTTAGTTTATGGTGCAGAAGTATTAGCCATAAGAGGTAACTTTGATCAAGCATTAGAAATAGTCCAAGAAGCTTCAAAAAATTATCCATTAACACTTGTTAATTCGGTAAACCCTTATCGTCTTCAAGGACAAAAAACAGCATCTTTTGAAATCATTGATTGCTTAGGAGACGCTCCAGATTTACTTTGTATACCAATGGGAAATGCAGGAAATATATCAGCATATTGGATGGGTTTTAAAGAGTATTATAAAGCTAATATTTCAAAAAAATTACCAAAAATGATAGGTTTTCAAGCTAAAAATTCAGCACCTCTAGTAGAAAATAAAATTATTGAAAACCCTGAAACAATTGCAACTGCTATTAGAATTGGAAATCCAGTGAACAAACAAAAAGCTATAAAAGCAAAAATTGATAGTAAAGGCGATTTTTATACCGTTTCGGATGATGAAATTGTACAAGCTTATAAAATCTTAGGAAAAGAAGAAGGGATTTTTTGTGAACCAGCAAGTGCTGCTTCAGTAGCTGGATTATTAAAAATAAAAGATAAAGTTTTAGCAGAGTCAACAATCGTTTGTGTATTAACAGGTAATGGTTTAAAAGATCCTGAATGCGCCATTAATAATAATGATGCATTATTTTATAATGATTTAAATCCAAATATTAAGGAAATAGTAAAAATAATGGGTTTTTGAAAGACAATTAAATCTCTGTCTGGGGGAAACGAGGTCTAAAAATTGTGGAATTCCAAGAATTTTTCGATTAAATCTGCCAAATTTTTTCCACATCAGCAAAAAAGAGTGAAAAACTTTTCAAATTTCACATATAAAACTCTGGTTTCCACAGCCTAATTTATCAAACAATCAAGTGTTCATAAGTATTTTAAAGGTTTTCCCGAATTTCCTCAAGACCTACTACTACTATTTACTTATATTTAAAAGAAAAATATAGAAGAAGGAAACAAGATTTCTAAAATGTTACTTTTATAGCTAAAGAGGGTGAAGGTAGGCATGCTTTTTTTGCGTTTCGTCGTTAAATTGACTCGATGAAACTAGTTTGCTCTCAATCCGAACTGAATTCAGCTTTACAGCTTGTTAGTAGAGCTGTTGCTTCAAGGCCGACACACCCTGTGTTAGCTAATGTCTTGATAACTGCTGATGCAGGGACAGGACGTCTTAGTCTGACTGGATTTGATTTGAATCTTGGAATTCAAACTTCCTTTTCTGCCTCTGTTGAAACCAGTGGTGCTATTACATTACCTTCTAAATTATTTGGAGAAATAATATCTAGACTAGATAATGATTCACCAATCACATTTTCTGTTAAAGAAAATTCTGAATTAGTTGAGTTGAAGAGTTTGAGTGGAAATTATCAAATGAAAGGAATGACAGCTGACGATTTTCCTGAATTACCTTTAGTTGAAAGTGGAAATTCTATAAAAATTAAAACAGAAATTTTAATTAAATCTCTACGCAGTACTCTTTTTGCTAGTAGTTCTGATGAAGCTAAGCAGTTACTAACAGGTGTACATTTGAAATTTAATAATCAATCCATGGAAACGGCTGCAACTGACGGTCATCGATTAGCTGTTTTAAATATCCCTCAAGCATTTGATATAACCTCTAATGAAAATCCTATTGAACTTTCAATAACCTTACCTTCAAGATCATTAAGAGAATTAGAAAGGTTAATTTCTACTTGGAAAGAGCATGAAGATATTAGTTTTTTCTGTGATAAAGGACAAGTAGTATTTTTGACGTCTAATCAAGTCATTACAAGTAGAACTTTAGAAGGTAAATATCCTAATTATAATCAATTGATTCCAGATGAATTTTCTAGGTGTTTAGAAATAGATCGAAAAATGTTTATAGCGGCATTAGAAAGAGTTGCTGTTTTAGCAGATCAATATAATAATGTTATAAAATTGTCTGTAGAAGACTCTTCTGATTTAGTTGTTATTAGTGCAGATGTACAAGATGTTGGTAGTGGATCAGAATCTTTATCCGCTACTTTAACAGGAAGTGGTTTTCAAATTGCTTTTAATGTTCGTTATGTTTTGGATGGTTTAAAATCTATTGAAGCTCCTAAAATTAATTTACGATGTAATGCGCCTACAACACCAGCTATTTTTTCTCCAGTGGATGTAAAATCTTCTTTTACTTACTTAGTAATGCCTGTTCAAATAAGAACTTAATTTGACATTACCTGACAAGCTTTTATTAACCGATTTATTACGTCATCGTGTTAGATGCGATCAAGGTATAGATCACGGAATTGGTGTATCTTGTTGGATGCATCCGCCTGTACATCGTGTACTTGGGTGGGCAAGTAAACCGTCTGCATTAAAATTATCTAGAGATATTTGGAAGTTAAATCAGTTGAGAGGTGTTGCAGATCAAGAAGTCTTTGTAAAAGGTAAACCTTCTATTTCTGATCAGGTTACTTTTGAACGAATTCCAACTTTGTTTGAGGCTAATATATTCAATATAAAAGGAGAACGTTTAGGTTTGATTGCTGATATTGCATTTGAAACAAATACTGGAGTTATTTTATATTATTTAATTTCAAGATCTGATCCTAGAATACCTGGAACAAGTCGTTGGAGATTAATGATTAATAAGATAATTGATCAACAACCTGGAATGGTTTCAACAAATCTTGTTTCTTTAGATGATATACCAATATCTAAAGCTAGTCTTAAGTATGATTTATTTAGAAAATCAAAGAAATTAAGAAATCAATTTAATGAATTAGCAGATCGAGCAAGTTCACGATTAGAAGGATGGTTAGATGATCGTCCTTTTGAACAGATAGATCCTTTATCTAAAGAATCTAATTTTTCTTATGAATCAGATCCTTTAGATGGCTGGGAAAATGATGATGATTTTTTAGATTCTGATGGAAGACTTCGCGATACAACTAGATTTTCAGGTGATATTTCAACAGATGATGATCCTTGGGTATAAATTCGACTTTTATCAGGCAAACTAGTATTAATCGTTCATTTCACGTGACTAAGTCCCCTGCTTTTGCAGTTGACTATGATTTATCAGCAGCTCTTCGACGAGAAGGCCTTACATCAGATGATTATCGAGAGATATGTAAGAGGCTTAACAGAGCACCTAATAGAACAGAACTCGGTATGTTTGGTGTTATGTGGTCTGAACATTGTTGTTATAGAAACTCAAGACCGCTTTTAAAGCAATTCCCTACAAAGGGCCCAAATATTCTTGTAGGTCCTGGAGAAAATGCTGGCGTTGTTGATCTTGGACATGGGCAACGTTTGGTTTTTAAAATAGAAAGTCATAATCATCCTTCAGCTATAGAACCTTTTCAGGGAGCTGCTACTGGGGTTGGAGGTATTTTGCGTGATATTTTTACTATGGGGGCCCGGCCTATTGCTTTATTGAATTCTCTTAGATTTGGCCCTCTCAATGAAGATAAAAATATCAGTTTATTACAAGGTGTAGTAGCTGGAATAGCTCATTATGGAAATTGTGTTGGTGTACCAACTATTGGTGGTGAAGTTGGTTTTAATAATAGTTATTCAGGTAACCCTCTTGTTAATGCAATGGGTTTAGGCTTAATGGAAACAAATGAAATTGTTTGTTCTGGAGCTAAAGGTATTCATTATCCAGTTATTTATGTAGGAAGTACTACAGGTCGTGATGGAATGGGTGGAGCAAGTTTTGCAAGTTCTGAACTCTCAAGTTCTTCTTTAGATGATCGACCAGCAGTTCAAGTAGGTGATCCTTTTTTAGAAAAAGGTTTAATAGAAGCTTGTCTTGATGCTTTTAAAAGTGGTCATGTAGTAGCTGCTCAAGATATGGGAGCTGCAGGGTTAACTTGTAGTTGTTCAGAAATGGCAGCAAAAGGAGAATTAGGTATTGAATTAAATCTTGATTTAGTTCCTGCTCGAGAAGAAGGTATGACGCCTTATGAGTTTCTTCTATCTGAATCTCAAGAAAGAATGCTTTTTGTTGTAAAGCCAGGTTTTGAAAATGACATTATGAATAGATTTTTGAAATGGGGGCTTTCTGTTGGAGTTGTAGGAAAAGTTATCAAAGATAATATTGTTCGTGTACTTCATAAAGGAGAAGTAGTAGCAGAACTACCAGCTAACGCTTTAGCAGAAAATACTCCGATTAATTCTCATCATTTATTATCTGATCCACCTAAAGAAATCTTAGATCACTGGAGATGGGATGAAAGTAATTTACCTAGTTCTAGCTTTGAAGGTATTCAATCACTTAAGGAATCATCTACAGATATCATAATTTCTTGGAATGAAATTGTTCTAAGATTATTAGATGACCCTTCAATTTCTTCAAAAAGTTGGATATATAGACAATATGATTACCAGATTCAAGGTAACACTATTATTCCTCCTGGTGGTGCTGATGCTGCAGTAATAAGGTTAAGGCCTCAGGAAGGAGAAGAAGCAATTTTAGATAGTAATCGAGGCGTTGCTGCGGTTGTAGATTGTCCTAATCGTTGGGTTTCTCTTGATCCGGAGAGAGGTGGAATGGCGGCTGTTGTAGAAGCCTCTCGGAATTTAAGTTGTGTCGGAGCAGAACCACTTGCTGTTACGGATAATTTAAATTTTTCATCACCAGAAGATTCAATTGGTTATTGGCAATTAGCTTCAGCTTGTCAAGGTATTTCTAGAGCATGTACTCAATTAAATACCCCTGTTACTGGAGGTAATGTTTCCTTATATAATGAGACTAGATTATCTAATGGCAGTGTACAACCTATTGATGGAACTCCTGTAATTGGCATGGTTGGTCTTATTCAAGATTTGAATAAAACTATTCGTCAAGGTTGGATTCAATCAGGAAGTTCAATTTGGATTTTGGGTGCTTCTTTTGATGGAAAAGATACAGTTGATAACCGGATGTCTTTGTCAGCTAGTAGTTATTTAGAAGTAATTCATGGACTTGTTACAGGTCGTCCTCCAGAAATTGATTTAGAATTAGAAATAAAGACTCAATCTTTTTTGAGAAGTGCTATTAAAAGAGATCTTATTGAATCAGCTCATGATGTTAGTGATGGTGGATTAGCTATTTCTATAGCTGAATGTTGTATTTCATCTGGACTAGGTGTTGATTTGGATATACCCTTTAATGATGCTAGGTTAGATCGTATTTTATTTTCCGAAGGAGGCGCAAGAATTATTGTTAGTATAGATGTCAATAAGATAGATTCATGGGAAAAATCATTAAAGGAATTTAACATGATCAATATGAATTCTTTTTCTGCAATTAATCTCGGGACTGTAAGTGATTCTGGTAAATTACTAATGAAAATAAATGGCCATGAACTTATTAATTTGAATGTTTCACAACTTATAGATACCTTTGAGCAAGCTATCCCTAGACGGGTCAATGCATAAATCTAATTTTTATAAATATTAATCAAGGAGTTTATTTATGTGTGGCATTGTTGGCATCATTTCTTCTAAAGAGGTTAATCAAGAAATTTACGATAGTTTATTGCTATTGCAGCATCGTGGGCAGGATTCAACAGGAATAGCTACGATGAATGGCAATGTATTTCATTTACACAAATCAAAAGGTCAAGTTAAAGAAGCATATCGTACACGTGACATGAGGCATTTAGTAGGGAATATAGGGATAGGTCATGTTCGATATGCGACGAAAGGAGCAGCAGATCGAGATGAAGAAGTTCAACCATTTTATGTTAATGCTCCTTATGGAATTATTTTAGTCCATAATGGTAATTTAACTAATACTAGAGAGTTAGAAAAAGATATCTTTAGTGTTGACAGGAGACATACTAATTCAACTAGTGATACTGAGATGTTGTTAAATATATTGGCAACTGAACTACAATCTCAGTTACCTGGTAAAGAACTAGCACCAAATAATTTATTTAATGCTATTCGGTCTTTACATTTAAGGGTTCAAGGCTCGTATGCTGCAATTGCTTTGATAGCAGGGTATGGCCTTTTAGCTTTTCGAGACCCTTTTGGAATCAGACCTTTAGTTTTAGGCAGCCGTTTTACTAAAGAGGATAAAAAGGAATGGATAATAGCTAGTGAATCATTGGTTTTAGAAAATAATGATTATAAAATTGAACGAGATTTAAGTCCAGGCGAAGCTATTTTTATTAGTTTAGATGGAGAAATTTTTTCTAAGCAATGTGCAAACGATCCTAAATTAACTCCCTGTTCTTTTGAGTATGTTTATTTAGCTAGGCCAGACTCTGTAATGAATGGAATATCTGTTTACGAAGCTAGATTACGTATGGGTGATTATTTAGCAGAAACTATAAAAAAACATATTACCTCAGGAGATATTGATGTTGTGATGCCTATTCCTGATTCCTCTAGACCTGCTGCTATCCAAGTTGCTAGACAACTTGGTATTGAATACAGGGAAGGATTTTTTAAAAATCGATATGTTGGCAGAACATTCATCATGCCAGGTCAGGCTGAAAGAAAGAGATCTGTTCGTCAAAAGTTAAATGCTATGAGAACTGAATTTCAGGGAAAAAATGTTTTAATAGTTGATGATTCAGTTGTTCGAGGTACGACTTCTAAGGAGATAGTTCAAATGGCACGAGCTGCAGGTGCAAATAATGTAACTTTTACTTCTGCAGCTCCTCCTGTTCGATATCCTCATGTCTATGGAATTAATATGCCAAATCGACATGAATTAATTGCGCATAATAAAACTATTCCTGAAATAGCAAAACATCTTTTGATTGATCACATGGTTTATCAGGAAGTTGATGATCTTCAAGAGGCTATTATTTCTAATTCTTCAGTCAAAAGTCTTGATATGTCTTGTTTTGATGGACATTATGTGACTGGAACTATAACACAAGAATATCTCGACTGGTTAGAAACTAATAGTTATTCTTAGTATTCCTTATCGGGTTCTATTAAAGAAATAAATTCTTCTATATATTCATTGTTCTTAAGTGGTGTTTGATAAACTAGGGTTCCTTCATTTAGTTCAACATTGATTTGATCACTAGTAATTCTTCCTTTTCGACCAAGACTGGTTGTAATTCCAATAACCTGATGATCCGGACATACCTTTATTACTCTATCAATTGGATTGACAGTATCATTAAATAAAATTTTAATTTCCCCTAAATTACCTTTTTTTGACTCCTTTAAATAGTTGTTTTTTATTTTTATTATTTTACCTTCTTTTGTTCCTAGTATAATTGAATTATTATTATCTGAAGGATAACTTACTGCACCTACTATTTCTTCATGAGGGAAAAGTCTCATAATTAAGGGTCCTTGGGCAAGTTTTCCCATGATTGGCATATTTGTCTCGTTTATTTCTAATTTCAATAGCCTTCCTATATTTGTTACTAAGGTTACACTCCCCTTGAATGGACAAATTATCGATGACTTTAAATTTACATTATTTTTGAGTTTTAGGATTGTAGTTGCTCTTCCTGATAAATCTATTATTTCTTTTAATGGTAATCTTTTAAACCTTCCATCACTACTGAGTAATCCTAAACTACCAGTCTCTTCCTTAGGAATGACTAATAGATTGACGATGTGTTCGCCTTCTATGCCTCCAGGTAGAAAATTTTCGATATTACCTGGTTGTTGTCCTGCAAATTCCCATTTTAGTAATGCTACTTTTCCTGATTCAGTAATAGCAAGAATTTTAGGTTTTTGAGATATTGGCCAAAGTAATTTTGCTGATGTTTCACCATCACCTAATTCTGCACTTTCCGTAAGCTGAAGTCTATTAATAGTTTTTGATGTAAGAATTTTTACTTGATTGTCATTTTGAATTAATAAATTTCCATTTTGAGGCAGAGCTTCTAGTGCCTGTTGTTTTAGTGATTCTGCATTTGGCCTTTGAATTGCGTGTTTTTCTGCTAATAAATCATCACCTCCTTCAACTAATTTTGTTAGTCTTGGATTACCAAACTCTTTCTTTAATTTTTTAAACTCATTAATCATTGTTTCTAATAATTTATCCCTATTCTCAATGAGATATTGAAGTTCTTGTTGTTTATCTCTAAGCTCTGTAGCTTCTTTGTGTAAACCTTTTTGTTCGAGAGTTGTAAGTTTCCTCAGTGGCATGCCAAGTACTGCTTCAGACTGTTTTTCTGTTAAATTTAATCTGATTATTAATCGAGACTTTGCTTCTGTAGCATCTTTAGCATTTTGAATCATCTCAATAACTTCTTTTAAGTTTGTAAGTGCTATTATTAATCCTTCGACTACTTCAAATCTATTTTTTGTTTTATTCAGTGCATATTGGGTTCTTTTTATTATAGTGAGTTCCCTAAACTCTAAAAAATTAATAAGAAGTTGTTTGAGTGATAATTGTTTTGGTTGGCCATCGACTAATGCTAATAAAATCGCACCAAAGTTATTTTGCAAAGCTGTTCTTCTTTGCAAGTCACTAATAATTTTATCAGGAATAGCATCTCTTCTTAATTCCACAACAATTCTCATTCCATCTCGATCACTTTCATCTCTGATATCGGCTATACCATTAAGTTTTCCATCGTTAACTAGATCAGCTAATTTTTCAATCCATCCTGCTTTGCTTAATTGATATGGTAATTCAGTGATTATAATACCTGTTCGTTTGTGTTTACCTTTTCCTAGATAAATTTCTTCTACGTGTGTCATGCCTCTCATTGGTATACTTCCTTTTCCTTTTGTATATGTTTCTCTAATTCCACTTCCTAAAAGAATCTCTCCACCAGTTGGAAAATCAGGACCAGGAATTATTTTCAATAATTTTTCGTCTGATAGTTCTGGTTTTTTAATTAGAGCAATTAGGCCATCAACAATTTCATTCAAATTGTGTGGTGGGATGCTCGTGGCCATGCCAACTGCAATTCCAGAACAACCATTGAGTAGTAAAAATGGCAGTTGTGAAGGTAAAACAGTGGGTTCCTGCTGTGACCCATCAAAGTTAGGCGCGAAGCTAACTGTTTCCGAAGCAATTTCTTCTAAAATTGCTTTTTGAGCTATTGGTGCCAGCCTGCTTTCGGTATATCGCATGGCTGCTGGAGGGTCATCATCTACAGAACCAAAATTCCCGTGTCCATCTAAGACTGGATAACGACTTGCAAAGTTTTGAACTAGGCGAACCAAAGCGTCGTAAACAGCTTGATCACCATGTGGATGATATTTTCCTAACACATCACCTACAACTCGAGCACACTTTCTGTAGGGCCTATCAGGAGTAAGCCCTAACTCATGCATCGCGTACAGAATTCTTCTTTGAACCGGCTTTAAGCCATCTCTGACATCTGGTAATGCTCTCCCTACGATTACGCTCATCGCGTATTCGAGGTAAGAGCGTTGCATCTCTTGATGCAAGGAAATAGGTTGGAGTCTCTCCTTTCCCATCCAGTTAAGAGATTTAGAAAGCTGGAATGGTCCAGCCTACTTAGCTATTACGAATTAACCAGCTTTATTGATCATGAGTATTTGTTGTGTTGACGCTTGAGTTTGCCCTGGCTTCTGCAACAATTTGAGCTAATTTTGGGTTCGATAATAGATTTTGAGCTGCTGCTTGTAATTTTTTGCCCCATAATTGTTCTTTTTGATATGTTGTTAATATATAGTTAGGGTTTTTAGTTAGAGCTGTTTTTGCTAGTTTTATTGCCTTGAGATTTTGATTATTAATTTGATTTAAGGCTGCCGCTAGTGCCAACATTGGCTCAGCATTTTCTGTGATAGTGAGAACACTTTCCCATTCTAAAATAGCTTTATTTGTTTTATCTAATTCAAATAGAACTATTCCTTTATTGTTTTTTGCTTCCCAAAAATTCGGTTTTAATGTAATAGCTCTTTCGAATGCTTTTAATGCTAAGTTCAAATTGTTTTCCATTATTCTGGCATTCCCTAATTGAAAATACGCTATTTCGTTTTTAGGATTAAAAATTAATCCTTGAGATAATAATTTTATTGCATTACCAATTTCATTTTTTTGTAACTCTAAAGATGCTTCTGCAAACCAAAGACTAGCTTTTTTGGGGTTTATATCTTTTGCTTTTCTGATTGATTTGATTGCAGCTGTTATGTTGTTGTTTCTTACTTGTGCTTCTGCAAGTATTGACCATAATCTGTCATCATTTGGTTGGATTTGAACGGCTAATAATGCTAGTTTTTCTGCTTCTTTATTTTGTCCAAGGTGTAGTAATTGTGCTGCAGTTTTTCCTATGCTAATACCTGTTTTTTTGAGTTCCTCTGGGTTTGGTTCGTAAATATATGGAGTAAAGCTATAGGCAGGGAGTGTTAATGAAAAGAAGCTAATTCCTATTAGGACAAGTCCTAAGAACTTAGCTTTAAGTTTAATTCCATTAGATTTATTGAAATTATTCATTGATTTTAAAATGTATTAGTAATGTTTTTATTTGTAGCGGAAGCATTACGTCTCCACATCCAAGGTTTGATTCGTCTAAGAGCAGAGCTATTTAGATTTTTAGTCCATGTTTCATCATCCCAAGACAATGCTTGTTGTTTTGTTAGCTTTAGAATCCAATCTCGGGGCATTATTTCAGGATCATTACTGCTTGGTAGTGCTTTTTGGTTCCATGGGCATACTTCTTGGCATATGTCGCATCCTGCCACCCATGAGCCTAGTGATTTTGCAATGTCATCTGGTAGTTGAGCCTCTCGATTTTCAATAGTGTGGTAAGCCAAGCATTTTTTTGCATCAACAACAAATGGTTCGGTTATTGCATCTGTTGGACATGCTTTTATACATTTCTCGCAGCTTCCACATAAGGATTTTTCGGGATTGTCTGGAGTAAGTGGTTCGGTACAAAGTAAGTGTCCTAAAAACATCCATGAACCTCTTGTTTGATTAATTAAATTGCTATTTTTTCCTATCCAACCTAATCCGGCTTCTTCTGCCCATGCTTTGTCCATTATAGGAGATGAGTCTACGCAGACTTTCCATTTACAATTAGGTTTTTCTTTTTCAAGCCATTCACCAATTTTTTTAAGACGTTTTTTAATTATTTTGTGATAATCTTTCCCCCATCCGTATCTGGCTATTGATAAGTTTTCAGGGCTTTTTTTAACATCTACGTAATAATTAAGTCCTACAGCAAGAATACTGGTTACTCCTTCTAGAAGCATTTCAATGTTTTTTCTAGTTGGGTTTGTCATCCATTCCATATCAGCTTGATATCCAGCGTTAACCCATCGCTCTAAAGCATTTGTTCTAAGTTGTAATCGACTACTGCCAGGGACTCTTGCAATTCCAACTGGATTGAAACCTTGTTTCAGTGCTTGGTTTTTGAGCTTTTCGGTCAGTTCATTTTGGGCTTTTAACGATTTCAAAATTTTCAGGCCTATAAAGGATGAAAGCTGTCCTTTGATAAATTTAAACTCAAGAGGATTTTTATCCATATTGTATATGGCTTTCATTTTTACCTCATGCTTTTTTAGAGAAAAGTCCTCTTTTACTTAGCTCAAGTGCTTTAAAGTTTATGTTCGGAAACTGCTTTTCAATTAAAAAAAGCTTGATTTGGTTAAACTGTAGGGATACTTAAGCCATTAGGCATCAGAGTCTTCTTGGTGCAGTCCACTCCTAGACCAGATCTGCCATTAGCCTCAAGGCTTCAACAGGATCTCAAAAATGATCTCATAGCGGGATTGTTGGTGGTTATTCCCTTGGCCACAACAATTTGGCTTTCTACTGTTGTGAGTCGTTTTGTTTTAGCTGTTCTTACTTCGATTCCAAAGCAGTTAAATCCTTTTATTACCCTCAATCCATTGCTTCAGGATCTTATTAATCTGGCTTTGGGTTTGACTGTGCCATTGCTGGCAATACTTTTGATTGGTTTGATGGCTCGAAATATTGTGGGTCGTTGGTTACTGGAATTTGGTGAAGGAACATTAACTCGTATTCCATTTGCAGGCTCTGTTTATAAAACGCTTAAGCAGTTGTTAGAAACGTTTCTTAGAGATAATTCAACTCGATTTCGGAGGGTTGTTTTAGTTGAGTATCCTCGTGAGGGTCTGTTTAGTGTTGGATTTGTTACTGGTTTAGTGGGTCCAAGCTTGCAACCTGACTTGAATGAGCCTTTGTTGAGTGTATTTATTCCCACCGCACCAAATCCAACAACTGGTTGGTATACTTTAGTTCCTGAATCTTCTGTAAAAGATTTAAATATTACGGTTGAAGAGGCTTTTCGGACAATCATTTCTGCTGGTATTGTTAATCCAGACGATCGAGAAGCACCAGTTAATCGTAGCTTTTCAAGCTTGTTTGCTCAGTTAAAGGCAACGTCTGCTTCATCCACTTCATCCTAATAGTTAACTCTAAATTTTTTTGATTTTATTTTAACAATGAAGTCTAGATCTATTGCTAGAGAACTCGCTCTTTTATTGTTAAGTCAAATTCCTGAAGATGTCAATCATTTTTCTGAATCATTTTCTTGTGAAGTCCTTTTAAGTAAGGCGATGGAGTCTTTAACTCAGCATTTGCGTGACAATTTAGACCATTCTGCTAGCCGGTTAGAAATAGCACAACAACATTTGATTGATAGTCAATTAGCAGATTCTGATAAGATTTCTATTGGAAAAATTCGTTCTCATTTATCAAGTTCTATCGAGCAGGCTGAAAATGTATTAAATAGTCTTTCATCCTGCCTTGAATTTCCTACATTGTTGGCTTTATGCGATCAAGAAGAAATTCGTAATGGAGCTTTGACAAGAGTAACTTTGGCAATTGAACAACGAACAATAATTGATTCACGTCTTGATGGGTGTATGGAAGGATGGCGTTTAAAGCGTTTACCAAGAATCGATAGAGATATTCTTCGTTTGGCCGTAGTTGACTTAATGAATTTAAAAACGCCTATTGCTGTTTCTTGTAATGAAGCAGTTGATTTGGCTAATCGTTATAGTGATACTCAAGGTCGAAGAATGATCAATGGAGTATTGAGACGACTTCAAACTGTTTCTCCTAAAATTTAATAAGATGGTTTACGATGAATTTTCTCGAAAAGATAATGATTCTTCACGATCAGTGGAAAATCAGGATATAGAGCAGGATATTAATCAATCAGATAGTTCTAAAGATTCTCTTGATTGGGCTAAACAAGTATATGCAAGATTGAAAGAACAACAGCAAAAACAAAAAACTGAAGAATTTAGAGAGTCTACTGAGCTTTTAAAAGATCAATCTCAAGCATTAGAATCATCTTTTGTTGATCAGAATGATAACGAGCTTAAAGATGTTAATGAAATCAAAGAATCAGTTATTTTAGATAAAGAGATAGCTTCTTCTAACTTTGTTGATAATGTAGAAAAATCAGATAAGCCTATTTTAGGTGAGTTTAATGATACTTTTGCTTGGTCTGCAGAGATTCTGGCTGCACAAGGTCGTCAACTTGATCAATTAGCCATTGAAGAAATTGATTGGTTAGGTCGTTTAAGAAAAGGGTTAGAAAAGACAAGAAGGTCTTTTGTTACGGGATTATTAGAAAAATTAGGTGATGACCCTTTAACTCCAGAAGTCGTCGATGACTTGGAGACAATGCTCTTAAGGGCTGATGCAGGAGTTGAGGCAACTGATCAAATCCTTGATGCTTTGAGACATCGATTAAATGAGGCAGTAATGCCAGCAGATGAGGGGTTATGTTTTTTGAAAGAACAATTATGTAGTGTTATAGATGCTCCAATAAAAGCTAGTGGAAATAATCTCTTAACTCCTAAGAGAGGATTGTTAAATATATGGTTAATGGTCGGTGTTAATGGAGTAGGTAAAACCACAACTCTTGGAAAAATTGCAAATTTAGCTGTACGAAGTAATTATTCTACATTGATTGCTGCAGCTGATACATTTCGTGCAGCTGCAGTTGAACAAGTTCAAGTTTGGGGTGAACGTAGTGGTGTTCAAGTGATTGCAAATACCACTACGAATGCAGATCCTGCAGCAGTAGTTTTTGATGCAATTGGTTCTGCTAAAGCTAAGGGAACTGATTTGTTGTTAGTTGATACGGCAGGACGTTTACAGACTAAGAATAATTTAATGGATGAACTTCAAAAAGTTCGCCGCATTGTAGATAAACTTGCTCCAGACGCTAATGTTGAATCTTTATTAGTTTTAGATGCAAGTCAAGGACAAAATGGTTTACGTCAAGCGATGGCATTTGGCGAATTTGCTGGCTTGACGGGTGTAGTGATTACTAAATTAGATGGCTCTTCTAGAGGGGGAGTCGCGTTGGCAGTTTCTTCAGAGGCGAAGTTACCTATTCGCTTCATTGGTGCTGGTGAAGGTATTCGGGATTTAAGGCCATTTAATAGTTTTGAATTTGTTGAGGCCCTTTTGGCAAATCGCTGATGAATAGGTTTTTCTTTTGCTACCTTTTAATTCTGCTGTGTTAGTGCAGTGACCAACAAACCGTCCAGGCCGCATCCTGCAGCATCTTTTCATAATTTTCCAAGCTCCTTATCTGTTTCAGATTCTTTGCGTGTATTGTTGGATAGTTTGTCTAAAGAACAGCTTCGTAATCAAGAATTATTGGTTTCATTGGGATTTGCACTGAGAAATTTTACAAATTTAAGCAGATTTCTTGAACTTGTTCCTGTTGTTGCAACCCGGTTGATAGGAGTAAATGGTGCAGTTTTAGTTCCTTTTCAAGATAATGGTCGTCTTTGGCGAGAGCAGATACAAGTAATTTCTGCTGATAGATGTGAAGAATTAATCAGATATTTAACTGCATTTGAGCCTGGACAAAGTATTGGTTTTGGGCATGATCTTGATCAAGTTAGTGCGATGGATAGTCTTATAAAAAGGCATATGTCAAATGTTGGTTTATTTTCAACTTCAATAGTTTCAAGAGGTAGACAACGAGGACGCTTATATATTTTTGATTCTTGTGGGGATTTGGTTTGGAGCGATGTACATCGTAAAAATTTACAATTTGTGGCTGATCTTACTGCAGTTGCTATTGAAAATGATTTGATTATTCAAGAGGTGCGTCAACATGAGAAAGTTGATCGTCAATTAAGTATTGGTGCAGAAATTCAGGCTCAATTATTACCCGATTCATGTCCTGTAATTGAAGGGATTCAGCTTTCAGCTCGATGTCGTCCAGCTTTTCAAGTTGGAGGTGATTATTACGATTTCATGCCAACTCGTCCTGAATTGATTGGTAAACGTAGAGAGACAGGTCGCTGGGCCTTTGTGATTGGTGATGTTATGGGTAAAGGAGTTCCAGCTGGATTGTTGATGACAATGCTTCGAGGGATGTTGCGTGCAGAAGTATTGAGTGGTTTGCCTCCTGATCGAATTCTTCATGATTTAAATCAATTGGCTCAGGAAGACTTAGATCATTCGCATAGGTTTGTTACTCTTTTTTATTCTGATTTTGATCCTCGAACAAGACGTTTGCGTTATGCAAATGCTGCACATAACCCTCCATTATTATGGCGTTCTCAAGAACGACTTGTATCCAGATTAGATGCTCCAGGATTATTGATAGGATTACAAGCTGAGGCTGAATATGGATGTTGTGAAATTATTCTAGAGCCAGGAGATGTTCTTCTTTATTACACAGATGGTGTGACAGAAGCGTCTGGCATCACGGGAGATAGATTTCATGAATCTAGATTAATTCGTGTATTGGAGGAATCTTGTAACGCGCATTTGAATTCTCAAGAGATTCTTGATTTTTTATTTAAACGCCTAGATCGTTTTGTAGGCTTTGATCATCATTTGGAAGATGATGCCTCTATGGTTGTATTAAAAATCAATGATTCTTTAAAGCTTCCAATACTTGGAACCCAACGATCTCAGAACTAGTATTAAACTTGATTTGCTTTAATTAAGATAGGGATTAGGCATTTGGCAAAGGTTTGGAGCGATAGGTTTGAGAAAGGATTAAATCCTTTTATTGATCGATTCAATGCTTCTATCGAGTTTGATATTGCTTTGATCCAAGAAGACTTGGATGGATCTATAGCGCATGCTCGAATGCTAGGTAGGTGTGGAATTATTACTCCTCAAGAAGCATTGCAGTTAGAGAGTGGGTTGGAAAAGATTAGATCTGAAGCTTGTGAAGGTGTTTTTCAAAAGAATTTGACCGATGAAGATGTTCATTTTGCTGTTGAAAGGCGTTTAATTGATCTTCTAGGTCCAATTGGTAAAAAATTACATACGGGTAGAAGTCGAAATGATCAGGTTGCTTGTGATTTGAGATTATGGTTAAGAGCTCGAATAGAACACCTTGATGAAAAACTAGAGCGCTTTCAGATATCTTTATTAGTGCATGCCAAGAAACATTTATATACACTAATTCCTGGATACACTCATCTTCAGCGTGCTCAACCTTTGTCTTTAGCTCATCATCTTTTGGCTTATATCGAGATGTTGCAAAGGGACAGAGATCGTTTGATAGATGTTAAGAGAAGAGTGAACATTTCTCCTTTAGGGGCTGGTGCTTTGGCTGGCACTTCTTTACCTATTGATCGTCAATATACCGCTGCAGAACTTGGCTTTTCTTCTATTTATAAAAATAGTCTTGATGCAGTTAGTGATCGTGATTTTACAGTTGAATTTACTGCAGCAGCATCTTTGATTATGGTTCATTTAAGTCGTCTAGCGGAAGAGGTGATTCTTTGGGCTTCAGATGAATTTTCTTTTGTGCGTTTAACTGATGCTTGTGCTACAGGTAGCAGCTTAATGCCACAAAAGAAGAATCCTGATGTTCCAGAATTGGTTAGAGGTAAATGTGGTCGAGTTTTTGGACATTTGCAGGGATTGTTGACGATGATGAAAGGTTTACCTCTTGCCTATAACAAAGATTTTCAAGAGGATAAAGAAGCACTGTTTGACACAGTGCTTACTTTGCAAGCTTCTCTTGAAGCGATGTCAATTTTGATGGAGGAAGGTTTGGTTTTCTGTACTGATCGACTTGCTTCAGCTGTGGCTTCAGACTTTTCAAATTCAACTGATGTTGCAGATTACCTGGTGGCTAAAGGAGTGCCTTTTCGCGAGGCGTATCAAATGGTTGGTCGTGTTGTGAAATCATGTCTTGAAGATGGGATTTTGTTGCAAGATTTGAGTCTTCAGCAATGGCAAGAGGTCTCTCCAGTGATCTCTGATGATTTACTTGAAAAATTAGTTCCACAGCAGGTTGTCGCTTCGAGAATGAGTGAAGGTGGTACTGGTTTTGAGCGTGTTGCAGAGCAATTGAAATATTGGGAAGCATGCTTAGCTTGCACATAAATAATGATCGAAATTCATATTCGGGTTTACGCTATTGCTGTCATCAGTGAAATGATTCTTTTTTGAGTCCTTCCCTGACGGCAAATTTCGGTCTAGTTAGGCCCATTTCTTTTCTATTCGGTCCACAAGTCAAGTGAGCATTTTTGTTGGCAATTTGCCCTTCCGCGCTGAGCAGGAAGACGTCGTTGAATTGTTTGCATCCTTTGGTGAGGTTGCAAACTGTTCCCTCCCACTAGAACGCGACACCGGTCGCAAAAGGGGTTTTGCATTTGTTGAGATGGCTGATGAGGCAGCTGAGGCAGCTGCTATTGAGGCCCTCCAAGGTGCTGAGATGATGGGTCGGCCTTTACGAATTAACAAGGCTGAACCACGTGGAAGTGCACCTCGCAGAGGTGGCGGCGGCTACGGCGGTGGCGGCGAAGGCGGCGGTGGCGGCTACGGCGGTGGTGGCTA
>QCJK01000004.1 GCA_003216075.1 Prochlorococcus sp. AG-409-B05
CCATCTAGTTCATGACCCCTGGAGACCAGCACCTTCTACGGGAGGGCATTTAAGTCCAAACCCAGGAAAAGCAGAACGAAGCTCAATAGACCTTAGAAGTGATGTGGCAACTTTCACTACTCCTTCTTTAAAAGAATCACTGCGCTTGGAAGGAATACCAACTCTTAAGTTGACTGTAAAAGGAGACCAACAGGGTTTTGATCTTTGCGTAGCTTGCTCAATAATCAACAAAGCTCAAACAAAGGTTGAACAACTTTCGACAGGTTTTTTACGAATAATGGGCCCAGAAGCAATGCAAGCAACGCAAAGAACTATTCATTTTCAGCCAATGCTTGCAACCCTAAAGAAAGGAGAGCGACTTCGCATTTCAATTGCAGGTGCAGCTTGGCCAGCAATTGGGGTAAATCCTGGCCATTCCGAAAAACCATGCGGGCCGTCAGGCTTTCACTGCTTTGTCATAAATATTTCCTGCGACCTAACTACATCGATATTTCAAGTCTTGCCACTTCTCCCTGACTAATACTTTCAAGAATCTCTCTCTAGGTCTTAAGCTTTTAGATCTATTTGATCTTCAGCCATGCAAACCAGTGTTGTACTTGACTGGATGGCAGAAGAAGGGAAAAAACTTGCTGAATGCAAGCATGACAATCCTTTTGCAGTACTAGGCCCTCACCAATATCAAAGCAAGTGGATTATCCGTGCCTGGCTACCAGAAGCGAACCAGGCAACTCTCTTATGTGATGGCAACAACCATGCCATGACAAATCCAAACCACCCCTGGGTCTTCGAAGCAATATTGGATAAAAAGCCCAAAAATTCCTACCAATTAGAGGTACTTCGTGGCGGCATTAAACATAAACAAAATGATCCATGGGCATTTAGAGATCAGTGGATGGGAGAAGTTGATTGTCACCTCTTTGCTGAGGGAAATCATCACCACATTTGGCAAAGGATGGGGGCCCACATAACTGAACGTGAAGGAGTCAACGGGGTCATGTTCTGTCTATGGGCACCTAATGCTCGTAGCATTTCATTAATTGGTGATCTGAACTCCTGGGATGGAAGACATCACCCAATGCAAAAACGACAAGGTGGTATTTGGGAACTTTTTGTTCCTGGCTTAAAAGAAGGGTCTCTTTACAAATATGAAATCCGTACTCAAGTAGGTCACTGCTACCAAAAAGCTGATCCATATGGCTTCCAACATGAAGTCAGACCAGCAACTAGTTCCGTAATAAGCAAACTCGACACATATCAATGGAATGATCAAGAATGGATCCTAGATCGTGATTCTAGCAATGCATTAGACCAACCGATTTCTGTATATGAAATGCACTTAGGTAGTTGGATGCATGCAGCAATAAATGATCCATTTATAGAAACTAATGGCAATAGAAGGAATCCAGTGCCGGCTGCCGATATGAAACCTGGGGCTAGATTGCTTACGTATAAGGAACTTTCAGATAAATTAATACCATACGTCAAAGAAAGAGGGTTCACACATATTGAATTAATGCCAATTTCCGAGCACCCATTTGATGGGTCTTGGGGATATCAAGTTACTGGTTGGTATGCGCCTACTAGTCGATATGGAACACCAAATGAATTCCGAGCATTTATCGACAAATGTCATGCTGAAGGGATAGGAGTAATTCTTGACTGGGTGCCTGGCCATTTCCCTAAGGATGGCCATGGACTTGCATTCTTTGATGGAGATCATCTATACGAACACTCTGACCCTCGAATTGGAGAACACAAAGAATGGGGGACGCTAATTTTTAATTACAGCAGAAATGAAGTTAGAAACTTCCTAGTTGCAAACTTGATTTATTGGTTTGAACAATTTCACATCGATGGCATCAGAGTGGACGCAGTTGCATCAATGTTATATAGGGACTATTTACGTCCAGATGGAGAATGGATTCCTAATGAAGATGGTGGAAGAGAAAATAATGAGGCAGTCAAGTTTCTTCAACAAGCTAATCATGTTCTTTTTCAACACTTTCCAGGCGCTTTATCTATTGCTGAAGAGTCAACTACTTGGCCAATGGTCACACAACCAACTAACAAAGGAGGACTTGGATTTAACCTAAAGTGGAACATGGGTTGGATGCACGATATGCTCGATTATTTCGAGTTGGATCCTTGGTTTAGGCAATTTCACCAAAACAACATTACCTTTTCAATTTGGTATACCTATACAGAAAACTTTATGCTAGCACTTAGCCATGATGAAGTCGTTCATGGAAAAAGTAATTTACTACAAAAAATGCCTGGTGACGACTGGCAGAAATACGCAAATACCCGTGCTCTTCTTGCATACATGTGGACACATCCGGGTAAAAAAACAATATTTATGGGAATGGAGTTTGCACAAAGGCAAGAATGGAATGTATGGGGTGATTTGCAATGGGATCTTTTACAATATCCACCACATAATGGAATCCAAAGACTAATAGATGATCTAAATAAAATGTATAAATCTGAGCCAGCACTATGGAAAAATGATTTTGATCAATATGGCTTCCAATGGATTGACTGTACTGACAACAATAACTCAGTCATAAGTTTCATGCGTCGTGAAAATCATAGCGGTGAATGGCTTGTGGTTGTGGCAAATTTCACTCCAAAAAGTCACTCTAATTATAGAATAGGAGTCCCAAAAGAAGGATTTTACGAGGAAATTTTTAATACAGATAGCTATAAATATGGAGGCAGCAATCTTGGTAACTTTGGAGGAAAATTTACAGATTCATGGAGTATTCATAACTATGAGGATTCTATGGACTTGTGCCTCCCACCATTAAGCGTATTAGTATTTAAATATGATGAAAAGAAAACCCTAAAGAATAAAGAATCCAAAACTTGAGATCTATCTCCCATGTTTAACAAAGCACATAGGAACCAATCAGCTAGTAAGGGCTGGCTCTTAGGAAAATCCATCCATCTCCTCCCTCAATACCCTTTGAGTCCAAACTTGCTTTACAAGTTTCACCCATCAAATCAAGGTTTTTTAGGCCGAATTTCAAAAAGGTGTGACGAAGATGCTCTTACTATTTAATGAAAGCACTTTTTGGGTAACAGCCTCAAGTAAGTTTCCCGCTTAATGATTCCCACATAATGAGCGACAACTTGCCCTTATTACTCCGCGCAGCGCGCGGTGAATCAGTTGAACGTCCTCCCGTTTGGATGATGCGTCAAGCTGGTAGATATATGAAGGTTTACCGAGACCTAAGAGATCGTCATCCCAGTTTCAGAGAACGTTCAGAGAATCCTGATCTCTCCTATGAAATCTCAATGCAACCCTTCAAAGCATTCAAGCCTGATGGAGTAATACTTTTTTCAGACATCCTTACGCCCCTTCCAGGCATGGGAATTGACTTTGACATAATCGAAAGTAAAGGCCCTGTAATTCAGGATCCCATTAGGTCAACAAACCAAATCAATGCTTTAAGGAACCTTGAACCTGACGAAACGATGCCTTTCGTCGGTGAAGTGCTCAGCAGGCTTAGAGGAAGCGTAGGGACAGAAGCAGCTGTACTTGGTTTTGTAGGAGCTCCTTGGACCCTTGCTGCATATGTTGTTGAAGGGAAAAGCAGTAAAAATTACGCCATCATCAAAGCAATGGCATTTCAAGAGCCCAAAACACTGCACAAACTCTTAGATCATTTTGCAAAATCAATCGCAAGTTACTTGTGTTATCAAATTGATTCAGGTGCTCAAGTAGTGCAAATGTTTGACTCATGGGCAGGGCAGCTAAGTCCAACTGACTACGACACATTTGCAGCCCCCTATCAAAAAAAAGTCATAGACCTCGTAAAAACAACACATCCAGAGACTCCAATGATTCTCTACATATCGGGTAGTGCAGGCGTTTTAGAAAGGATGGGGAAAACAGGAGTCGACATAGTCTCACTTGATTGGACAGTTGACATGGCTGAAGGTTGCGCAAGACTGCCTGATCATGTTGGTGTTCAAGGGAATGTTGATCCTGGACTTCTATTTGGCAGTCATGAAATGATTCGATCACGAATTGTTGATGTAGTTAGCAAAGCGAAAGGTCGTCGGCACATTCTTAATCTTGGGCATGGGATTCTACCTGGAACTCCAGAAGACAGTGCAAAAGTTTTCTTTGAAGCTGGGAAATCAGTCAACCAACTCCTAAAAGATTCCTCTTCCCATTGACTCAAAAAATCCTGATAACAGGAGCTAGCGGCTGTGTAGGGCAATACACAGCCTCATGGTTACTTGAAAATTCCCAGGCCAAGTTACTGCTATGGGTAAGAGATCCAAACAAACTTACCGCGATACCAAAGAATCATCCTCGTGTTCAACTGCTAATTGGTGACTTAAGAAAACCAACAAAGTTTTCCAATGAACTCTTTGAAGTCACCAGAGTAATTCACACAGCTACAGCCTGGGGAGATATTCAGAGAGCCGAAGAAGTTAATGTAATCGCAGTAAAAGCCTTACTAGAACTTCTTAACCCCGAAAAAATCGAACAAATAACTTACTTTTCTACCGCAAGTATTCTAGATAAAGATCTTAAACCACTGCCTGAAGCACTTATTTATGGGACTGAATATATTCAAACAAAAGCAAAGTGCTTACATCAACTAGAGAATCATCCATTGGCCTCAAAAATAATTGCTATTTTTCCTACCCTCGTTTTTGGTGGGAGCATTGATGGCAAAAGTATTTTCCCTACAAGCTATCTAACAAAAGGGCTGACAGAAGTTTCCAAATGGCTCTGGCTAGCACGCTTCATCAAAGCTTACTCAAGGTTTCATTTCATCCATGCAGCAGACATAGCTTTTATCTGCGGACAGATCGCCACGCAACCTTACTTGCCCCGAACAAACGAAAAGAGCTTGAAAAAATTTGTTCTCGGTCAACAAGCAATTTCTGTTGACCAAGCAGTAGATACCTTATGCAAATGGAGAAGAATTAAAAAAACCCCAAGATTACTGCCTCTATCCAAATGGTTAGTGGAACTTTTAATTACATTTCTACCAATACAGCTGACACCCTGGGATCGCTTTAGCATCAAACAGAGGCATTTCGTGCACTATCCAGTTACCACGCCAGAGCTATTCGGAGGCAAAAGCTATGCAAGTACCCTTATAGAAGTTTTGACTTATTCTGGACTTATCAACAAGCAGCCGAAAAGAAGCTAGAGTATAGTAAGAAATCTGAACATCATGGCTTCATTAATGCGATCCCTAACTTCAGCATGCCTTGCTTTCTTGCTATTCCTAGCACTAGGCGTATCTTCAGCAACCGCTTCTACTGTCGAAGTTAAGCTTGGGACAGATGCTGGAATGCTTGCATTTGAACCCAGCACAGTAAATATAAGTGCTGGAGACACAGTGAAATTTGTCAACAACAAACTTGCTCCGCACAATGCTGTATTTGATGGTCATGAAGAATTAAGCCACTCGGATCTTGCATTCGCCCCTGGAGAATCTTGGGAAAAGACTTTCACTGCAGCTGGTACCTATGACTTCTACTGTGAACCCCATAGAGGGGCAGGTATGGTAGGAAAAGTAGTAGTAAATTAAAATCTCTCTATAAATAGAAACAACAAATACATCCAAAAGAAGCAAATCACATATAAAAAAACCGGTCTTGGCTAAATAGACCGGTTTTTTATATGTGATTTTTAAGTGATCAAAAATTAGAAAATTATCAAGATTTTCATTAATATCGAAATTATAATTTCAACCTATTTACCCAATGTCACGCGAAGAACTCTCGAACTTCATTCGTGCCGCTGAGCACAGCTCTGCGCTTAGAAGAAAAATTCAAGCTTGCAAAAACAATCAAAGCCTTATAGATCTCGCTAAAGAATATAGGTTTTCAATCTCATTAAAGGACTTCAATGAAGATAACAATTTAGAGAAAATAAATAATTGGTTCCAACAAAGTAAAATAAGACCTATCAAGCATAAGAAAATTTAGAAGTCCATATTTTAAATCATCTTAAAGAAATTATCTTTCAAACCAAACCAGCTTATTTAATTAATTGACTGTAATCAATTAATTCTCCTCAAATGAAACCTGTAGAAATATCCGTACATTGGAGCACTTCCCGAATAATATAGATCGGTTTCCCTACTCCTCAAAACAATATATTTATAAATACCTTCTCTACAAGTGTTAATAAGAAAATGAATCCTAAACCTAACAATTTCACAGAGCGAGCCTGGGAAAGCATCACCAAAGCCCAACTGCTAGCGCAAGAAAAAAAGCATCAATACATAGAGACTGAACATTTATTCTTAATGCTTTTAGAACAAAAAGGACTAGCCACTCGAATCATTGAAGAAGCTGGAGGAAAGGCTGAAAACATCCACACATGCTTGTCTTCTTACTTAAATGGTCTACCCAAAATGCAAGCCAAGCAAGATTCTCTATACCTAGGGAAAGAGCTCAACAAAGTCTTTACAAAAGCAGAAGAAAATAGAAAAAACTTTCAAGATGGCTTTATATCTATCGAACATATTTTACTCGCAATCGCAAATGAAACTAACACCTGTAAGAAAGCATTGGAACAAGAAGGTATTAATGAAAACAGTCTAAAAGCAGCAATTACTAAAGTTCGAGGAGCTTCAAAGGTGATGAATCAAAATCCAGAAGAGACTTACGAGTCTCTAACAAAGTATGGAAGAGATCTAACCGCTGACGCCAAGGATGGAAAACTTGATCCAGTAATTGGGAGAGATGATGAAATCAGACGTACGATACAAATCCTAAGTCGTCGCACAAAAAATAATCCTGTACTTATAGGGGAGCCTGGAGTAGGGAAAACTGCAATAGTTGAGGGGTTAGCTCAAAGAATTTTAAATGGAGATGTACCTTCTGCACTTGTTAATCGTCAACTAATTGCTTTAGATATGGGCGCACTAATTGCAGGAGCAAAGTATAGAGGAGAATTTGAGGAACGCCTAAAAGCTGTACTCAAAGAAGTAACTGCATCAGAAGGACAGATTATTCTCTTTATTGATGAAATACATACTGTCGTTGGTGCTGGAGCTAGTGGTGGAGCAATGGATGCAAGTAATCTTTTAAAACCAATGCTAGCTAGAGGCGAACTTAGATGTATTGGAGCCACAACCATTGATGAGCATCGTCTACACATTGAAAAAGATCCAGCACTTGAAAGAAGATTTCAACAAGTTCTAATCGATCAACCATCCATAGAAGACACGATTTCAATTCTTCGAGGCCTTAAAGAACGTTATGAAGTACATCATGGTGTTCGCATCGCTGATAACGCATTAGTCGCAGCTGCTGTTCTAAGTAATCGTTATATTACTGATCGATTCTTACCAGACAAAGCAATTGATTTAGTCGACGAATCTGCCGCAAAATTAAAAATGGAAATCACCTCAAAACCCCAAGAGATAGATGAAATTGACCGTAAGATATTACAGCTGGAAATGGAAAAATTATCCTTAGGGCAAGAGAGTGATTCAGCAAGTCAAGAGCGCCTAAAAAGAATCCAAGAAGAATTACTTGTAAATTCAGAACATCAAAAGTCGCTCAACACCCAATGGATCAAAGAGAAAAAAGTCATAGAAGAACTTTCATTTATAAAAGAGGAAATTGAACGAGCACAAATTCAAATAGATCAAGCAAAAAGAAATTATGATTTAAACAAAGCTGCAGAACTTGAATATGGAACTCTTAATACACTACAAAAGAAACTTTTAGATAAAGAAATTGAACTTAGTACAGCTTTAAATGCGGAAGACAAATCCCTGCTTAGACAAGAAGTACGAGAAGAAGACATAGCCGAGGTTGTAGCTAAATGGACAAATATCCCCATTGCCAAGCTAGCTCAATCAGAGAAAGAAAAAATCTTATCTCTAGAGGCAAAACTACATGAAAGAGTCATTGGTCAAAACCAGGCAGTTAAATCAATCAGTGCAGCGATCCTACGATCTCGAGCAGGGTTGAGTGATCCAAATAGACCAATAGCAAGCTTCCTTTTCCTTGGCCCAACTGGCGTAGGGAAAACTGAATTAGCCAAAGCCTTAGCCGCACAAATATTTGACTCAGAGAATGTAATACTCCGCTTCGATATGTCGGAATATATGGAGAAACATACTGTTAGTAGATTAATAGGTGCTCCACCTGGTTACATCGGACATGAATCAGGAGGGCAATTAACTGAATCAGTTCGTAGGCAACCATATTCGGTATTATTATTTGATGAAATAGAGAAAGCTCATCCTGATATATTCAACATAATGCTCCAAATACTTGACGAAGGAAGAGCCACAGACAGTCAAGGTCGAACAATAAACTTTACAAATACTTTGATAATCCTAACAAGTAATATTGGCAGTCAATCAATTATTGATCTTGGAGGGAAAGAGAATAACCAAGTAGAGCTTAAGGGAATCATAAATAACTCCTTAAAAAAACATTTTAGGCCTGAGTTCCTAAATCGACTTGACGAGCTGATTATATTTCGCAGCCTAGAGAAAATAGAATTACTTAAAATAGTCTCAATACAAATAGAACAACTTAGACGGCGACTTATTGATAAAAAGCTGAATTTAAAAATTAACCCATTAGCCACAGAATGGATTGCAAATAGAGGTCACGACATAAACTATGGAGCAAGACCACTTAAGAGAATCATACAAATAGAATTAGAAACACCTATTGCTAAGGCCATATTAGAAGGACGCTTTTCTGATTGGCAAACTATAAATGTAAGTCTGAAAAATAATCAACTTTCAATATTCTAGGGCTCAAACAAATGCCAAAACTGCTCCATAGGTAAATACAATTCCAGCGCCTATTAAGGTACCAACAAATATTCCTTTCTGGTTAATATATCGTCTAAAAAATGCCAATCCACCCAGGATCAATAAAGTCTCACTAAAAAGAAGTCCTATCAAATAACTTACTAATGGTGTTGGTTCAGCACCAATCATTGGCTGCCCAAGCACATATCCATGACAAGCAATTAAAGGTAACATCCAAAGAATTTTCAATCGCTGCAAGAACACAATGGCTGCAGCAAGAAGGGTCATCCCAACAAGAACCTCAGGGAAGGGAGGAGAGGGAAATAACACCGCAAGAGAAGAGCCCACCAAGCCAACACAAAGTAATAATGGGACCCATTTTTTAGTAGTAAAATCACCAACCAAACCTATTGAAAGTAGAAATAGAAAATGATCTAAACCTACAATTGGATGAGCTAATCCACTTAAAAGACCTTGAATGAAGGAAAATCCCTCGGAAGGATTCCCTTCAAATGGATGATGGGCTTGGATTGGTAAAATCAGAAAAAAGCTAGCAATTACTGCAGCAACAACGATCCTGATAAATCTTTCAAACACAATGTTTGTAGAAATCACACTAAAGCTTTTCATAAAATAACCCATAGAATAGTTGTTTCATAAACGGAGGTTAATAAACCGCTTCAACCACGCGGTAAAGGCCTACCAAAACTCACCTATTAATACACCCAATTCATTCTCTTGACCAAATCATGAGCAACATTACGAAGACTTAATCATTGAGTATTCTGTCTCTTCTCAAACCAATCAGGAATCATTTCAAAATAAGCAACATTAATCTCATTTTCACGCGCTTCAGTGCGCCAACAACAACAACGACCTCTTTCTTTCTCTAAGAGTAGAGCATTAGCCCATTCCCAAACAAGAGCGGCACTTGATTCCATCCCTACGTTTTGCATGACCCTTAGATCCAATGCCCCATCTGCATGGAGTTGCTCCCAAGAAGGCATAAGTGGATCATCAGCATTTACTAAAAAAGTATGATCAAACTGTTCTCTGAGTTTTTGCTCTAAAGGCCTAAGACTTGAAAAGTCAACTACAAATCCATATTGATCAAGATCCTCCGATGCGAACCAAAAAGTAAAACTTCGACTGTAACCATGCACAAATCGACAATGTCCAGGATGTTGCCATTGCCTATGACAACAAGGATAGTCATGAAAATGCTTGCTGCATGTGTAACCAAAAATCGACATGAGCATCTAAATCCCTTTTACTAAACCTAAAAGAGAGCCATCTTCATAGCTCTTATTCTTCTAGACCAAATGAAATCACTAAGCCCATCCTTCATTGAGAAACTTCGTTTTAACGAAAATGGTTTAATTCCGGCAATAGCACAAGACTGGCTCGACGGAGCTATTCTTATGCTGGCTTGGATGAATCGCGCCTCACTCGAAGAAACACTTAAAACTAAAGAAGTTCACTATTGGAGTAGGACTAAAAAACAACTATGGCATAAAGGAGCAACCAGTGGTAACACCCAAAAACTTAAAGGAATACGCTTTGATTGTGATGCAGACGCCCTTCTTCTGACAATTGAACAAACTGGAATTGGAGCTTGCCATAAAGGGAAAAGAAGTTGTTTTTTTAATAATGCTGCCGAGGAATACTTACAAGATGAGATATCACAATTACCACCTATGGACAGTTGTAGTGAATTGTTCAAAATCATTGCCCATCGTCAATCCTTCCCAGATCATGGAAGCTACACCAACAAACTTTTAGATGGTGGTGACAATCTTATTTTGAAAAAGATTGGTGAAGAAAGCGTTGAATTTGTAATGGCATGCAAAGATGATAATGCTGAATCTATTGCCAATGAAGCAGCAGACTTACTATTTCATTTGCAGGTTGCTCTAGCAAGTCATGATGTGAAATGGCAAGAAGTACTAAAAGTTTTAGAGAATAGAAAAGGTGCTCCAAGAAGGCAATAAAGAACTATATTCATTACTTCTAATTCAAATAAATCAAAAATTATACCTAACTTCGAGGAAATAGTAAGTAGTCAATAACAATCAACTTCTAATCCCTATTAAAGTTAAATCTCTTTAAAATAATGGATAAAAGTTCAATCAACTAGGCCAACTCCACGAGACATAAATGTAGCAAGCAATGGAATCAAAGCGAATCCTAAAATTTCTATATTAATGGAAATAGCTAAACGTTGAAATATTTTTTTGTTAATAATTGGTAAATCACCTCTCCTAAGTGGGATCAGCCATAAAATATAAGTAATTGTTGGATACAGAGATAATCCTCCCACTGCAAGGAATATGCCTACTTTCGTCCAAAATAATGGATTTTGAGTATAAAATTCTGCCCCTTGTCCAAAATAAAGCACTCTAAGAATCCCACTTATCAATAATGACAGGGCCGCCAATCCATAAACCACGTCTGTGACAACAAGCGCAATTACATCATTACGGTTCAGGTCAACCTTCAACAACTTCCGCTCGAGAACCAAAGCAGCAAAACACAACATGAAACTGAAGTAATGGACATATGCCAAGCCAGCACTTCCAAAAACATCAGGGCCAATTGACGTTACAAAGAACATAGGATCAACGTAATGACTATGAGAGTAGCGAAAACTAGATCTAAATCACGAGAAATCTTGCTTTAAGGAATTTACTGCGAAAAGCGAATTGAAAAATCAAATCCCAAAGGGATCATTTAATAAGGTATAAAACATGAATTCCGAACTCTTTATTACGCAACAAGATTACAAACATATTGGCTCTAGGTTTAACTAAGGAGGGAGGTTCAAATGATGAGTTCTTTAAGCGCTTTTCTCGGTGAGATTGGCAGGCATCAACTATTAACGCCTGAGCAAGAGCTGACTATGGGGCGCAAAGTTCAAGCAATGATTGCTATCACTGAGAAATGCCATCTAGCAGGAGGCCAAGGGCCTGAATGCGAATACTCAGAAGAACAACGTCGCACTATTCGTATTGGAGAAAAAGCCAAAAACCAAATGATTACAGCAAATCTTAGACTTGTCGTGAATTTGGCGAAAAGGTATCAAGGCAAGGGTCTTGATCTGCTTGATCTAATTCAAGAAGGAACCCTTGGATTAACAAGAGCTGTTGAAAAATATGACCCGACTAGAGGACATCGTTTTTCAACATACGCCTACTGGTGGATTCGCCAGGGTCTCAACAGAGCACTTTCAACTCAAAGTAGAACAATAAGAATTCCAGTAAACGTAAATGAAAAATTGACCAGGCTTAGAGCTGCAAAGTCCAGGCTGCTACAAATCAATGGTATGCAACCTTCACCCATTCAAATTTCTCAGTTTATGCATTTGCCTTTAGAAGAAGTAGAAGATTTGCTCGCCTGTGAGTTAAGAAGCATAACTGTCAGTCTCCAAGGAGTTGTCAATTCAAAATCCGACCCTTCTGAACTTGTAGATGTGCTTGCAAGTGATCAAACTCCTCCTTTGGAACTAGCGGAATTAGCTGAAAGGAATGCATCAGTTTGGACATTATTAAGCCAAGCTAATCTGACCCCAAAAGAAAGAACAATCCTCACCCTTAGATTTGGCCTAGATGGCACAAACGAATGGAGAACATTAGCTGAAGTTGCTCGCCATATGAATTGCAGCAGAGAGTATTGCCGGCAAGTAGTCCAAAGAGCTTTGCGAAAACTTCGCAAAGCAGGTATTCAAAATGGTCTAGCGGAAATTAACCTCTAAAAAAACCAGTTTCAAACTTCCTACGCAATTAAGTAGGCAAATACCATTTTAAAGCTCTACTTCCAACTTTAACAAAGAGCATTGGTATTAATTTAAACACCTTTCCAGACACTATGGCTGAGAATTACCAATCCAACCAAACTACAGTAGAAGCAGAAGTTCTAGAGAGTTCTGTTATTGATGAAGGCCTTTTAAAAAAGGTTTTAATAAAAGCAGGTAGGGCAATTGCTCTTCCAGCTTTAGAAGCAATGGAATTAGTTCTAGACTTATCAACCCCAGCCCAGGCCAGGCTAACGATGTTGGCAGCACTTACTTATTTACTTTTTCCATTTGATTTAATTCCAGACATAATTCCTGTAGCAGGCTTTAGCGATGATCTAGTAGCACTTACTGCCGTCATAAGTATATGGAACAAATACATCACTCCTGAAATACGTCTGCGGGCTCGTCATAAATTAGAGAAATGGTTCCCACATTGATTCAAATGGAAGCCTGGTCTACAAAAACCGAAGAAGAGCTTACTTTGTTGCTAAAGGAGTGGCTAAAGCAACAAGGAAAAACACAAGCCGATCTTCGACGCAGTCTTAATGCAGAGTCAGCTCGAATGTCTGCCTTACTAGAAGTTCTTAAAAAGGAATATCTCTCAGGTGGAATACCAAAACTTGCTAATCTGCTATGTAAAATTGAAAAATATTGGTCGCAAAATATAATTCGTAAAGATGAAATAAATACGTCAATAGACACATTTGGCCAACTTGATCTTTTATTGCAAACAATCCGAGAGGACTGTGAGAAAAAAAATTAATCTCAAGGAGAATTTTCTTCAATTAATTAACTTATATCTAAATAAATTTCATATTGAAGGAATTAGATATCAAATAAAATATAGCATCACTTAGTTTCCTTCCAAGATAATGCAAGGCATATAGTACCCGGCTTAGGATCTGTTCTTTCTACTCTATGCAAACGATGAGCAGCCAAAAAAATATGATCTCCCACATTTAAATTCACTTGAGAATAAGGATTCTTTAGGGCAAGGCTTGCACTCCCTCTCAATACAAGAATCCATTTATGCTCACTCTGGTCATACCAAAAATTTTCATTATTGCAAACACCACAAGACGTTATCAGCTCTAAGCGCCAACCATAGCCTTCTTGAATACGATACTTCCTTACATGACCTACTGGCGGAAGAGGCCTAGACAACAAATTATCATTCGGAGGGGGTTGGTCATAATCATATTCTCCCCAACGTTGGCCTATCTCATAGCCCCAAGATCTTGCAAGCTGAACAACTTGATTGTGATCAGAACATGAAGAGAGTAACTCTCTACGACCAGGAAATTGGTCTAAGGAAGAAACCATTTGTTGAAGTTGTTCAACCTTGCCAAGAAATCGTTCCAAATCTTTCAGAGCCATCAATTACCCCTATAGAAATTAGAAGAAAAATTCATCTGACTAGTTAATTGGCTAATCAGGGTGGGCAACAAAATTTAAACTACCAATATTAAAGCTTTTATTGGTGTAACAATAAAGTGCTGGTAGCGATTCTCAAAGAGTGTATTAGTCAAGTGTAGAAAACTATGCAAGAATTCTATTAAAGGTATACATTCTAACAAAAATTTGATAGGCCTAATGAAAAACCTGCTGAACCATTTGATTCATACTCTCAAACTTACTCATCATCCCACGTCTGTAAGAGAGCCAATACAAAAATATGACCGTGAATTAACAAGTCCTTTTCATTTTTCATGGCATTTTATCAATCGATTATCAAAATTCACTTCAGAGTTCACCAGGCAATTTTCAAAAACGATTACCATCTTGATTTTGATCAGTTTAATCTTTGGTTTTCCTATTACTTCATGGGGAACAGAAGCAAGCACTGGTGAGGATCTTTTTATTCAACACTGTGCTGGTTGTCATATCAAAGGGGGAAATATCATAAGAAGAAACAAGACCCTAAAACTCTCAGCATTACAACGAAATGGATTAGATAATCCAGAAGCAATTGCAAGGATTGCTCGTAAAGGTATAGGAATCATGAATGGTTACGAAGAAAATCTTGGAGAAGGAGGAGATCAGCTAGTCGCAAATTGGATATGGAATCAAGCTCAAAATGCCTGGTTCCAAGGGTAAACCTCGAATGAGGTCCATATCCCCTCCTTCCAATAAATATCATCCTCAAGCAGCTTCTGAACAATATTCAAACTAGTCGCTTCAAAGATTCCAAAAACATAACGACTACATTTTGTTGGTCCTAAGGTGATCAATATCCCTTGTTCCTTTAGTGAAGAAAGCCTGTTTAGGTGCTGCTCACGAAAAGGGGAACGCTTTTCAAGTGCGTTTTCACAGTATGTACCCCAAAGTACAAATCGCTCTATGTTCACTGCGGTTAACTCTTCAAGAAAGATTTACACCCTAATAATTGCACAAATGCATAAAAAAACGCTATGTTATTTGTAGATCTCTCAACTATTGATCATGCTCACTGGTAGCGACCTACTCACCAAAGTCAAAGATCTAGGTGATGTAAGCAAATCCGATCTTGTTCGTGCATGTGGATATGTATCCAACAAGAACGATGGCGGTGAACGACTCAACTTCACTGCTTTCTACGAAGCTCTTCTAGAAGCTAAAGGGGTCAACCTTGGTGCTACAGGCGTAGCTGGAATAGGAAAAGGTGGAAGGAAGCTTAGTTATGTAGCCACAGTTCAAGGCAACGGTAATCTTTTGATTGGTAAAGCTTATACAGCTCTACTTGATCTCAAATCAGGAGATGAATTTGAGATCAAGCTTGGGCGTAAACAAATCAGGCTTATACCTGCCGGTGCTGGCGAAGAAGATGAAGATTGAGATCTTTTTTAAGTTCTTGATTGATCAATAAAAATTCATAAGTAATTACTTAGCAAGTCAACCCTGGAAAATCACCAGGGTTTTTTTATTGCCTTATTACAAATAAACCTACGCCTTCGAACTATTCACTCTTAACCAGCCGCTTGACGCAGTTCCCGACAAAACTTTCCTACCTCATCAACTGCAAATTCTGGTTTTGCATTACATATCCGCTTGACGAATGCACTCCCCACAATCGCACCATCTGCCCCCCAACTACGAACTTGAATTACTTGATCAGATCCAGAGATACCAAAACCAACTGCTACAGGAGTTGAGGAAGATTCCTTTAATTCTTTAACCAAAGTCTTAACTCGACCCTCCAAATTCGTTCTTTCACCAGTGACGCCAGTAACACTAACCAAATAAGTAAAACCTTTACTTCTGTTTGAAATCCTTTTCATTCTCTCTTTGGGTGTCGTAGGTGCAGCCAAAAGTACTAAGTCGAGCCCTCTGGCTTGTGCCAAAGGAGAAAGAAGTTCGGCCTCTTCAAGTGGCAAGTCTGGAACAACAAGTCCAGCAGCCCCAGCCTGAGATGCATCATCGCAAAATCTCTCCATTCCACGACTAAGTAATGGATTGCTATAGGTAAATAAAATTACTGGTATCGACAAATCTCCTCTCAAAGAGGACAACATCTCTAAAACTTTTGAAGGAGTAGTACCAGAATGAAGTGCCCTTGAAGCTGCAGCTTGAATAACTGGACCATCAGCTAAGGGGTCACTATACGGAATTCCCAGTTCAATAATGTCAGCACCTTCTTCTTGAAGTCGCAACAATATTGAAGCAGAAGTGGTCAAGTCAGGGTCGCCAGCCATGATAAATGGCATTAATGCAATACGACTCTCATTGCTTGTTTTAACAAAACAAGCAGAAATTGATGAGCTTGGTCTGGAAGCATTATCCAAAGAATTCCCCTCAATAATGAATAAACAAAGAAAAGAACAAACCGAGTCAGAGCAAATTACTTATTCGCAAGATGAGTTAAGAGAATTATTTTCAGTCTCTAACTCATCAATCAAGCGGATCTGCTCATCCTCTGAAAGTGATTCAAATTGGGACTGAAGTTGAGCATTAGTCAATTTCTCATAAGACTGACGATAACGCTTACGTTGCTCCATGAACGTCATTTTACCGGTAACTACACGAATCAGATAAGAAGCAGTCCATCCACAAATAATCAAAACTAGAATTGCTTCTGAAGCTATTCCAGCAGAAGCATCTTCAAGACCAACAAAACGAAGACCCCAGTATCCCAATACTCCTAGCAGGAGAACAAGCAGGCCTAGTTGAATGACATTTGCACGCGTCAAGGTTTCATACCTCTCCTTGTCCGTCAAGACGAAGGTTTAGGAATGGAGAGAAAAGAATCAAACCAGGAAAGAAAAGAAAAACCATTCCATAGATACCTAATCGTTCAAACTTGCCCATAATGTGCCAACGAGTATTCATCCAGAAAAAAAGCAACAATGGTATTAAAACCAAATAGAGGAAACCCAACGTTGCATAAGCACCTACCAAAAGCAAAGAATTGTTCATCATTTGACTATCTAAGGCCAAGAGAGACACTATGAGAAAGAATTTTGCTACTTGTAAATCTAAGATGCTACAAAGGACTTTGGTCTAACACTCTGGGAGCATGGCGGAATTGGTAGACGCAGCGGACTTAAAATCCGTAGGTCGTAAAAGACTGTGGGGGTTCAAGTCCCCCTGCTCCCATCAAGAAAATCAGCACCAATGGCCTTCGCAACTTGAATAAACGAATATTCAAACCATCTCACCAAAAGAACTGAAATCTTTACCAAATCATCTCAAATACTCAAATTTGAGGCCAGATTCAAGTCAAGACTCCACCTTAAAGACTCTCCTGCATGGAACGGAACCAAATAATCACAAGAATCCAACCCTTTATCTAATTTGAATTTACTTGGCACAATCTGAGGAGTCCTTACTAAAGTCAAAAATCTAGAATTCAAAGGCAATCCATAGAATTCTGGTCCAAACTCACTCGCAAAAGCTTCTAGCCGATCAAGAGCCCCCTCTTGATCAAAAACTTCTGCATAACTTTCCAGTGCATAAGGTGAGTTAAATATTCCTGCACAACCACAGGAACTTTCTTTAAAAGCACGTAAATGAGGTGCAGAATCTGTCCCCAAGAAAAAACATGGCTTTCCACTAGTTGCTGCACGCCTTAAAGCAAGTCGATGACGTTCTCTCTTGGCAACAGGAAGACAATAAAAATCACTACGGAATCCACCATCAAACATTGCATTTCGATTTATATGCAAATGATGAGGAGTAATTGTGGCAGCAATAGTAGACAAATTTGACTCTACAAATTGAACAGCATGTTCTGTAGTTATATGCTCAAGAACCACACGAAGATTAGGATAGCGATTAAGTAATGGTTGAAGATGGCGATCAATAAAAACTGCCTCCCTATCAAAGATATCTACGCTTGAATCGATAACCTCACCATGAATAAGCAATGGCATCCCGATATTTTCCATCGTCTCCAAAAGAGAGTCAATTTTTCTAATATCACTAACACCTTGAGCTGAATTTGTAGTCGCATTTACTGGATAGAGTTTTGCTGCAGTAAATACGCCCTCACTAAACCCCCTCAATAAAACCTCTCTAGAAAGATTATCTTGAAGATATACCGTCATCAATGGAGTAAAAGACAATCCACTTGGTAATGAAGCTAGAATTCTCTGGCGATAACTAATTGCATTGTCAACGCTAGTAATAGGAGGACTAAGGTTTGGCATGACAATTGCACGCCGAAATACACGTGCTGTCATAGGAACGACAGTATCCAAAACGAAACCATCCCTAAGATGGACATGCCAATCATCAGGCTGACGAATGGTGATTTTTTCTGGTGAAGAATTTGAAGCCATCAATCCTCAAAGCGAATTTATTGATTCAGTAGATAAATGCGGAGCAACATATTCGTAGCGATGCATAAGAAATAAAATAGAAATGTCTATTAAAAGAAGTATTTGTCAAAACAACAAAGTAATTTATTCAGCATTCTTAGAATACTTAATCACAAGCTTAAGCAACTTGTTGAAATAACCCTAAACAAATAACGATAACAGTTAACTATCTTTATAGAATTAAAAATAATTCATTGCAATAACACATATCCTGAGAAGAGGAAGCCTTTAATTACTTAGGCTCCATAGCTCTCACAATCTACAGCTTAGACAAAACTTACCCTACCAACTAACATTAAAGGCTTCGAATTGAGTCTAAGGCTAATTCACGTTAAGACCTGGCAATCAATTTAACTAACTTCATTCTTCGGGTCAAATGCCATCATTTTTGCTAGCAGTCATTGAAATGCTTACTGGGATCGGATTGTTATTCGGGGGAGGCGAATTATTTGTTCAAGGATCAGTAGCTTTAGCACTAATCCTTGGCATCCCCCAACTTGTTATTGGGCTAACAGTTGTGTCCCTTGGCACAAGTGCTCCAGAACTATTTGTAAGTGCTAGCTCAGTTTTCAAAGGATCCGATGCCTTAGCAGTTAGCAATGTAGTGGGGAGCAATATTTTCAATGTATTGGTAGTTCTTGGCTGTAGCGCTATTGCCCTACCATTAAAAGTAGAAAGTCGCCTGGTTCGTAGGGATGTACCAGTTCTATTGGCCGTATCTGCAGCAGTTTGGGGTATGGCATCTTCAGGGAGAGTTACGTGGCAATCAGGGGTAGCTCTGTTAATTGCTCTGTTTATAAATACAGTCTGGGAGATTCGAACTGTTAGGGAAGAACCTGAAGAAACTGAAGATGCTGAACCTGAAATTAATCCAGAATCAGCAAAAGGGGGATCGATAAAAGCGAGCATAAGACTTCTCGCAGGCATACTTCTACTTACCTTTGGGGCGAAATTATTAGTTACTGGAGCAAGTTCCGCAGCGACATTATTAGGAGTTAGTGAAGCTCTTATTGGCTTGACAATAGTCTCTGCAGGAACCTCAATGCCAGAACTTATAACTTCTTTGGTAGCAGCACTTAAAGGTCGAACTGACCTTGCGATTGGAAATGTTGTAGGAAGTAGCTTGTTGAACCAACTTCTAGTGCTAGGAACTTGTGCAGTTCTTTCTGGGAATAGTGGCCTCCAAGTCGATAGCTTAATTATTCAAAGAGATTTGCCTTTAATGGTATTAACATCTATCGCATGTATGCCAATCTTCTGGACAAAAGGCAAGATAAGTCGTTTAGAAGGAGGGATCTTAGTAACCTTATACGTTTTATATTTAATTGATCAAATCCTGCCTATAACCCTACCCTACTGGCAGGCCTATTTTAGATTAATAATAATATCCTTTGTCATGCCAATAGTGGTAATAGTCATCACATATCAAACATTACATTATTGGAGATATGTCAAGAAGAATCCCACACGATAGAATTAATAATAACTACTATTAAAAGAATATTCACTATTGAACATTTTTTAATACCTAAATCATCGTCACAAACTCCTCAGAGATAGTAGGGTGCAATGCCATCGTATTATCAAAATCCGACTTTGTAGCTCCCATTCCAATAGCAATTGATGCCATTTGAATAATTTCAGCTGCATTCTCACCAAGCATATGGCAACCTATTATTCTTTGATTAACACCTTCAACAATTAATTTAAGTAAACAATGCTGATCAGTTTTAGAAAGTGACTTTGACATAGGTCTAAAGCGTGCTCTGTAAATACATACATTTTTTTCTCCGTAAGTTTTAACTGCTTGCTCCTCTGTAAGTCCTACAGTCGCAATCTCAGGCTGACTAAAAACAGCACTTGCGACCAAGCTATGGTCAACATGACTAGGTTTATTTCCATAGATACTATCAGCAAAGGCACGTCCTTCGGCTATTGCAACTGGTGTAAGATTTATATTGTCAGTAACATCTCCAATGGCATATATATGTTTTATATTCGTTGATTGATTTATATCAACTAATACCTTATCCCCTGAACACTTTACACCAACGGATTCAAGATTCAAACCATTCAAGAGGGGACTACGACCAGTTGCAAATAAAACGGCACCACAATTTATAATTTGATCACAATTAGTAGCTGCCTTTAAGTGACCAATCTCTCCCTCTAATGAGGAGATTTGACAACAAAGATGGATCTCTATGCCATCTCTAATCATGCTTTCGTAAAGCGAAGCTGATAACTCACTGTCAAAACCTCTCAACAAACTATTACCTCTAACTAATTGAATTACATTAATACCTAACCCATTAAAAATGCACGCAAGCTCACATGCAATATAACCCCCACCGACCACCACCACCTTTTTAGGAAATTGCTCCTGAAGAAAAACGTCATCACTAATCCAACCTAATTCTGCTCCAGGTATATCTGGTCGCCGTGCATGTCCTCCTACCGCGACTAGGATTCTTTCTCCATGGATTTCTATCTGCTTCTTAACATTACCTTCCTTTCTTTCAACCAAGATTGTGTTTGGGCTGGTAAAACGGCCCCAACCACGTATCAAATCAACACCAGCCCTTGAAAGAAGATCAATATGAAGCTGATTTAATCGATTAACTTCATTTCGTACATTCTTTAATAGAACTTGAGCATCAATTCTGGCTTCCTTCCACTCAACTCCAAAGTCAGATGCAATCTTAAAGTATTGGCTATATGAAGCTCCATAAACCAACAACTTTTTAGGAACGCATCCACGTATGACACAAGTCCCGCCTACTCGATCTCCCTCAACCAAGCCAACTCGAGCACCATACTTTGCTGCCCGTTTAGCCGCGGCCAGCCCCCCAGAGCCACCACCTAAAACAATCAAATCAAAAGAATTCATCAAGGTGTTCAAACCAACCCACCCCCAATCATCTCATTACAATTCTGAGTCCATTATTCAAAATTAGATCAAATGGGTTTATTTCCTATGTTTCATGAGCTATCAGCACAAAGAAGCCATAGGCGTTTTTCCTAATCATTCCTGAAAAGCCTTGTCAACAATGTATCGCCAATGCTCTACTTAATCAGGATTGATCTACATTTAGCATCTTTGAACTTCAAAACAATCTCAAGTCAACGTAAAAATGCACCCTCAAGATCAAATCAGTGAAGCACTTCAATGGAATGAATTGATTCGACTTGCTCCAAAGGATTTTGATAACTTGAATGGTCCAACGAACTCATATTCATTACTACGTCTTTTTGAACAGCCAGAAGAATCAATAAGAATTACTTTATACAGAGATCATCATGCATGGTGTCCTTATTGTCAAAAAGTTTGGCTATGGCTTGAATTCAAAAAATTACCGTACAAAGTCAGAAAAGTTACAATGAATTGTTACGGCAAAAAAGAAAGATTTTACTTGAACAAAGTCGCCTCTGGAATGCTTCCTGCCATTGAAATAGATAACCAACTTATTACTGAAAGTGATGAGATTCTTCTTGCCTTGGAAAACACCTTTGGTCCACTTGGTAAAATACTTAATGATGAAAATAATCTAAGATTACGGAATCTTGAAAGATATCTTTTTCGCTCATGGTGCATATGGCTTTGCACACCAAGACTTTCTCAAACGCAAGAAGAAAAATGCAAAGAACAATTTCAACGAATTGCTAATGAATTAGAAAATGAACTCTCAAAAGAAGAGGGGCCTTGGTTAGATTCAACTTTTTCTTCTCAAAAACAATCAATTCCAGGAAGTATTGACATAATTTTTATACCCTACTTAGAACGAATGAATGCTTCACTTGCTTATTACAAAGGTCTTAATCTTCGAAAGGAGCATCCCCTTATAGATAAGTGGTTCAAAGCACTTGAAAAATTACCTACATACTTAGGCACCCAAGGAGATTTTCACACTCATGCTCATGATCTACCACCTCAAATGGGAGGATGCTGGACACATGCCAACCCAAATCAAAAACTACTATCTAAAGCAATTGACTCTGGTCAAGGATTAGGAGAAATAGAGCTGAACATATCTGATGTCAAACAATTTTCCTTACATTCGCCAGAAGAAATAGCTCTCGCCAGAGTTATCAAACATCGTAAAAATATTATTCAATCAAATCCTATAAAAAACAACCTATTTGATCAACCTTTGCGTGCTGCACTTTCCAGAATGATTACTGGAAAAACTTATTTTCCTGACAAAAATAGTGCCTCTGGCTTGAGATACCTAAAAGACCGAATTTCAGTTCCGAGAGATATGCCATTACTATCAGCAAGGAAGTTTCGTCAAGCTCTTGAAATTACAGCTGAACTAGATGGAAACCAGCAAGGTCCTCCTATACAAACGAAAAACCGTTACGACCAAAATCCAGCATCATTTTTATGATTCATCTGAAACTTTATTTAATTAAATAATATTATTTATAGTGGTAAACCAATTTCTTCTGTTTTCTTAAATCAATCAAATATTTTACTAGATTTAAAGCTATAAATCTGTTGTTCTTCTAATAAAAATCCTAAATTCAGAAAGATTTGAAAACTAACGCTTTCGTGAGTCAATCTGCAATAAATCTCTTACACGTTGCACTTGACTTGCTATTTGAGGATCACTTGATAATTTTTTCTCGACCTGCTCAATTGCATACATCACGGTTGTATGGTCTTTCCCACCAAAAGCCTCTCCAATGCGAGGCAAGCTCAAATCAGTACCATGTCGCATCAAATACATGCCAATTTGACGAGCTTGGCTAACAGGGCGGCGGCGACTACTACTGCACATTTCTTCAGCAGTGACTGCAAACACTTCTGAAACTTTGTCAATAACTTGTTTTGGAGTGACTTCCACTCCTTGGCCACTTGGGTCAAGCATTGGAGCAACAGACTCCACAGTCATAGGAAGGCCAGTGATAGAAGCAAAAGCCACTGCCCTGGTAAGTGCTCCTTCAAGCTCACGAATATTTGAAGTAAAACGTCCAGCAATGAAATGAATCAAATCACGAGGCAGCCGCATTCTCTCTTGCTCTGCCTTCTTCTGAAGGATTGCCATCCTCGTCTCCAAATCAGGAGCCTGAATGTCAGCAATTAATCCCATTGAAAATCGAGAAATCAAACGTTCCTGAAGTCTTGGTATCTGGCTAGGAGGCCTATCACTTGCAATAACAATCTGCCTCCCCGCTTCATGCAAGGCATTAAAAGTATGAAAGAACTCCTCCTGTGTATATTCTTTACCTTCAATAAACTGAATATCATCAACAAGAATTAAATCAGCAGCCCTATATCTATCACGAAAAGCTTGCATGCCATCTTTTCTAATTGCGACTATCAAATCGTTAGTAAATGTCTCAGTTGAAACATATGCAACCTTGGCCGCAGGATCTATTTCTAATCGATAATGACCTATAGCCTGCATTAAATGTGTCTTACCTAATCCAACTCCACCACAAATAAATAAAGGATTGAATTCACGCCCAGGGGCTTCTGCTACAGCCAAGGCTGCAGCATGAGCCATCCGACTGTTTGGCCCTACAACAAAACGATTAAAAACATATCGTAAATTCAAGCCCGGAAGGATTTTTTTTGGTCCCTTTAAAGTTCCAGAAGTAGCCTTATCTACTGCGACCTGAGTCTTAGGCACTGATGAAACTTGAGTGTTTGGATTTGAACTGGCCCCACTAGGGCTCTCGTCAGAAGCTTCTACCCTCACAGTCACACGAACTGCTCGCCCATGAATCTCTTCAGCCACATCCTCAATAGTTTTCGCATAGTTTTTCCTTAACCAATCACTAGAGAAGCTATTGGGGGCAATCAAAGACAAATCGCCATCTGTGAAGCCTCCGCATCTCACAGGTCGAATCCACGTCTCAAAAGTAGGTTTACTTAGATTTCGCTCAAGGGCTTGCTGCACCTTTTTCCACAGCTCATTGCCCGTTGACACCAGCATCACCAAATCGAGAGTGAATCTAAGCACTTCTGGCTGAAGGGTCATATATTTTTTTTGGACTGATGACCTATCGTTTAGAGCAATTAACCAGGTTGGTCCTCGTAAAATCTCCCTATAACAGGAGTTCGCCTAAAAAAATCTCGTCCAATAGAACATCAAACCCTTAGAACAGATGCAACGAAGAGTTACTGAACTCGCGAAATCAAGTCCAAAATCGGGGATCAAATAAGATCGTCTCCCACCAGATTGATCCGATAAACCTTCCTAAATATAATTAGTGCCACCATATTAAATATCAAAGCTTCAATATGACAGTCAAACGAACTAGGCCTAGTAAACTATATTTAATAGATATATAGAGTTATTAACAATCAATTTAAGGATGCAATGCCTTTAAAACCCATTGTGATTTTAATGACTCGTTGGCCAGCCTCTGGAAGATGCAAAAGTAGGTTAGCAAAAGAAATAGGATCATCTCAAGCCGCTGCAATCCAAAATCAATTAAATAGACATACCTTTGCAGTAACAAAAAGGCTTGAAGAAGAGAGAGTTATTGAAATTCAACTTGCCGTCAATGGTATTGCATATAAAAAGGCAACTCAATGGGGTAAATCACAAGGTATAAAAACAATAAGTCATCAAGGCTATGGGAATCTTGGCTTACGCATGAGAAGACAAATCTTACATGCCAAAAAATCCAGTAAAAACTTTAGGTATTTCTCTCAACCTACTATTTTGATCGGAACTGATCTGCCCACTCTCTCTCACAGGGATCTTCTTAATGCAATAGATGCATTAAGAAATAATGAGATTGTTCTTGGGCCTTCAAATGATGGTGGTTACTGGTTAATTGGTCTTTCAAGGAGACTTCTCAATCCCGTAGTTAAATGGCCCTTCTGTGGAATCCCCTGGGGCACTAACAAAGTACTAACAAAAACTCTCTATCAAGCAAAGTCAGCTGGAGCTTGCTTCAAACTACTTCGGCTCCAAAATGATCTAGATACTCTAGAAGACATGCACCCATGGCTTGGTTAAAAACTAATCCCATCTTAAGTGTCATAATTCCAACTATAAATGAAGCAGATAAGATACCCCTACTTTTAGCGGATCTAAACCGAAATCCCAAACAAATAGAACTACTTGTTATAGATGGAGGGAGCTCTGACTTGACTGATTTGGCATCAAAATTATCAGGCGCAAGAGTTATCAGAGTAGAGGAATCAAATCGAGGTCTTCAACTTCATGAAGGGGCCTCTAAAGCAAAATCAGATTGGTTATTATTCCTACATGCAGATAGTCGTCTTCCTCAGGATTGGTTTATCATCTTAGATAAAATCATAAATACAAAAGGGGCGAAAAATAGCGGTTGGTTTTTTACCTTCAAAGTAAAAGGCAAAAAAGCACAACTAAGACTATTGGAATTTATAGTGTTCCTAAGAAGCAACATCTTAAAGACCCCTTATGGTGACCAAGGATTATTAATACATAAAACCCTATATAACAGAGTAGGGACTTACAAAAGAATACCTCTAATGGAAGACCTTGATATAGTACTTCGACTTAAGAAGATATCATTTTTAAAGGCAATAAATCATCCTCTATATACTAGTGGTAGAAAATGGGAGGAATCCAACATATTTTTACAAGGATGGAAAAATTATCGTTTAAGGCAAAGATGGTTTAGAGGTACCCCTTCTTCTGAATTGAATCAAGATTATTATTCAACTAAAAATACTAAACAACAAATAGCTTCTCCAAATTAGATCTAAAGAATGCAAACTAAGCCGGCCTAAGTGATCAAATTATTTAATATGAAATATTCAATTTGCATACCAAAATGCGCAACGATGTCCTCTGGGCTCTAATTCCCATCCTTGACGCTGATAAAACTCTATGACTCCAGGGTCTGCAAATAATGTAACGCTTTCAACTCCCATTTTACGAAGAGATTCGAGTAAATAATTCATAAGTTGCTTACCAAGTCCTGATCCTTGATATACAGGATGAATAACCACATCCCAAACAGTTGCTTCCAATATCCCATCACCTGTACAGCGAGCAAAACCTATTAACCTTGGGCATCGTGAGTGATGGCACCAAAGACCAACTTTTAACAAGCTATTGTCAAGAGCTCTACGTACGCGACGAACAGGTCTACGACTCCATCCTGCAGTTTCAAGTAATTGCTCTAGTTCAACCAAGTCAAAAGATTTGTATTTGCTAAATACAAGAGTGAGTTGTTCGTTAGGGGAAGGACATTGACGAGCCCCTTCTCCATAAATCTCTTCAAGAAGGTCGGCAGCAAGAGAAGATGAACTAATCAATGCTTACCCTCCCGTCGACAATGATCTTGAGTAAGAAAATTCCTTATCAGGAAAAAACATTGGTCATAACTTAGTAAGTCCTCGTTCCTGCAAATCTGCCAACTGTGAATAAAGACCACCTTGAGCACGAAGCTCTTTATGAGTCCCTTCCTCAACAAGCTTTCCTCTTCTTAATACCAATATCCGATTGGCAGATTCAACAGTAACTAAACGATGAGCAATTACCAATGCCGTTCGATGCTCCAACAAGCGGGAAAGGTCACGCTGGAGAGTGGCTTCTGTAGAAGGATCCATAAAAGCAGTCGCTTCATCCATAATCAATACAGTTGGATTACGAATAGCAACCCTTGCTACAGAGAGCAACTGCCTTTCTCCAGAAGAAAGATTCCCTCCTCGTTCCCTCAATTCTGTATCCAGTCCTTTTGGCAGTTTATTTAATAAAGTTTCTAATCCAAGGTCTTTACAAATCTCTTGTAATTCAACATCATTTATTAGTGAATCTAATCTTAGATTTTCAGCAACATTACCACTAAATAAAAAAGTATCTTGAAGTACAACTCCTAATTTTTTACGCAATAGCTTAATAGGTATTTCTCTTATATCCTTACCATCAAGAAAGATTGTACCCCTCTGAGGTTCATACAATCGGCAAAGTAATCTTATTAATGTAGTTTTACCTGAACCAGTTGGTCCTACCAAAGCAACATTTTCACCTGGCGAAATTCTAAAGCTAAGGTTCTGTATAATAGGCTCATCAGGTCTATAAGCAAAACTAACATCATCAAAAATAACCTCACCAAATGATTTATCAGTGGCATTAGATGAAAAAGATGGTTTTACTTCGACTAAATCAAAATCCAAGATTTCAATCTTTTGTTCTAACAGCTCTCCTATTCTTTCAACGGCCGTTAGACCTCCTTGGATTTGAGTAAATCTTTCAGCCAATTGACGTAAAGGTTCAAAAAGTCTCTGTGAATAAAGGATGAAAGTTGTCAAAGTTCCTAATCCCATTAACTGGTTAGTCACCATCCATCCACCCAATGCAAGAACAAAAGCGACTGCAGCTAAAGAAACCCATTCAATAAATGCAGAAATACTGCTATCAAAGAAGATTGTTCCATTAACTGCTTTTCGATAAGTCAATCCTGTGCGACGAAAACGCTGCCCATTAATAGTTTCTCGTCTAAACATTTGTACAACTTCCAGCCCCTGGAGATTTTCTTGGAAATCAGCATTTAGCTGTGCGAGTTCTTCTCTTACCCGGTAATTAGCTCTTCTATATTTTCTTTGCAACCAAAGGATTAAAAATGTCACAGGTAATTGAGAGGCTAAAAGTAAAAGTCCAAGTCTCCAATCAATCAAAACCATTGTCACTGCTATAACAAAAAGACTTACTACATCTGCTAAAACTCCAACAGCCCCACTACCAAAAACTTCAGACAAAGCATCTACATCACTAGTCAATCTAGTCAACAACTTACCTACCGGCATCCTGTCATGAAAACGGAGTGAAAGAGCAATTGAATGAGAAAAAAGATCTTGACGAATTCGAGCAGTAAGCCTTTGCCCTACAGCTTGAATGTTGTAAGTCTGAAATCCCTGCAAAGCTAAACGTAAAAGAACCGACGCCAGCAAAAGTCCAACCAAGAGTCTTACAGCTGATCTCATCGAAAGATCAGCCAAAACTTGAACTGTGGGCTCCCCTCTAAGGACACTTATTGCTTGACCAACCAAAAGAGGTTGAATTGCCCCTGCTAAAGCTACAGGAACCAAAATCAAGACGATAAGTAACAACCTTCCTCTGTCTTGATTTAAATATCGCCCTAGGCGCTTAACCCTTTGAAAATCGTTAGGAGTCATTAACCTTAGAGATTATTCTTCTTATTTTGATGTCGCATTGCTTCGACAATTGTTTGAAGATGTCCTCTGTCCAACCGTAAAGAAAGTGGGTGACCAACCAGGCGTGCTGTTGAATGAAAAAGTTCCTCAATTTCCACTAATCCATTCTCTCTCAGTGTTCGACCTGTAGCGACCAAATCGACAATTGCCTCTGCAATTCCAGTTATTGGGCCAAGTTCAACTGAACCTGTGAGGTGAACAAGTTCCACCGGAAGATCTAAATCATCAAAAAATTCTCTGGCACATTGCGTGAATTTACTAGCAACACGAGAATGAGGAGGCAAATCAGCTGCTCTTTGATACCCACTACTTGACTTGACCGCAACCGACATGCGACAACCTCCAAAAGCTAGATCCACCAAATGAGCAACAGGCATCTGATGCTCTCTGAGAACGTCATACCCAACAACTCCAAGTTGAGCCTGTCCATATGCGACATAAACAGGAACATCTCCATTCCTTACCAACAGAGCTCTAGCCCTTCCACAATCAGAAGGGATCATTAACTGCCGATTATCGGGGTCTAGCACTGCCGAAAAATCAAGTCCAGCCTTTGCGAAAGACTTAACAGATTCCTTAAGCAAGGCTCCTTTAGCTAGAGCAACAGTAATCATGGATTTATTACCCAAATAGGACTTTAACGACTTCACAAGACTCATTCACCATGTATACCCCAAAAGACAGATACAAAATTCATTCGCTCGAAGTTTTAAAGGACAACATTGTTTGGATCTGGACATTAGGGGAGCAAGCGGTAGTTGTTGATCCAGCAGTAACCGAGCCGGTAAAGGCTTTTTTACAAGAAAATGGCCTTCATCTGATAGCAGTCCTTCAAACTCATCATCATGCTGATCACATAGAGGGAACAGAGGGTTTGGTAAAAGAATGGTCAAATGCAGAAGTAATTGCTTCGAAAGCTGATTCAAATCGAATCCCATTTCAAACTATCTCAGTTAATCCCGGTGATACGGTATCAATAATAGGGAAAACAGTAAAAATATTAGGAGTTTCAGGACATACCAGGAATCACATAGCCTTTTATCTCCCCAAGGGAGATCTAGAGAACAATAATCCTGTTCTTTTTTGTGGCGATGCCTTATTTGGCGCAGGATGTGGCAAACTTTTTGAAGGGACCCCAGAAGACCTGTTTATTTACTTGAACTCGCTAAATTCCTTACCAGCAGAAACAGAAATATACTGCGCTCATGAATATACAGTGGGAAATCTTCGCTGGGCACAATCACTCTATCCACATGATCAACTAATAAATAGAAGACTTTATAAAGAAACAGAAAAAAGGCGCAAAGGCCTTATCACATTACCTAGTTCAATTTCGGAAGAGCGCAAAACAAATCTCTTTTTAAGAGCAAGAAGTATTAAAGAGCTAGCCGACTTGCGTCAGGATAAAGATAGGTGGTCTAGTTGAATTGTCATCAATAAACAAGCATGATTTCCTGGAAATAGATTGTCATATATTAATTTACTCGTAGTACTTCATATATGACCAAACTAATAATTCTTCTGCTTAAAGATTGACTAGTCATTCCATAGCATTCTAGAAAAATATTATATCTATACGGTCTCCTAGATTGATTTAGGAGACCGTATAGTCACTTCGCCTAACTATTCGATGATCAATTCACCTCTAAAAGCCATTATTACTTCTTCAGCGCCTGCACCTGTAGGACCATATAGCCAAGCAATTCTTGCGGGAGGATGGCTTTATTGTTCAGGACAAATTGCTCTTGATCCCATCACAAACAAAATGGTTGGGCAAGAGAATATCGAATTAGAAACACGTCAAGTACTTTCCAATCTAAAAGCAGTCTTAAACTCAGCTGGAGCAAAGGTTTCACAAGTAATCAAAACAACTATTTACCTTGTTGATCTAAAAGATTTTGGAGTCGTAAACAATATTTATGCGGAGACCTTCAACACTGCGAATGCTCCTGCAAGAGCCTGTATTCAGGTAGCGGCACTTCCAAAAGGAGGAAAAGTTGAAATAGACTGTGTTGCTTGGCTTGAATAAAGGTAAAAATCTCAAGGACTTCTAATGGCAAACTTTTTGCTTTGAAAAATGGGAAATCAAGTTCTGTGAAGAAGCTTTGCAGACTCAATTATTGAATCTTCCTTACTTAGAAGACAGCCAACGGTAATTATTCCCACTGAACCAGTCTCACTGCAACAGGAGAGTCCGAAAATAGCTCAAATCAAAAGTCGCCATAAATTTATTGACTATGAATCAATTCCATCAAAAAAATTTCTTCTAGATGCCTTTCTTCTTTGCAGAAGGGTAGGGCTATTGTCTAAATTGATGGTTGATGTTCTTGCCTTGCGAGAAAATATGGCTTCAGCAAAGCTGACCATTGGAGAACTAGAGGCTGGGTATCCCCTGTATTGCAAGGCCCTAAGACGTTTGCTGCAAGAAGGACGAAGCGCTCAAGAGATTCAAAGAACAGTCTGCTGGAGCCATTTGGAGACACTAAACCGGTGTCTACCTGGCCGTTACAAGGCACCCTCCTATCTAATGGTGCTTATCAAACGCGATCTTCAACAGCCCAAAGAAAGCTAGGTTTTTTTTAACTCAAATCCATTAACATCAACTTCACCTTTAAATACCCTACTAGCCCTAACATCCGACTCTTCAATAGTCATAAGCTCTTCAAGACTTAAAGATTCACCCATTCTTGAGAAAAGTCTATTTGCTTGCCTTAAGCGAAATCGATCAATTGCATTACGAATAGAGCGGGCATTTGAAAAGAAAGGAAGTTCTGTCCGCAATTCTATGTACTCCTCAAAAGCCATATAAGCTTTTTCACTTAATGAATAACTCTGCTGGTCAAGCAACAACAATGCAATAGAAATAAGTTCTTGTTTTGTATAGTCAGGGAAATCAATATGATGAGCAACTCTTGAAGATAGTCCAGGATTAGACTTATAGAATTCATTCATTTGATCTTTATATCCAGCGAAGATTACAACAAATTCGTTTCTTTGGAGCTCCATTTCCTGAAGAAGTATCTCAATTGCTTCCGTCCCATAATCTCTTTCATTTCCAGATTTATACAAATAGTAAGCTTCATCAATAAAAAGTACTCCGCCAAGCGCGCGTTTAATCATCTCCTTCGTCTTAGGAGCAGTATGTCCGACATATTGACCAACCAAATCATCTCTTGTAACCGTCACAACATGCCCTTTGCGCAAATAGCCAAATTTATAGAGAATCTGTGAAATCCTTCTTGCAACTGTACTTTTTCCAGTTCCAGGTCTTCCTGTAAAAGACATATGAAGACCTGGCATGGCGCTAATCAAATTCATATTCCGCCTAGCTTTATCAACTAACAGCAATGCTGCGATCTCCTGAATTCTTGTCTTAACTGGCCTCAAGCCAACCAAATCATCATCTAGTTGTTCTAGGACTTCAGCCACGCCTGAATCCGAGTAAGCCTTTGAAAGATTAATGGAAGAATCCATCTATCTCTTCCGCAAATTTGAAGTCATCTTCTGAAAGAGGAGTTTTATCATTATCCGGACGCAAAGTGATATTTACATATGTTTTTCCAAAACTTATATCTGGAAAACGATTTACCGCTTCAGTATGCTCTCCAAGACGATCTAAAAAATCCCTGGTCTCATCATAGGTATCAAATTCAAACCGTTTCTCTAGCCGAAAAGGTCTGCTACGTTTTTGCCAATTATCCATAACAACATTTACTCAAGAGCTTTCGTCAACATACAACAACAGATTTTCCATTCAGATCAAGCGCTTAGAAATAGAACAATCAAGAAGAATCATCATCCACGACGTGTAACTTGAGTAGCAATTAACACAGGCTCAATTTCTTCATGAGGACGAGCAATGATGTGAGCCGCAACCAATCCATCACCTACACGCTCACAAGCATCAGCCCCTGCCCGTACTGAGGCATTAACAGCCCCTGTTTCTCCTCGAACCATAACTGTCACATAACCACCTCCTACATATTCTCTAGCAATCAATGTAACCTCTGCTGCTTTAGTCATTGCATCAGCAGCTTCAATCGCAGGAACCACTCCACGAGTTTCGATCATTCCCAAGGCTATACCACTCAAAAAAGGAGTTTCAGTATTTAAACGACTACCTGCAGAGGTATTGGATGAACCTCCAGCAAATAATTTAGTATTTCTTTCTGAAACAGTAGTACTTTTAGAGGTACTTAAGTTCGAAGTCTTTAGATCATCCCCGCGAGTTGACTTAGCCGCTGAGGTTGTATCAGACACCTTACTTTTTGATTCAATCGGTATAGGAATTACATCAACTGTTTGTCCTCCATCTGAAAATACTTTGGAGTTTGAGGAAGATGTAGCTCCAAGCTTTTTCCTGGAATCTGTTGTTGATTTAGTTGAACGTCTACGAGATGAAGAGCTAGTCATAAAGTTAGACCCTATAAATTAAAATCGAAAATAAATCGAACCATTTACCCATCAGGAATCCAATAATCAATTATCCCTCCTATTGTGAGATCAGTTTGAGTATTAGGGTCAGGACAGGCAAAACGTGCGGCAGAACCACTAGCAGTAAAAACCCAATTCCCCTCTCTGGCCCCTACTGGATCAACAGCTACAAAGTCTTTACCTTTATTATTCCTGAGAATACGAAGATGCATATGGCCAAGACCTTCAACCCTCTGCGTACAAACCAAACGACCCATAACTTGCATAATTTCCATTAACTTGTACCACTATTCAGTTGAGCAGATGAATCAGGATCCCAATGATCAATAATCCCAACAATAGTTAAATCACTTGGATAAGACTTGCTCCCAGCAGCTTCCCTAGCCGCAGAACTCCCAACACATATAACCCAATCATCTGGTTTACAGCCAACAGCATCAACTGCGACTTTTTTGCTGCTCCCATCAAGAACAACTTGAAGATGTTTATGCTCAAAACCTGGAATCCTATTCGTGGAAACCAACGGTTTAAGGACCTTGCAAATCAGCATTTCAATGTACCTCCTGAGAAGCAGGATCAAGTGAAGACCCTACAACTTCTGCAGGAGCCTTCTGATCTCTATCCCTAATAGTTAAAAGCGTATGAAGGAGACCATCTTCTATTAATGCTCTATAGCGTAAAGAAATTGCTTGATTAACTCGATGACAATCTGCAATTGCTCTATCCCTCGCTCCAGGTACTCTTCCTGAATAGTCAAAACGAACAACTACAGGAATTGGGAGGTCTCGTGAAACATTTAAACCTTTGAAGATTTTCACTCCAACATCTAAATCAGCAGCCCCTTCTTCAACAGTATCCAAATGTGAGAAATAGGTTAAATTTCGCAGATGAACTTCTTTAAAACCAATGCCTACACCAATGAAACGCTCAGCATGGCCAGCATCTGTATAAGAACCATTATGAAACTCTCGAACATAATCAATTTGAGAAATATTATTTGCTATTAATTTAGTTATAAAAGCAACCATTCCTGAATCTGGTTTTGAAGGTGCACTAGTCTCAACACGTTCAGTAATTTTCTGCATTGCCTGTTCAGGCAATAGTTTAGAAGTTTCTTCATAAAGATCTAAAGCTGATATCCAGCTATCAAGAGCCATACTGCTATCAGCAGAAGGGGTGTGAACACGAATTGCATCTGTATCTGTATCTATACCAAGAAGTAAAAGATCAACCGAAGCCCCACAACAAAAGCTATTTTCAATAGCTTCTCGAAAATCTAAAAGACGTTTTAAACCTGCTGCTGCTGCTGCTTCATCATTACTACCATGAGCAGCACAACCTTGATGAGTAGGATCTACCGAACTAAAGTGATAAGTGACTACTTTTAAATAACGAGTAGGTAATGTGGCTGCATTAGGACTCGCCTCTCTAAAACGACCGTGTTCAGTTTTTATCCAACGATTAACTGTGTTTTCAATATCAAAAAGGGCTCCTGCATGAGAACGTCTACGAACTGAACTAAAAGGAATACGCAAGGCATATGCAATTGAATGAGCCAATCGACCATCAGCACAGGGAGTTACATCCAAAAGGTGAAACCCACATTCAGATAAAAAAGATTGGAAATCTCTTGCCTCTGAACTTTCAGCAGAACCATTGAGAGGGTCAGAATTAAAAAAGAAATCACTTGACTTTTGATATGCCTGAAAAACGCACCAAGCAAATAGAGCCCTCATATCAAGAGGCCTTACCCAAGCCTTTTCAAGAATATGAAGAGGCAAATCAAATCCAATCTCCGATCGACTTAATTGTTGGGCCTTGCTTACAAAGTTCTCTTCATGTTGAAGTTCAGAAACTTTTTTAAGTAAAGGGACAATACGGTCAAAACTTTTTTTTATCTCTTGTTCATAGCCATAAAGAGATTTGTTAGAAGAGGAATCCGTAAGAGGATGACAACTTACAGATATGCCAACAAAGCTTTCTGGTTTGATTTGATGATCTTTGCCAGAAGAAAAGCGCTTTCTTGGAGCCGTAGGACCTACAACGCGCTCTACTTTTTTGGCCAAATAACGATAGGCCATTATCTACCTAACCTCTTGCTCCGCCAGAAAATGTGACGAGCTGACCTGAACGTGTATTACCACTTGACCCAGTCACAAGGAAGTCGGGTTGAGAGAGCTCCTCATTCCTTTTATCACTTTTCAGCTTCATAGCATTCATTGGTCCTGGTCGTGTTGGATTTCGTCTGCGTGCAGATGTACCTTCAGTCCCAGTGACTTGTTCTCCACGTGCCCAATCATCACCAGTAATATTTAAACCAGATGATTGACCTTCACCTGTAATTCTAGAGAGCGGACGAGAAGCAGCCTTTATCTCATCAGACTGATCGCCTTTTGAAGCTTCATTACTTGGAAGAGATTTAAACTGACGAGGTTTGAAATCAAAACGAAATTGTTCAGTCCCAGTAACCTTATTAGTAGCCATATCAAATGGTCCTGTAATCCTAGAATTATTTTCATAGCTTGTTCCCGTTACTCCAGTCTGATTTCCCTTCTCTACTTGTGCTGCTTGAGCAGGAGACTGAACTGTGAAATGAGTTCCAAAAACATTATTTATGGAATCTTCATTATCTGAACTTCCACCAGCGGCATTCGCTCCACAAGCTTGTGAGATTTGATCTCCTCCAACATAAGGAGTACCAGTAAGTGGTTCACATGCACCTTTATGTGCACCTGTCATTACCCCACCAATACCAGGTTGTTGACCAGTCATTCGAGCACCTGGGGTGCCCAAGTTTTTCGGAGTTCTTTGATGAATTTCATCAATAGAACGCTTCTCACACCATTCAATAGCCTGCTCCATTCCGGCATAAGGAGTGCCAGTTATTGCCTTACAAGTCCCAGGTTCATCTCCCGTTACTTTCTCAGAACGACCTGTAAGAGTTCCACTTACAGCTTGTGATTTATTTGTAAGGCTTAACCCTACTTTGGCAGCTTCTGGATTTGGTCGACCACCACAAAAGGATTGATATTGCTCTGAGCCAACATATTCATCACCAGTTACACGCTTACAAGTACCGTGCTCATTTCCTGTTACGAACTCGGAACGTGCGACATTTGTTCCAGTCACATCTGATCCACGCAAGGTATTGAAGGAGCCAACCTTTTCAGCAGGCCTACCCTCAGGTAGGGGATCAGTCCCCAAGTATTGATCACCAGTTAACTCACGATTTGATCCAGCCTCATCTCCTGTAACTCTGGATGAGCGTCCAACCATGACTCCACTAACCTTTCTCCCCTCAAGAGTCAGACTCTGACCAACCTTTCGAGGAGATGCTTGAACACCACCACAATATTCAGCAGATTGATTTGCAGAAATGTATTCTGTACCGGTGAGGTTTTTACAAGTGCCAGGCTCATCTCCTGTAACTTTTTCAGAACGACCTACTTCATTACCTGTAACGAGATTTCCATGAGTTGTATTAGTAAGAGCAACTTTTAAAGGCTGACTATTTAAAGGGGCCGAGTCACAGAAAGTTTGAAATGCCTCAGACCCTAAATACTGGGTCCCTGTAATTGATCGACAAGTACTTGCCTCATTCCCAGTGGTTTTGGAAGATCTATTTGCTTGAGTACCAGTTACTACCTGACCCGTCTGGGTCTCACTCACTCCAACCTTCCAATGTGCATCAGCTGCAGCATCCTGCTTTGCACCATTTCGATTTGGGCCACAAGGACGACAAGCACCCGATCGTTGCTTACCAGTTGATCCACTTTTACTACGCAGTTCACGGACTCTTTGTGCAAGTTCTCGACTAGTCAAATCAGGATCACTTTGACGAGCAACTGATGCTGCAGAAGTGGGCTGTTTACCTGCAGTTTTTCCATGTTTAGATTGTGCCTCACGACGAGCAAGCACAAGAGCCCTACTAGTATTTTGGATTGCACGTCGTTTTGTAGTGGTACGTCGCTCTCCACTCCTTGGATTCATTTTTGAATTTCCAAGTGAACCACTTAAAGGTGTTGATGAGTTGGAACTATCTTTAGCATTCTCGTCACATGAGCATTTTTTAGTTGCAATAACCTTGCCAGTTGAATTCTCTAAAGCATTAGATATTTTCTTCTCATCTACACGCGTTCGGTCTTTACTACTGTCAGCAGTTTTTCCTTTACGAGAAAGAGCTTCACGACGAGCTAAAACCAATTCCCGACTTGGATGACTTATAGCCTTTAGATTACGTTTAACTCCAGAGTTAGCAGGAATAGATGCGGACAATGTCCCAGAAGAAACTTTTTGGGTTACTGAATTGGAGCTACTCTTCCTTGTTTTGACAAATGATGAATCTGTTCTAGTGACATGAGCATCAGCAGCTGTCCGAATACGACTAGGACTTGATCCACTGAATGACATGGATTTTTTGCCAGCTTCACTTAGAGCCTTACGGCGCTCAAGTGCTAGTTCTCGACTTGATTGTTTTGCCATGAGCACCCAAAAGAAACGTCTTAAGTCTTAAATAGATAAGAGATCAATCCCCTAGTAGGGGGCTACATAGCCTCGAAGAATCGAGGCTATGTATTAGAGACAACTAATTAGCGACCTTCGAATACAACGAAAGCAGTACCCTGACTTTGGGTATAGGCGTCATAACCAACCATACGAACATGGTGATCAGGATATGCTCGATGACAAGCTTCGAGTTCACTGACAACCACATTTAAATCCTTCTCTCCAAAGAAGGGTAACTTCCAATAAGACCAATAGGTCTGCATGGAGCCACTTGGATGAACATGCTCAATGACTGGGCTCCAACCCTGAGCAATGATGTAAGCAATTTGATCGTAAATTTCGTCCTGGGTCATCGGCGGTAAAAAGCCGAAGGTTTCCAGGGTGGCGACTGTTTGATAGTCACCAACTGTGCTCTGGAAAGGCATGGTGAACCTGGGATGGTGAATGTAATAGGACTCGGCTCGATTAACCGACCCCTGAAGTTGAAGAAGTTATAGAGGAAGCAGATAAGCCTCCTCCCTATAGCTATTACTGAACGTCGAGCTTATCGACTGTGTCGAATTCGAACTTGATCTCTTTCCAGGTCTCAAGTGCGATTGCAAGCTCAGGACTATGCTTGGCGGCTTCCATAAGGATGTCGCGACTTTCTTTCTCGATCTCGCGTCCTGCATTACGTGCCTTAACGCAAGCTTCAAGAGCTACGCGGTTAGCGGCCGCTCCAGCAGCGGATCCCCAAGGATGACCATGAGTACCACCACCAAATTGTAGGCAAGAATCGTCGCCAAAAATTGCAAGCAAAGCTGGCATATGCCAAACGTGTATGCCACCAGAAGCAACAGCGAATACTCCAGGCATAGATCCCCAATCCTGATCAAAGAAGTTTCCGCGAGTGCGATCTTCAGGGACAAAGGATTCACGAAGGTTATCAATGTAGCCAAGAGTGGTCTGACGATCACCTTCTAACTTTCCAACAACAGTGCCGGTATGTAGTTGATCGCCTCCTGACAAGCGTAAGCACTTAGCCAATACACGGAAATGGATACCATGCTTTGGATGACGGTCAATCACAGCATGCATTGCACGGTGAATATGAAGAAGCATTCCGTTCTTCCGACACCAATTTGCTAATCCAGTGTTCGCCGTAAAGCCACCAGTGATGTAATCATGCATGATGATTGGCATGTCAAGTTCTTTTGCGAACTCAGCACGCTCATACATCTCTTCTGGTGTGGTCGCTGTGCAATTTAGGTAATGACCTTTTACCTCTCCAGTTTCCTGTTGAGCAAGTTTTACAGCCTCAGCAACAAACTCGAAACGTTCACGCCAACGCTGAAAAGGCTGAGAATTAATATTCTCATCATCCTTGGTGAGATCTAAGCCGCCACGAAGGCACTCATAAACCACACGACCGTAGTTTTTACCAGAAAGACCAAGTTTTGGCTTAATGGTGCAACCAAGTAAAGGACGACCATACTTATTCAAACGGTCACGCTCAACAACAATTCCATTAGGTGGGCCACCACAAGTTTTAATGAAGGCCATTGGGAACCTAATGTCTTCAAGACGGAGATGTCTCAAAGCTTTGAATCCAAAAACGTTACCAACCAAGGAGGTTAGTACGTTAGTAATTGAACCCTCCTCAAAAAGATCAAGAGGGTACGCAATGAATGCATAAAAGGATTCCTTGTCTCCAGGAACATCCTCAATTCGATAACAACGACCCTTATAAAATTCAAGGTCGGTTAGCAACTCAGACCAAACAGTGGACCAAGTACCTGTGGAGGACTCAGCTGCAACTGCTGCTGCAACTTCCTCTCTAGGAACTCCTTCCTGACCAGTGCATTTAAAGCAGGCCAAGAGGTCAGTATCTAGGGGGACGTATTCAGGAGTCCAGTAGGTGTCTCTGTACTCCTTTACGCCAGCATCATACTTCTTGCTCATGGAATAACTCCTTTAGATCGGTGTAGGGCTTTGATACGGCGCGCTCCTCATGGGACACGCTTCAAATCTCAGTCCTTCTGACCAAGGAAGTTGCCATTGCCAAGTGCAGGCTCAACCTCACGATGAGGACGCGCAATGATGTGTGCAGCAACAAGTCCGTCACCAACACGCTCACATGCATCAGCTCCTGCTCGTACAGCAGCATTAACAGCACCTGTTTCTCCGCGCACAAGCACTGTTACATAACCGCCTCCGACAAACTCACGCCCAATTAAGCGCACTTCAGCCGCCTTGGTCATTGCGTCAGCCGCTTCAATTGCGGGTACAAGGCCGCGGGTCTCGATCATGCCGAGTGCGATGCCCATGGTTTCGTTAGCCATTGCCTACCTGAATAAAGGGATGGAATGTTCGTGAGGAACAATGCTCTCTAAGGCAGTTATTAGTCAAGCGAAATTAGCCAAAAACCAGATCAAAGTCCTTTGACTGAGTGATAAGCGTGGCTTATCACTCAGTCCCTGACTGTTTAAAACGTCTGTAGTGAATCAGGTTAGGAGGTCAGGATAATTGCTTGCACTAGGCCTTGTAACTAATTATTTTCTTCGCGAGGCAGGCCCTAGGCATTGTCAAGGGATGGAATGTTCAACCAATCCTGTCTCAGCCATATATAAAAACCAGATCTTAATCGACTAAAAACCTTAAAAAACATAGAAATCATTTATTCAGACATTGAAAAGGCCAAAATTAGTTATTGCCAGTGGCAACCCCAAAAAAGTTGCCGAGATTGAAGGAATGCTGGGCCCTCTTCCAATAGAAGTAAAAAAGCAACCAAGTGATCTCAAGGTTGAAGAAACTGGCTCTACGTATCTAGAAAATGCTCTTCTAAAAGCTCAAGCAGCAGCAAAAAGAACCAACAGCTGGACAATTGCAGACGATTCAGGCCTTGAAATAGATGTACTTGATGGCGCACCAGGACTTTTCTCTGCTCGATTTGCAAAAACCAATGAAGACAAATTAAACAAAATCCTCAACGCACTTGAAGGCAATCCTTATCGCAGTGCACGTTTTTGCAGTGTAATGGTTCTCTGCAATCCCGAAGGGGCTCTTATAAAAGATTCTGAGGGCATTTGCTGGGGTGAAATCCTTAATTCTCCTGCTTATGCAGGCGGTGAATTCGAATCACTCTTTTGGGTTAGAGAGGCTAATTGCACCTATGGAGAACTAAACCAAGAACAATTGTCAAGGATTGGAAGTAGGGGAAAAGCCGCTAGAGAACTTGCACCCTATTTACGAGAATGGTTAAAAATTGATATCAATAAGTGATTAATTATTGATTTGATCTATTGCGCGCATTGCTGCAGCTGCAGCCTCCTCAACATCTCCTTCTTTTCCAGCAAGAGTAAGACGACCAAAAGCACCAACACCTTTAACATCAACAACAGTAATGTTTGAAGCCTTTTCAGCCTCATTGGCAGCTATAAGCACATATCCAGCCGGCTCAGTTTCAAGTATAAACATACTCATTCCAGATTGAATCATTGAGCCACGTCGATTCTGACGATTTATAAGCACAGCATGATCAGGTGTTATTGCACGTATCACTTCTGTCCAGCTCACTTCACAAGCACTACGTCTACTTACTGAACTGCCAATAGCTTCCAGGACAACATCACCCGAATGCAAAACCGTACTTTGATCTCGATGATATAAAGCCAGAGAACCAAAAGCCCTCTCTACAACCATCTGACCTAGACGTACATTGCTTGCTTTCAGAGCTATATCAGTAACCCTATGCACAGCCATCCCTGGCGAAACTTCCATCCAAAGACATGCATCACCAGGAATAGGCAAAAATCCTTGACTGACAGTACCCATATAAGCCGCAAGCTGCGGCTGTAGTGAATCAAGAAATACGTAGGTGCGTAACTCTATTTGTTGAACATGACTTGCTTGCCGAGCAACCCTTGCGTTCTCTGAATCAGTCGTGATTACACAGCTAGCCCCTGATGCCTGAGAATGCACCTCAGTACCAGTGACAAGCGCACTTCCTCCGAGTCGCCTCTCACGATTATCTAAACCAGCAAATCCATTCATGAGGCGGATAATACCGGACAGTTTGACGAATTAGCTAATTAATAGAACTTGCAACCTGGGTTTGAGCCGATAACTTCAAGTTCAAATAGCTGCTTAAAAGATGTCAACTTCTCAAGAAAACACACCAAACGAAGCTACTCTCCCTACAGAGCTAAAAGCAGAACAAGCCTTGGGTTTGATTGGCCTAGGTCTTATGCAAAAAGTATCAAAAGAAGGTTCATTGGCATGGGATTGGGGCATGGAAGAAGATGGGGAGAAAGCCGATCTTCTTGCCCTTAGGCAAAGGCTCGAAATGACATCACTTGCAATAGAAACTGGTGCACCATTAAGCACAGCAGAAATTACGCAACTTCTTGGGACCAAACCAGGTTCAGCCAAAACCGAAAGGGGGGGGTTGTTAGCGAGAAGAATTAGTCGAAATGTATGGAAACTTAGTAGGATAGAAAACGATAGTTCCAATTACTGGCGAAATTAAAAAATCAAAAAAAGTTAATCCTAAAATAATTCTGTTTTCCCAGCAAAACCTATTAAAGGCTAGTGAATTGATTCTCCATAGTTTTTTGGCCATTCAAATTCTCATAATCATCTCTTGATTATTAATCTTATTAAAAAAAGACCATTTGCCACAGATTCAAAAGATTGAAGAGAAAACAAGAATGAAAAGTCAGGGTTTGCAAATTATCGACAAAAAAAGATCCTAAATTGCTACATATACGCAACAAAAGTCTGGCAATCCCAAAGATTTTTAGTGGCTAAAGAAAACTTGCTTCTAATCGGTGCAGTTTAAATGAAGATATAAAAGAAACTCATGGGCGGCGCCTCGCTGCTAAAAGAAACAGGTCCTCGAGAAGTTTTTTGCGGACTTACCTCAATTGTTTGGCTGCATCGGCGTATGCCCGATGCATTCTTCCTCGTTGTGGGGTCTCGAACTTGTGCTCATCTAATACAAAGTGCTGCAGGTGTGATGATTTTTGCAGAGCCTCGTTTTGGCACTGCAATTCTTGAAGAAAAGGATCTGGCAGGCCTTGCAGATGCACATGATGAACTTGATCGAGTAGTCAATGAACTATTAGCAAGACGTCCCGAAATACGAACGTTATTTCTAGTCGGGTCATGCCCAAGCGAAGTAATCAAGCTTGATTTAGCAAGAGTTGCAGAAAGACTTAATGGAAAATTAAATGGAAGCGTAAGAGTAATCAATTACTCAGGAAGTGGAATTGAGACAACTTTCACCCAAGGGGAAGATGGTGCTCTACGAGCACTTGTTCCATTAATGCCATCAAGTTCTGTCAAGCAACTATTACTAGTAGGGACAATGGCTAATGTTGTCGAGGATAGATTTGTAACTCTTTTTAAGCGCCTTGGCATTGACCAAGTTGAAAGCTTCCCTCCTAGGAAATCAACTGATTTACCCTCTATTGGGCCAGAGACTCAGGTATTACTTGTTCAACCCTTCTTAACTGATACTGCAAGAGCCCTAAAAGATAGAGGTGCAAACATCATCCAAGCACCATTCCCATTGGGAGTAGAAGGAAGTTCGCTCTGGATGAAGGCAGCTGCAACTGCATTCAATATCAATTCCTCTCTAGTGGACTCAATTCTTGAACCGCTTGTTTTGCGTGCTCAAAAGGCATTGCAAACTCATAAAGAAAAGCTAAACGGAAAAAAACTTTTTCTATTACCTGAATCTCAGCTAGAAATTCCTTTAGCTCGCTTTCTACATAGAGAATGTGGAATGGATCTAATTGAAGTTGGGACTCCTTATCTGAACAGGGATATGATGAACTCAGAAATATTGCTACTTCCTGAAAATACACAAATAGTAGAAGGACAACACGTTGAAAAACAATTAGACCGAGTAAGAGAACATCAACCTGATCTTGTTGTATGTGGAATGGGTTTGGCAAATCCTCTAGAAGCAGAAGGGATTTCAACGAAATGGTCAATCGAACTAGTCTTCAGCCCAATTCATGGAATCGATCAGGCAGCTGATCTTGCTGAGTTATTTGCAAGACCACTACATCGCCATGATCTTCTAAATCAAAAACTTCTCGCGCATTCCTAAATCAAATGGAACTTACTCTCTGGACATATGAAGGGCCACCTCATGTAGGTGCAATGCGAATAGCTTCTTCAATGGAGGATGTTCATTATGTATTGCATGCACCACAAGGTGATACTTATGCAGATCTTCTTTTCACAATGATCGAACGTCGAGGACGTAGGCCCCCAGTTACATATACAACTTTCCAAGCAAGAGATCTTGGAGGGGATACTGCTGAACTAGTCAAAGGACATATTCAAGAAGCAGTTGATCGCTTTCAGCCCAAAGCCCTTTTGGTTGGAGAGAGTTGTACCGCAGAACTTATTCAGGACCAACCAGGCTCACTTGCTGCGGGAATGGGACTAGAGATGCCGGTAATCAATCTTGAATTACCTGCTTACAGCAAAAAAGAAAATTGGGGAGCCTCTGAAACTTTCTATCAATTAGTTCGTGGGCTTTTGAAGGATAAGGTTCCACCTACTTTAGAAAACCATCCAGAGGTCAGTACTAAATGGAAAAATGAACAAAGGCGACCAAAAGTAAATCTTTTAGGTGCATCATTATTAGGTTTTCGCTGTCGAGATGACATCGTAGAAATAACAAAACTCTTAGAAACTTATGGTATAGATATAAATGTTGTCGCCCCACTTACTGCTTCTCCAGCAGAATTATTAAAACTCCCCAACGCTGATATAAATATTTGCCTTTACCCAGAAATCGCAGAATCAACTTGTCTATGGCTTAAACGTAACTTTGGACTCTCATTTACTCGTACAATTCCTATTGGAGTTGGTGCCACTAAAGAATTTTTAAAAGAAGTGCATGAGCTTTTGGGCATGCCCATGCCAGACACTTCCCAATTAGCACGAGATTCAAGGCTTACTTGGTATTCAAAATCTGTTGATTCCAACTACCTGACTGGTAAAAGGGTCTTTATTTTTGGTGACGGCACTCATGCGCTTGCTGCAGCAAAGATTGCCAAAGAAGAGTTAGGTTTTGAAGTCGTAGGACTTGGAACTTATAGTCGCGAAATGGCTCGTCAGGTCCGTGCAGCCGCAAAAGAATTAGGCCTTGAAGCTCTAATAACTAATGATTATTTAGAGGTAGAAGCAAAAATGGAATCTTTAGCGCCTGAACTTGTCCTTGGGACACAAATGGAAAGACATAGCGCAAAAAGACTAGGCATACCCTGTGCAGTTATTAGCACACCTATGCATGTACAAGATGTACCTGCACGATATAGCCCTCAAATGGGATGGGAAGGCGCAAACGTGATTTTTGATAGCTGGGTTCATCCATTAATGATGGGGCTTGAGGAACATTTAATTGGAATGTTCAAGCATGATTTTGAATTTGTTGATGGACATCAAAGTCATTTAGGTCATCTTGGTGGTCATCAAAGTGACGCCCAATCTCAAAATGGAAAAGCTGCTAATCAACAATCAAAATCCTCTTCATCGGAAGAAATTCCTATATGGACATCAGAAGGCAAGGCAGAACTTGCCAAGATTCCATTTTTCGTCCGCGGAAAAGTTCGACGAAACACAGAAAAATATGCTCGAAAAGCTGGTTGTAGAAGCATAGACAGTGAAACACTATATGACGCCAAAGCTCATTTCAAAGCCTAAGCCAGACAATCTCCCATGGCATCAAATCAAATAAATGGAATGAGTCTTTATGCTCATTCCATTTATTTGCGAGAGATAAACTTGTACTACCAATAAATAAAATCAACAAAACATGTGTCGAATTTCACAAACATTCTTAAACGGCAGAAAGAAAAGCCTTAAATGAATATGATGTAGATAATTAAGTTCTTTAAATGACTTCTACTCTGGCGCGTCCAGCCGACGGTGAAGGAAGTGTGCAGGTTCAACAAGATCCTTCAGCACAAATTCAAGAAGGAGCCTTAGTAATTGCCGTTTATGGCAAAGGTGGTATAGGTAAGTCCACTACTTCATCTAATCTTTCTGCAGCCTTTTCAAAGCTTGGTAAAAAGGTTCTCCAGATTGGTTGTGACCCTAAGCACGACAGCACTTTCACTCTTACTCACAAGATGGTGCCAACTGTCATAGACATTCTTGAAGAGGTTGACTTCCATAGTGAAGAGTTGCGCCCTGAAGATTTCATGTTCCAAGGCTTTAATGGTGTCATGTGTGTAGAAAGTGGTGGTCCACCAGCCGGTACAGGTTGTGGAGGATATGTAACAGGGCAAACAGTGAAACTTCTAAAGGAACATCATCTTTTAGAGGATACGGATGTAGTTATATTTGATGTTCTTGGAGATGTTGTATGTGGAGGATTTGCCGCTCCTTTGCAGCATGCAAACTATTGCTTAATAGTTACTGCCAATGATTTCGATTCAATCTTTGCAATGAACCGTATTGTTCAGGCAATTAATGCTAAAGCAAAAAATTACAAGGTTCGTCTTGGTGGAGTAATCGCAAATCGTTCTGCGGACCTAGATCAGATTGAAAAGTTTAATGAAAAGACAGGGCTAAAAACCATGGCTCATTTTAAAAATGTAGATGCTATTCGCCGTTCAAGACTTAAAAAATGTACGATTTTCGAGATGGATTCTGAAGAAGAGGGTGTAGTGGAAGTCCAAAACGAATACTTATCACTAGCAAAGAAAATGCTAAACAATGTAGAAGCTCTTAATGCAGAGCCTTTAAAAGACAGAGAAATTTTTGATTTACTGGGTTTTGATTAAACTAGTTATATAAAAATACAAGATTGTTCAGTTCAAACCAACTAGCTGCATAGATAATTCCCACATCTTATTTGCCGTTTTTGGGTCTGTAACCCTATCTGAAAGTTCCTGAGAAAATTGTTGGCGGTTTTTCCTTTGACGATTACCCCAACTCCAATGGACTCCTGAAATGCCAAACTGAGGGTTCGCGACAACTTGAGCGACTCTATCTCCAGCCAATTTCTGACTAACAAATCCACCTGTAATAAGTTTTTGAAACCAAGGAAATAGAACTTGAAAAATCTTAGGAGTATTTCGGAATAGCTTTGTATTAGCTACGCAACCTGGATATAATGAACTAAAAAGAATCGGAGAATCTTTATATCTACGATGAAGCTCTTGTGTTGTGATCATGTTACACAACTTACTATCCTTATAAGCCTTACCAGGTTTAAATCTTTTACCACTTGCCATACTTATTGGATCTAAGAAACCCTCCTCAAATCCAGAAAGGTCACCTAAGTCAGCAGGGGCTGGGATTGGTATTTTCCCTCCAAGCTCCTTATTATTTGCAGTTACAGTCCCCAAAATTACGACTCTAGGTGATTCAACCCCCCAAGATGTCCCGTTCCAAAAAGGACGATTAGAACTTCTTAAATTATCTAATAAAAGTTGAATCAATAAAAAATGACCAAAATGGTTAGTTGCCATTGAAATCTCATAGCCCTGTACTGATCTCATTGGTCTCCTTAGCCTCGGAAGATAAACAGCTGCATTGCAAACAAGAGCATCCAAAGGTTGATCCAACTGAGCCAAAAGACTTTTCACACTAAAACGAACACTCTCTAAATCTCCTAAATCCATATGTAAATGCTGAAGCTGACGAGGACTACCCGAAGGTAAACCAAGCTTCAATGCAGCCTCTTCAGCCTTAAGAGGGTTTCTATTCGCCGTAATCACTCTCCAACCCAACTCAACTAAAGACTTAGTTGCATATAAACCAACACCAGAAGTAGTTCCTGTTATTAGTACTGTCCCTGGAGCAGCTTGCGAAGATGCCATATCGATAGCAATTAGGCGATTTGATTCATATATAACTCAAAAATGGAAACTATATTAGTTAAAAAATATTTATAAATACAAATTATCTCCAAATAACCCTAACCCTATTAGGCGCAATCCACTGATCCTGTTCATCCATTAAACGATGATCTCCACCTATCGTAAACAATGTATCGAAACGTTTTTGAAGATGAACAAGCCTAACTGATTCTCCATTTAAAACTCTGGAGATCTCTGCATACCTACCCAAACGTTTGTGAGAAGCAACCCCTAATTTGAGTAGGCTCACCACCCCAAGGGCAAGTAATCCTAATTTCATGGTCAGGGCCATAAAGCTATATATAATTTCTCGCTTTTCTTCCCGCAACTGAATAGCTGAGGCCATTGTTGCAGCATCTACCCTCTTTCCTTTGAAAGAAGAATCAACGGATTTAAATTTATTCAGTCGAGAACGACCTCTTTTTGTGGGTCTTGAATCGACCCTAGGAACAGGCAATGATTAGGTGAACAGTTAACCGCTTGATATCGCAGAGAACCCCTTATGCCAAGTACCTACTTTGAAATTCAAGCGCGATTCAAGCTTATGCCCAACCGCATAGCAAGAATTCCCGCGTGTAGAACAACTACAAGGCAAAGCCCAGCAAGGTCGATGGTGGGAGTGGGATCCATTCAGCAAAGTCCAAAACCAAAACTATTCTCTTACTAAACCCCCCAAATGACCACTCATTGCAAAAGCCTGTCACACGTATAAATAAGAAAAGACAATTATCAAGCGTTTTACCAAAAATTATTGAGATCTCTGACCATAAGAGGTCCTACATGCACACAATCAAATTACCACTGAATCCCTAAGAGAACTTGAGAATCAAGTTCAAATATTTATCAATGATCATCTACTACCTATTCCTTAGGATTGTATATATTCAAATTTCTCCATTTAAGATATATATCCAAAACAAAGGACAAGCTGTAAAATGATATTTGAAGACTATGCAAATCAAACCTAAATCATAAATGATTCACTCAGAGACATTAAAAGAAGGAAGAATTATACCTCCCCTAGAATTATCTGGTCCAAAACAAATGGCAATAGATGTAATGCTACTGGAAAACTCAATAAAAGATTCAGATATTCATCCATCTTTTCGTGTTTACACCTGGAAAGGTAACTGGATATCTCTTGGAAAGAATCAAGAATATATGCCCAAAAGATGGAAGAGCCTGGCTAACAAAGGCCTTATAAAATTCGTAAAAAGGCCAAGCGGAGGCAATGCAGTACTTCACAGTGGTGGAATTACTTATGCACTTGTATTACCGTCACCACCAAGAAAAAAACGAGAGGCATATCTTAAAGCAAGTCAATTCCTAATAAAAAGTTTCATGAAGCTAGGTATAACTTTAAAGTTTGGAAGTCAGCCCCCAAATCAACTTAAAAGTAATTGTTTCGCAACATCTACCAACGCAGATCTTATAGACAAAAATGGGAACAAAGTTATTGGCAGTTCTCAACTTTGGAGAAAGGGGCACCTTCTTCAACATGGCGAGATCCTGATAAATCCACCTCAAGAACTCTGGATGAATTTATTTGGGGAAAAACCACCAAAAAACAACTTTGGAAATATCTCAAACAAGGCACTTATAGAAGTACTACATCAATCTTTGTTTTCTTGTTGGCCAGAAGTGAAGTGGAAAGAGCAAGGCCTTAGAAAAAAAGAATTAGGAGAAATAACTATCGAAGCTCCAAAATATCTCTTTGATTTTCATTAATCTGCCTTGTCAACAATTCCTATGGCAAGCATAGTCTCTACAACCTGAGGCAAAGCAATTCCTAATGGATAGGTATTCTGATTTCTCGCCGCCTCAATAAAAGATTGAGGAAGCTTTAATCCAAGACGCTTTAAGACTGCTTCACCAACATCTACACGATCCAAAGTACCTGAAGGTAAGCCGGCTAAATTAAACACTAAAAGTCTTCCCTCAGAAGTTTTCTCTAACTCTAAAATTGCTTTCCACAAAGGAGCCTTCTCACTAATAGAAGGTAATTCAACAATAGGTTTAATGTGATCACCTAATAATTGATGATCCCATTGCTGAACAGGTAGTTCCTTCAATGGCTGATCAGTGACATAACCGATCCACCTGCCATCACGACACACCAAAACCCATTCAGGAACTCGTTTATCCTCCCTTGAAGACAACTTCAATTGACTTAGCCTCCTAAGTGATTGATCTTCTTCAAGCACACGAAACCTTCGACCAGCAGCCTGACTGACATGCAGCTGATGCAAAACCTTTTGCAAAGTAAGCATTTGGCTTTGTGATCTAGAAGCAGCGAGGCCAAACCAACCAAGCATTATCAACCAAAGCCCTCCAAACCCTCCTCCTTTCAAACACAACCAAATACCAAGAACAATTGCAAATATAGAAAGGCTCCGCCCTGTCGCTGTAGCGACTTGGACACCTTTTATTTGGCTTCCAGTAAATTGCCAAACAAGGGCTTTAAGTATCACACCCCCATCGAGTGGCAATCCTGGCAATAAATTAAACAAAGCCAGTACAAGATTTAGCCAGCCCAACTGCCCAAATAAAATTGCTAGTAAAGGATTTTGCTGGACTGAACTGCTAACTAACAAAAGCAGAAACATTGCCAAGAAAAGGCTAACCAGTGGCCCTGCTATAGCCACTCGTAAAGTTCCCATTGGTGTAGAACATTCTCGATCGACTCTTGCTACTCCCCCTAACAAAAAAAGAGTAATACTACGAACTTTGACTCCCTCATTTAAAGCCACAAAAGAGTGACCTAGTTCATGCAAAAGCACTGATAAGAACAACAGCAATGATGAAATCAACCCAAGCAACCAACTAAGCAAAGGAGAATCAACTCCACTAGAAAATCGTCCTTGAGCAGACCAAGTGAACAGGAAAAGAATCACAAACCAACTGGGATGGACCAACAAACGAATTCCTTTGATCCTCATCAACTCCAAACCTTCCATATCTTTCGTGTCCATACGACCTAGTCAAAGGCCATTATTTGTACGATCCTAGAAAGGACACAAGGAAATAGCTTTCAAAATGTGGTCAACAACATCGACCGCAATCAAGATCTGCGGAATCACAAGGCTAGATCAAGCTCTTGCCATATCGGCAATGGACATCAATGCCATTGGCATCATTGGAGTTTCAAGTTCGCCACGTTTTATAGTTGAAACTGATAGAAGAATTATTTTTTCAAAACTCACGCGTTGCTTTCCTAGTATTAAACGAGTCTTGGTTTTAGCTGACCCTAACAACTCAACGCTCAGTCAGAATATTTCAGGCGACGGGGCGCCATCAATTATTCAATTGCACGGAAATGAATCTCCTAAAAGATGTGCAGAACTTCGTAAGAAATACCCTGACGTGGCGTGGTGGAAAGCACTTAGAATAAAAACTCAAGAGGATCTTCAATTGGCAAAGAGTTATGAATGTGTTGTGGACAATCTACTTTTAGATGCTTGGAGTCCAAATGAATTAGGTGGAAGTGGAAATAGAATTTCTCCGCAATTATTGAATCTAACAAAGATTGATGTTCCATGGTGGCTCGCAGGTGGGATCTCTGCAGAGTGGATACCAGAAGTACTCAGTCGAACAAAGCCCTATGGGGTAGATGCATCTAGCCGTTTAGAGATTTCTCCAGGGATCAAAGATCTAAAAAAAGTTGCCCAACTGATTTCTGCAATAAAATATAAGCCTTAAAAAAAGCTTGATAAATATTATATTAATCAATATTTTATCCCTCTAAGTGATTTAAAGGATTTTCAAGAGTAAGAATCTTCTTGTTGCCTTACAAGCTCAAAGAATTCTTGCTTAAGACTAGAATCATGACGAAAATCACCTCTTACGACTGAATTAACCATACTGCAATGTGACTCTTTAACACCACGTAATTTCATACAATAGTGCTGTGCTTTTACAATTATTCCTAAGCCTTGGGGTTCACAAAGTCGCTCTATCTCATCAGCAAAAATCATCACCGCCTCCTCCTGGATATGAGGTCTTGAGAATACCCAATCAGCAACCCTCGAAAATTTAGAGAGACCAATCACACGAGACCCTGGCTTAATTCCAATCCAACAGTTGCCCATGATTGGCACGAAGTGATGAGAACAAGCAGATCTAATTGTAATAGGTCCAACAGTATAGATTTCATCAAGTTGTTTGACATTTGGAAAACTAGTTATCTTTGGCTGGCGATGATATCTACCCTTAAATACTTCATTAATATACATTCTTGCGACCCTTTCTGCCGTCTCTTCAGTATTATGATCATTCTCAATATCTATAACCAAACTTTTCAAAAGATCTCTTAGTCTTAAAGAGACTTCCTTTTCTAGCTCTTCCAACTCACCTTCCTTAATACACTCAGACACATTGTCATTAGCAAAGAAAGATATTCCTTGGTCAATCAGACGAGATCATATCCGGTCTGAAACTTTTAGAGTGTGGTTCAACTCTTGATTAGCCTGATTGTCATTATTATAGTTGGTTATCTGACTAGATGATGTAGGAATTACAGGTTTCATAAAAAGAAAATTAAAATGCGCCAGCTGCTGGCATAAGAGTCAGGTCTTCAACAAGCTGAGTAGCTGGTTGTTCAGCCAAATAAAGGAGAGTTTGAGCAACCTCATCAACCGAAAGCATTGCTTTCCGGTCAAATTCGCCTTGAACTGTTTGCGAATCCCAAAGGCTACTATTTACAGCTCCTAGAGTAAGAGTACATGCACGAATTGAATGCTTACGCTCTTCCTCCGCTAAAGATTTAGTAAAACTAGCTAATGCAGCTTTACTAACGCAGTAAGAACCCCATTGGGGAAATGTGTTTCTAGCAGCATGACTACTAACATTAATAACTATGCCCCCAGATGATCGCATCACAGGTACTACTGCTGCGCACACCTGAAATACACTTGTGAGATTCATTTGAAACAACCATTGCCATTCATTTAATGACATAGAAAGCAACTCACCTGTCCAAGCGACCCCAGCATTATTAATCAATACTTGAGGTGTAAGGCCCTGCGATAACAATTCAGTTATCCCAGGTTCAATATTATCGGGTTCTGAAAGATCTATTGATTTATATCTAATAATTCGGCCTAGATTAACTAAATCACTGGATAATGACTTGAGAGATTCATTATCACGCGCAATTAATAGAAGATCCCAACCAGCACTAGCAAACAACTTTGCAGTTGCCTTCCCTATGCCTCTAGAGGCCCCAGTAATAATAGCTGTTGGCATTAAATCTATGAATCTAACTAATTTTAAGCACTTAATCCTGATTCAGACGCACTTACTTCTTGCACCCTCCCAATAGCTCTAAATTTTTTATAGCGACCTTCTCGTAATTGATCAACTGACAAAGCTAATAACTCTTCTAAATGTCTTTCTAAAGCATTCTTAAGAATTTCACCTGCCTTGAGAGGAGCCCAATTATTTCCACCTGCTGGCTCCTTCAAAACTTCATCAACCACACCCAAACTAAGAAGATCACTTCCTGTAATCTTCAAAGCCGCTGCCGCTTCAGGAGCTTTAGCAGCATCTCTCCAAAGAATAGATGCACAAGCTTCTGGGCTGGCGACAGTATAAACACTATGTTCAAACATCAATAATCTGTCAGCCACTCCAATACCTAAAGCCCCTCCAGAACCTCCTTCTCCTATAACGGTCGCAATGATGGGAACCCTTAAACGAAACATTTCTCGAAGGTTAACGGCAATCGCTTCACCTTGTCCCTGCTCTTCAGCTAATAAGCCTGCATATGCGCCAGGAGTATCAATAAAAGAAAATATTGGTAATTTAAAGCGATCAGCATGCTCCATTAATCGAAGAGCTTTTCTATAGCCACCAGGGGTGGCCATTCCAAAATTCCTTGCGACATTCTCCTTGGTATCTCTACCTTTTTGTTGACCAATTAGTAATACTGCTCTTTCACCTATCCTGCCAATTCCGCCAATCAGAGCCTTGTCATCGCTGCTATTTCTATCTCCATGCAACTCAACCCAATCATCACAAAACATTTGGATGAAATCCAATGTACTAGGTCTTTGAGGATGACGAGCTACTTGAATTTTCTGAGCAGGGGTTAAAGCTTGAAAAATCTCTTCTCGTCTTCGCGTTGCTAATGTTTCAAGCTGAAGTAGTTGTTGACTGACATCAACTTCTGAATCTCTAGCTAGTTCTCTAATTTGCTCAATTTGCTTTTCCAACTCAACCAGCGGTTTCTCAAACTCAAGTAAGTGTCGACGTGCCATACGTAAAAATGAAGAAACTATCCTCAGGCGGCGGCAGCCTGAAGTTGTGATTTGAGATTCAAAGTAGAAAAACCACGCCTTACAGAGGCCTCACCTATAAAGTCCATCTTTTCCAAAGTGATGTTGTTTCTTCCCCAGCTGAAGTTTGTATGGCAATTTTCAAATTCCAAAAGCATTGCTTCAGCGAAACAAGCAAACATTTGACGTTGAGGTATTTCCATCTCTGCAAGTTGCATCATATTCCAACCAATATCAGTAAAAAATTCAACTATGCCTCCTTTAAGTACATGTACTCCCGAGCCATCTAATTTTGAATCAAGATTCTTTGGGTATCCACCATCAATCATCAAGCAAGGTTGTTTTAACTTTGAAGCATCTATTTCAAGCGTACGAGGCATACTCGCGACCCACACGACCACATCAGCCTCAGGCAAAGCCTCTTCAAGTCCAAGTATCTTTCCGCCCTGAAGCTCGACTTGGAGGTCTAAAAGAGGTTTTTGCTGCCTTGCAACCAAAAAGAGTTCAGCAACTCCTGTGCGTTTTGAAAGCCAACGACAAACAGCACTACCAATGTCTCCAGTAGCTCCAACCACAGCCACACGTGCTTTTTTCAGATCAATACCTATCGCAGGTGCATTAATTTCTAATTGTCGGCAAATCACCCATGCTGTATGAGTGTTCCCAGTAGTGAAACGTTCCCATTCGAGCATGGTATTTCGAACGTGCTGATGTTGTAGCAAGTTGAAATTCTCGAAGATTATTGAGGTGAACCCACCCAATGCAGTGATATTTATACCTTTCTTCTGGGCCAACTCCATTGCATTTAGAACCTTCCTTCTGGCAGTTTTAAACCTACTAAGCATTTCCGGGACAAAGCACGAGTCGATATACGCACCTTGAATTGATTTGCCATCAGGGCTTACAACCTCAACATGCTCTACAAGTTGAGGAGGCGCACTGCACCAAACATCTAAATCACCCTCAGCAATATGATCATAACCAAGCTCAAGAGCCTTCCTTTTAGCATCATCAAAGCTTGTGGAGTGTCCGATCAGACCAAACATTACCTAAGGGAAGAAGTGTAATCGGAACTAAAAGATTTAGCCGAGTGTAAAGGATAGTCAATCTTGGATTAAAATCAAAGCTTTCATTGGAATAAACCGTATGAAAAGCAATTAAAGCCAAAATAAACTTTTAGTTTTAAGCAGATTCTATATTCTGCCTCAAACAACCGCTGCAGAGGCCATCCTAGCCATTTCACGGTTAGTCAATCCTATTTCAGTTAAAGAATCTTGATAGGCAATCATGAATTCCTCCATCAATTCTTCTTTATCCATATGAAGCTCTGAAGCATCAGATGCCACTTGATCAAGCATTGATTTAATAAGAGGAAGATTCTCTTTATTAGCCTTAAACAACTCGTCTTTACAACTATCTAAATTAGATTTCAACCACTCTTGACCATAGTTTAGATGAAGATATTCATCTTGAACAACACCCTCAGTGATCTTCTTGGCAAACGGATCGGCAACACGAATGTATACATTGTATGCGGAAATCGCAAAAGCCTCAATAAGAATTGCCTGAATCAGGAAACAAGTGGTTAATTTTCCAGCTGCTAAGGCTTTTTGAAAATTCCCATGCAATGAAGAGAAAAATTCCTTTGCAAAAACCATATCTGGAGCAACACCAAGGTTTTTACCGCACGCGGTAAAACCCCTCATATGTTTCAACTCCATACGAGCAAGTTTTTTCAGTTCCTCAGCTTGACCTGGGATTAACGTCCCAATTGCCATGTAATTGTCATGAGCTTCCTGCTCACCCTCAATTACGATTGCATTGATACGGCTATAAGCATCCTTATAAGCACTGGCAGTGAAATCAGGAAGATCAGTAGAGGAGAAGCTCTGATCCTTTAGTTCTGCTACCTCAGTTAGTTGGAGGGTAGGCATAAATTGTTCTTAAAAAGTTTGCTAATGGAGAGGACTTTACCTATCTATGGAAAAAATTGGTATTTCCTTCTTAGTCCGTAGTGTCATCCGACAAAAATTTTTCACCTGTAGGTGGCCAATTACTTCCCATCAAGCTAGAGAAAAGCTTAATCCAATGATTCACGAGGGCAATCTCTAAGTCCTGTCCCAGTCTGGGGTTTGCCCCCCTGCTGTCACCAATTACACCCGAAGAACTTAAGTCTTTAGTTAACCAAGCACAAGGAACAGGGCCCTCCAAGCTCCACCCTTCTGGTGGAGTGGCAATCGAGGCTGGAGATTGATGCTCACCATCCAACGGCCTTTCTTTCCCAACCAATTCAGGCTCTAAAGAGAGCATGAGACTGGTCTCAGCAAGTCCTGCATGCAAGTCTGTTTTCAATTCTTTACTTGGTATTAAATCCTCCAAAGAAGGTACCCCTCGCCAAAGGAAACATGGCAATACAGCCATAGAAGGATTTTTCATTCTTAGCTGTCTTGCTGCAGCCTCCAATAAACCAATTTGCCCTCCATGAGCATTAAAAAGAACCAATCGAGAAATTCCCATCGAAGCCAGTTGCTGCCCAACCTCCATAATCAACTGCAACAAAAGTGTGCCGGAAATAGAAATTGTCCCTGGGAATGAAGCATGTTCAGGTGAAAACCCTATCCCCTGTGAAGGAAGTCGCCATATAGGCATTGAACTGGGCAGCTTCTCTAATACCTTTGCCGCCAAATGTTCAGCAAAAAGATTGTCAGTTGCAAGGGGCAAATGCGGACCATGCTGTTCACAAGCTCCAAACGGCCAAATCAATGTCGCTCCCTTTGCATTTACTACCTTCTCAGCTTGAGGCCAGCTCAAATAATCAAAGCGTTTAAATCTCGAATTAATTGTCATGGCAAGCGCCCTTCAAAAAAATCTCTCTTTGCCTGTAAGAATGACCTATCGACGACCCCATTGGCCCCATGGCCGGATCTGGCAGTCCGCAGCCCAACAGACCCAATCCTCCAAGACGTGCAGCGCAGGCTCCTAGTAAGCCCCTGCAGGTCATGCATATAAGCCGCAAAGAGGAAAAAAATCCCTTGGGAGAGGATGAACGCAATTCAAAGGCTGATTCTGGCGAGAAAAAATCGGCAGTTAATTCAAGGCCAAATGACCCCATAGTCAATACTTCAGCAAGAAGTGATGGGATGGTAGCCAAATCGCCAAAAAGGACAGGAGATTTAAATAGGAAATCTACTCTCAAAGAATTTCCTGAAGAAAATATTGAAAGCCTCACAATGGCTGACTTGCTTGAGTCTGAACAGCAATTCAACCAAATCACTTCAAACCCCCAATTCACTACGAAGGATCAATACCAGAGGAAAACAAGCTCTGCACGAAGTGTTGACGATTTCGACTTTGATGAAGATGCCTTCCTAGCAGCATTAGCAGAAAATGAACCAATAGGAACAACTGGAGAAACAGTTAAAGGTTCTGTAATAGGAATAGATGGTGATGGTGTTTATGTGGATATAGGTGGAAAAGCTCCTGGATTCATGCCCAAACCAGAATGTGGTCTTGGGGTTATTACAGACTTTAAGGAGCGTTTTCCAAAAGGTTTAGAAGTTGAAGTTCTGGTCACACGTGAACAGAATGCTGACGGAATGGTCACTATTAGTTGCAGAGCATTAGCACTACGAAAAAGCTGGGAAAAAGTTCAACAAATGGAAAAAGAAGGCCTTGTGGCTCAAGTCAAAGTAAATGGGTTTAATCGTGGCGGAGTCACCTGTGATCTCGAAGGTCTAAGAGGTTTTATTCCAAGATCTCAACTTGAAAACGGCGAGAACCACGAAGCTCTTGTCGGAAAAACATTAGGTGTCGCTTTCCTTGAAGTAAATCCAGACACCAGAAAATTAGTTCTTTCAGAAAAACGTGCTGCTGTAGCGGCTCGTTTTGCCCAGCTTGAAATAGGTCAATTAGTTGAAGGACAAGTGGCCGCAGTTAAACCATATGGTTTCTTTATTGATCTGGGAGGCGTGAGTGGCCTTCTACATCAATCAATGATCACAAATGGCAGTCTTCGATCATTACGAGAAGTCTTTAATCAAGGAGATAGGGTAAAAGCTTTAATAACAGAACTTGATCCAGGCAGAGGGCGCATAGGGTTAAACACAGCACTTCTAGAAGGCCCGCCTGGGGAACTTCTCATAGAAAAAGACAAAGTAATGGAAGAAGCTTCAGAACGTGCTATCAAGGCTCGTAGCATTCTCAAGCCAAAAGATGATCCATCTGAAGAGGAATTATCTAAATAATGAATGCAACTAAACCAACCAACAAAGATTTACGCCAAGCAGATTGGGAACTTGACTTTTACTCTCGACCAATTCTCGAAGCTGATGGTAAGAAGCGATGGGAGTTACTTATTACAAGCTCTGAGGGCCTATCAAATGAAGGCACTTTCAAATGGGAAAAACGTTGCCCTGCGGGGCAAGTCAATTCACTTTGGCTAACTGAGGCCTTTAAAACAGCCATTGAAGATGCCAACATTGAAGGCTGGGACACTCCTCTAAGACTGAGATGTTGGAGGACATCTATGAGAAGCATGATTACAAGAGCCGCTGAAAAATATGGAATTGAAGTTATTGCCAGTCGTCGCACATACACACTTCTTGATTGGATTGGTGAAAGGGAAAGAGAAATTTACCCCCGAGAAGAAGGATATATTGCAGGTCCTCTTGCTCCACCAACACCTGTTCGAATCACAAACCAGGCAATTCCATTGCCTGAAGCTGTAAGGGGAGATGCATGGACCATCGCCTCAATTCCTATTGGCATGCTTAAAGATGCAAAAGAATGGCCAATGAAATTCAGTGGGCTTCTACCAATCCAAGCAACAAATGACGAGTCAATACCCATTCCAGGCTTGAGACTTTTCAGTAAAACCAGAGCATTAGCTCTGGCGGGATGGCTTGGAGGGCTTGAACCATTCAAGCTTGTAGTAGAAGGCCACCAATTACTTCTTGAAGCTGGACAAGAAGATCGTTGGCTAGTTACAGATCTCAAAGCAGATTTAGCAAAGGCCACCCAAGAAAGTCTTATTAACTCTAGAGATAATGCCCAGGGTTTGCACTTCATATCAGTACAATCTACTCCCAAAGAAGAATTATTTACAGGATTTTGGATGCTAAAAGATCTACCTATTTAAATAACATTTAAATGGCCTCAACTAAAACAAAAATATAATCAATTTGTCCTCAAATAGAAATCTTAGCATTAACAAGCACCATTGGCAATGGATAAAAAGTTCAGGAATAAATTACCTTCGTTCATCTTTACTTTATTCAAGAGGATTTAAACATGGTTTTTTCAGTAAATGCTCAAACAACAAAAAACCACAGCAATTAATATCCGGCATTTCTACCGAAAAAAGTATTCATATCATCCAACAAGTTCATGGAGATGTAGCAGTAAATGCATCAAACGCAACCATCGATACCTGGCCAAAAGGAGATGCTATCATTAGTGATCAACCTAACCAAAGCCTTTGGATTTACACTGCAGATTGTATACCTGTAATGATAGCTGATGAAAAGAATGGCAACGTTGCAATTTGTCATTCAGGTTGGAAAGGAATCAGCAACAAGATCATTTTAAAAGTAATAGATAAGCTTGAATACAGAGGGTCTAGAAAAAGAAATCTTTTTTTTGCACTAGGACCTGCTATTAGTGGCAGCAATTATACTGTCAATATAGACTTGACATGCAATATCTACGAAGGAATAAAAAAAAGAGGACTCACGGCAGACGAGATTTTATCAAGAAAATTAGAATACATGTGCTCTCTTGATATTGTTCAACCAACGCCAAATGCAAATAAATTTAAATTAGATATACGTCAAGCCGCCAATGCACAATTAGCAAATCATGGTATAACTCATGAACAAATAACAATCTGTCCTAACTGTACATTTTCAGAGTCAAAAAATTTCCACTCATGGCGTAGAGAGAGAATTAAAGCTCATCAATGGAGCATGATTATCTCAAATTAATGGAGTAATTATCTCAAGCAATCAACCATATACGAAGAAGTTAATAAAAACCACCTCTAATATCAATACTGATTACACAGCTTGACCTCAGATTTCTTAAAAGAAAGTATATTTGAGCTATGATTATTAGTATTAAAACTTATTAGCGCTGTCTAAAACTAGCGTATTCTTTCTTAATTAGAGAAACCGTTTACATCAATATTCTGCATTCTAAATATCTAAGTTAAATCTACAAAAAAGATATAAGTGCTAAGAGTCAGATGAGCATGTAAAATGGCCAATACCTTTTTGAACAAGAAGTTTGCTTATCTCAAGATCAGTACCAAGAGGCGTTACTCGAGCATACAAAACACCGTCAATTGAGTTGATAGGTCTTAAATTCACTTTTCGCCGTCTTGGTAACTCAATTTTTAAAACATTTATCGCTTCATTTTCCTGAGAAGGATCGACCTCTAAACAAGCTAATCCAACAGTATAATTACGATTATGATCTCCTATTTGTAAGATTTTTGAGCCACGAATCTGCAATACCTCGGCTGCAAATGTCTGAGCAGGAAATACTAACCAATAAATAAAGAAGATTAAAACAAAACAAGAAATCTTCTGTGTCAAAGAGAAGAACCACATTCAGGACAATAATTAAACTTAGAAGCAAGCTCTAATCCACAAGAATTACAGTTATGATTTACTGTCATTGCCAATTCTGGATGGGAAGGCAAACCAACCATTTGTGCATTACTTTTGCCCGGAGGAACCATTGGATAGCAGTTTTCATCTCTCCTAACACGAACATCTATAAGCATGGGGGACTCACTAGATAAAGCTTCTTTTAGTTGATCAATAAGGTTTTCGCGGTCCTTGATTATGGCTCCCCCAATACCAAAAGCCTTTGCTAATGAAATAAAATCAGGCATTCCAGAACGCATATCTGAAGCTGAATAACGCTCTTCATAGAAACTTTCTTGCCATTGACGCACCATTCCTTGCCATTGATTGTTTACTATTACTATTTTGACAGGAAGTTTGTACTGAGAGATTGTTCCCAGCTCCTGAATATTCATTAAAATACTTGCATCACCAGCGATACATATAACTTGGTCCTCCGGCAATGCAACCTGAACACCCAAAGCTGCGGGCATTCCATAACCCATAGTTCCCAACCCACCACTGCTAATCCATTGCCTAGGTCCATTTCGAAGATATTGAGCAGCCCACATTTGATGTTGACCAACATCAGTAGTTATATATGCATCTGGCGCTAAATCTCTGATTGCCAGAAGAACTTCCTGGGGATATATTTTCCCATTTTTAGGTGGGATCATCAAAGGATAGTTCTTTTTCCATTCATTAATACGAGCCAACCATGTAGAAGTTCTAATATTCACGTCTTTTTGAAAGCTTAAATTCAATAATTGTTTAAGACTGATAGCCACATCACCTAGAACTGAAACATCTGCCCTTCTATTCTTACTTATTTCGGCTGGGTCAATTTCAAAATGAATAACTTTAGCTCTTGGTGCAAAAGTATCAAGTTTCCCAGTAACTCGATCATCAAAGCGAGCACCAATAGCTATCAATAAATCACATTCTGTGACAGCAAAATTCGCATAAGCTGTGCCATGCATACCCAACATCCCAACAGAAAGGGTATTTTTTTCATCAAAGATTCCCTTTCCCATCAAAGTCGTGGTTACTGGCAATTGATATCTTTCAGCCAAGGCACTTAAGTGTTCATGCGCACCACCGGAAACCACTCCACCCCCTGCATAAATAAGAGGCCTTTGTGCCTCTTCAATCAAATGTAAAGCAGCATTAATGCTATTCAAATCTGGAGTTGAAGGCAGGGAAAAACCAGGAGGAACAACACTCCCAGGCTCAACAACTAAATATTCAAATAACTCCTGACCAACATCCTTTGGTATATCAATCAACACTGGTCCAGGCCGACCAGATGCTGCAATGAGGAAAGCCTGCGCCACAACAGAAGCGATATCACGAGGATCCCTAACCACCCAAGAATGTTTCACAATTGGAAGAGTGATCCCAAAGATATCCGTCTCCTGAAATGCATCAGTCCCTATCGCAGGTCGAGGTACCTGGCCTGTGACAACAACCATAGGTACCGAATCCATTTGGGCCGTAGCGATTCCGGTGACCAAGTTTGTAGCGCCAGGTCCTGAAGTTCCAAAACAAACGCCAACTTTCCCAGTAGCCCTTGCGAACGCATCAGCTGCATGAGTACCACCCTGTTCATGCCGAACAAGGATATGCTTCAGCCAACCTTCCTTCTCAGCTCTATGAACAGCATCGTATATAGGTAAGATTGCTCCACCTGGGTAGCCAAAAATCGTATCCACACCATGTCGGCGCAGACAGTCCATAAGCGCATCCGCACCTGTGATCTGTTGGGTCTCCTGTTGATCTGCATCACCTAGAGCATTAGGTGAAGAAGTCAGGGTCACGGAAGCAAAGAAGCATCTTTTATATATAAACGATAGAAGCTATAGGCACATTTTGGCCAGCAAAGCCCATAAAGATGACAAATGGAATCAACAGTCCAAGAAGAAATAATCGAAGAAATAATAAGTATTATTCAAACAAGAAGGAACTTCTACTCCTTAAACATCAATTAATAAACGAAGTTCCCACCTTTCGGCAATAAGTATTTATCAAAATAAAAAGTTTTGATAAATTAATTAAAGATGATTCGAAAACCACAATAAGAAAAGACATACCTCCTAATAAAGATAACTAAATCTTTGAAAGAAAAGACTATTTCGAGCTCAGATCAATCCCAACATATGAAGAGGTCCTTTACCAATAAATAATTCCAACAAAAAAGAAATAAATACTATCATTGCAACACGTCCATTCCATACTTCTGAACTATTATTCCATCCCCATTGCCACTTTTCCTGAGGATATAATTTAACTTTATCTGGAAGCATAGCAGCTTCATTCAGATCAATTTCGGGACCATCTAGACATTCAGAAACCAAATCCGCAAGCCCCTCAATGAAAGGCATATATGTGTCTAAAGCCCTTACTCTACGGAAATTAGTAATACCATATTTCTTAGCAATCTCATGATATTCAATATCCATCTCTTGGAGTGTTTCTATGTGCTCACTTACAAAGCTGATTGGCACTACCACTAAATCGGCCACCCCAACTCTCCCAAGCTCCTCTAAAACATCCTCTGTGTATGGTTGTAACCATTCCTCCGGGCCAACACGACTCTGATAAGCAAGTGAAGAGGGATTGTGATGCCCTAAAAGATCTAAAAGTTCATTCATGATCAAACTTGTACAAGCTTCAATCTCCTTTTGATAAGGATCACCAGCTTCTTCCACATAACTCTTTGGTACTCCATGAGCACTAAAAAAAACATGAGCTTGTTCGGGGGTATCACACAGTTGAATCTCCTCAGCTATCAAATTGGCCATTGATTTAATGTAACCAGGTTGGTCATACCAACTACGGATGCAACGAATAGGTAGTTTTTGAAAATCAGGGTCTGCATTCCTTAGACGTTGTAACTGTCTAAAACTAGAACCACTCGTACTAATGGAGAAATGAGGATATAAAGGTAAAACAACTACTTGATTAATATCATCAGCCTTAATATCAGCCACAGCGCACTCGGTGAAAGGGTGCCAATAACGCATAGCAACATAACTTGTTGCATCTATACCTTTTTGACGTAATTGACTCTGCAATTCTCTGGCTTGTTGTTCTGTAATTCGACGTAATGGAGATCCACCACCAATAGATCTATATGCCTGCTGAGACTTCTTACTTCGTTGTGTGCTTATCAGCCAGGCCAAAGGCTTAACCAAAGCAGGGATAGGCAAACGAATAATCTCTGGATCAGAAAAAAGGTTGTATAAAAAAGGCCCAACATCCTCTATTCGCTCCGGCCCCCCGAGATTTAATAATAGGACGCCTACACGTGCCATCGGGAAAAGGAAGGTCTATAAATTGATTGAGCTTAGACCCAATAAACATCAAGTTAGCGCCAAATCTTGATTATCATGGATCTCAAGTACAAAATCATGACCTGCAATCAAGCCCTTGAGAAGCAAGGGATTAATTTACGCCTTGAACAAAGGGGGGGGGCGAATAAACCTACGTGGCCCACTACCAAGCAAAAAATCTGCGAACCAATTAAAAGTTCAACGCATCAGTCTAGGCCTAATTGCAGATGAGAATGGACTCAAAGAAGCAGAAAAACTTCTTCAGCTTGTTTTAATGCAAATAAAGCACGGCCAGTTTGATTGGAAACATTGGAGAGCAACTGAAAAGGTTAAAACAAATAAGCCTGATAATATAATTCAATCAATAAAAAGCTTTGAGTCCAATTTCTTTTTAGATCCAATTCGCAATAAATCTCAAGCAGGGATGAAAACTACATGGCAATACGCATACTTACCTTATTTAAGAAGGCTCATAAAAATAGCCAACAAAAAAGACCAGACTCTAAATATTGAACTACTGCTCGAAACTCTAAAAAGTTATTCAGAGAATAGTCGAAGTCGTAAGCAATGTGGTACTGCACTTGGAGCCTTTGCTCGCCATCTAGAGCTTCAATTACCCGAAGATTGGGGTGCTCAAGCGAGTGGTTATGGCCTAAGTCAAACCCGCTTTCGAGCCCTTCCAAGTGACAGTTTAATCAAAGAAATTTGGAGAATGATTCCAAACCCAAGCTGGAAATTAGCCTATGCATTGATGGCTACATATGGACTAAGAAATCATGAGATCTTCTTCTGTGATCTTTCTTGCCTAGCAAAGGATGGTGACAAGATTTTACGAGTTCTACCCACTACTAAAACAGGAGAGCATCAAGTCTGGCCATTTCATCCTGAATGGGTCAAAGATTTTGAATTAGAAAAACTCGCCAACGGTAGTAATGTCCTACCAAAAGTAAATACAAGCCTAAAACAAACAACCCTTCAAAAAGTTGGAAGACGAGTTGCAGAACAATTTCGCCGCTATAAACTTCCCCTTACTCCCTATGACTTACGACATGCATGGGCTGTTCGTACAATCCATATTGGAATACCAGACACAGTTGCCGCAAGGATGATGGGCCATTCAGTAACGATACATACAAGCACCTATCATCATTGGATAACTCGCAGAGATCAACAACAAGCAGTTGATGCTGCTTTGTCAAAGAACGTTACTCAATCAATTATTACTAAAATTTAGATTTTCCGATTAAAACCTATTTGATCTTTATAAAAAATCAATGCAGTCCTCCAACATAATAAATTCTAAAGATCTAGATAGAACAGCTAAGGAACTTGGGATTGGAGGAAATACATCCCCGGAAAAAGATGAAATAAGTTATGAAAAAAGAATGAAGAGACGCAAGGAGGTACAGGAAAAAAGATTAAAAGAAAAAAACAAAGAAAAAGAACTAATTATTGTATTTACTGGTTCCGGGAAAGGGAAAACAACTGCAGCACTTGGAATGGCATTACGTACACTTGGGCATGGAGAAAGTGTGGCAATAATTCAATTCATAAAAGGTGGTTGGGAGCCTGGCGAAGCCAAGGCACTAAAAATATTTGGAGAAGCTTTAAAATGGCATGCTCTTGGTGAAGGGTTTACATGGGAAACTCAAAATAGAAAACGGGATAAAGAACTAGTAGAAAAAGCTTGGGAAGTATCACTTGATTATTTAAAAAGTAAAAGATATAAACTTGTCATTTTGGATGAAATAAACATTGCCATAACCCTTGGATATATATCCCTCGATAAAGTTCTCTCGGGAATTTCAAAAAGACCTCCACTCACACATGTCGTGCTAACAGGTCGAGGCGCACAAAAAGGTCTGATTGATAAAGCTGATTTAGTTACTGAAATGCATTTGATCCATCATCCCTTCAAAGAACAAGGAATAAAAGCCCAAAGAGGAATTGAGTTCTAGAATCCTCTCCTAAATCTAAATTCTTCCTAAAGAACCCTCTGATGGTTGCTTTGTCTCAGAATGAGATCAAATTGATGATGATTTCTAGAGATCGAACAAGAAAATCAGTCTATAACTACAATTTTGAATTATCTCATTTCAGGTTTCTCAATGAAACCTCAATATTCACGAAGTTCTTCACCCGTATAACAATGGGATTTATTGCTGGGTTAAAATATTCAACTACAAGTTGACTAAAAAATTCAGTAAAACTTGCTACTGTCATAAAGTTATTAATTATGAATGGCCTACGCGAGAGTCCTTCTAAAAATTAGTGGTGAAGCACTGATGGGAGAAAAGCCTTACGGCATTGATCCCGCCATTGTTCAATCCATTGCTAAAGACGTATCCACAGTTGTTACGCAAGGTACTCAGCTTGCAATTGTTGTTGGTGGAGGCAACATCTTTAGGGGGCTTAAAGGGTCATCAGAGGGGATGGATAGAGCTACTGCAGATTACGTAGGCATGTTGGCCACAGTTATGAACGCAATCACCCTTCAGGATGGTTTAGAACGAGCTGGAGTTCCAACAAGAGTTCAAACCGCAATTGAGATGAAAGAGGTCGCCGAACCATATATTCGAAGGCGAGCAATTCGACATCTAGAAAAAGGAAGAGTCGTTGTTTTTGGAGGTGGATGTGGCAATCCTTTTTTCACAACAGACACAACAGCTGCTTTAAGAGCGGCAGAGATCAATGCAAATGTTGTTTTTAAAGCCACCAAAGTTGATGGAGTTTATAACAAAGACCCTAAGAGATTTACTGATGCAGTTCGTTACGACAAACTCACCTTTCAGGAAGTACTCAGCAAAGAAATTGCTGTGATGGATAGCACGGCAATTGCCCTATGCAAAGACAACAACATCCCAATAGTGGTTTTCAATCTCTTTGAATCGGGCAATATCAGCAAAGCCGTACAAGGAGAACCAATTGGCTCTCGCATCGGCGACCCAAATTAATTCGCTTCATCTCCTTATTTTATCTCCTTCTTCCTCATCTGAAACTTATGTCGAACCAGGAACTTGAATCAAGCATGCGCAAATCGTTAGAGGCTGCACAACGCACCTTTAACACAATTCGAACTGGTCGTGCTAACCCTTCTTTACTAGATCGTTTAACGGTTGAGTACTACGGAGCTGAAACCCCTCTGAAGTCATTGGCAACAATTTCAACTCCTGATTCTCAAACAATTGCAATTCAACCATTTGACATCAGTTCACTTGCACTTATAGAAAAAGCTATTGGGACAAGTGATCTAGGTTTTACTCCAAACAATGATGGCAAAATCATACGAATTAATGTTCCACCGTTAACCGAGGAACGTCGCAAAGAATTCTGCAAACTAGCCTCCAAATATGCTGAAGAAGGAAAAGTTGCTTTGCGTAATATTCGTCGTGATGCAATTGAAAAAATAAAGAAATTAGAGAAAGAAGGAGAAATATCTGAAGATCAAAGTCATGATCAACAAGATAATGTGCAGAAATTAACAGATAAGTTTATATCTGAACTAGAGAAACAATTATCAGAAAAAGAAGCCGATATACTCAAGGTTTGAGCTCAAATGATGTTCTTATTATTGGAGCAGGTGCAGCTGGATGCACGGCAGCTTTTCATCTGGCAAAAGCCGGCCATCAAGTAATTCTTCTAGAGCAAAAAGAGACTAAAAATATGATTAAACCTTGCGGAGGTGGCATGGCCGCCTCTGTCCAAAGATGGTTCCCATTTGAATTAAACCAAGCTGTTGATGAAGTTATTAGCAAAGTCAACTTTACTTGGTGCCTAAAAGATCAAGTCATAGCCGAACTACCAGGTTCATCACCATTCTGGATAGTTCGAAGAGAAATTTTAGATGAATTAATTCTCAGCGAAGCAATAAATGCAGGTGCTCAAATCTTAAAACCCTTTCTTGTAAAGAGTCTTCAAAGAAAAGGAAAAACCTGGCAAGTAACTTCAATGGGAGGTCAACAAATTGAAAGTAAAGCTATTGTCATAGCAAATGGCTCTGGTTCACATTGGCCAAAAGTACTCGGGCTAGGGCCTAAAATTCAACATCATGCAACCACAACTTCGGTTCGTCTTGAAGGACGTGGGCTCTTAAAAGAAGGAACTGCAAGATTCGAATTTGGACTAGTTCACCATGGTTTCGCATGGGCATTTCCAATCGCAGGAGGAGTAAATATAGGAGTAGGTACATTTATAGGTAGGAATTCAAATAACAGTGAAAAAGTCCTTGAGAAATTATTACCCAACCTTGGGTTTGAATCAAACGCAGGTAAAAGACAAAACTCTCAATTAAGAGTTTGGAATGGCCATCATTCTTTACATGCAGAAGGAATAATTGCGATAGGAGACGCTGCATCTCTCTGCGACCCTTTTTTAGCAGAAGGATTACGTCCGGCCATAATGAGTGCTTACGAAGGCGCGCTTGCTCTAGATAATTGGTTAAAAGACGACTGTGAAGATTTAAGTAATTACAGTGCAGTGATGAAAATCAAATGGGGTAATTCTATGGCTTGGGGAAAACGAATAGCACAGGTCTTTTATAGATTTCCAAAAGTTGGGTATCAACTAGGGATTAAACGCCCTACTGCACCTCAAAGAATTGCTCAAATACTCTCAGGAGAAATGGGATATGAAGACATTGCGCAAAGAGTTATCAAAAGACTACTTTTTCAAAGAAACTAAATAAATTAATAAAAAAGTCCAAATACTTTTAAAAAGGTGTTTTCATACAAGAATCTACTAATAAAGGGTTATTTCTATGAAACATGAAAAGGCATGGGTGTGGTTTAAAGGAGGAATAAAAGGTGGCTCATGGGTTGAAGGTTTTTTGGCTAGTTCATGTGATGAAGGTGGTGTGATAATCGAGCGTTCGGATTTTGTTACCTGCAGAGTTCCAGAATGGCGGGTAAGTTTCCAAGAAATAAAAGACAAGAAAATCCCTCCTGAGATCCCTAATGATTGTATTTGGAAATACATATAAGCTTTGTAGCCAATACATTCAATTCAAGAAATCGGACAATATTTTCTAGGCCAAAAGAAGTCTCATAAATATAATGTTGAAATTTAAAAGAATATCTGTAAATTATTTATTAATTTCTAATCTCCTTCCCCTAACAAAATAACTACAAAGAATACTCAATTATAAAATAATCTAAACACTAGTCATTGCAAGTGCTGCTCCTAAGCCTGATCTAACATCAGCTTGCAATAAACGTCCATCATGGTCATGATCAAGAGCATCAAATACAGCATCACTTCCTAACCATTCTTCTCTTGTAATACATCCATCGCCATCAAGATCATTGAGCATAAAAATTTCATTCACAACATGACTAAAAGCCGCACCCCCCTCAAGAACAGCAAGACGATGCGCTAATTGAGCCTCCAGGGTTTCAATTGCTTTACTAAAACCTCTAATTCCTTCATCCAACTTCTCCTTAGCCATCCGATCAGCATTCATCATTAATTCAAAGCAATTTTTATCTACATGTATTTGCTCTTCATCGTTAGAAGGATTAAGGCCATCTAACTTTCGAACTAATGTGCCTTGAGTCTTTCGTAGCTGGTCTAATAATTTAGGAGAAATAGTCAACAAATCGCAACCTGCTAACTCTATTATCTCATCAATATTTCTAAAACTTGCGCCCATAATCTCAGTCTTATAATCAAAAGCCTTGAAATAATTGAATATCTTAGTCACTGAAATAACTCCTGGGTCTTCTTTCCCAGGGTAATTATCACGTCCAGTTTCAGCCTTGTACCAATCAAGAATACGACCTACGAAAGGAGAAATAAGAGTCACTCCTGCTTCTGCACAAGCCACGGCTTGCCCAAAACCAAATAAAAGTGTGAGATTACAATGAATGCCTTCTTTTTCAAGAACTTCTGCAGCCTTTATACCTTCCCAAGTAGATGCAATCTTGATCAACACTCTGTCTTTCTTCACACCCAGTTCTTCGTAAAAATCAATAAGTTTTCTTGCCTTGTCAATAGTAGCTTCCTTATCAAAACTCAATCGGGCATCAACCTCCGTTGAGACTCGACCAGGAACAATCTTTAAAATCTCCTTACCAAAAATCACACAAATCTCATCCAAAGCCTCAGAAACAACTTCCTCAACTGCAACATCAGCTCCAATTCTTTGTCGAGAAGATTTCAAGGCCTCATCAATCAAATTCTGATAAGTAGGAATTTGAGCAGCAGCCAAAATCAAAGAAGGATTAGTAGTGGCATCACGAGGAGTAAAGGTACGAATAGCTTCCAATTCACCAGTATCAGCGACAACAACGGTCATTGAGGAAAGTTGCTCTAAAAGAGTGGCCATCAAGAAGAACGTCTCGTATTAGCTAATAACGTAGCTAGCTTTTTCTAGATGACATCCCTTAATTCATTCTGATAGTTAAATCTTTTCTCTCTCTTAGACTTGAATTATCCTTTAGCAGGCTGCAATTTCGGGCTATTGCTATTTGGCGGAATCTTTTGCAAAACTAGTAATCCATCAATAATTTGCTTGGCTACTGGAACTGCCACCGTTGAACCATAAGCGTTTTTGCCCTGCGGCTCATCAATAACAACTAAAACAGCATAACGAGGATTGTCGGCTGGCAAATTAGCAACAAAACTGCAGATCTTTGCTCCTGGCTTATATCCCCCATCAGATGCTTTCTGAGCCGTACCGGTTTTACCCCCAATGCGATATCCCAAAGTCCTAACTCCTTTTCCACTTCCAACTTCCACCACCGACTCCATCCAAGAAAGCACAGTTTTTGTTACTTCTGGACGAAACATCTTAAAGCGGCTGTTCTTAGAAGGAGTTGGCAAAACTTTTCCCGCATGTAAACCCCTAGTTATATGAGGATTAACAAGATGACCACCATTAGCAATCAAAGCATGAAGTTGGAGTAATTTTAGAGGTGTCAAAGAAAATCCCTGCCCATAAGACGCAGTGGCCTGTTCAATAGGCTGAGAAACAAAATTTTCTTTAGATTTCAACTGGCCAGCGACTGCCCCGGGAAGATCAGTATCAGGTCTTTCATCTACTCCAAGCCTACGAAGCCAATCCCAATGATGAGATGGATTCAATTTACGCATTATTTTTACCATACCTACGTTGCTAGAGACTTGAAGGACTCGTGCAAAATCAATAACACCATTCGCCATTCGATCATGATTGAAAATCGACCACCCACCAACAGTGAGGGTTCCTGTGTCATCAACAACACCTTCTGGATTTATAACTCCCTCTTCTAAAGCAAAAGCAAGATTAATCGGCTTAAATGTTGAACCTGGCTCAAAAAGATCTTGCACAGACCATTCCCGAAACAAGCCAGGAGAAAAGTCCCAATATCTATTGGGGTCATATGTAGGAGTAGATGCCAAAACTAAAAGCTCACCATTAGTGACATCCATTACAATCGCAACACCCTTATCCGCTTTCCATTTAGTTACTTGTTGAGCTAAAGCCTTTAACGCCAACTCCTGAAGACGAGCATCAAGCGTCAAATGTAATCGCAAGTCATCACCAACAAAAACCCCTGGTGCAAGATCGTCAGGAAGAGGAGTTCCATCAGCACCACTCCTAAAGGTACGAGCCTTTTCAATCTGCAATAACTTTTCATTCAAGCTCTGTTCCAAGCCAGCTTGAGGAATACGATCCTGATTCAAAAAACCGACAACATTTGCGAAGAGAGGACCCTGTGGATATACCCTTTGTGGATATGGCTCAAGATCTAACCCACTAATTCCTAAATTTCTTATTTTATTTGCTACCTCAGGATCAATACCTTCAGCTAATTTTACTCCAGAACGTTGACTACCTAAACGGTTTACTAACTCAGTAATTGGTATAGAAAGTGGACCAGTCAATCTGCTTGCAACCTCATAAGGATAACGAATCAAAGTTGAGTCATCTCCTGGAAAATTAAAATATCTAGGATGTGCCCATAATCGAAAACGTTCTTCATCAAGTGCTACCAATCTACCCATACGGTCTACGATTGAACGTCGTCTACCTAAGGGTTGTGTCTTCTTGGTTTGCAATGCGCGAGCACGTGACTCCAAGTCAGGAGACTGAAGAACCTGCAACCAGGCCATTCTTCCAATCAATCCAAAAATGCCAGCACACAAAATAGTAAAAACTAACCTCATCCTAAAAGGAGGAATTTTTTTTGGGGACACATTACGCCTACCCTTTCGTATCGGACGATGTTTATTTCGCCTACTAATTACAGGCATTAATAACCATGACTAACAGGTTTGTAGATAATGGAATTCAGAACAGTTGATTTGCTGTAGCCAGGTTGTTTTTGATGACCATTGATATATGGATTCTCAAGATAAATAAGATTCGCTGCCTTGGTAGGGACCATAGATTTCGGCAGACTAGTACTCTGTAATAAATGTCTCTCTAACATTGCAGTGGACTCTGTAAGTCGATGAGCTAAATCACGAGTCCTTTCTAGTCTAGTAAAAGCAACAGTCCAAAGGTGCTGCCAATGCAATGCAAATGTGGACATTAATGCAACAGTCAAAATCACGCCTGTTAGTGCCCCATCAGTAACTCTATGCATCCCTGCGAGGACAGGAGATTGGCGCGAAGCCTTTTTCGACGAGAAAGAGCCATGAATAAATTTGAGAGGACTGACTGCTCGCGAATTCAAAAGAACACGTTCAGAAAATTGAGTGTGGTGTTGATTAACAATGGTCACTCAAACACACCACTTATTTAATTAGTGAAACACCCTCCAAAGAGCCTTGCAAGAGAAAGATAGAGTCAAATTTGATTTTTGTGTTTATCACCCAATCAAAATAAGGCTGGTAAAAGTTACCCCATTCCAAAGTGAGTGCATAAGCACACATGGAAAAAGTCGACCTGAACTAAGCCGCAAAAACCCAAGACCAATACCCAAAACTAATAAAGGAGGTAATTCCCCAACACTTAAATGTGCCAGAGCAAAAACTATTGCACTGACTATTACTCCCCAAGCTGAACCAAGTTCTTTCGCAACCACAGGAAGAAGAACTCCTCTAAAAACAAGCTCTTCAAAAAGAGGAGCAAGAACTACTGTCGTTAAAACCAACAAAATCAATGCCAATGGATCACGACTTCCAAGTACTAATTCCAGGAGAGGATTACTCCCACCTTGATCCCCAACAAGCAAATTCATTAACCAAGCAATAAATAAAACTAGCGGCAAAACCATTAGCCATCCACGAACAGCACTAAGAAAGGCCTGCCCAATAGGAAAAAAACGCCATTGAAGCCATCCGTTAGACGGTCTATCTAAATGCCTTATGCCATGAAGTTGTTGACGCAAAATAAATAATGTTGGAATAGTCATAGATATATAGCCAATCAAGACTTTCAAAGAATCACTCAATGGACTTGTTAGACTTTTTGTCAAGGCAGAACTGATTGGCACAACCAATATTGGGGATATAACTTCACCTAATACGACAAAACCACCAGAGACCAAAAGTACCATGTCGGTAAGTGTTAATGGCAAGGACAGAACAGGAGTCCATGCAGCAGTTTTGTTCTTTACGAACATCCAGAGATATCTAATCAACAAACAAATCCCTAAAAGTGTTGCTGCAAAAGGCAAAATTTGACTTGTTGCAAGCCTAATAGCACTACTTTTTGCGACATTGGTATCAACGCAAATATCAATATCGCCACCTATAGCGAGGCAAACTGTTTGAAATAGCAAAGGATCCTTTTCAAAATTTTCAGACCCTTTAAGGTTTTCTAATAAAACATCCTCTTGTGGACCAGAACTATTCAAAAGTAGATTTCGGACTTGCAAAAAGTCCTTTTCTTCAAAAGGAGTTTTCAATATGTCCTTTCGTCGAGAGACTGAGTCTTCAAGAGAAGCGAGAAGAATTTTTTCTCGCTTATTCATTTCCTCTAAAGGGATTTCTTTTAGTGCCTGCTGAAAAGCCAATTCAGGCTCTAGTCCAAGCAAAACAGGTTTGAACGGCTCAGGTATTTCAGTCTGTGCTAATAGAGCCATCTCACGCTGCTGAAGTGACAACTTCGGAGCAACAGAAGGTCTATCAAAGCTACCTTCCAATCCTTGTGTCCAAACAAGAACTGTAAGCAGCACCGAAAATCCTGCCAAAACCACTTTCCATAAAGGAGTGGGCTGTTGCGTAGATGACTTACTCAAGACGGATTCATCAGCAGATACAAATTCTCCCTTTCAAATAAAGGTTACGTCGGCAGCTTGCCCATACGATGGCTATTCCATAACTCTGTATAAGTGACTTTGCGACTTTTACTTGTTCGTCATGGCCTGAGCAGCTTCAATCGTGAGCACAGGATTCAAGGACGTAATGATTCTTCTACTCTGACAGTTGAAGGAAAGCAACAAGCCAGTCAATTAGGCAAAGCACTGGCTGATCTAAAAATGGACGCTGTTTACAGCTCACCACTTCAACGAGCCGCTGACACAGCAAAATATTTACTTAAAGAGCATGCCAATTCATACAAACCTATCTTTGATGATGAACTAATGGAAATAGATTTAGGACTATGGAGTGGTTTGACAATTAATGAAGTCAAAGAAAAGTTCCCAGAGGAATACAATACTTGGAAACAAAAACCCAACGATCTCACTCTCAAAAGAGAAGATGGTAATCCATATCGGCCAATTGAAGAATTACTTACCCAAGCCAGTACGTTCCTGAAGAAACTTCTAACTAGGCATTCTCCATCCAAAGATGGAACTATATTAATAGTTGGACATAATGCAATACTGAGATGTTTAATACTAAGCTTAATTGGAAATAAAGGTGAGGCTTTTAGAAGACTTCAATTAGACAATACTTCTTTATCAGTATTTAATGTCAAACCTCATTCATTTAATTCCTATCAAGTTCAACTTGAATGCCTAAATAATACAACACATCTAGAACCAAGTTTGCCTTTAAATAAAAAATATGCTCGGCTAATATTGGTTCGGCATGGAGAAACCGACTGGAATCAGCAAGGCCGTTTTCAAGGACAGATTGATATCCCCCTCAATCAAAATGGTTTATCTCAGGCCACTGCAGCAAGACATTTTCTAAGTTCACAAAAAATAAATCGAGCTTATAGCAGCTCTATGACTAGGCCAATGCAAACAGCACAAGAAATACTGAAATCCCATCCTGGAATCAAATTAGAATCCAAAGAAGAGCTAATAGAAATAGGTCACGGATTGTGGGAGGGAAAACTTGAATCAGAAATAAAAACTACTTGGCCAAATCTTTTATTGGAATGGAAAAATTCACCCGAAAAGGTTCAAATGCCTGAAGGGGAAACCCTTCAGGAAGTATGGAATAGATCAGTCGAATGCTGGGAAGACATCTGTAGTGGTTTAGCCCCTAATGAGACCGCACTTGTAGTTGCCCATGATGCAGTAAATAAAACAATTCTTTGCAATCTTTTAGGTCTCACCCCTTCTGATATTTGGATGGTAAAACAAGGAAATGGTTGCGTAACCATCATCGACATTTCTATTGATCCAAACCAACCTGATGTAGTGACATGTCTCAATATCACATCTCATCTAGGTGGCGTACTCGATCAAACAGCCAAGGGTGCATTATGAAATGATGTCCAAATCCCTTCTTCTAGACCCAGTTCAAATTCTGTACGGATCTAATCAATCTGTAATTGAAGATGCCGTGTTAATTACAGACGGCATAATAAAAAGTTTTGGACAAGAGGCACGAGATCAAGGAAGCTGTATTGGCTTGGTCCCCCAAAAGGCCAGTCGCATGGTTTTTGCCCCTTGTCTTGTTGACCCTCACTCAATCCTTCAAGATCCAATAACCGGATACCCTGAAACACTTTCAAGCCTTAGGAAAGCTGCGGCTCATGCTGGATATGGACAATTAGCTCTACTTCCAAGAGGTTCATTATGGCGAGATCAAGCAGAAATGCTTCAAGGCTTTAGCAATCCCTTAAGCGATGTATTAATTCACTTATGGGGTAGCTTCAGTTGTAAAAGCAAAGGAGAAAAACTCGCTCCTCATGCAAGCCTGATTCAAAATGGTGCAATTGGAATAGCAGAAGATGAGGTTATACCACCAATTAATCTTTTAAAACAAGGCTTAATTATCAACCAATTCGGTAGTTCACCGATACTTTTAGCCCCCAGAGATTCACAAATACAAGGGAATGGAATTGTACGCGAAGGGGTTGAAACATTACGATCTGGCTTTCCTCCAGACCCTTTGGCAAGCGAGTTAATTCCCCTTAGTCTACTTCTAGAACTATGTAAACAACACCCTGATAATTCAATTCGTTTAATGAACATATCAACAGCAGCTGGGGCAAAAATGCTTGAGAAAGCAAAACCAACTCCAATGTCAAGTGTATGTTGGTGGCATTTGATTACAGACAGAACAACTTTATCTCCTCTTGATATCGGTTGGAGAGTTTCTCCTTCATTAGGAAGTGGTGAAGATCGCAATGCATTAATCAAGGGGCTGCTAAAAGGGATCATTAGTGCTGTTTCCGTTCACGCCACTCCTTTGGACGATGAGGAAATTAAATCTCCATTAAATGAACAATTAGCAGGTGTAAGTGGACATCATCTAGTACTTCCATGTTTATGGCAAGAATTAGTGGTCAAATCTGGCTTCACGATAGAACAACTTTGGGAAGCAATCAGTTTTGGCCCCTCTAAAATGCTGAAAGCTGATGAAGAATGCCTCCGCATAGGAAGCAGGCGTTGGTTATTATTTAATCCTGATGAATACTGGATCCAAGACCGTGAAGATAAATATTGCCCATTAGCTGCCAATCAACCATTCCAAGGACAAAAAATGCTGGGTAGAGTCATAGCATGTGGTCTTAGAAATATAGATAACCAAAACGACTAATTGGCCAAAATCTCCAAATTGCTTTTCCTATGATTTGATCCTCAGGTAAAAAAGGACCTGCAGGCCAAAACCGACTATCCCAACTATTTTCTCTATTATCTCCTAAAACCAAAACATGTCCATTTGGAACTTTGCCGGAATAAGTTGGGCATGAACTATCATCAAATCGATCCAAAAAGCAATAGTTTTTGACATAAGGTTCATCCATCCTGATGTTATTTATAATTACCTCACCTTGCGTATTGATCAATACTTTGTCTCCAGGAATGGCTACTACCCGCTTTATATATGCATCACATACTGGATCTCGAATCCCTGTGATTGATGCAACTATTGGGAAATTCAACACAGCACATTTAATTACAGATTTCTTCATATTTACACCTAGAATACGGTCAAATGAAAAAGGCGAGTTGAAAACAACTATTTCGCCTCTCTTTGGAGACCTTCTCTTTAAAGTAAGTTTCTCTATTAAAAGGCGATCATTTATTTGCAGACCAGGAAGCATGGATCCAGAAGGTATATATCTAGCTTCAAATATGTAATTACGAATACCTAGATATATAGTGAATGTCAAGAGGACAGGAGTCCAGAATTCTAGAAGATAATTAGATGCTTTGTTATTATTCATTCTATCATTCAAATTCATTGGATCTTGATTTATACATAGGCAATAACCTATTCATACAACTAATATGCATAGAAAAATTACATATGAACTTCATTATATCAATAGATTATCTGTCCAAACCTTAATATTAAATCCTAACAAGATTTCCTGTTCATCTTTAACTAGAAAAGGACGTTTTATCAACTTTCCATCTAAAGAAAGTGCCTCTAATGCCTCTTCATCATTCATAGATTTTACTACTGCAGCGCCAATCTGACGGTAACTCAATCCATTGGTATTAAATAATTTCTTTCGCTCATCAACTTGGTCCATAGCATATCTAAGTATTTTTTTATCAGGAGGATGTTTAACAATGTCTTCTATATCATATTCAATATTATTCTCACGAAGCCACTTAAGAGCCTTCCTGCAAGTAGAGCAAGATGCATAGCTGTAAACAAGAACTTTGGACTTCATATGATTTTTTAGTCCTAGCTGTAACTAGAATATTATTGAAAACGGAAGATTAACCATCTACCTTACATTTCTTAGCAGCAATACAATCATCAAGCAAAGCTTGAACTGCATCAAAATCACGCCATCCATCAATAACAATTACCCTTCCTTCCAAACTTTTGTAAGTACGAAAAAATTCAGCAACATCTTCTAATTGATTTGGAGCAATTTGTCTAATACTGCTAATTGCGCTTTGACGAGGATCTGCAATAGGTACACATAGCAACTTCCCATCATATGCCCCAGAGTCATGCATATCTAGAACACCAATAGGCCTTGCCTTAATTAAACATCCAGCAAAAGTTGGTTCCTCCATTATTACCATTGCATCTAAAGGTGCACCATCTTCAGCAAGTGTATTTGGAATGAATCCGTAATCAAAAGGATACCTAACCGAAGAGTGAAGGACTCTATCCAACGCCATCACGCCCGCTTCAGCAAAATATTCATATTTATTCCTGCTTCCAGCGGGAATCTCCACTACCAAGTTTACTAGTCCTGGCGAGGGAGATGGGGAGAGAGGACTTAGATCCATCTAATTCCAAAATAGTGGGACTAACGCTTTCCCTTCCAAAAGGCCTTTCAGTTATCACTGCAACGATAGGGATTCCAACCGTTGCTATTGCAATTGTCAAGCCAAGTAAAGTAATCGATGGACCATTCAAACTTAAAGGATCTTCATCATCACTAGCCTGTACATCCTCCTTTAAAGATGATTTTGATGACCACTCAAACTCTTTAAAAGGTCTGGAGGCTGAAACTGGTTCGGAATCCATGCAGGGCTAAATGGAACAGTCTCAAGTAAAGAAAGAAATGAAGCTTTCATCCTGAGGGTGAATGTGGAAAAAGACTCTTCCAGGTAAAGGCCTTTTCTATTATCTCATTAATAGAATTATTATGGAGAGTTTTTACGCAGCCTGTCGATCCGAGCTCTCTCTATGAGACTCAAACTCGACACGAGAATTTTTATTCATCCCCTCAAGTTGTGTTCTGATTACACGCAATTCTTCAAGAATAGAAGTTAAAACCTGCTGTGTTGCTGAAGAAGGTGAGTTTAAAACTTCAACGGTTACTTCTTTAATTCTAAGAACATCCTTTGCAAAACGAGCCACCTCATTTGGGTGAAATAAAAGAGGATCTTTTTGATCACTTCTATATTCAGGATTTAACTTCCTTGGATTAAAAGATTGATTAAGATTACGTGGGTCTGTATTTGTATACCTATATACAGATGCTCTTGAGCGATTCAAAGACTTCTGAACATCATCAACGCCTACTAACGAGTCAGAGTTAGCCATTGCAACATTAATATCTTTACTTATTTGATTACTTGAAGAGTAGTCCAATGTTGAAGCATTGACCGCCTCACTAAACATAATTACAACCTCGAATGCCTTCAATCTTGAATGAAGTTAGCAGAGGAAAGTCATTCCTACTAAATCATTTTCAAAACGCAGGACAGTTTTACAATCGGACATATTTTGTATTAGATTTTGTACTCTCCACTCACCTACTTTTAAAACCATGCGCGTCTCCCGCCTAATGCTGGTGACGCTGCGGGATGTTCCTGCTGACGCTGAGATCACATCCCATCAGCTATTACTCCGAGGAGGCTACATCCGACGCATAGCAGCGGGCGTCTACGCATACATGCCAATGATGTGGAGGGTCCTCAACAAAATCACATCCATAGTTCAAACCCGTATGGATGGTTCAGGGGCCCTGCAAACACTGTTGCCTCAATTACATCCAGCTGAACTGTGGGAGCGAAGTGGCCGATGGAAAGGCTACACAGCAGGAGAAGGAATAATGTTTAATCTCACAGATCGACAAAACAGAAATTTTGGCCTTGGTCCAACCCATGAAGAAGTAATAACAACAATTATTAGTGAACTACTACATTCATATAAACAGTTACCTGTAAATCTATACCAAATTCAAACAAAATTCCGAGATGAAATCCGTCCAAGATTTGGATTAATGCGCAGTAGGGAATTCATCATGAAAGATGCATATTCCTTCCATTCACAGGAAATTGATCTAAAGGATACATACGAAAGAATGAACAAGACCTATAAAGAAATATTTGCCGATTGTGGGATTAATACAGTGGCAGTATATGCAGATAGCGGCGCAATAGGAGGAGGGGCTTCTCAAGAATTTATGGTTACAGCAGATTCAGGCGAAGACTTGATTCTCACTAGTTCAGATGGATTATATGCAGCCAACCAAGAAAAAGCAGAGTCAAGACCACCTAAAGCAAATCCGCTAGATAAAGCTGAAGTAATCGAATTAGAAACACCAGATCAAATTACAATAGAAAGTCTATGCTCTACGCAAGAAATTCATCCATCTCAAATCGTAAAAGTAATATTAATGCTTGCGCTTAATGAAGACGAAACAACACAGCCTTTACTTATTGCAATAAGAGGAGATCAGGAAGTAAATGAAACCAAGTTAATGAATATGGCCACGAAAGAGAGTGGAAAAACAATTCTAGATATTGTACAAATAACACCAGATAAATTAAAAAGTCAAGGTCTAGAACAATGGCCTTTTGGTGCCATAGGGCCTGATCTAAAAGACAAGCTATTACATAATGCCAAGAGTTGGGAGAAGAGTTTTCTACGCTTAGTTGACAATAGTGCTGCCGATCTTGACTACTTCGTATGCGGAGCGAATAAAAAAGATACACATCGCAAGTTTGTTACTTGGGATTTACTAGATGTGTCGCCAATTAAAGTTGATATTCGTAAAGCAAAGGCTGGAGATCATTGTATCCATGACCCAAAACAATACTTAAAAGAATGCAGAGGGATTGAAGTTGGCCATATATTTCAACTAGGTCAAAAATATTCAAAAGCTTTAAACGCAACTTTTACCAATGAAGAAGGAAAGCAGGAACCTTTTTGGATGGGTTGTTATGGCATAGGAATTTCTCGCCTAGCTCAAGCAGCCATAGAACAAAATAATGATAAAGAAGGTATTTGTTGGCCTATTTCAATAGCCCCATTCGAGGTCATCATTGTAATAGCAAATATGCAAGATATAAATCAGCAAACATTAGGTGAAAAAATTTATAGAGAGCTAAAAAGCCTCGGGATCGATGTCCTTATTGATGACAGAAATGAACGAGCAGGAGTGAAATTCAAGGATGCTGACTTAATAGGAATACCTTGGCGACTTGTAGTCGGCAGAGAAGCTTCGTCGCAGCAAGTCGAACTAATGGAAAGATCCACCAAAAAATGCAAAATACTTGGTGCTGATATTGCCATAAAGAAACTAATAAAAGAGATTTGTCAGTCAAAAACCTATTTGCGCACAGAATCCCTCTAGAGTTAATGAATCCGCATTGACATCATGACTTCTGCCTTTCATCGCCTGCTCAAGAGGCTGATGGAGGCAGCCATAGCTATATGCCTTGGTTTATGCCTTTTATTCTTGCCCTTAAATGGCAGAGTTGATGCTGCACGTACATCTATGTCAGGCAAATATGTAGATGACACAATCTCAGTTGCCCGCAGTCTTCAAGAAACAATTGCCATTCCAAAAGATGCAGAGGGAAGAGAAACCGCTGAGGCCGAGGCTGTCTTCCTGATTACTGACTACATATCAAGATATCGAAATCGATCACAATTTAATGAGCTGGTTTCTTATACAACTATGCAGACCGCACTCAATGCAATGGCAGGTCATTACAAAAACTCCAATAGGCCTTTACCTGAAAAGCTTAAGGACCGTCTAAACCAGGAATTAGCCAAGGCAGAAAAAATCGTCGCTGAAGGAAGATAAAATACTCTTTAATTCAGTCCTTTGACTCATGGACTGAAATCTGCGAATGTTGCCGATTGTGCAGCAGATCGGCTTCGGGCCGCAATTTCTTTGGCCAATGTTGTAGTCATAGGTGCTCAATGGGGTGATGAAGGGAAAGGAAAAATCACCGATTTGTTGAGTCGCTCAGCAGATGTGGTTGTCCGCTACCAAGGCGGGGTTAATGCTGGCCACACAATTGTTGTTGATGACAAGGTTCTCAAACTTCATCTAATCCCATCAGGAATCCTTTATCCAGAAACAATTTGTTTGATCGGGTCTGGAACAGTTGTAGATCCAAAGGTAATGCTTCAAGAGATAAATATGCTTTTAGAAAATGACATTGAGATTTCAGGGCTTCAACTAGCTTCAACTGCACACGTGACAATGCCCTATCACCGCTTGATAGACCAAGCCATGGAACAACTTCGAGGGGCACAAAAGATTGGTACTACTGGGAGAGGAATTGGTCCCACTTATGCTGATAAAGCCCAAAGAAATGGCATTCGCATTATCGATTTATTAGATGAAAAGAGACTTCGTGATCGCCTTATAGGCCCCCTAGAAGAAAAAAATAACCAGCTCACCAAAATTTATGGAATCTCGCCACTTAACCCTGAAGAAGTTATTGAGGAATACCTTGAATATGGGAAAAGACTCGCTCCGCATGTTGTTGAATGCACAAAAGCAATACATGCTGCCGCACGCAACAAAAAAAATATTTTATTTGAAGGAGCTCAAGGCACTCTTCTGGACTTAGATCATGGAACTTACCCATTTGTAACCTCTTCTAACCCTGTCTCAGGTGGAGCATGCATTGGTGCAGGTGTAGGGCCAACGCTTATAGACCGAGTAATAGGTGTTGCCAAGGCATATACAACAAGAGTTGGAGAAGGACCTTTCCCAACAGAGCTGCACGGCAGTATTAATGACCAATTATGTGATAGAGGAGGTGAATTCGGAACAACCACTGGCCGCAAAAGACGTTGTGGCTGGTTTGATGGAGTTATTGGCAGATATGCAGTTGAAGTGAATGGACTCGATTGCCTGGCAATCACAAAACTCGATGTTCTCGATGAACTAGATGAGATAAAAGTCTGCATAGCTTACGAACTAGACGGGGAAAGAATTGAGCACTTTCCAAGCTGTGCAGAAGATTTTGCACGATGCAAACCAATATTTGAAACATTATCTGGCTGGAAATGCTCAACAGCAGATTGTCGGCGCCTTGAAGAACTTCCCTTTACAGCGATGAATTACCTTCGTTTTCTTGCTGACCTAATGGAAGTCCCTATAGCAATTGTTTCCTTAGGCGCCAATCGAGACCAAACAATTGTTGTAGAAGATCCCATTCATGGACCCAAAAGAGCCTTACTCAGCTCTTAGTAAAAATTTCAAGAAGTCATTTGCTAAAAATCACTAAAAAAACTTAACTTGCACTGCCATGCCTATCAAATCTGATCTTGCTCACGCTCCATATGATGTGGTTGGTATAGGAAATGCAATTGTAGATATTCTTATTAAGACAAATGATTCTTTTTTGGAAATCAATAACCTAAAAAAAGGAAGCATGTCATTAATTGATGAAGATCAAGCTCAAAAACTTTATTTATCTATTGGTCCTGGAATTGAAAGCTCTGGCGGATCAGCAGCAAATACACTCGCAGGCATAGCTCAATTAGGAGGTAAAGCGGGCTTCATTGGTCGTGTGAAAGATGACCAACTAGGAAAAATATTTACTAATGATATTTGTTCAGTGGGTGCTTTTTTTAACACGCCAGCAGCAAAGAATGGTCCGTCAACTGCACGCTGCATAATTTTTGTCACGCCTGATGCACAACGAACAATGTGTACATATCTAGGTGCTTCCGTAATGCTTGAACCTGAGAATCTCAACCTTTCAATGGTCAAACAAGCCAAAGTTCTATATTTAGAGGGCTATTTATGGGACAATTCTTCAGCAAAAAATGCTTTCATTTTCGGAGCAAAGACCTGTAAAGAGTCTGGCGGTCAAGTAGCACTTTCTCTTTCAGATTCTTTTTGCGTAGAACGTCATAGAAAAAGCTTTATCGAACTAGTTGATAACCATATAGACATCCTTTTTGCAAACGATGCTGAAATCAAAGCTCTATATCAAGTCAAGCAATTAGAATCAGCTCTAGACATAATAAAAGGTCGTTGCAATGTTGCAGTAATTACAAAAGGTGAGCAAGGGTCTGTAATCCTAACTGAAGAAAATCTCTGGGAAATTGAATCCTACAAGTTTGGACCAGTAATAGATACTACTGGAGCTGGAGATCTCTATGCAGGTGGATTCCTTTATGGTTATACACAAGGCGAAGAACTTTTAAAATGTGGGCACTACGGATCTATTTGTGCTGGAAAAATAGTTACTCAAATCGGTCCAAGGTCGAATAATGACTTGAAAACCTTATTGGATAAAGCTCGAATAAGTATTTCCTAAGAACTAGTAACTTCGTCTATCCATTGTCTATACGAATCACTTGCAGAAAAAAAGCCAAAAATGACTTCCGGGTTCTCATAGCTACTTAACTTTTTAATAGCAGAAACCAGCTTCTTTTGTTTAAAACTTGAGGTTTTTATTAAAAGTTGTACCTCTTTCTGATGCTGCAACTTTCCATCCCACCAATAATGAGAATCAACCTCCTTTAAACTCACACAAGCTGCCAACTTGTCTTGCAATATTGACTTTGAAAGTTCCTCAGCCTTAATTTTATTTGATTCTGTAGTGAAAACAATAACAAGATCGGATTTAGAAGAAAGATTATTCGACATAACAATTTTGAGAAGCCAGTTTATATGATCAAATTATTTACGTAATGAAACCCTAGCCACTAATTCGTTAACACTGTTCACAACCTCAATGTTCCCAAGTTGTAATGGCCTACGAACTAAACAAAGGTCAATCTTCAATTCGCCACATATTTGTTGCCATGTTTCCTGAGTCACTCCACCAGATTGACGACAGACCACATAATCTATAGACCACTTTTTACAAAGCGCCAACTCCAACTCTCCCAATGAAGTTCCACCTAAAGGTCTAAACATTGCGACTTGTGTTTCTGAAAGTGGGCAAGAAATAGCCTGCACAAAACTTGATGGATTAGGCAATATACGTACAAAAACATTGGCGCCTGCGATGCGAGCTGCCCCAACAGCTTCTTTAAGATGCCTTGATCCAATTGCAAGTAATAAATTTCTATCCTTCAAGTTTTGATTAGCCAGTTCTCTTGTTGTGTTTATCAAATTTGCTCCTTTAAGAGAAAAAACTGGCCTGTCAAAACGAAGTAAAGGTTGGCCAAATATTGCACAAGCATTCTGCAAATCAGATGTGATAACTAGTGCAAATGGATGAGTAGCATCTATTACCCAATCAAATTTTTTTTTCAAAACCTTAGCTTTATTGAGAATACGACTAATCCCCTCTATTCCATCTATAGGACCAATCCAAATATCCTCTAAAGAGAGATGCTCATAAGACAATGCGGCCGCCTCAGACACAACACTCACACTTATCTTCCAACCCTGGTCTATCAAGGCTTTCGCCAAGATAGGTCCCTCTCCAGTCCCACCAAGGATCCACAGATACCTATGGTCATTATTTGCTTGGTGCATCAAGATAACGCTCAAATCAAAAAAAGAAAATGAACCATTGCATTCTTGAAGTTGAGGTCAAAAAAGCTCCAACGGTTCGATACACACAAGACAACAAGACCCCCATTGCTGAAATGGAAGTTTTCTTTGATGGCCTCCGAGCAGATGACGAACGTGGGGAGATAAGAGTCATTGGATGGGGAAACATGGCTCAAGAACTTCAAAATCAAATTGAAATTGGACAAAGACTTGTTCTAGAAGGTCGTTTGAGAATGAATACAACCTCTCGTCAAGATGGCACTAAAGAAAAAAAAGCTGAATTGACTCTTTCCCGTTTTCACCTGATTACTCAGAAAGCCCATCAAGCCAATTCAAGTCGAGGTTCTTCTTCAAATAATGCACCTCAAAACAATTTGAGCCAACCCTCTAGCAATTCAAAAGCATCTCCTAAGGATCAAGAGCAACCACAAAATGTCTCCTGGGACAGTTCTCCTCTTGTTCCTGATACTGATGATATTCCCTTCTAAAATTTCTAAAGATTTCAGCCTATCCTTGAACTTTCTCGGAAGCCCTGGTTAAGAGCTGTCCCATTTCCCTTTCTAAGGCCGCTAAATCCAATCGGAGTTCAGGCCATTTTCCCCTGTCAAGCTGTTCTAGCAACCAAGCCCTATCTTGATTCAATAGGGATATAAGCTCCAAAACATCACTATCTCCGTGATCAGAAACGGTCATAGGTCTTTCTTTAAAACCATCATGGTCTCTAGGCTATCCAAATTACTCTCATGAAAGATCTTTTCTCCCCAGCTAATTTAGTTACTGTTGCCGGAGCAGTCCTAACTGTCATAGGAGGATATGCGTACGTTACCGGTGCTGCCAACCTAAGTGTGCCAACTTTATTTTATGGCTTCCCAATTTTTCTTGCCGGTCTAGCCTTAAAGACTACTGAACTTCCACCCGCAAAGAGAATATTAAAAGCATCTTCACTAACCATTCCAAAAGAAAAGCGCTCCCCAGAACTTACAAAATTAGTAGGTGATGTAACTAGATGGAAGTATGGACAAAATGCACATCTTGAATCATCTCTAAAAGTGCTCAACCTTTGGGACGATGCAAACCCTCCCCAACTAATAGAAATTGAAGATATGGAAACTTATGAAGGACATGGAGTCCGCTTAAGGTTTGAAATGAAAGGGGTATCTTTTGATCGTTGGCAAGAAAAACAAGAACGCTTAGGAAGGTTCTTTGCAAAAGGATTAGAGGCCAAGTTAAGTTCTCCTGTAGAAGGAGAAGTTGACTTGATGATCACTCCAAAACCAACTGAAGATAAGACAACATAACTCAACATGAAATATGCAAAAGCCAATTCAAATATGGAAGCTTCATCATGGAATCAATCGGAACAATCTCATGCTGAGGATGCTGCCCTCAGGGTTTCAGTTCTTAGTGAAGCCCTTCCGTATATTCAGCGTTTTGCAGGTCGGCGCATAGTCATAAAATATGGAGGCGCTGCAATGGCGCACGAAAATCTTAAAGAAGCTGTATATAGAGATATCGCTCTTTTATCTAGCGTAGGAGTCCAACCAGTCATCATCCATGGAGGAGGTCCAGAAATAAATCAATGGCTTAAAAGGCTTGGAATAACTGCTGAGTTCCGAGACGGATTACGTGTCACAGACTCTCAAACAATGGATGTTGTTGAAATGGTTCTAATTGGACGCGTAAACAAACAAATTGTCAATGGATTGAACCAGCTTGGTGCCTTGGCCGTTGGACTTAGTGGGATTGATGGAAGCTTGGTTGAATCACGTCCTTGGGGCGATGGTAGTCACGGGCTTGTTGGAGATGTCGCCAAAGTCAACCCAGATGTAATAGAACCCCTTCTTGCTAAAGGATATGTACCTGTCATCTCCAGTGTCGCAGCTACTAATGAAGGACAATCCCACAATATCAATGCAGACACTGTTGCTGGAGAAATAGCTGCTGCCCTTGGAGCAGAAAAACTAATCCTCATAACGGATACCCCAGGAATTCTTAAGAACAAAAACGACCAAACTTCGCTAATCAAGCAAATACGTCTTTTGGAAGCCCGTAAACTCATTCAAGATGGGTTAGTGGATGGAGGAATGACACCTAAAACTGAATGCTGTATAAGAGCTTTAGCTCAAGGAGTTTCCGCAGCGCACATAATTGATGGAAGAGTGCCCCATGCCCTTCTTTTAGAGGTTTTTACTGACTCTGGGATAGGAACAATGGTCATTGGCTGAGAAAAACATGTTCTCAGCCCTTTCACTGGCGGAAGCAGCTATAGCAAGAGGGGATTATGACCAATGTTTGGAAATACTCCTACCTCTAGCAGAGAAAAACTCTTTAGCAGAATTAAATGGGCCAACCATAAGAATGCTTATGGTAACTGCCTATATGGGAAAAGGTGACGAGTCCAAAGCTATTTCGACATGTCGACTACTAACTAAATCAAAAAATCCAGAGATCAGGCAACAAGCAAAACAATTGCTAGCAATATTAGAAGCACCAAGCTTACAACGACCAGAAAATTGGTCTGTACGACTTCCTGATTTAGAATTAACTTCATTATCCACTAAAAGTTTTAATCACAACAAAAAGAAATCAACACAAAAAAAATCACAATCAGTAGCTCTTCCTCCTACAGGAGAAACAAAGGCACTTGGGATAGGATTCTCAACATTAGTTTTAGCTGTACTTATAGGCATAACAATACTTCTAAGTGGATGCGTTCACATGACAGCAGAAATTGGCCTTCCTGAAGCAAACAAAGTAAACATTAAATGGGAATTAAAAAGTCTTAGCTCAAAACTTTTACCATGGCAAGTTGCGCTTGAAGATTCACTTAGAACAATTACCCCAAAACTAAATATTACAAGTAACTCTTTAGGGGAACAAACAATCAAGTCAGTAACACTTAATACTAAAGAAGCTAAGTTGATTTTCGAAGAAGCTTTTTCCAATGCAGCGAATTTAGCAGGAATTGATATTCTTAAGACACAACTAATAATTAATGAAAAGAATTTTCTTATAGGAGTAAAACAGTACCTTACCCTTACCATTGATCTAAGAAGGATACCAAATGTACCAGGTCTGAAACTTTCAATCTTGATAAATCCTTCCCCAAACGAAAAAACAGTAAATAGCTCACCATTAAGCACTTCAAATAGTGACTCAAATCTAAGTTGGAAATTAAAACAAGGGGAAATAAATTATTTGAATTTTAATTCATGGCGTTGGAGTCGATTAGGAGTAGGAACTATCTTAGTAATTTCTTTATCTATAATGACTACTTATTTACAACGAATTCGATTGATGATGGGCTTTGGTTTTCCTGAACTTCCTCCCTAGATATAAAGTTCTACTTAGCAAAAACCTATTAAAGTTGAATAGGGTCTGGATCAATGGAAAGAGAAATGCCTTTAGGTAATCCATTCCACAAAATTGCACCCTCGGGTAAAGGCAAATCACTCGCTTCAGGACCATGCAGCAATAACTGCCAACGACTTTTACCTGCGACCTTTGCAATCATTGCTGGTGCGGGGCCAATTAATTGCCAACCATAAGAATCGCAAAGTGGTCTGATCTGTTCAGCCACAGAAGCAGCAGCTGTAGCCGTCATCGCAGCAGAATATCCAGAAAAACGCAGCAAGCATGCTCTACAAAAAGGTACCAAGCCTCCTTCTTTTCTGACAATTAATTCCTGCTTCAAGAACTCCTCATAGCATCCGTCTACAAAATGTGAGATGACAGGATGTTCTGGGCAATATGTCTGCACTAAAACCTTTCCAGGGAGCTCCCCCCGCCCAGCCCTACCTCCCAATTGCATAAACAACTGAAGACATTGTTCCTCAGCCTGCAAGTCAGGACGATGCAATAGCCCATCAGCAGCAAGAACAATAGCCAGCGTCACCCTGGGTAAATCCATTCCTTTAGAAAGCATTTGTGTTCCGATAAGGACATCAGCTTCCCCAGAGGCAAATTGTTCCAGCAGTCTCCTATGGCCATCCCTCCCACCAGTGGTATCTCGGTCAAATCTCAAGAACCGCAAACCTTCAAGTTCTTTAGCCAGGTGCTCCATCACCCGTTGTGTTCCGGCTCCAAAAGGCTTGAACGCAGTTGAACCACATTCACCACAATTTGATTGAATAGTTGCTCGATGGTCACACCAATGGCAACGCAGCCATTGAGATCCCTGTTGACCTCGATGTACTGTCAATGCAACATCACAATGAGGGCATTGAACAACCGCACCACAACTACGGCAGCTTAAAAAGCTGCTATACCCTCTTCGTGGAACCAAAATGACACCCTGCTCACCTGATCCAGGTAATGCAGCCAATCTCTCCATGACTGGACGGCTTATTAGTCGGCGATGACCTTCAGCTAATTCCTGTCGCATATCAACTACATGAACCAAAGGTAAAGGGCGATTAGCAATTCGACGAGTTAATCGAGTCAAGGCAATAGAGCCATTAGGAACAATTGATTTCCAAGTAAATAAAGAAGGCGTTGCAGTACCCAAAACAACTTTCACCCCATGTCTTTTAGCTCTGTCCAGTGCTAGCTCCCTTGCGTGATAACAGGGCATTGGAGACTCTTGCTTATAAGAACTGTCGTGTTCTTCATCCAGAACTATCAATCCCAAAGGTGATAAAGGCAGGAAAATTGCCGAACGGGTTCCAACTACCACTAAAGGACTTTCAGATCGAAGTCCTCTTAACCAAGTACGTACACGTTCTCTCTGAGAACAGCCACTATGATATTCCATTACTTTTAACCCAAAACGCTTTCTACACCTATCAACTAGCTGCGGTATCAAACCAATTTCTGGAGTAAGGATCAAGCAATGTCGACCTGCATCCAACTCCTTTGCAACAATCTGAAGATAAACCTCTGTCTTCCCTGAGCCTGTAACTCCCCAAAGCAAAAGGGCTTCTCCAGGTGGTTGAGCCTCAAAAGTCTGAATAGCTATCTTCTGTTCATCAGTAAGTGGCCGAGGTTCTTCCAAAAGATCTTTATCCTCTAAACCATTCGAACCTTCTTCACCTTTTTCATGGTCAACCATACGCTTACAACGACTTGCCCTCTCATTGGAAACAAAAGCTTTCAAAACTGCTAGTGAAAATCCCTCAGATAAAAGATCCTTTTGCCATGCACCCCCTCCTCTACAAATCAAATAGTCCTCTAATTCCTTTTGCCTTTTAGGAAGAACTTTCGCTTCAAATGGAACATTTACCAATTGAACCCACCAAAGTTTTCTTGGCTGAGTATCACTGAATCGACTTGCATTAAGCCATCCAGGAGGCAATGCTGCTTTCAACATTTTTATAGGACTTACATAACAACGAGAAGCCACAGCTTCTAACCATTCTCTCCAATAAGGATCAATTGCAGAGGATTGAATTAGACTCTCGACCTGATTTAAAGGTCGTTGCTTAGTTGTATTTGCAGATTTTTCTTGAGAGGAATATTTAATAAATGTACGAATAGCTACAACCACACCATGAATGAGCCTTCCTCTTAACCGAATGGACACCAGATCACCTAGTCCCACACCCAATCGACGGGAATCTAAATATGTAAAGCACCTGCTCTCATGGCCAATCTCCAGCAAAACATCTACCTCATTTAGAGGGCTACCCAGATCAGGACTTGCAGAGGTCACAAGTTTTTTTTAAGATTGAATTGTTGGACAGCCTTAAAGCTGTTGTCGGAACCAAGCAGAGTTCCGTCCAGTGGGAAGACACGAAGCACGATCAAATTGGGAACCACCCAATTAAAGGTCCGCCGGTCTGAGAAAGCCCCTGACACACCTGCCACGATCCACGCATACATCAGTTTTAGGTTCTAAACCAAATCAACGCAGCACCCTTTACCTAAAATAAGCATGGTTTTATTACTTTCATGGGGGAAGTAACAGCAACTGCTTTATTAGGGATAAACATATATTTCTGTGTTGAAGATCTGATGTGATGTTATCTAAATATCGTTTCGCTGAAACGTTTTTATTAGCCAGCCCCTTTTTTGTTCGCGTGTACCGTCATGAGCTCTGCTGCAACCAAAGCAACGAAATCAGCTACCATCCCCAAAACTATTGAACCAAAAAGGAAAGTCAAAACCAAAACCGTTAAAGCCGCCACTGCGAAAACAAAGCCTGTTAAAAAATCAACCAGAAAAACTTCAAAGAGCTCCAAACCAAAAGCACAAGCTATTACCGCTCAAAATAAAACCTTAGATGCTGCAGCTGATGAGCTACTAAATGCAGCTGCTCAAGAAGTAACAAAATCTGAGGATGATATATCCCAATCATTTGCAAGTTCTACTGATGAACAAGATGCACGAGCAAAAGCTCTAGCAAGTATCAAAATTGGTCCAAAAGGAGTTTATACAGAAGATTCCATCAGGGTTTATCTCCAAGAAATAGGACGAATACGTCTTCTTCGACCTGACGAAGAAATTGAGCTGGCACGCAAAATTGCTGACTTACTTCATCTAGAAGAGCAAGCTGCTCAGTTTGAAAGCGAAAATGGTCACTATCCCTCAACAAAAGAATGGGCAGTTCTTATAGGGACACCACATACAAAATTCCGTAGGCGTTTAATGCTTGGACGCAGAGCTAAAGAAAAAATGGTTCAATCGAACCTACGACTGGTGGTTTCTATCGCAAAGAAATACATGAATAGAGGACTCTCTTTTCAAGATTTGATTCAAGAGGGCAGCCTTGGTCTGATTCGAGCCGCAGAAAAATTTGATCATGAAAAAGGTTACAAATTCTCTACATATGCAACATGGTGGATTCGTCAAGCAATCACTAGGGCAATCGCAGATCAAAGTCGCACTATTCGACTTCCTGTTCATCTATATGAAACAATTTCACGCATAAAGAAAACAACAAAAGTTCTTAGCCAAGAGTTTGGAAGAAAACCAACAGAAGAAGAAATTGCAGAGAGTATGGAAATGACAATTGAAAAGCTGAGGTTTATAGCCAAGAGTGCACAATTACCTATTTCACTGGAAACTCCTATTGGCAAAGAAGAAGATTCAAGATTAGGTGATTTCATTGAAGCTGATATTGAAAATCCTGAACAGGATGTTGCCAAAAACCTGCTAAGAGAGGATTTAGAAGGCGTTCTTGCTACTCTTAGCCCTAGAGAGAGAGATGTTTTGCGACTTCGCTATGGACTGGATGATGGTCGAATGAAAACTTTAGAAGAAATTGGACAAATTTTTGATGTCACAAGAGAAAGAATCAGACAAATAGAAGCAAAGGCACTTAGGAAGCTTCGCCATCCCAATAGGAATGGTGTTCTTAAGGAATACATAAAATAAGCTAGTAATTCAATAACTTAACAATCTAAATATATTAGTTAATTTCAATCTGGAATTTATAACCAATAATACTAATATTAGTGATTAGGCCTTATTAAACTGCGGTTTTTCCAAATAGAAATAGAACATAAAGTTTAATTTAAATCATTACAGATCTTAAATTAAACTTCTTATTTAATGCCTGCTATGAACATGCCATAAAAGGCGTAAGCAACCTATGACACTAATCAACAAAACAATAACGAGATGTCAGAGATGACAAAGATAGAGGGGGCGACTGAATTAATGTAAAGAGGTGCTATCAATTGTCCATGTCTATCGACCTCGACCATCTGCGCATCGCCTCTCGCCGAAGCCAGTTGGCCATGGTCCAAACCAACTGGGTCAAGCAAGAGCTTCAAAGGCTCCATCCTGGCTTAACAATTTCAGTTGAGGCCATGGCTACTCAAGGAGACAAAATCCTTGATGTTGCTTTAGCCAAAATTGGAGACAAAGGCCTCTTCACAAAAGAACTCGAAGCACAGATGCTTATAGGTAGAGCAGAAATAGCAGTGCATTCTTTAAAGGACCTTCCCACACAGCTCCCTGAAGGTCTGACCCTAGGTTGCATCACTAAACGCGAAGATCCTTCCGATGCTTTAGTCGTAAACACAAAAAACTCTGTTTACAAACTTGAATCATTGCCTAAAGGATCAGTAATAGGGACAAGCTCACTAAGAAGACTTGCCCAACTTCGACATAGCTACCCTCATCTGGAATTTAAAGACGTAAGAGGAAATGTCCTTACCCGATTAGAGAAACTAGATGCCGGCGAATATGACTGTTTGATTTTGGCTGCAGCTGGGTTAACAAGACTCGGGTTTGGTGACCGAATACATCAACTGATTCCCAGCAAAATATCTCTTCATGCTGTTGGTCAAGGAGCTCTTGGCATTGAATGCGTAGATGGGAACCCTGAAGTCTTAAAGGTAATCAAATCATTAGAAGACAAAGAGACTTCTCAAAGATGTCTTGCAGAACGAGCCCTCTTAAGAGAACTTGAAGGAGGCTGCCAAGTACCAATTGGCGTAAATAGCGAAGTAAATGGGACGAAATTGACTCTTATTGGAATGGTTGCAAGTCTTGATGGGAAGCAGTTGGTTCGTGATGAAAAAGTTGGTTCAATTGAAGACCCTGAATCTATAGGCATCTCACTAGCTAATGAGCTCAAATCACAGGGCGCCCATCAAATATTACAAGAAATCTTTGAAACAATGCGACAATAGAAATAACAACCTTTTTCTGACAAAGAACAAATATAAATTACAATTAAATCAGAAATTAAGTTCTAATTCATTGAACAAAGTCAACAGTAAATAATCCTACTTCAGCAAACCACTTAAGCAATAAGCTTGGGTTCAATAATAGAAGAATATCTTGCCTCACAACTCTTGATTATTTCAATTGCTTTTTCTACTCCAAAGAAGCCATTGACACTACAGCTTCCGGGCTTTTTAAGATCTTTATAATGTTCCCAATAATAAGTTGTTTCTTTGATCCAGTGCTCACCAAGTTGGTCATAACTAATGATGTGGTCAACACGCTTGTCATCAGCAATAACACCAATCACCTTGTCATCAACTTCTCCACCATCATCAAAAGTCATGATACCAATTATTCTCGCCTCAACAATTGAACCAGGTATTAAAGGCTCAGTTACGCCCACAATCTCTATATCCAAAGGGTCACCATCTTCATCCCAGGTTCGAGGAATACATCCATATGCAAATGGATACGCCAACGATGAATATCCAACACGATCAAGCTTTAAGTGACCTGTTTCAGTAATTAATTCGTACTTATTAATGGTTTGAGAATTCAATTCAATAATCGTGTTTAATCTCAAACCATCTTCATCAGCAAATGCTGGTAAGACATGTAAGAGATTGGGCATACTTAGACTTGGAGCTTGGTCAATGTTTGCCATGAGATGAAAGATTCCTCTATTTGTCCTAGGTAAAAGTTGTAAGCATCTCAATCTTGTTCTCTAGATAAGAAAGAAAAGGAGAACTTGAAAGATTACTTCCTGAGACCTGTTTTACCAAGGCTTCTGCGTTCATCTTACGACCATGCGGGTGAACTTCCTTCCTCAACCAAGAGAGCAAAATCTTCTCTTGCCCAGATCTAATGCATTCTCCTATTGAATCTTGTCCTTCTAATCCAATGTCCTTAAGCGCTTTGTTCATTGCATTGGACAATTGAGCACTAATTAAATGACCTAGCAAATAAGAAGGGAAATATCCAAATTGTCCCTCACTCCAATGAACATCCTGCAAACATCCTTCTCCATCATCTTTAGGTGTAACGCCCAGGAGCTCCCTATAACGCCTATTCCACTCATAAGGTAGGTCTTCAACAGGAAGTCCCTGTTCTAATAAAGCAATCTCAAGATCTGTTCGAATAAGAATATGCAATCCATAGGTAAGTTCATCTGCCTCAACCCTATTGGCCCCTGGAGTCAAAGGATTCATAGCCCTCCATAGCTCTAGGCCTCTATTCAATGGAGCACCAGCTTTTGCAAAATAAGGCCAAAAACGTTCTGAAAATTCATAACTTCGTGCAACCCTATTCTCCCAAAACAAAGACTGACTTTCATGAAGGGCCATTGATGTTGGTTGCCCTAAAGGCCATCCAAACCAATTAACTCTGTTTAGCGACAAACCCTGTTCATATAGAGAATGACCCCACTCATGAGCTGTAGCCAGAAAACATGAAAGAGGTTGACCTGAAACAATTCGAGTGGTCAAACGAAAATCCTTAGGTCCAAGAGTTATAGAAAAAGGATGCGGCGACTTAGCTAGAGCAGTGCTATTTCCATCTCTTCCCCAACAATCAAGTAAATGCTCACAAAGCTCATGCTGTGAGGCCTCGCTCAAATCCCACTTTGAGGATTGAAAAGGTTCAAGCTCAGTAGCTTGACGAAGAAGTTCAGGAAGACGCCGCCTTAACGGATCAAACAACTCTTTTAATCTCTTCAAAGTTATATCAGGCTCAAATGGCTGAGCCAAAGTCTCCCAGCAACTTCTATCCTCAGCCAATTGTCTCGCTTGCTCTTTCCTCAAAGAAATCAAATTGCTTAAAGCAGGAGCAAACATTGAGAAATCAGACATGGCTCTAGCTTTTTGCCAAAGCTCGTAACCTTCTGCCTTCGAAATAGCCAGTCGACCAACTAATTCAGGATCAATTTTTTTCTGACGTTCAAGATCTTGCTTTAGAAGCTCGATATTTCTAGAAAGGTCCGAGACTGTAAATGGCCCTAACTCAGCCAAGCCTAAAGCTTGACTACATTCAATCTTGGCATCAGTTAAAAGACTCTCAAGCTGAGTACTACTCTGACGAGCATGCAGTTTTTTTGCTAAAAGGCTTAATTGCTCCCCCCTCCACGAAGCACCCTCTACTGGCATCCTGGTGTTTTGATCCCAATAGAGAGTGCTCTGTATGGAGAGCAAAAGTTGTGTCTCATGGAGATAATCTCCCAGACGCTTCCATGCAAGCGCAGGCAAAAATCTATCCAGCACTTTTTTAACAGTAAACAGAACTCGACTTAACGCCCAGAGCTCCATGTCACATCTGTTGGTTTGCTAACCAATCAGAAAAAGCAGCACTGCGATAGTCCTCTTAAGACCGGGCCGCTACTAAGCAAAGTTATTAAGAGATCTTATTTGAAAATATATAACGGTCTATTGCTTAGCAGAAACAATATTTACTCTTGAATACCCTCATTATCTTTCATCTTTATACTAGTTAATTTTAAATAAAATCACTACTGATCAGGCTTCTTAAATAAGGAGTTTTTTGACAAGCTCGGATTAGACCAAATAATGCATTTAATTAAGTTCAACATAAAAGAAATACTCATACATCATCCTTGACTGATTTGAATATTTTTCAAAATACAAAAAATACTTTTTAAATAAATTAAAATTATTTGTCTTGATTTTTTTCAAATGGAACAAACCATTTCCGAACTAATATTCGAAACAAAAGGGCAAGGTTTTACGGATATCACAAATGAAGTGAATACTTGGATAAAGCATAAGGGAATAATAAAAGGAATATTAATCCTTTATGCTAAGCATACTAGTTGCAGCTTAACCATCAGTGAAAATGCAGATCCAACTGTCTTAAAGGATCTAACTTCATATATTAATGCCCTGGTGCCTGAAAATAGTTTTTCTTCAATGAAGGGAGATATAGACGTGCATTACTATGCTCATTCTTCCGAAGGACCAGATGACATGCCTGCTCATATAAAGACAGTATTAACCAATCCGACCCTAACGCTAAGCATTAATCATTCAAAAGTCGTTTTAGGAACCTGGCAGGCAATTTATCTTTGGGAACATCGATCTTCAAGACATACACGATATCTAAACATACATGCGATCACCTAGATTTTAGCAAAGTTCAATTATAAAAACACAAGAAATATAACATTTTAATTTATCAAAATTGAAAAGAAAAATAAATTTCTTTTCTCACTATGAGTCTTAACCCATGCAAATATTAGAAAAGTTGATACTGTAATTATTTAAAGAGTTTAAAGATAAGCTATCTAGATGATTTATTTTTAAACTAGTGTCAACCATTCTTTTTAAATCAATGAATCTCAATCCAATAGATCCAGAATTACTTCTATCCATTAAAAATGATCTCCCTGACTGGAAAATCACAGAAAAGGGAACTTTACATAGAAAATTTACTTTTTCAAATTTCATTGAAGCATTTGGTTTTATGACCAAAGTTGCTATTATCGCCGAATCAATAAATCATCATCCTGAATGGAAAAATGTCTATTCGACTGTTAGTATCGACTTGGTAACTCATGATCTGGGAGGACTTAGTGAATTAGATCTTAAATTGGCTAAGGCAATTAATCAAATCAAATAATATCATAGCAAATTGTCATGAATTAACGACTCCTTCACAAGCTAAATTCAATGAGTTTACAGTTCATCCATGAGCAAAAACAATGAGAAGTAATTCCCCTACAATAATGGACAATCAAGATACATCTGAAGAGTCTCTTGGTATTCCTGTCACAATTATCTCTGGGTTTCTAGGTTCAGGAAAAACAACGCTTCTAAACCACATTCTAAACAATCAAAAAGGAATCAAAACAGCAGTTCTTGTAAATGAGTTTGGAGAGATAGGAATAGATAATGATCTTATCGTGAAAACAAGTGACGATATGATTGAGCTTAACAATGGTTGTATATGTTGCTCTATTAATGGCGAATTACTGGAGGCTGTTCATCGCATTTTAGAAAAAAAAGATTCAATAGAATATTTAATTATTGAAACGACTGGTTTGGCTGACCCACTTCCAGTGGCAATGACATTTCTTGGTAGCGAGTTAAGAGATCTTACTCGCCTAGACTCAATAATTACATTAATAGATGCCGATAATTTCAACGAGCAAATTCTCGATAGTGAAGCTGCTCGTGCTCAAATTATTTATGGAGATATTCTAATACTAAATAAATGTGACCTGGCTGATGAAAATCGACTTTCTAAAATTGAAAAACAATTACGAGAAATCAAAACCGAAGCAAGGATCTTACGTTGTAATCATGGCAATATTTCTTTGCCCCTCATAATTAGTGTTGGTCTTTTTCAAACAGATACTCTAACTCTAGAGATGTCAACCAAAGGCCATGACCATGACCATGACCATGACCATGACCATGACCATGACCATGACCATGATTCACATATTAAGGAACATAGTCATATAGAAATAGATGGATTCACCTCTGTATCTTTTAAAAGTAATGGTCCATTTTCATTACGTAAGTTTCAAAATTTTCTTGACAATCAACTATCTCCTGGAGTTTTTAGAGCTAAAGGTATTTTATGGTTTAACGAAAGCGAAAAAAGGCATATTTTTCATCTTGCAGGAAAACGCTTTTCCATTGATGACACTGTCTGGGAAGAAAAACCAAAAAATCAAATCGTATTAATTGGAAAAAATCTAGATCATCAAAAGATTAAACAACAATTACAAGCATGCGTAGCGAAAGATGCAAATAACGAATTCGCATGATTTTTTGCTTTGAATTTAAAAATCACAATTCAAAAGAGCTTGAAATCAATTACAGAAAGGATTCCTCCTTTTGAATAACCCCTTACAAAGCCAATCTCCAGCAAAACTAGCAGCCGAGTACAAAAGTTTTTACATTTGCAAAAACTTGATGCTAATACCATCCAAAAACCTGTTTTTTATATAAGGTGGCATTTACTCGGGGTGGACCATGCTCGAACTGGTTGCTTCTATAGCCTTATTTGCTCTGTTACTGCTTGCTTTTTGGCTAATAGCTGATTCGGATGACGATAATAATGGCGGAGGGCTACCAGAGCCAGCCTTTATACCTATTCCAATAAGGGGAAATCAAAAACAACCCTAATTTAATTCAAAGAAACTCCCAATGAATTAAGGTAAGACTACCTAGATATAAATTATTTTTTTAAATGTAATTAAAGACTTCTATATTAAAACAATTTGAAAAGATGAAAAAAAATGTCTCTTTTTCTTATTAACACCCCAAAAACCAAGCGCAGTTATTCCGCGAGAGCACTTCTAAGTGCTCTCGCCATAGTTGTAGCTGCAATTGCTTTACTTCCCTTAATTGTATTAATAGGAGAAGGATTATATGGACTTCAATCTGGCTCAATAAATCTAGGTATTGATGGAGCAAGACAAGTTCAAGGTACATTAATTTTATTTTTTTCAACCTCACTCTTAGGAGGTTTTCTTGGTACTGCAAATGGATGGCTTCTTGCTAATTGTCGTTTCCCTGGAAGAAAAATTCTTAGAATTGCTCAGCTATTGCCTTTAGCCACTCCGGCCTATTTACTATCGGCAACACTTATTGACCTTGGAAGCATCAACTCTATAAGAATTTCTGGAATGGAGTGGGCAGTTCTAATCATGGCTCTCACAACATATCCTTACGTTTTTTTATTAAGCACTGAAAGTTTTGCCAAGTGTGGTCGCCGACAACTTGAAGCTTGTAGAAGCCTAGGAGTAGGACCTTGGAATAGTTTTAGACGAATTGCTCTTCCCATGGCGTTGCCTGCTATTGGTGCAGGAATTGCTCTTATGGGAATGGAAGTAGTAAATGAATTGGGAGCTGTTCAACTACTAAATATTCCTAGTATTTCGGCAGGAATTGTTGAAAACTGGGTTTCAGAAGGGAACCCCTCAGGCGCTATAGGGCTCGCACTCATAGCACTAACTTTAGTGATGACTCTAGTTGCATATGAACGTACGCTTCGAAGACGCAGTCGCAGATGGTCAGAAGGTATTGCTGGAGGAGAATCACCTTCATGGGAACTAAAAGGTATCAGAGCAATCCTGGCGCAAAGCCTTGCATTTTTACCTCCAGCATTCACATTAGGGATTCCTATATTATGGGCCATAATTAATATTGACCAACTTGGGAAAGGATTAGAAATAGACCTTATATTCCTAACTATTAGAAGTCTTGGACTTGGAATAGCCGCTTCATTAATTACTGTAGTGGCAGCACTGTTACTTTCTCTAGCAAAAAGATGGAATTCTTCTAAATGGATGAAGGCACTTGCTTTTTTAGCCGGTATTGGATATGCAATCCCAGGAGTAGTTTTAGCTCTTGCACTTATTACATTTAGCAGCTCATTAATTCAAGTTGCTCCAATTCTATTTCTTTTATGGGGGTATAGTGATCGGTTTCTAGCTGTTGCGAAAGGAGGCCTGGATGCTGCTTTTGAACGTATTTCACCAAGTTTAGATGAAGCCGCGACTGGATTTGGATATAAATGGCCAGAAGTTCTAAAGCGCATTCATCTACCACTGCTAAAAGGTCCTTTAGCAGTAGGGTTTCTATTGGTCTTTGTTGATACTTTAAAAGAATTACCACTAACATTTGTGCTTAGACCTTTCGATTTTGATACTCTTTCTGTAAGAATATTTCAATACGCTAGTGATGAACGCATGGCCGAATCACTTCTACCTAGCTTAATAATATTAGGGCTAGGTTTATTAGCTTCCCTAGCATTAATCCCAGGATTAGATCATAAAGAGGATGAGTTACTAAGAAAGAAATTACAATAGATAAAACTATTAATATATCTATCTGAAACCATTACAATTAAATAGATGAGCTCTCATCATCTTATCTATTGGGTTCAAATGTATTTATCTAGAATATTCAAAATCAACTGTATTTAGATATTTAGCCAAAAGAAATACCAAAACATCAGCTATTGTAACTACTAATCGATAACATAGTAATGCCGCAATCAAGGAGGCCCTTGGAGTAAGAGCTCCTAAACAAAATAACATCACTGCTTCCAAAACCCCAACACCTCCAGGGGCCGCTGGAATAATTAATCCTACAATCCAAGAAAAAGAAAAAACTGCCAACCATTGATTTAATGCCAAGCTTGAATCAATCGAAAAAATATTCAAACAACACCAAAATCCAAGAAATCGAAATAAAACAAATATCATCTCTAAGAGTAAAGGCAACAAAGGATAGAATTGTGCTCCAATGAAGTATTTTTCTTCAAAATCTCCAGATAAGACTTCAGTCTGAAACTTTTTAATTTGATTTATCTTTGCCCCTTGTAATCGCCTAATCAAAGGTTCTCTCCAACGTTTAAAGAATAATATTGAGGGCGCAAAACAAAAAACTGATAGTCCAGAGAGCCAACCTCCTAACGGAACAAAAAGAAGTCCTGCAGATAACATTAGGAATGGCTCAAGTACAACCGAAGTCAGGGAATGTCTTGCCCCTAAGTACGGCTTAAGAGTTCGAACCCTTTCCAGGAAATGCCAAATTCCACCAGGCAGATATTTTAAAATATTACTCTTCAAAAACAACGATATAATTGGAATTTTATCAGTCCTATAGTCCATCCATTGCAACAGAGATTTCCAAGCAATTGCATTTATTATGAGGCTAATAACGCTAATAAATATGCCAATAGCTAACCACAAAAATGAACGTCCACTCAAAGATAAACTTCTCAACTTATCTGCGGAATTAAAAATAGAAAATCCAATAAATAGGAAACATGATATTGTAATCACAACTCGAGGATTTATCCAACCAAAATTCCTCTTTAAAGTGGTCGAAACCTTTTGATAAAAATCAGTCAGAATACCATCTAGCATTTCCAATCTCCTTCTGGTATAAATTCATTTGATGAGTTCAATACTTCCTGACGCAATAATTCAAGACTTTTACCTGTTTTCTTACTAAGCCTCACAAGATCGTCATGTTCGGCTTTTATTGTAAATCGACCATCTGGACGAAGAATTTGTTTTATACCAATTCTCTCATCAAAGATAAGGCAAGATCCTTTGCGTCGTGGCAACACCCATCTTCCTTCCAATCTTTCTCTTATGCCAATGGTTGTACCTTTAAGAAACCATGCGATTCGAACTTGAGTGGCATTTTCTGGGAAAACTATTGCTTTAACACATGTTCCCTGCCTGGATTTTTTCATTTGAACTGTTTGGCAAATTACATCAATTGCTCCTGCCTCTCTCAAATATTCAAGCAAACTTGCTATGTCTTCAGGTGTTGCATCATCAATCCATGCCTCTTGTACCAAGACTGACTGCCATTTGATTTCCGCCTTAGACAAATTATCTTGTACACCAAGAGAGTCTTTTAGTTGAATAATTCGCAAGAAATTTGCGCAATTAAATTCCCGATTACCTAACCCAACTCCAATCTCATCTATATCAAAAAAAGGTGGTGAATTAAAAGAATTAGATAGTACAGCCATTAATGCTAATCCAGTTGGTGTAGTTAATTCGCCATCAGGGTATTTCTCTCCATTAAAAAGTTTAATCCGATATTTTCTAGCCAATTCAAGTACTGCTGGAACAGGAACAGGTAAAGTCCCATGCGAAGTATTCACTTTCCCACTACCAGCAGGAGGAGTAGAACAAAACAAATAAGTAGGTTTTACATGCTCTAAAGCAGCACATACGCCAATAATATCTACAAGTGAATCTATTGCACCAACCTCATGAAAATGAACATCATTGATATCAATTCCATGGACTAAGGATTCAGCCTCAGCAAGAGAATTGAAAACCAAATAAACTTTCTTTTTAAGCGAATCTTTCCAAGAAGAATCAACTATCAATCTTTTTATTTCTAACCATGTTCGATTTGAAGGAGAATAATCTTTCAGCTCAATAGAAACCTTTTTTCCTCGCAAACCAAAACTTCTTTTCTCTTCAACTCTCAGAGCGTAAGCATTCGCCAACCCAATAGAATGAAGAGGACTTTCAATAACCTCCTGAGGGACTCCAAGATCCAAGAAGGCTGCTAACAACATATCACCTGCAAGACCAGTAACGCAGTCAACATACAGAGCAGTCATTGCTTAACTCTTAAAAAGAAAAGGGGATTAAAAATGAAAAAATTAGATCTAGATCATAGTTTCTATAAACCTAATCCAGATCAGATCAAAATGCTTTGGAGTCTTTAAAATAATTTCCAAACTTATTCTGAAATCATAATCTTCAAGACAAGTCAGTCATAGTCATAAAGTAAAACTCCTAACAAGACTTTTAGGAGTTAGTTTTTTTCCCTTTAGGGCGCTTATTACCTCGATTGATAATAGGCCCAATAATCTCAAAATCTTCTAAATGAAGTTCTTGTCCTCTTCTACGCACATCAAGGCTAACAAAGCTTCTAAGTGCTTCTACAGGAAGTACTCCCTTTAACTGCAATTTAAACGGAATTTGCCGTTTACCATCACTTCGATTCTGCTGACGAACTCTGATTACTATGTCATTGGTTTCTAGCCGAGAATAAATCAACTCTCCCCTAATAGAAAAGTAATCATCACCTTCAGGAAGAACATCTATAAATGGATGGATCTCATCTACTGAGTGATTTAAATTAGAAGTACTTTTAGATAAAGAACTTGGCTCCCATACCCCTGCAATTTGCAAGTGGAGATGATCTATTTCTCGACTCCTAGGGTAAACAACCCAAAGATGAGGCTTATCCATCATCAAATGACGTCGCATCAAGGTCAAAACACGTCCAAGCACAACTGCGTCTAATACAGTCCCCTCTGCATCCTCTAATCGACCACGAGTGAAATGATCAGCATCTACAGGACTATATATCCCTCTTACAACACCTATTGCTCGAAATTGCCTAGGCTCACTAACCTGGGGAATTGGATGGTCTCTCATCTATAAAAGGGGGTATAAATCAACCCATTTATTAATCTAGCTAAATAGCGGAACTTCTATGGAGTATTTAAATAAATTGCTTAAAATGCAACCAAGTTAAATAAAATAGAAATTTATATTCAAAGATGTTGAAAATTTAATCTTTTATAAGCTTAATGTATCTAGAAAAGTTTTTTCCTATACATTACTGCGATCAAAAGGCAACATAAATTCGATTTCAACCCTTAATCATCTTGATCAGTTTCCTCAAAAGCCTTAAGTGCCTCATCAATTGCATCTGAAGGACTCGTCGCATCATCCATTGCTGTTGCTCTACGCAACTTATTTAGAAATTCCATTGGATTTGTTGCATCAAGAATGGAATCTTGTTGATTATTGCCTGGCAAAGTGTTGTAAAGCTCCCTTTCTTGAGGTAAATCTGTAGCAGAAACTAATCTGATTGAAGGGAAAAAAGCACATGCCATGCCACCTAAAAGTACAACCTGCAAGGCATACCAGCCTATTGCTTGCCTTGACAAAACCCTCAGGAATAAATATCTGTTCATTTGCGCCACACGAAAGTGAACTAGTACCAATGCTATAGGTTCCAAAGGAAATCTAAGAACTGTGTTAATTGCAACTTGGAATGTCAATTCAATTAGGACTCGTCTTGGGCAGGTTAAAACTTGGCTAAACGAAACCGAGCCAGATCTACTTTGCCTACAAGAAACAAAAGTTGATGACACGCTGTTCCCCATTAAAGATTTTGAGGAAATCGGATACCAAGTCAGCTTTTTTGGTCAAAAGGCATACAACGGCGTTGCAATGATAAGCAAACATCCTTTGGAAGATGTTCGCCTAGGTCTTACCGGAGAACTTTTGAATGATGAGCAAGCTATGCAACTTAATCATCAAAAGCGAGTCATGAGTGCATTAGTGAATGAAATCAGAGTCGTAAACGTATATGTACCAAACGGTTCGTCCTTGGGTTCAGATAAATACAACTACAAACTTCAATGGCTTAAATGCTTAAAAAGGTACCTAGATACTCAAACAATACGTGAAGAGCCACTATGCCTGTTAGGAGACTTCAATATCGCGCTAGAAGCAAGAGATATTCATAATCCTGATCGACTTAATGGTGGAATTATGGCTAGTGATTATGAACGCGACGCTTTATTAGAAATACTCGAAACAAGACTTCAAGATGTTTTCAGAATATTCGAGCCATCCACAAATCATTGGAGCTGGTGGGATTACCGAAGTGGTGCATGGGATAGAGATAGAGGCTGGCGGATTGATCACATTTACCTATGCAATGAACTTATAGGTCAAGCAAAAAGTTGCATGATTGATAAAAAAGAAAGAGGCCATATAAAACCTAGTGATCATGCACCTGTATTAGTTAATATTGAATGGCCAAAAGTCGAAGAAGATGATGATGAAAGATTCGATTATTAAATTATTAAAGTTAAACTTCAGGATTTCTTTATTCATCCATACCATAATTAAACAGTAATTGCTAAAGATACATATCATTATCAATTACTGTTTAATTATCTTATCCTATCTAATATTGAGCAATGTATAAGTCTATGTTCAATTTCTTCTATCAAATCATTCTATACTTCAAGAACAATTATCAATTATTAAAGCATTTAATCTTTTCCAAATAATCTAAAAGGCATTCCAAAACTTTTAAAATCTGATTCAATTCCTATGGCTTAATCCACTATTTCGTCTCAAAAAAATCAAAACCAGAGGGGTTTTCTCCATTCCGCATCAATCTGAAGTGCAACTGTGAAGATCTATGGCCTCTTCTTCACAGTCCGATAAAGAAAGAGATGCCCCTTGAAACGAGCCTAAATCTACGCTGGATTTTCGCCGAGTCCCCAGTACAGGACAAGCTAGTTAAAAAAAACCTACACATCAAATTCCGACTAAAAACAAGCCATTCCTATTGTGAATGTATAGAACGTACGAAGGAATTCGAGACGAAAACCACTCTTTTACGCCAATATGACCAACTGTGTTTATCAGCCCCTTGGCATCGGTCCCCGTGACAAACGCCTTGAACACCAGCCGTTCCCAGGCCATCTTCAGCGCAGCTCAAACGCTAATGCCAGGTGGTGTGAGTTCTCCTGTAAGAGCTTTCAAATCAGTAGGAGGTCAGCCCATCGTCTTTGACAGAGTCAAAGGCCCTTACGCATGGGATGTGGACGGAAACCGATATATCGACTATGTGGGGAGCTGGGGGCCTGCCATATGCGGCCATGCCCATCCTGATGTCACTTCTGCTCTCCAAGAGGCCTTAGAGAAAGGAACAAGCTTCGGAGCTCCATGTGAATTAGAGAACCAACTTGCAGAAATGGTTATCAATGCCGTACCCAGCATTGAAATGGTTCGTTTTGTTAATAGCGGTACTGAAGCTTGCATGGCCGTGCTTCGCCTAATGCGAGCCTTTACTGGAAGAGACAAGGTAATCAAATTCGAAGGCTGCTATCACGGCCACGCAGACATGTTTTTGGTTAAAGCAGGCTCTGGCGTGGCAACTCTTGGTCTACCCGACTCTCCAGGTGTACCAAGAAGCACAACTGCAAATACCCTTACTGCTCCATACAACGATCTAGAAGCTGTCAAAGAGCTTTTTGCAGAGAATCCTGATGCAATTTCAGGAGTAATACTTGAACCAGTCGTAGGAAATGCTGGCTTTATTACACCTGAGCCAGGATTCCTTGAAGGCCTGAGAGAACTCACAAAAGAAAATGGGGCTCTACTGGTATTTGATGAAGTTATGACAGGTTTCAGAATTAGCTATGGAGGAGCACAAGCCAGGTTTGGGGTCACACCTGATCTAACAACTATGGGCAAAGTTATTGGAGGAGGTCTTCCAGTTGGTGCATATGGAGGAAAATCTGAAATCATGTCGATGGTTGCCCCTGCTGGACCTATGTACCAAGCAGGTACTCTTAGTGGTAATCCTTTGGCTATGACAGCCGGAATAAAAACCCTAGAGCTTCTTCAACAAGAAGGCACATATGAACGATTAGAAGCAACAACTAAACGCCTAATAAACGGAATAATTGAAATTGCAAAAGAAAATGGTCTTTCCATTACAGGAAGCAGTATCAGTGCAATGTTTGGGTTTTACCTCTGTGAAGGACCTGTACGGAATTTTGAAGAAGCCAAAGCCACCGATACTGAACGTTTCGGAAAGCTTCACAAAGCAATGTTAGAAAAAGGAGTTTATCTAGCCCCTAGCGCTTTTGAAGCAGGCTTCACATCTCTGGCGCATACAGACGCTGACATAGATGCAACTTTAAAGGCATTTAGAGAGAGCTTTTCCGCAATTGCATGAGGCACATTAATTCACACAATATTAATCAATAAATAATCCATAAATAATATATTTAAGGTTATCAATGAAACCCTAAATATATTATTTATGGATAGTGAATGAAAATAAATAAAAGAGTTTATTTTTATGAATATTAATTCCTTCCTCCAACAATTACAGGAGTATTTGATCCTTTAGTACCAGGCAGTGCTGGAACAACCTGAGTTTTTCCATCCCACTTGTCAAGGAAGAGTTTGAACAAGACCTGATCATCCAAACTTCTTGTTAGAGTTTCATATCTTAGGGCTTCTTGCTCTGCAATCTTTACCTCAGTTTGAGCTCGAAGTAATTGCTGCTCAGCTATCTGCTTTTGTTCAATCGCTGCTCTATACTCTTCAGCAATTTCCAGGCCAGTTAAATCTAAACCCTTCACATCTACATAATCAAATTTATCTAATTCTTCAGCTACAGTTTGCTCGACAAGTTCAGATATATCGCTCCACTTACTAGCTATAGTCACAAGCTCATATTGAGAAAAAACCGACTTAAGTGCTTTAAGTAATGAAGGCTGAATAATCCTAGGGTAAACCTCTCTGTCGCTATAGGCAATAGTGCTATAAACCCTACCAGCTTCTGTTGGCCTCACAGCATACTTAACAGTAGCGGTTGCCTCAATTACTTGCAAATCCTTCGTCAAGGTTGCAAACTTCTCAGGCCTAACTTGTGTACGAACATCAAATGGAAATACTGCCTGAATAAATGGGATTTTAATATTCAGACCTGGTCTACGAGAACCACCGCTGACTTTGCCCAAGGTCGTTACAACTCCAACTTGTCCCGCAGGGACAATAAACAGAGACTGAGTCAGAATTAAAAAACCTGTGAAGGAAAGGACTAAAAGTAGTGTCGTTGCGCCTCCTGGACCATTAGGAGTCACGTTACGGAAAGGAGTGGTCACTAAAAATTTCCTTGATTAAGTAAATATTATTGATATTTAGCTCATCTTGCGAGTTTTGCAAAAGTATTTAGGGATTCAACACCATAAAGGTCAAGTTATACAAAAGTATCTCAATAGAAATACGCAAGAAAATATTTATCAATACTCGCTCAAGTGAAAAGTTAATTGTCAATCTAATATCAAGAATCTAGAAGTTCTTCACTTCTAGCTCTTTCCAAAACAGCTACAAATAAAGCTTCGTCTATCTCTCTTATATCATATTCAACTGGTTTTACACCGTGACGATGCTCATGAACCAGAACCCAACAACAACGCTCTAAATCATTAGCAGAGTGACCAGCCATATCAAGGGCCAAAAGAGCAAGCCTAGAGATCAGTTGTGAATTTTCATCTTCCATGGCTAATAATTAACAAGCAGCAATCCCATACATAGAAATATTATACCTGAAAGTTACTTTCAAGTATAATATTAATTACCCAGTCAAAACCTCAATATTAAGTAGTTAAATCTAAACAAGCTATAAAAATTCGTCTTAATTAGAGAGGCATATTTGCTTATAAATAGCCGTTAAAAATATCTCAAACCTAAAATAATTTGAAGGTTTTTCTTATTATTTATCTGTAATTCTCATATTGCAATGGGACTTCTAGGTCTTTTTCTGTTTCCCTAAGTAATGTAATCGAACTCTGCAAATCATCCTTATTCTTACTGGAAACCCTAAGACTTTGTCCCTGAATTGAAACCCCAACCTTTTTATAAGAATCTCTGATGAGTTTGCTTAGTTTTTTGGCCAATTCTTGTGACAGGCCCTTACGCAGAAGAATCTTTTGACGCACTCGATTACCTGATGAGTTTTCAGCGGGTTGAAAATCAAATATTTTCAAAGATAATTTTCTTTTAGTCGCTTTCTGACGAAGGATATCTTCAATCGAGGTCAATGTCATTTCACTAGCAGTTGTAATGATCAACTCATCTTCTTTGAGTTCAATCTCAGTGCTAGATTCTTTAAGGTCGTAACGTTGTGCAACATCTCTGCGCAATTGATCAACAGCATTGATCAACTCTTGTCTATCAAAATCAGAGACGACATCAAATGAGTAATTGTCGGCCATAACATAAAATATCAATGCCTATTCTAATGGATCTGATGGCCATGAAATTAGTGTTATAAACAATAAGTGGTAATTCATATACTTCAAATTCAGACCTATCTCATAAGGTCAAAATACCTAAAAAGTAACGCTTAATCAAAAAACACCAGGCTAACTATTTTGCCAATATCTTCAGCACTTCTACAACTCGCAAGAAGCGTTTCACTATCATGAAAAGCAAAACAAATCAATTGATCACAACGACTAATGATCTCTTGATTGCAAAGACTGCTGGCCATCGGTAGAGGTAAATCATCATGATCAGTTTTTTCAATCAAATGAAAGACTTGATCTAATTGATCTCTAATCTCAGGGAGCTGTCGGTCAAGACTCTGAGGAAGAAGGACAGTCAGCAAAGAAGGATCCACCTCCAAAACACCTCTAATAACAGCTGCATTAACCCCTTGTGAACCAGAGGTAATAAGTGAATGTCCTTCCTGAGCTAAAGAACGAGCAATTAACTCAACTAGATGTATTGAAACTACAGGAACATGTCTGCTGCCTAGGAAAGCAATTCTCCTTTGTCCCTTGTCTTGAAGCAAGGCCAACTCTTGCGCAAGGGTATCCACTTTCCCTAAAGCAGGGATGTCCAGTGATCGACTCAAGGATATCCCCAAAACTTTAATTTGAAATTAGCAGGAACCAGCGTCGTTGACTTTCAGTCCAATTGTTTTAAACAACCGATCTACATCACAATGCTCTTCAACCAACCTAAAGGCATAGGTTGCCTTAACAGCCTCATGCAAACGAACATGACCAAAAGCCTGTTCTATCACCTCAACTGTCTCCAAAGTATCTTTGTCTACCTTCAACAAGGGCACCTCTAGTTCTTCAGCCCTATTAATTAATTGTGGAAGTGGCTCACCTGCCCCAGTAAGAATCAAGCATTGAGTAGAAGCTTCCAACGCTGCCAACTGAATATCCGTCCTGCCGGCACCGGTTACAACAGCCATATTTCGTCTCTTACGAAAAAACTCCATTGCAGAATTGACATTCATAGCACCAATGCTCAAAGTTTCAACTAGCAACTCAAGCCTCTCTGCTGAACAAATAACTCTTGCTTCTAATCGCCTAGCCAACTCGCCGATAGTGACACTTCTCAGCAAAGGAGAACGAGGCATTACGCCAAAAACATCCATTCCAAGTTCCTCTAATGAAGGAACAACACTCCGCTCTAAAACTTCTACTTCATCTGGAGTGACGGCATTCAAAACTACTCCAATCAATTGATTTCCCAACTGTTCTTTAGCTGCAAGCAATGCATCAACACTTCTACTGTCCTGCCAAAGATGAACCAGAACGACTCGAGCTTTGAGTCCCTTGGCTACTTGTCCCAGACTTAACCCATAAAGCAAACCTTCATGCAAGCTGCCTGCACCCTCAAGAATCGTGAGTCCTTCGAAAGGGTCATCTAACTTTTGTTTTAGTACTTCAAACCCAACTCCTGCATCCAACTGAGTTTTTGCAAGTCGCTTTTCTGCAGTATAAGAATCCAAAAGGTGAATAGAAGGAATTAATTGTTGCTCATCTAAAGCGAGGGTTTTGCCTACAAATCGAACATCATCATCAATCAAAGGTTCAGGTGTTTTCCATGAAGACGTCTCTAATTCAAAACTAGTTGCAAGAGGCTTGCCAAATCGAATCCTCTGATTGGCTGCTATCAATTTTCTAGCAATACCTAAAACAAATGCCGATTTACCACTAAATGGTTCACAAGATCCGATCATCAAGGTCGTTCCCATGATCGGCTATTACCTCATTTTGCTTACTTAGCTGATTTTAGTTCTTAAAGAGAACTAATCAATCCCTTCGAACCAATGTCCATAGAATCAGTGTTAATTAAAATTTAATTTTATCCTCCTTAAAACTCAGGGTATTTTCAAATCTTCCAAACCCTCAGCCCTAAAAGTGAAAACACTCCAGTTAATTGCGATATAAGATAAGGACATGACTCAACAAAAACTTCTCAAAAGCGACTGGGAGGGTTGTCGCATTGGAATTACAGGAGCCAATGGAAGCCTTGGAAGAGCACTTATAAAAAAACTTCGCACCAAAGGGGCATTTGTAATTGGATTAACACATCGAGCAATTCAAAAGGATTATGCTCTTGAAAATGAGCCTCAACAATGGGTTCGCTGGCGCTGCGGTGAAGAAGATTCTCTAGACAATACTCTAAATTCTTTGGATATTCTGATTTTGAATCATGGAATAAATCCTAAAGGCAACCAAAGCACCAAGAATATAAATCTTGCTCTAGATGTTAATGCTTTAAGCACTTGGCGCCTTATTGAGCGTTTTGAAGAGTTAATACTTAAGTCCAACAATCCAAAAAAGAATAAAGAAATATGGATCAATACATCTGAGGCAGAGATACAACCTGCCCTAAGCCCAGCATATGAAATAAGCAAAAAATTAATAGGTGAGCTTATAAGTGTTAAATGGAGCAATTTAAATAAGGAAACAAGCAACTTACTAGTAATAAGAAAAATGGTACTAGGACCATTTAAATCAAATTTAAATTCTCTAGGGATAATGTCTCCAGACATTGTTGCTTCGCTAATAATCAAACAAATAGAATTAAATTTCAGCTTAATAATAGTCAGCCCAAATCCATTTACATATATAAGTATGCCTACTGTAGAGTTGCTAAGAAGAATTTATTATCGCCTAACAAAAACTATTAATTATTAATCGGCAAAAATAAATAAAGTATTCTTTAAATATTTATTTATCCCGATCAGTTAGTATCTCACAACCGTCAGAAGTTACAACTATGGTGTGTTCCCACTGAGCAGAAAGACTTCCATCTACAGTTACAACTGTCCATCTATCTGAAAGTGTTTTACATACTTTACTCCCAGCATTTAATATTGGCTCAACCGCCAATGTCATCCCTGGTCTAAGCGTTACATTTGGCAAGTCTTTTGTCCTGAAATTAAATACAGAAGGTTCCTCATGAAGGTTTCTTCCAACTCCATGACCCGTGTAATCTTCAACAACACTAAAGCCATTCTCTTTCACATGATCTTCGATGGCTCCTGCTATATCAAGAAGAGTATTTTTAGGCTTTATCTGCAGAAGGCCCGCCATTAACGATTCTTGAGCAACGCGACTTAAATCCTTACTCAATTGAGAAACATTTCCCACACATATAGTAATACAACTATCACCGTGATAACCATCAAAATAGGCACCGGTATCTACTTTCAGTAAATCCCCATTTTTTATAACGCGCTTAGAAGAAGGAATACCATGAACCACTTCATTATTGATACTTGCACAAATACTTGCAGGGAATCCGTGATAGCCCTTGAAACTTGGAACTGCGCCCATCTCCCTAATCCTGCGCTCGGCGAAAGCATCAAGGTCAGAGGTTGTCTGACCAGGCTGAACCATTGCATTGATTTCCCGCAAAACAGTTGCCACTATTCCGCTAGCTTTTCGCATAATTTCCACTTCTCTTGCAGATTTGATTTCAACACCTCTTCTTTGCTGAATACGTGGACCAGCAGAGGTTGCAGAGGATGCAGATCTAGAAGAAAGAAGGTCAGCAAAGAGTTTCATCGACAAAAAAAAATAAAGGGCCAAACCCAATCCATAGGGCTTTAAAAAAGAAATTGGTTTAAATATGGCTTATTTCAGTATCAATAGATGCATGGTTGAAAAAATGAGTTAGTCCAAGCATGTCCGTCAACTTCACTTATTGGTTGGTCCATAGAGAATTCTTCCACTTTTTATAACACTTCTCCTACTTAAGTTCGTGAGTTATGAGCCGCAAAGATACTTGAATGGACTGTTTCTAGTGCAAGTTCAGTGTCTAATGACTATTCATGAAGGAAAATAGATAAGTCCAGAGAAGAATCGAATTGCATCATTCGAAATGCTGGAGGCCTTCCTTTAGCTAGTGATTACAAGGATGAGCTGGGTAGTTCACAGGAAATGAGCTGGTAGTAAAAGCAAAAAAATCTGAATTATTGATTAACGAGCAGTTAGAATCATGCTTTGCTGAATCAACCTGGATCTGGGATGGCAGTTGATAACACAGAAATCTCCCTCGATGGGAGCTCTAGTAATGAGAAATCAAAGAAGCCTTCTCAAAAAGAAGCTTCAAGTCTCACTACCAGTGAAAACACCGGAATCAAAGATAAGCTCAGTCCAGAAGAGCTTATTCGCGGATTTGAGTCATCTCAACTAAAAAAATCCATCCCTGAAATTTATGTAGGGGACACAGTTAAAGTTGGCGTGCGAATTAGTGAAGGCAATAAAGAACGAGTTCAGCCTTATGAGGGAGTTGTCATATCAAAGCGCCATGGTGGTTTAAATGAAACCATTACAGTTAGAAGGATCTTCCAAGGAATTGGTGTTGAGAGAGTCTTCATGCTTCACAGCCCACAAGTGGCCTCCTTAAAAGTTGAACGTCGCGGTAAAGTTAGAAGGGCGAAGCTCTTTTATCTGCGTGAACGGGTAGGCAAAGCCACCCGCGTGAAGCAGCGCTTCGACCGTTGAGGCTAATGACCTCGTTCAAACCAAACCCCTCGCCCAAAGCGATGGTTCAAGGTTCTTCTCAATGCGCCGTTAGTTCAGTTGGTAGAACGCAGGTCTCCAAAACCTGATGTCGGGGGTTCGAGTCCTCCACGGCGCGTCCGATGACCCTTCCTGCAGTTTCCTAGTTTCGATAATGGAGTTAGATCTTCAACCTGGTGATGTAGTCAAGGTGCTCGAGTCGGCCGCACTCGGTTGGGTACGAGCACGTGTCATTAGAGTCAAATCTGGCGGCCGAGTGGTCGTTCAAAGCGATCAGGGTCGCGAATTCACAGCACGCGGAAATCAAGTTCGATTGATTGAACCCGCTGGCTTTCGCCCCTGATTTTGTTTGGCCAGTCATTGGTTATATCAATCAACTAGAGATCCCTGACCAATTTCCTAGGGGCCTTTAGGCGTAATTCAAAGTGCCAGTGCTTTATCTATGAATTGTTTTTAAAGTCGATCAATAAGCAAGGCTCTAATTACATTTCATTCCATCTCAATGCCAACTTTTTGATTGAATACAACCCAAATAAGTTCTTTAAAATGACCTGCCTCAAAGAAATCCTACAAGATTTACTGTCAACAGGTCCAAAGAACCAAAACAATCAAGTTGACGTGGGGCATGTTGTAGATAGATACTTCCAGATGTCGAATGTTCGATATCTGGCAGCCACAAAATCAGGCTGACCAAAACCTGGGACCGTAGTTCAACTGGTTAGAGCACCGCCCTGTCACGGCGGAAGTTGCGGGTTCGAATCCCGTCGGTCCCGTTTCCTAAAACAGAGAAAAACATTGAAGGTGCGAGTTCGCCTGGCCCCAAGTCCCACAGGTACTCTTCACATAGGGACTGCAAGAACAGCCTTATTTAATTGGTTATTCGCAAAACATGAACAAGGAAAATTCCTAATACGAATAGAGGACACAGACAAAGAAAGATCCAAGCCTGAATACACCGACAATATTCTTGATGGTTTGAATTGGCTTGGTTTGAATTGGGACGAAGAGCCAATCATTCAAAGCAATCAAATAGAGCAACATCGAACTGCTATCAAAACATTGCTTCATAAAGGTTACGCATATAGATGCTTTACAACGGAAGCTGAACTTGATGCCATGAGAGAAGAGCAAAAAAATAGCGGGCAGGCTCCTCGTTATGACAACAGGCACAGGAATCTCAACCTTGAACAACAAGAAGCTTTTAAAGCAGAAGGGAGGACTGCGGTGATTCGATTTCGCATCGATGATTCAGCAGAAATCACTTGGAGAGACATGGTTCGAGGTCAAATGTCATGGAAGGGAAGTGACCTTGGAGGAGATATGGTGATCGCCCGTAGAGCACCGGCGAATGAAATCGGAGCACCTCTATACAATTTGGCTGTCGTGGTCGATGACACGGCTATGGATATAACCCATGTCATCCGAGGAGAAGATCACATCGCAAATACAGCCAAACAAATCTTGCTATATCAAGCACTGGGCTTATCAATACCAAATTTTGCTCATACTCCTTTGATCCTTAATGCTGAAGGACGCAAACTCTCCAAACGAGATGGAGTTACATCCCTAAGCGACTTCAGAGCAATGGGCTACACAGCTGAAGCATTGGCAAACTATATGACCCTTCTAGGTTGGTCTGTTCCTGAAGGGATGGAAGAAAGATTCACAATCAAAAAAGCTGGAGAAATGTTCAGCTTTGATCGGGTTAACAAAGCTGGGGCCAAATTTGACTGGGACAAACTCAATTGGCTAAATGCTCAAGTCCTTCACGAAGTACCAATAAACCTCCTGCTTGAGTCCATCATTCCTTTATGGACTGAACAAGGTTGGAATTTGCCAAATCAACTTTGGGGAAAAGAGCTTGTAGAACTCATTCGTCCATCACTCATCTTGCTGAATGATGGAATTGATCAAGCAAAGCCATTCTTTGAGCAACCAAAGTTGGAACAGGATGGATTAAAACAACTCAAAATTGAAGGAGCAATTAAAGCTCTTAAAACCCTTCTAGATCTTCTGGAAAACAAGCCTTGGGATGGGGTTGATACCAAACAAGCCAAAAGCCTTCTATCTATTGCCGCCGACTCAGCTGGTGTAAAAAAAGGTCTAATAATGAAAAGTCTCAGAGCTGCTCTTCTTGGGAAAATGCAAGGACCTGACTTAATAACTACATGGTCTTTGTTAGCCAGAATCGGTCAAGACCGAAGCAGAATCAGGGCTTGTCTTTGATTGAGAGCTTTCGTTAGACTTATGTGCCTGTTCCTGTGGGGACAAAAGACCGAGGACTTTAGCCAAAGGCTGTGCTGTCAAACCTTGAATCCCAACTGTCATAAGGATAGTTAAAAATACTAATCCCTGAAGGCGGCCGGCACCTAATACACCTGCTTGCTCAAGTCGAATAGAAAAAAGAGATGCAACAGCTGCGGTAACTATTCCCCTAGGCGCTAACCAGCCAAGAAACAACCGCTGCTTAACATCTAATGGGAGACCTATCGTGGCAACAGTTACTGCACAAGGCCGCACAATTAACATTAATGCAAGCACACATGTAATTCCTCCCCATCCAAGAGGGCTTAACTCACTCCAGGAAACATCTGCAGCCAAGAGTGGGAACAGCATAGTTATTGCCAATTGAGCTAGTTCTCTAATTAATTGATCAAGTTGATTGGCCTCAGTTGCAGGCCTTCTACCTACAACAAAACCTGCTGCCACTGAAGCGGGCAAACCAGACTCTGGCAAAATCCATTCACAAATCCCATATAGAAGGAATAAAACTCCTAAGGTCAACTGCAATCTCAGCCCTACCGATGGATCAGGCCTTATTCGCTTAAGCCCTTCCGAAAGCACCCATCCTGCAAAAGCGCCTATAACTACTCCTCCTCCCAGCCGAGCAAATAAACCTAGAGCCAACTCCCTCCAACCATGTAAATCTCCAACCAATAATTCAAGCAACAACAACGCCAAAACAGCCCCTACTGGTTCAAGGAACAAACCCTCTGCCTCAAGTACATCTCCAAGAGGAGGAGCCAATCGTATTTGTTGTACTAATGGCGTAACCACTGTTGGACCTGTAGCCAAAATAATTGCGCTATATACCGCCGCAACTGACCATCCCAAGCCTGCAAGCCAATGTGCAGCCAAAAGGCCAGCTGCCAATGACACAACAAGCCTTATTAGGGAGATTCTCAATACTGTGGCCTTAATTGTGTCACCAGGGAGGCGTAGATTCAGACCACCGTCAAACAAGACCAAACTTACTAAAAGTCCAACTATTGTTTCTAGTCCTTGCCCTAAATCCAAAGGTTCTACTAATCCAAGACCAGATCTCCCAATAAAAAGTCCAGAAAGCAATAGCAAAACAACACCAGGAAGTCCAGTCAAAGCAGCCAAAAGCCTTGCGCCTGCGCCCACGAAGACGGTAATTCCCCAAAGCAAACCTAGACGCTCAGGCGTCATTGAATCTCGCCTGAAAACATTGCAGTTCTACCTCTATCGCTGCTTCTGACCGCAAAAAGAGAGGCTGATCAAATATCTGCGCTAGAGGCACTTAAAACACTCTCCTGTCTAGAAAAGAAATTATTCTCCCCCTTATATAACTGCAGAACCGTTTATAGGGTAGGGGGATGAAACTCTCCATATAATAAAAACAAATGGTGATAAATTCCAAAACCTAGTCTCAGATTTTATTTGAGATTTAAAAACAATACAATTTTAATATAGATCTTATTCTTAAAGAGCAAAAGATTTCATCTGTTCTTTCTTTGATAAATATAAAGGATGTCGAGGGTTACCGTTCCTTGTTAGGCCCATAGAGAAAGGTCCTGACGCATCAAAAAATTTAAGCTGTCTTACATTCCAAAAGAACTTAACCATTTCCATTACTTCAAGGTTACGTTGAAACAAAACCCCTCTTTCTCCCCAGCCAAAACAAAGATCTCGCCATGAGGTCTGAGACCAATTACAAAATTGAATAAATAGCTCATGATCATTTTTTACACCTATGGGTTCAGCACATTTAATAAGTACTTCTGGAGTTTTACTAATCCTTGCAAAAAGATTAACTACAATCAATTCGCCATATCCCCACCCTCTAGAGAACCTCAATAATCTCCTTAAAGTTGGATCATCTTTTTCCCCAGTGGCAATAGAAGGGTTTAATCCAACAAAAAGCAAAGTTCTCTTGTTACTTTTACTCCATTTACGCCTTAACGACCACCTGTACATTCCACATGGACTAAAAGAAGCCTTAGAGCTCAAGAAATGTGCGGCTTGCATTAAAAATCCTTTTACTTGATTTGCCATCTCCAAAAGGATTTGGAATCCTCTTTACTTTTGTATTAAAACATTCTAAGTCTTTAAGAACTCTTGTTGTTTCTGAGCAAATAGTTACAGGATTAGTCCCTACAAGAGTGGCAATACCAATTTTGACGGCCTCATTCCTCTCCGTAGTTTCTCTAAGGACTAAAACTGGTTTAGCAAATGCACAAGCCTCTTCTTGGATACTTCCAGAATCAGTCAAGATCAAAGAGCAATCCCTTATTGCCGCTAAGAAAAAATTATATTCCAATGGTTCAGTAAATATTATCCTTGAATGATTGCCTAATAATTTCCGAATTCTTTTACCTAATTCAGGATCTGGATGCAAAGGAAATAATAAAACCACATCATTGTTAGATTCCAATATTTTCCTTATACCAGAAGCAATTTGCCCAAGTCTTTCTCCTCTATTTTCTCTTCTATGTACCGTTATTAATATTACTTTTTGGACTGTCCAATCAATACCTTTCAATGCCAATCTTGGCAATTTGCTAGAGATATAATCTATGGCATCTATAACGGTATTACCCGTCACTAAAATATTACCAAGTACTCCAGCTGAATTTAAATTAAGTGCAGAGCAATATGTCGGAGCGAAGTGTAAATGTGCAATTTGAGAAATCAACCTCCTATACATTTCTTCCGGAAAAGGTTCTAACCAATTATTGGTTCTAAGTCCAGCCTCAACATGCGCTACCGGAATTTGCTCATAGAAAGCTGCCAAAGAAGCAGAAAAAGCTGTTGCAGTGTCTCCTTGAACAAAAACAAGTTTAGGAGGAAATTCTTTAAATTCAATTTTAAGTCCATTTAATACTGAACTGGTTATATGAGACAAATTCTGTCCATGAGACATTAGATCAATATTTCGATTTTCTTTAATTTCAAACAAATTCATTACCTGATTTGCCATATCTCGATGTTGCCCAGAAAGCACAACACGTGTTTCTATATCTTGAGATTCCTTAAACCTCATAATCACAACGGCTAGCTTAATAACCTCCGGACGAGTACCCAACACGAAAGTAACGCGGGGCTTTAAAGCCATAGAGTTAAATTGCTAGAGGTTTAAAATATTTAGAGCAATGGGGATGAATTCTATTAATTAACCTAAAAATCTTCATGTCAGGAAATAAATACTGCAGAAAAATTATCAAAAATAAACTTTAAATCAAAACAAGATTAATCAATTTATGGAAAAAAAATTGAACAAGAGTAACAAACTCAATCCAACAGCTAAACCAAACATTGCCATCCGACCATTCCATATTTCAGCTTGAGGAGTAAACCCACGCCTCCATGAATTCAACTCTCCTGTACTGACAGGCTGCCCACCTCCTCTAGATTCAAACTGAGTTTTGCTCTCCATAGCTTTAATCTAATAAAAAATCTTGCCTTTGCCATCTATCCAATCAAAAAGGAGGCGGAGATTGATAAAAAGAATCTGCCTCAGCCAAAGGCCATCTGGGAGAAACACCTAATTCTATTGAGCTAGATCTATTAGTTACTTCTAAACGCATCAATGCAGCTGCACCAATCATGGCAGCATTATCAGTACAAAAAGCCTTAGGTGCCAAGTACAAATCAATCCCTTCCTCAAATGCTCTCTGTTTCATCATTTCTCTAAGTCGATTATTTGCAGCAACACCACCAACCATTACTAGGGTTTTTAATTTTTCTTCAACAGCACAACGCAAACTTCTTTCAACAAGTACCTCTGCAACAATATTTTCAAAACTTGCCGCAAGATCTGGTCTGGGAATCTCGTGGCCATTTGCGCGCAAAGATTCAACCAAACGCAACATCGCTGTTTTCAATCCACTAAAAGAAAAGTCATAAGGGTAATAACCACCTTCAGGCCTGGAGACTCTTCCCTTTGGTAAAACGAATCTTTTGGGATCCCCTTTCGATGCCAAGTTTTCAATGGCAGGGCCACCTGGGTAGGGAAGACCTAGCAGCCTTGCAACCTTGTCAAAAGCTTCACCAGCGGCATCATCGTGACTACGTCCTAAACGAATGAAATTTCTGTCACTTGACACACGTATTAACTCTGTGTGCCCACCACTTACCAACAAAACAAGATAGGGCAATTCAGGAGGATTCTTCCCTAGCAAAACTGATGATAGATGTCCCTCTAGATGATGAATCCCTATAAAAGGCAAGGAATATAAGGAGGCAAGTGTCCTGGCTGTTACTGAACCAATCATTAGAGCCCCTGCCAAGCCTGGCGCAACTGTTGCGGCTACTGCATCCATATCGGTCATCTCTAACTTCGACTCACTCAATACTTCCCCAAGAAGAAATGGCAAAGCCTCCAAGTGTTTTCTTGAAGCAATTTCAGGTACGACTCCTCCCCACTTCGCATGTTCATTGACCTGAGAAGCTATTCGATTTGCTATTACTACTAATTTCTTGCCCTCCATTCCCATCACAGCCACAGCAGACTCGTCACAACTTGTTTCGAGGGCGAGCAATTTTTGCTGCATTGAGTTGTATCTCATCTAACTTATATAGGACTGACATCCTGTTCTCGCACGGCAGGCTTAACCAGGAATAGAACTAATGCGTCGTTTCTTCGCCATTCTCCTATCAGCTTTCCTTGTCATCGGCTTTGCTCCAGTAGCAAATGCTGGGCCCGATCTGAATCCTGACAGAGAAAGCACCTCTTTCACAGCTTCTGCACTAACCACTTGCTCTGAAAACGCACGTTTCCAAGAAAGAGCGAGCGCTGCATCTACACCACAAGATGTTGCAAGATTTGAGAGGTACGGCAAAGCCTCCTGTGGTGATGATGGTTTACCACATCTAATTATCGCTCCAACTCTTGAACCATTTGGTGCTCTTGCAAACCGTGGACACGAAGGTGATGTGTTGATTCCAGCTCATATATTCATCTTTGTTGCAGGAATAATTGGTTGGGCTGGCAGAGAATATCTAAGAGCAGCTCGAGCCTCAAGTGATCCTGTCGACAAAGAGCTTTTCTTTGACCCAGACCTTTTAAGAGATGCCTTAGTTAAAGGAGCTCGTTGGCCAGAGCTGGCTGATAAAGAATCTCGTGGAGGAGATTTACGAGAAAGCAACAAGAACATCACTTGTTCTCCAGAGTCTGATTACAGCCAAGTGCCCTTTTAATTCACTGAAGTAACTACACAGACTTCACAATCCCACAATTTTCTCATCAACATAATGTCAAATTCCCCACACCAAGGCCCCTGGTATGAAAACCACAAGCTTTTCAGATCAGTTCCAGTAGTCGCCGCAGGATGGGTTCTTTTTACTGCTGGCTACATAGTTGAATTCCAGCGCTTCCATCCAGACCTACTTTTCCACCCCTTAAGTGGTGGATTCTAAAAAGAATAACTTAAAAATATAGTTATCCTCTTTGAAAACATAAAGGGAGGCCTTACTTAAGGCCTCCCTTTATGTTTTCAAAGAGATCTATTTTCTTTTATTAGCGCTAAAAACTATAAATGTAAAAATTAAGGACTCTCAAAGCCCATTTGTTTTTCAATTTGAGAGACTGCTGTCAACAAATCATCATTGATAATCACTGCATCAAATTCATCTTTTGCTTTTAATTCTTCCTTCGCTCTAACTAAACGCTTCTGTATAGCCTCTTCTTCATCTGTTGCTCGTCCTCGTATACGTTTTTCAAGTTCATCAAAACTTGGAGGAGCAAGGAAAATCTGAAGAGCTTCCGGAAAATTTTTCCTTACCTGCCTAGCTCCTTCCAACTCAATTTCAAGCAAAACTGGTATTCCATCCGAAAGTTTTTCCTTGACTGGTTTTACAGGTGTTCCATAACAATTCCCAGCAAATTCTGCCCATTCAAGAAATCCATCCGAATCAACCAGATTAAAAAAACGATCACGCTCCAAGAAGTGATAATGCTCACCATCAAGTTCCCCATCTCTTGGTGCACGAGTCGTTGCTGATATAGACAGCCAAATTTCTTTATGTCGCTGAAGTAGTAACTTCACCAAAGAACCCTTCCCGACCCCACTAGGTCCCGTAATCACTGTGAATCCACAAGCAATTGTTGATGGAGCCATTACTTACAACAAATCATTTAACAAACTGGGGGGCACTCATCTCATGATTAGTCCAGGCTAAATAAATGGACTGTGCCCCTTTGCAGTTAATGGACCTAACCAGCCTAAAGGCTGTAATGGCAGACCTTCGAGAAGAAATATTGCCTAGTCGCTTTGAAAAAGCGCAACAACTAGATTCAAGCACCCTTCAAATTGGCCTCAGGACACTAAAAGGCTTGTCCTGGCTTGAAATTAGTTGGAGTGCTGATGCCGCAAGGATTGTAGAAATCCCATCGCCCATAAGAAAAGGAGGAGAAAGCACTCTTGCTAAACAATTTCAACACGGCTTAAAACAAATGACACTTATCAAATTAAATCAAAAAGGATTTGATCGTATAGTTGAGTTTAAATGGGCATTGCGCCCTGGAAAAAATATTCATCGAACTTTAGTTGTTGAATTAATGGGTCGCCATAGCAATATTTTACTTCTAGATGAGAAGCAAAAGATTATCACTCTTGGGCGACAAGTTCGTAATAATCAATCTCGAATAAGACCACTTAGCACAGGTGATTTATATGTTCCTCCTCCTCCCTTACTGGGTGTTGAACCTAGACGAAGTGAATCTATGGAACGATGGAAACAAAGACTTTGCTTGATCCCAACAACACTAAAAAAATCTCTACAACAAAGTTATCAAGGAATAAGTCCTTCTCTAATACTTCAAATTGCACATGATGAAGAGAAGATCGCCAAAAGTCTTATTAATCTTCAAGTAATGAGTATATCGAATCATGAATGGATTCGTCTATATGAGAGATGGTCTATTTGGTTGCAAAGGATAGAGGAATCAAGACTAATTCTTGACTTTGATGGGCCAACTCCTTTCCGAGTTTGGAATACCAAAGAAAATAAAAATTTCATCCAAAGAGGTCTAAGCCTTGCCTTAGGAAGATATTATCGTGATCATCTTGATAATATGAAGCTAAGTAAAATAAAAAGAGAATTAGAAAATAGAATTATTCACTTTAGAAAAGCAGAAGAAAACATAATATTTTCACAACAACTATTACTAAAAAATACTTCTAAAAGCAATGAGCTTCAAAAAAAAGCTGACAACCTACTTTGCAGTCCTTTCCCTAGCAAGGATCTAGTAAATCAAGCGCAAAAACTTTATCGGCAGGTAAAGAAACTACGTCGTTCAATACCAATAATTAAAGATCGTATCTTATTTCACCAACAAAGAATAGAGATTATTCAAGGAAGTGAGGCTTTTGCTGAAGAGATAATAAATGACAATTCAGAAGATAATTCAATAAAATTTCAGAGATTATATGAACTACAAAATGAATTAGATGAATTACTAAGTCCCCGTAAAAAGCGTAAAAAAAATATTCATCAAAAAACAATGCAGCCAACTAATCCCCTTGAAATAAAAAGTCCAAGTGGACTCATTATTCAGATCGGCAGAAACCACCGCCAAAATGATTTGATTAGCATGCGTCAATCAAATCGTGGAGATAAATGGTTTCATGCTCAGGAATGTCCAGGAAGTCACGTAATTCTTAAAGCATCCACAGGTTTAGCCGAAGAAGAGGATTTCCAAATGGCCGCTGATCTTGCTGCTTTTTTTAGCCGTGGAAGAGGAAACAGGAATGTTCCTGTAATAGTCACTTCCACAGATCAACTCCAAAGAATTCCTGGTGCGGGTCCTGGGGTTTTGCGACACAGAAATAGCACCGTCTACTGGGGAGATCCTTTGCGAGCATCAAAAGTACTTTCTCAATCTAATCAGAGCGGTTCATAAACCAATCTTTTGACAATTCAAATCGCTAAGACAAATGACGATCCATTTCAATCATTCATCATCTAGAACGAGCTTAGGGGCCGCCAAAAACCTATTCAAGGAGAAAGACGGACCTGCTAAGCAGGAGGCACCTTCTGACTTCCGATGCCGTATCATTAAAAAATGATCAGATGTGAATTTAAATGCTTAATTTCCTTCTTGGCACCCATGAATTCCTGGGAAATCATACTTTTCCTGAGTTTTTAATTGGTTACATTTTTGGTGCAGCCTTAATTATTGGAGCGCCAACAGTCTTTCTCATAATGACTTTTACTAGTGCACTCATGAAGACGAATGGGAAGATGGGTGGCTATAGAGAGTTTGAAACCTACGGCAAATCATCTCTTAATAATGCCCCACCATTCCTGCTCCCTGATCCTACAAGCTCTCAGAATAATATTAGAAATATCAACCAAAGAAACACAGGCAGAAGAAGAATTGCCTAGATTTTAGCTTCCAAATTTCATTATAGGATTTACTCAATATTTTTCATAAATAGAATTAATTTAGCTTTTCTTGTTTTTTTAGCATTAACTATAAATTTTTCAAGTTAACCATTGAACATTAGCAATGTAAAAACAAGCACAATCTGTTACCTAAAGAGTATATATTATAATTTCAATAACTATTTCTTCTAAACAAAGCTATAAAGGATTAAGCCCAAACAACTAAGTAATACGAATCATTATTTCTTGAATTCATCCTAAACCTCTTGTAATTCATTTAATCTTCTCACAAACTCTTAGGCTATAAGAAGCAATATCTAGTCTTTCTGGAAAGTCCCGAAACCATTAAAAGCTCCACTCTCAATCCTCCGCCGCCAATTCATATTGATGGTAGTCCAAAGAGCGTCGAGCCTCCAAATGATGTCGAAATGCCCTTGACGGACCACCTTGAGGAATTACGTCAAAGAGTATTTCGCAGCCTTGCCGCAATAGTGATTGCGGCTTTAGCAAGCCTTTTGTTTGTCAAACCATTAGTCAAAACTTTAGAAGCCCCCGCAAATTCAATACATTTCTTGCAAGTAGCGCCTGGAGAATTTCTATTCGCATCAATAAAAGTTGCTGGATACGCTGGCCTCACTATTGCCCTGCCCTATATCCTTTACCAAGGCCTTGCTTTTGTTTTACCAGGACTTACTTCAAAAGAAAGGCGCCTAATCGCTCCAGCAGTTGCTGGCTCAGCAATACTTTTTATTGGAGGACTGATATTTGCATGGTGGGCTCTAGTCCCGGCAGCTCTTAATTTCTTAATCAACTATGGATCTGATGTAGTTGAACCACTTTGGTCAATTGAACGGTACTTAGACTTTGTACTTCTTCTTATGTTGGCAACAGGATTAGCCTTTCAGCTACCAGTACTACAAATGCTCTTAGGAGCATTTGGCCTCGTTCAGTGGAGAAAAATGCTTAAAGCATGGAGATGGGTAGTGATGAGTGCTGCATTAGCAGGGGCTGTCCTAACGCCCTCAACCGACCCGATAACAATGCTTTTATTAGCCGTTGCGATAACAGCCCTTTTCCTCGTAGGTGTCGTATTAGTTGCACTCACTGACCAATTCAGAGAACAAGTTTCCTAGTAGCATTACTAAACCAAATAATCAACAACTGATTACTTCATCTGAGTAATGGAATAAATGATTCACTTGTGATTTATAAGTAAAAAAATGACTAATCCTCTCTATTCTTCCAAAAAAAGTAGGGAATTTATTTCACCTCAACTAAATATGCCTCTATCTCCTAGTCTGAAGGGAATGATCAAGGCAAAAAAACCATTTTCATCTAACAACAAATTACAAGTGAGCCAATGGGATTCTCATCAGATGTGATGGCTCTATCAAGCTAAACAACGATGAATACTGAATCAAGCGCAAGCAAACTCAAATAAATAAAATCTACTGGGTATCAAAGCCCCAGTTTTTGCAAAGCAATGCTGGCCCTTCACAGTCCATAATGGCCTTAAGTGTGCCCAGAGGACGATCATCTCTAATGACACAAATGACCTCTATTGATGTGCCCTCAATGGGTCGGAGGCAGTTCATGAATCTGCTGACCTTCGGAACGGTCACTGGAGTTGCATTAGGCGCCCTTTACCCTGTGGCTAGTTATTTCACACCACTTAGAGCAGGGGGAAGTGGAGGTGGTACAACTGCAAAGGATGCTCTTGGAAACCCTGTCACCGCTTCTGGGTGGCTATCCAATCACCCCGTAGGTGATCGAAGCCTTGTTCAAGGGCTAAAAGGAGATCCCACATACCTAATTGTTGAAGGTACTGATTCAATTGAAAGTTATGGAATTAATGCGATTTGCACTCATCTCGGATGTGTAGTCCCCTGGAACAATGGGGCCAACAAATTTGTATGTCCATGTCACGGCAGTCAATATGACTCAACTGGCAAAGTTGTTAGAGGACCGGCACCTCTTTCTCTTGCTATAGCCCATGTCTCAGTAGAAGACGATAACGTTCTAATAAGTCAGTGGACTGAGACAGATTTCCGAACTGGCAATAAACCCTGGTGGGGTTGAGCCACAACACTTCTTTAAATTCCGCCCAAATTCACTCGCCTCAATCATCACAAATGCGACGTCTAATAACAAACCTCTGTTTTTCAATATTTCTTGCTATTGCCTTGATAGTGGCTCCTTCGGCTAGCTGGGCATATCCATTTTGGGCTCAACAAAACTATGAAAATCCTCGAGAAGCGACAGGGAAAATTGTTTGCGCGAATTGTCACTTGGCTCAAATGAAAACTCAAGCTGAGGTGCCCCAATCCGTTGGAGCGGATAGTGTTTTCAAGGCCACAGTAAAGATCCCTTATAAAGCAAATACTCAAGAGATAGGAGCAGATGGAAGTGAAGTTCCACTTCAAGTTGGGGCTTTAGTTATGTTGCCTGATGGATTCAAACTTGCTCCGCAGGACAGATGGACTGATGAAATCAAAGATGAGACTCAAGGAGTATTCTTCACTCAATACAGTGAGGATCAAGACAACATAATTCTTGTTGGCCCTTTACCTGGTGATCAAAATCAAGAAATAGTCTTCCCTATACTTTCTCCCGACCCTCACAAAGATAAAAGCATTCATTTCGGTAAATATTCAATCCATGTTGGTGGAAATAGAGGGAGAGGACAAGTTTACCCAACAGGGGAAAAAAGCAACAATAACTTCTTCGCAGCATCCAAAGGAGGAACAATAATATCTATCGATACTGGTGAAAATGGTTCAAGAGTAATAACCTTAAAACCAGAAAATGAAGATTCAATTATTGAAACCATTCCCACTGGTCCAAGTCTTGTTGTAAAAGAAGGAGACAAGGTTGAGAGTGGGCAAAGATTAACCAATGACCCAAATGTTGGTGGTTTTGGTCAACTAGATACCGAAGTAGTGCTTCAAGACCCCTTAAGAGTAATTGGACTATTAGTATTCTTTGCTGGAGTAACTCTTTCTCAAATTCTGCTTGTCCTCAAAAAAAGACAAGTAGAAAAAGTTCAAGCAGCAGAAGGTTTATAAACAATTAATCCCAACTGTGGGTTCTTCCAAGTCAAAGTAAATGGAAGCCTTAATTGCTACATTAAGATCACCTGGCCCTAATCTTTTCGAGATTGGTCCACTAGTTTTGAGATGGTATGGACTGCTTATTGCTGCATCAGTACTTATTGGCCTAAATCTTTCAAGCGCACTTGCTATTCAAAGAGGCTTAAAGTATGGAATCATTAATGACCTATTACCTATACTTGTATTATCATCAATTGTAGGGGCTCGCTCTTACTATGTTGCTTTCCAGTGGGCAGATTATAAATACAATCTGATAAGCACTTTAGCAATATGGAAAGGGGGGATTGCTATTCACGGAGCCATAATTGGAGGTACTATTTCATTACTTATGTACTGCAGATTCAGGAATCAACCCTTTTGGGATATTTTGGATGTTTTAGTTCCCTCATTGGCGCTCGGCCAAGCTATTGGCCGATGGGGGAATTTCTTCAACAATGAAGCATTTGGTCTTCCAACAGAACTTCCATGGAAACTTGCAATTCCATATATTTATCGACCTGAAGCATTTGCCAGTGATCAATATTTCCATCCAACTTTTCTTTACGAGTCTGTATGGAACCTCTTAATTTTCTCAATATTAATTATCTTATTCAAAAGAGGATTTCAAGGATTTATTAATTTACCATCAGGTTCATTAAGTTGTATTTATCTTATAACTTATAGCATTGGTCGTTTTTTCATAGAAGGCTTACGAACTGATCCCCTTTGTATATTTTCTTCGGCACCTCTTTGTGAAGGTGGCCTTAGAATTGCTCAGATAATGAGTTTTGTTCTTGCAGGAATAGGATTGCTTGGAATTTGGTGGGTTTATGGTCTTAAAAAGAAAATGCCAGAACTCAAAACCAAAAACAGAATTGCAAGATGAATCAAATAGCAATAGTTGGAGCAGGTCCTGGAGCAATGGACCTAATGACAATACGAGCCTCAAATCGACTTAAAGAGGCAGAAGTCCTTGTCTGGGCAGATTCTTTGGTCTCTCCAGAAATTATTAGGCTAGTCCCCAATGAATGTGAATGCATCAAAACAAGTTCACTAACACTTGAACAAATTCTCCCAATACTTATTGAAAGATGCAAAAAAGGGAAAAAAGTAGTTCGCCTTCATGACGGTGATCCATGTCTATATGGTGCGCTCTCAGAACAAATCCGTGGCTTGGCTGATGCAGGAATTGAAGTCGAAGTTGTACCAGGTCTAAGTGCTTTTCAAGCAACAGCTGCGGCAATACCTGCTGAATTAACCATTCCAAGCCTTGTCCAAACAATAGTCATCAGTAGAGCAAGTGGACTTACAGGCAAGCCAGAACGTGAGCATCTTGACGCACTTGCCTCCACTGGCTCAACTCTTTGCCTATATCTAAGCGCTAGACATATTGAAGAGGTTGAAAAAACCCTCTTAAAACATTATTCAAGTGATACTCCAGTCGCAATTGGGTACAGAGTTAGTTGGAAGGATGAATGGCTCCAAATAGTACCTCTCAATAAAATGGCATCTACATCTAGAGAAAGAGGCCTTATTCGTACCACTATCTATGTAATAAGCCCTGCCTTAAGTAATCATCATCACAGGTCAAAGTTATATCAGCCATCATACAACCATATATTCAGGCCGAGTCCTCAATAGAATCCTTTGTCTAATTCTAGATCTAAAATTTGTCTATACAACTTTACTACCAAAGCAAGGTAAAAAGCATAATCCAAATACAAGCCATTCAAGCCAACTAAAGTTCGAACAATATTTTCTGTAAATCTACTTTTGGTTAACAAGATAATTTATACTACTAGGAGTCACTTAGACTACTAGCAAATTCTGAATAATGACTTAAGATTCACAAAATAACTGTGATTCGCCTTGAAGTCGACAGGCCTCCAAGACAATTACAGTGATCAAGTAGATCATGAAAAGGATCTTAATTTGTTATTTAAAATAGGAAGCATACTTAGAAAAGCAAGGGAGAGCAAGGGTATTTCCACAAGAGACTTGTCTAAAAGTCTTCGCATAGGGGAAGAACAACTGATTGCCTTGGAAAATGGAGAAGAGAACTTACTCCCCGAGCCGGTATATATACAGGCCATGATAAGGAGAATATCAGAAAAGTTACAATTAAGCCCTGAAGAATTGATCTTGATGTTCCAACCCAAAGTCCCTATAAGCAAAGAAGAATTAAAAATTACCGGCCCAAATTACAACAGACAAATATCATTTAGCAAGGCAACTAAGGACCTCCACAAGGTTAAATTATCACTTGGGATTATATGCCTGATACTGCTTGGTTTGTTCATAAAGCAATCAAACCTAGACATAAAAAAATTAAGTCCAATAAATCATTCATATCAAAAAAAAGAGTTCGGAACTGAAGAAGAGATCCCTTCCCTAACAAAAGCAATCGGGATTCAAATCCAAAGTACAAAGCCAAGCAAGATAAAGATTATAAGTATGGATGGAAAAATATTATTTAATGGGATACTTAGAAGGAGCTTAAGCTATCCTCCAAATCAGAAGCTGGATATATATGCAAATCGTCCTGACCTGATCAGGATAAAGATAGAAGGCAGAAAGCCATACAAACTTGGTAAAAGAAAAGATTTAGTTTGGTACCGATTAAATGATTCAAAGTAACTAATAAATGTCAATTTTCAATAATCACCTTAAAAGTTACTCCAAACGACTGTTCAATCAGAGAGCTACAATTGCTTAAGCTCCATTGTTCAAGTAATAGGTTTTGTCTTGCTACCTCTGGAATTAACTCACATCTTATTTCATCAGTAGTTGCTTCTACATTAATAGATGCAACTACTGGTTCAGGACGGCAGTCCAAAGAGGCGGAGAGACGCAAAAGTAAAGACATACTTGAAACCATATCACGAGATTTTTTATCAATTAATGATTGCCATTCTTCATGACGTTTCTTGGGCAAACTCTTGCGGTGGTAACGAGCAATTGCAGCTACAATCAAGTGTTCTGATTGTGAATAGCCAAGCAATTCTCCATGGCGTATTAAGTACCAAGAATGCTTATGATAAGAGGAGTTATTAATGTGTTTACCACATGCATGTAGCATTGCTGCTGCCCAGAGCAACTCTCGGCCCTCACCTTGATCATGATGAAGAATTCCTTTGGTTTTTTTATAAAAAGTTAATGCATGATTAGCAACTCTTTCGGCACGTTTTTGATCTACAGCAAAACGCTGAGCCTGATGGATAACTGTTCGCTTTCTAATACTACTTTGAAAATTAAAACGGTCCTCCAAAAAACCGTGGCGCATCATCCAGTCAATAATCAAGCCTTCACGTAAAGCTCTTTCACTAAGAATTAATTCCTCCATTGCAAACATCTGCATGGATGTTTGCAAAATCAACGCTCCTGGAACAATGATCTCAGCTCGTCGATCATTTAATTGAGGAAGCCTCCTCCGTTGTTCATAAGTCATAGCTAGAAGCTTCGAGATCAAGTCATCTAAAGTCTTTTTCTTCAATCTATGGCCATGACATCTCAACGGTGTAATCGCTTCTTGACTAGCTGCTAATGATCCAATAGCCATAGCCGTACCACTTGTTGCCACCATTACAGGCTTCTCTCCAGGTTTTATTCGACTAGAGATCTTGACAACAGCAGGCTCTAGAGAACCCTGAATAAATGTCTGAAGAAAAGTACGTCTTTTATGGGTGATCGGATCTTCCTTAAAGAAATCACGCTGCAATCGAACTGCTCCAACCTTTGTACTTGTAAGAGCCCTAGCATCTCGACTATCAGCCAAAACCAGCTCAGTCGACCCTCCTCCTATATCCAAAAGGATATGAGGACGATCATTAAATGGCATACCTGAAAGTACTCCTAAATAAATCAATCTTGCCTCCTCGGAACCACTAATAAGTTCAACTTCAAGACCCAACTTTTCCTTGATTCGATAAAGAAATTCCCTACCATTTGGTGCCTCTCTTACAGCACTTGTGGCTGCTGTAATCAATTCTTCAACTTTATGACTTGCAGCCAACTCTTTAAAACGCAATAAAGTTTCTAAAACTCTCTCCATCGAATCTTCTGTTAAGTCTCCAGACTCTGAATCCACTTCCCCTAAACGAGTTGTTGATTTTTCTGCAGTTTGAATGCTGAACGTATGTAATGGAACATTAACGCTCGCAATAAGCAAATGAGTAGAGTTAGTCCCAATATCTATTGCTCCTACATTACGAGTCATGGATTTGCTCATGGCAACTTGTTTCAGATGCTAAAAATCTCTTTGAGAAGTAGAAAGTGATGCGACATCTACCATAAAGCAGGTATGTCTTAACTCAAACACTCTTGCATCTATGGGTTCATCTCGAGGAAGAATGCTTAATCTTGGTAAAGAGAATTACCAATTACTCATAAAGAAACTCATTCCTGATCCTCACCATCATTTAAAACACTGGATCGAGCTGCTTCGCTGGAACAAACCCAGCGGACGCTTGATCTTACTAATACCTGCAGGTTGGTCACTTTGGCTCACTCCTACAACTCCTCCATCAAAAGCCCTAACCTTCTTAATAATTACGGGAGGGCTACTTGTAAGTGGGGCAGGATGCATTGCAAATGATTTATGGGACAGAAATATAGACAAGGAAGTTACAAGAACTAAGCATCGTCCTTTAGCCCAAGGCTCTATAAAACGCAGATCAGCGTGGATTTTACTTTGCGTAATGCTTCTTGCAAGCCTATTTGTTGTAGCTCTATTACCAAGTCCTAGTAGAAGCCTTTGTATCAAACTTTCTTTACTTGCACTACCTCCAATATTGCTATATCCCACAGCCAAAAGATGGTTTAATTACCCTCAGATGATCCTAGCTATCTGCTGGGGCTTTGCCGTCTTAATTCCTTGGGCTGCAAGCGAATCTTCTCTGCAAGGAGGTTTGCCACTTATATGTTGTTGGGGGGCAACAATATTTTGGACATTTGGTTTTGACACTGTTTACGCAATGGCTGACCAAACTGATGACAAAAGGCTTGGCTTGCATAGTAGTGTGATTGCCTTAGGGAGAAAATCTAAAATTGTAGTTTCTATAAGTTATGGAATAGCAGCTTGCCTTTTTGCGATTGCATCATTTGCTGCAGGAGTAACTAATATCTTTTGGCCTATATGGACAGTTTCAAGCCTTGGAATGCAACATGCCGTTTGGATGCTAAGTGAAGTAAATATCCCAAATATCAAATTTGGAATACATTTTAAAAATCAAGTTCTTCTAGGCTCATTGCTTCTATTTGCTCTAATTATAGGACGAACAAATTAAATGATACATCATGTTAGGCCTCAAAGGACAACAAAGCCTCTCCAGAAAGGTGATGAGTTCATTACAGTAGCTGCCAGTTCACTACTAGAAGATTATCAATCATTTTTAGAAGGTATAAGTATTCTAGAAAGTTGGGGATTAATCTGTCGAAAAAGTACAGGATACAACCAACATTGGGGCTATTTAGCTGGAACTGATGATTTTCGTTATCAAGAACTCCATCCAGATAAAGCAACTGCATTAACAACATTTGTTCGAGGGGGCTGGGGTTCTGCACGACTACTTGAAAAAAATCAACCCTGGAAAGAAGGATGGTTTGTGGGATATTCAGATGTTTCTTCTTTACTTTTGGCAAGACTTGCTGAAGGATTCGATGGTTGCGTTCATGGCCCAATGCTTACTTCACTTGCCAAAGAACCTGAATGGAGTCAAAAAAGATTGAAGGCATTGTTATTTGGCAAACCAATACCTAAGCTTTATGGAAAATCATTGAAAGAGGGGTTGGCAACTGGCCATTTAGTAGTGGCCAATTTGACTGTTGCTTCTCATTTATTGGGTACTAAATATTTCCCAAATTTAGATGGATCAATTCTCATCTTCGAAGATGTTAATGAAGCTCCTTATCGCATTGACAGGATGCTTACTCAGTGGCGGTTAACAGGTGTTCTACAAAGAATTGCTGGACTAGGTTTTGGTGATTTCAGCAGCTGTAAAAATCATGAAAATCATTCTGCTGATAAATCTTTCAAAGTAGAAGAGGTTTTAAAAGAGAGAAGTCAAGATCTGGATATTCCAATAATAGGAGGACTTCCTATAGGACATTGCTGTGGCAACGCTGCCTTGCCTTTAGGAAGAAAAGCAATCCTAAATGCTAATGATGGCACTCTCAATGTGCTGATCTAACAGCAAGCACTGCCTCAGCCACAATCAGATCAAAAGGGGTTGTTACTTTTATATTTGCAGGGCCAGATTCCAAAATCCGAACAGGCCATCCAAGAAGCTCATATAAAGAAGCATCGTCAGTTACGCACCAATCATGCAAGCTGGCTTTTTCATGTCCTTGCTTTAATTGAGCGACAGAAAATCCTTGTGGTGTCTGTGCTGCCCAAAGCCCTTCCCTCTTAGGGGTTTCAAGAATTAATCTTTCACTATCAACTCGCTTTATCGTGTCAGTAACAGGGGTAGCAGCAATAATTGCCTCACCGGATGTAATTGCCATAGAACATCGATCTATAAGTTCGGGCTCTACCAAGCAACGAGCCCCATCATGAATTAGTACATACTCAGCATTATCAGGTAATGCTGCGAGGCCTCTTTGAACAGATTCTTGACGAGTATCTCCTCCATTTATCCATACAAAATGTTTTGGCCTATCTAATACCAACTTCATGATTTCTAATTTATCAACAGGCTGTCCAATAATTCCTACCCATTCAATTGATTTAGCCGCCATGACAGCATCCAAAGTCCAATCCAAAACCGAACGTCCTGCCAATGGCAACAACAACTTGTTCCCATTGGCTCCCATTCGACGTCCACTTCCAGCAGCAGCGATCAACAAATGCACAATCAATTCCTCATGTCAAAAAATAAAAAATGATCCAAAAGAAATCTATTCAATACTTTCGTTTGTTGCTTTGAACAGATTTGAGCAAATTAACCTTTAAAGACATACTCAAAGATTACTGACCACAGTAACCTTCAAACCTCAATTAAAATATTACATAGCACATGGTTGACAATCTTGACCAAGAAATATAACGAGGAATAGGACACGGATCATTCCAAAAAAGTAATTAGTACGTTTTGAGATAATAAAACCGAAGATTGCCAACCAGGTTCCTTCGATCCTTTTAACTCTAAAACAATGACTTATCCTGATTTACTTTCTGGACAAACTGCATTAGTAACAGGAGGCAGTCGTGGCATTGGCAAGGCTGTCGCACTAGCACTTGGAGAAACTGGTGCTGAAGTAATAGTAAATTACTCGAACTCACCAGGAAAAGCAGAAGAAGTAGTTCAGACTATTAAGGCTCATGGAGGCAGCGCTTATGCACTCAGAGCAAACATTGCTGAAGAGAGGGATGTAGATGAATTAGTTAAAGCAATTTTAGAGCGAAGTGGAAGATTAGATGTATTAGTAAACAATGCAGGGATCACTCGTGATGGCCTCTTAATGCGAATGAAAACAGAGGATTGGCAAGCTGTAATCAACCTCAATCTAACTGGCGTTTTTCTTTGTACTCGCGCAGTATCCCGAACAATGTTGAAACAAAAAAGAGGGAGAATAATTAACATCACTTCAGTAGTGGGACTTATAGGAAATGCAGGGCAAACCAACTACGCTTCTGCAAAGGCAGGAGTAATTGGTCTAACAAAAAGTACTGCCAAAGAATTTGCTAGTAGAGGAATCACCGTTAATGCAGTAGCTCCAGGGTTTATCTCTACAGACATGACAAAAGAACTGAAAGCAGAGGAAATTCTTACTGCAATTCCATTAGGGTCATTTGGCACCCCTGAACAAGTTGCGGGCACCGTAAGGTTTTTAGCTGCTGATCCTGCTGGGTCCTACATCACTGGACAAGTAATTCAAGTGGATGGAGGCATGGTTATGGGCTGAAAACCAAACAGAACTACTGTTAAGACTCCAAAGGCTGACCTAATTCATCTCTTAACTTTCTAATTCTTTGGAGTAGTTTTAATCTTCTACTTCTTGCCGTGGCAGTCAAGAAAAAACGTAATGGGAAATAAACAATTGTCATGACTCCGGCTAATCCAGCCATCAAAACAAAGAACAAACCGCCGGAGTCATTCATCCTCAAACCATAACGAGTTTGAGGATGAACTGGTACCTCTAATTGAGAAGGATTCGGCTTTCCCCACTTATCGCCCCTCCCATTGAGAGAACCTCCTGTGGGAAATTTAGTATTGGGTAAACAACGAACATGGCAAAACTACTAAGCTTTTCAGATGAATCGCGCACATCACTTGAGAATGGTGTCAATGCTTTAGCAGATGCTGTAAAAGTAACGATTGGGCCACGTGGTCGAAACGTAGTGCTTGAAAAGAAATTTGGATCACCCGACATCGTGAATGATGGCGTAACTATTGCTAAAGAGGTTGAACTCGAAGATCCTTTTGAAAACCTAGGAGCAAAGTTAATTGAACAGGTTGCAACTAAAACGAAAGACAAGGCAGGTGATGGGACAACTACAGCAACTGTTCTTGCTCAGAAAATGGTTCATGAGGGTCTTAAAAATGCTGCCGCAGGAGCCAGTCCAATAGAACTACGACGTGGAATGGAAAAAGCGACTGAATTTATAGTCACTAAACTTTCCAAAATGAGTCAATCAGTTGCTGGAAATGCAATTCTTCAAGTAGCCACCGTCAGTGCTGGTGGAGATGAAGAAATCGGGGAGATGGTAGCTCAAGCTATGGAGAAAGTAAGTGTGGATGGAGTCATTACCGTCGAGGAGTCCAAATCCCTTGCTACTGATTTGGAAATCACTGAAGGCATGGCATTTGACAGAGGTTATAGCTCTCCTTATTTCGTAACTGACGGAGACCGACAAATATGTGAATTCGAAAATGCACTTCTACTGATAACAGATCAAAAAGTCAGCACTATTTCATCTCTAGTACCCCTATTAGAAAAAATTCAAAAATTAAGTTCTCCACTAGTAATTCTCGCAGAGGAGGTTGAAGGAGAGGCTTTGGCAACTTTAGTTGTCAATAAAAACAGAGGAATTTTACAAGCAGCAGCAGTTCGAGCCCCATCATTTGGAGAGCGACGTAAAGCTGCCTTAGCCGATATAGCAGTACTTACTGGAGGTACTTTAATAAGTGAAGATAAAGCAATGAGCCTAGAGAAAGTAGAAGTATCAGACCTAGGAAAAGCTCGAAAAATCACTATTAAAAAAGACAGCACCACTATCGTTGCAAACGATGATCAAAAAGATGCAGTAAATTCCAGAGTTGCCTCTATTAAACGTGAACTTAATGAAACAGAGTCAGAGTATGACCGAGAGAAGCTAAACGAACGGATAGCAAAACTTGCAGGAGGCATAGCTGTGATCAAGGTTGGAGCACCTACTGAAACTGAATTAAAAAATCGAAAGCTAAGGATTGAAGACGCCTTAAATGCAACTCGGGCTGCAGTAGAAGAAGGGATAGTTCCCGGAGGTGGAATGACCCTACTTCAACTTAGCGAAGAGCTTAAAACTATTACATCTGACCTATCAGGAGATCAGCTAACAGGAGTAGAAATAGTACAAAGAGCCTTAACTGCTCCAGCAAGGCAAATAGCAATCAATGCAGGTCAAAATGGAGATGTAGTCGTTTCTGAAATCAAGCGCCTAGGGAAAGGTTTTAATGCACTTACAGGCAATTATGAAGACTTGCTATCTGCTGGGATTATTGATGCTGCAAAAGTAGTGCGTCTTGCCCTCCAAGACGCAGTATCAATTGCATCTTTACTTATTACCACTGAAGTTGTAATAGCAGACAAACCAGAGCCTCCTGCA